>CAVYFW010000001.1:0-30654 GCA_963767885.1 uncultured Actinomycetota bacterium
TCGTGCTCTGGCAGGAGACGGGCTCAGCCGCAGTCGGTCGCCCGCTGCGGTGCTTCGCCTCCGACTGGCTTCCTCGCCGGCGCCCCCGCTCAGCGGGCCGGCTGGCCGACCGCCTCGACCGTCGCCGCGTGATGATCGGCTCCGACCTCGCCGGCGCCGGCATCGTCTGCTGCTACCTCATCGGCGTGCCGCAGTGGCTGCTGATCGCCCTCGTCGCGCTCGCCGGCACCGTCGAGGCGCCCTTCGGGGCCGCCGCGCGCGGCGCGCTGCCCGACCTCGTCCCCGACGACGCGCTCGCCACCGCGACGCCAGGCTCGTGCGCTGGCGGACGCTCGGCTTCCTCGCTGGCCCCACCCTGGCGGGCGGCGCGGGCGTCGGCGACGATCGGCGCGGATGCCGTCTTCGTCGTCGACATCGCCTCGTTCGCGCTGTAGGCGCTGCTGGTCTCGCGCGTCCGCGGCTCCTTCCAGGCGCCTGCGACGCGCGACGACGACGCCGCGCGGGGCGGCCTGTGGCTGGTGCCCGCCTGGTCGCCGCCGAGCCGCCCTGCGCGGGGTTTGTCGCCTGGAGGTGCGCCGCATCGGCACCACCGTCGAGCTGACGGCGGCCACCGTCGTACTCGCCACCCAGGCCGGGCTCAGGCGTCGGCGTCGCCTGCTCATCGGCAGCGGCTCGCGCCAGCTCCCTGGCCGGCACCACGCTCGCCCCGCTCGTTCTGCGCCCGCACCGGCGACGCGGCCCGCGTCGTCGCGGGGCTCGCCGTCATCGCGGGCGGGCTTCGTGTGCGTTTCGGCCTCGCCCCCGCGCTTCGAGCTCGCCGTCGCCGCGGCCGTCGTGGCCGGCGTCGGCGACGCGATCTCCGTCGTGGCCGAGGAGGAGCGTCCTGCAGCGCTCGACGCCCGGGCCTTGGCGCGCGGGCGCATAGCACCGCCTTCGAGGCGCTGCTCTCGGCCTCCACCCTCGTCGCGCTGGCCGGTGCCGGCGCGCTGGTCGCGCTGCTCGGCGCGCACCTCGCGTACGTCGCCGCCGGCGGCGTCTGCTTCGCCGCCGCCGCCGTCGCCGCGACCCCCGGCTTGGCGCCCACCGCCGCCGCGCGCTCGCCGTCCCAGCTCCCGCCGACGCCCTCGCCGCCGCGTCAGCGCACGCCGACCTCTTTCCCGCCCCGGCGGGGTGGACGGGGCCGGGCTATGCCGGCGCCGGTGATCGGGGTGATGGCGTGCGGCGATGACGGACGCCACGGCCGCGCTCGAGGTCGCCTGCTCGGCCGGCTGCGCGAGGTGCGCCGCGCCGGCGAGCTTGCTGCGCGACCCCGCCGCCGCGCCAGCGGTGCTGCTGACGCGGCTCGCCCTGCGGCGCAGGCCGTGCCGTCCGGTCGACACGCTGCTCGAGGCGCTGTGGGGCGAGCAGCTGCCCGCCGACCCGAGCGACGCCCTGCCATGGGCGGCGCACTTCGGCGGCGTTCGGCGCCGACGCCATCGTCGCGCGGGGCACGGCCTACCTGCTCCGACGTCGACCCGCTGCAGGTCGACGTCACGCGCGTGCACGCGGACGCCGCCTCCGGGGCCGCGCTGCAGCGGCTCGGCGACCACGCGGCCGCGGCGGCGACGGCCGAGGCGGCGCTCCACCCTGTGGCGCGGCGAGCCGCTGAGCAACGCGCGCGAGCTCGACTTCGCGCAGGCCTGGATCGCGCAGCTCGAGGACACGCAGGTCGCGCTGACGCAGCTGCGGCTCGCGAGCCAGCTCGAGCTGGGCCGGCCGGACGCCGCCGTCGCTGAGCTGCAGGGCCTGACCCGCCGCTTCCCCGACCGCGAGGAGCTGTGGCGGCTGCTGATGCTCGGCCTGTACCGCGCCGGGCGCCAGGCCGACGCGCTGGAGGCGTTCCGCAACGCCCGCCTCGCCTCGACCAGACGGCCGGCATCGAGCCGTCCGCGGCGCTCGCGACCTGCACACCGCGATCCTCAACCAGGATCCCGTCGCTCGACGCGGACGCGCCGGCGGCGTCGCAGGCCGCCGCCGGCGTGCGCTCGCGGCGCCCCCTGCCGACCCCGCCGACCGAGCTGGTCGGGCGCGAGGACGACGTCGCCGCCGTCGCCGAGCGGCTGCGCGGCCGGGCCCGCGTCGTGACGGTCACCGGCCTGGGCGGCGTCGGCAGACGCGCCTCGCGCTCGCCGTCGCGCACGGCTCGCCGACGGGTTCGCCGACGGCGCCATGTTCGTCCCGCTGCAGGGCCTCGACGACCAGGAGCTGGTCGCCGCCGCGATCGCCGCCGCGCTCGACCTCGATCTCGCCGACGGTCTGATCGAGTCGGCGCTCTTGCGCGCGGTCGCGCCGCTGGATGCTGCTGCTCGTCGTCGACAACGTCGAGCACCTGCTGAGCTGCGTCCCCCTGCTCGAGGACCTGGTGGCCACGGCGCCCGGGTTGCGGCTGCTGGCGACGAGCAGGCTTCTCGCCGCGCATGCGGGGCGAGCACGAGCACCGCCTCGACCCGCTCGCCTTCGGGGCGACGGACGACGCGGCGGTCGAGCTGTTCGCCCAGTGCGCGCACGCCGCGGGGGTCGACCTCGAGGGCGACGACCGCGACGCCCCGCGCGCGAGCTGTGCGCGCGGCTCGACGGCCTGCCGCTCGCCATCGAGCTCGCGGCCGCCCGCCTGCGGCTGCTCGGCGTCGACGATTGCTCGCCGCCATGACCACGGAGGTCGCGCTGGCCGACGCCGGCCGACGACGCCTACGGCCAGCGCACGCTCAGCGCGGCCATCGACGGCACCTGGCAGCTGCTCTCCGAGGCGGAGCGCGACGCCTTCGCCCGCCTCGCCGTCTTCCCCGGTCGTTCGACAGCGCCGCTGCGATCGCGGTCATCGGCGGCGCACCGGACGCGCTCGGCATCGTCGCGAGCCTGTTCGACCGCAGCCTGCTGCGCCGCACCCGCATCGGCCGCCAGGTGCGCCTCTCGCTGCTGGCGACGCTGCGCGCGTACGCGCTCGACCGCCTGGACGAGCAGGGCGAGCTCGCCGCCGAGCAGGCGCGCCACGTGCACGCCGAGCACTACACCGCGCGGCTCGAGGCCGCCATCCCGGCCGGCGAGGCGGTGCCGTTCCGCGACGCCGAGACGGCCAACCTTCGCGTCGCGCTCGACTACGCCCTCACCCGGTCGGACCGCGAGCTCCTCGCTCGCCTGGCGCCGGCGATGCGCATCGCGTGGGCCGGCGCGAGCGGGAGCTTCGTGGCGGTGCTCTCCGGCGTCGCGCGGCTGCCGGAGCTCGCGGCGACGGAGCGAGGGGCGGGGCCGGACGCGACGACGTGAGGGCTACGCCGCCACCGCGACCGGCGTGGCGTCCACGACCGCGACGGCGAGCGCGTCGCGCCAGGTCCGGCTCGTGGCCGTGACCGGCACGCCGCCCTGCAGCGCCGCGTAGGCCCACGCGCCGACCCGCCTGGCGCCGAACGGCGCGGCGCTGCGCGTGGTGACGGCGGGCGCGCTGCCCAGCGCGTGCGGTGCGTCGGTGGGATCGACGACGGCGACGCGGCAGGGGTCGAAGATGCGCGGGCTCGCGGTCTGCGAGGCGAGGGTGGTGAGGCGGTAGGTCGGCATGGGCGCAGGCTCCCGCGGCGCGCTGTGGCATCGGTGTGCGGCGCCTGTGCAACGCCGGCGGCCGCCGCCGGCACAGCGCTTCCACACCGGACGCACAGGCGCCCGCTCCACCGTCTGCCCATCGCCCCGACACGGTGTCGGGGCCCGACCCAGGAGGACGTGGGATGCCGCGTATCCGCTTGACCCAGCCCGCGACGGCGACGACCAAGGCCCGCAGCGGCAAGAAGATCCCGCGCGACTGCGCCCCCCGCATGCCGCGCCTGATCCGCGGCCCGGGAGCGCCCCACCGCTGACGGAGGTCGGGCCGGGCGCCCAGCGCGCCGCGACGGAGGGAGTCCCCTCGGTCGCGGCGCGCTCCTGCGTGCGCGCCGACGTGCCGCGTCGCGGCCACAGGCATCGCACAGCGCCGCCACAGCCGCGATCGCGAGGCTCGTCCCATGACCAGCACCGACACCCAGCACCGCACCCCGTCGACCACCGCCCCGTGGGTCTGGCGCGACGCATCCCTCGACGACGTCGTCGCGGACGCCCTGCCGCTCGCCCTCCGGCCCGGGCCGGCCGCCCGCCACGCCGCTCGCTGACGGGCCCCGCCGGTGGCCGCCGCCCTCGCCGTTCGGCGGGGTTCCACCCTCGGCGTCCTAGTGTGTTCGTACCCCTCGCTGTAGGATCGCGGCGTGCGCGAGTTGGCGGCGGGCCAGCAGTTCGCGGGTTACGTGATCGAGGGGGTCCTCGGACGCGGCGGCATGGGCGTCGTGTACCGCGCGCGCCGCTCCACGGGCCTGGCGGATCGCGTGGTCGCGCTCAAGGTGATCCGCCCGGAGTTCGTGGCCCAGGAGCGGTTCGTCGCGCGCTTCCGCGACGAGGCCCGGCGCGCGGCGTCGCTCGAGCACTCGGCCATCGTGCCGGTGTACGAGGCCGACGAGGCGGACGGCGTGCCGTTCATCGCCATGCGGCTGATCGCCGGGCGCGACCTGCAGGCCCTCATCCAGGCGCGCGGCGCCCTCGACCCCGAGCAGGTCGCCCGCACCGCGGAGCGCCTCGCCAGCGCGCTCGACGCCGCGCACGCCACGGGCCTGGTGCATCGCGACGTCAAGCCGCAGAACGTCCTGGTGGACGCCGACGGCGACGCCTACCTGACCGACTTCGGCCTCGTGCGCGTGGTCGACTCCAGCGCGCCGGGGCAGACCGCGGTCGGCACCATCGTCGGCACGTTCGCGTACATGGCGCCGGAGCAGACGTACCCGTCGCGGCGCATCGACGGGCGCGCCGACCAGTACGCGCTGGCGTGCACGCTCTACGAGGCAGCGTGCGGCCGCACGCCGTTTGGCGGGGACGGGGACGTGCAGCTCGTGCTCGCGCACCGCCTCGAGGAGCCGCCGCCGATCGGCTCCTTCTCGGACCGCGCCGCCATCTTCGACGAGGCGCTGCAGCGCGCGCTCGCCAAGGAGCCCGACGATCGCTACGCGACCTGCCGCGAGCTCGCCCAGGCCCTGCGACGAGCCGCGCTGGGCAGCGAGAGCAGCCTGCCCGCGGTGCCGCCCGCCGACCCCGCCGGCGCCGGCCCGGCGCAGGTCGCGCCGACGGTCGGGCGGGTCGCGCCGACGGTGGGGCGCGTCGCGGCGACGGAGCAGGCGACCGAGCAGGCCCCTGCCGCGGAAGCAGCCCTCGCGGCACGACGAGCTGGCCGCGACGGCCACCGAGCTCGAGCTCGGCGTCTCCGAGAGCAGCGACCAGCTCGCCGTCCAACCCGTCGAGATCACCGAGATCGCCGAGATCGGCGACTCCGAGAGCTCCGACCAGCTCGCCGTCGAGCCCATCGAGATCGCCGAGATCGGCGACTCCGAGAGCAGCGACCAGCTCGCCGTCGAGCCCATCGAGATCACCGAGCTCGCTGTCGAGCCGGACGGCGGCACGACGCCCGACGCGAGCCGGGAGGCACCTGCGAGCGGCACGGTGCTCGACGCGCCGCCGCCGATCGCGGAGCCCGTTCCCGACGCACTGCCGGTCCGCCCCGACGACCGCGACGGGCACCGCCAGGCGGTCGCGCGCCGCCGCCGCGTCGCAGCGCTGGCCGGCGGTGTCCTCCTGCTGCTGGCCGGCCTGGTCGTCGGCTGGCTGGTGCTCGGCGGCGGCGACGAGCCGCAGCGCAGCGCCGCCGCGTCCACGGCCGGCGCATCCGGCACGACGCCCGACACGGCGGGGCCGACGACCGCGGCGACGGGCCCGTCGAGCGAGGGCCAGCCGGCGGCGTCCGGGCCCGAGCAGGGCTCGTCGGAGGCCCCGGGGACGGACACGGCGTCGGGTGACGAGAGCACGCCCGGCAGCGAGACGACGCCGACGGAGACCACGGGGCCGAGCCAGCCGGCGGACGGCGCGGTCGCCACCGCGCCCGACCGCCCCGTCAAGGCCGCCAACCAGCTGTCCGTGGTGCTCCGCGGCGACGACCTCTACGCCGCCGACCCGCAGGGCCGCGTGGTGCGCCTGCGCGCCGACGGCCAGCCCGTGGACGTGCGCGCCTTCCCGAACCGCCCGCAGGCCCTCGCGCTGGCGGGCGGCGACCTCATCGTCGCGGGCAAGGACGTCATCACGCCGCTGCGCGCATCCGACCTCGCGCCCCGCACCGGCGCGATCCCGGCGGTGACCACCGGGCTCGCCGACAACGCGGCCGGCGACGTCGTCGCGACCGTGAACCGCGGCGGGCGGCACGAGCTGTGCCGGGTCGGCGACGGGAAGCTCACGGGCTGCACCCGGCTCGGCTTCGTGCCCTCCGGCCTGACGATCGACGCCGCCGGCACCCGCGCCTACGTGCTCGACGCGGCGGCGGGCGACGAGGCCGTGCACCCCTTCGCCGTCCGCCGTGCGCGCTTCGCCGCCACACGCCCGCTGCCGGTGGGCGCGCCGTACCCGCACGGCGAGCCGGCCATCGCCGACGATCGGCTGGCCGTGCCCGTCGACCACGGCATCGCGCTGGTGCCGCTCGACGACTCCCCGGCCGACCCGCAGCTGATCCGGCTGGAGACGACGCCGTCCGACGTGCTCGTGACGTCCGGCGGCGCGATCTTCGCCGCGCTCCCGAGCTCCAACGCCATCGCGGTCGTCGAGCCCGACGCGCCGGACGCCACGCGTTACCCGGAGGTCAAGGGCCGTCCGTTCGCCCTGGCCGCGGCGGCCAACGACACGACGGTGGTGTACGTCCTGACCGCCTCGACGCAGACGCTCCTGACGCTCGACCCGGCCACGGGCGAGGTGCGCGAGCGCGTGCCGGTCCGGGCGCTCCAGCGCGGGGTCGTGGCGCCGCTCGTGGCCACCAGCGTGGGCGTCACCACGAGCGGGCTCGTCACCACCGTGGTCCTGCAGTTCGCCGGCGGCCGCATCGGCGACGGCGAGCTCGTCACGCTCGACCCGGCGTTCCGCGACGGCAGCCTCGCGTACGAGGTGCGGCAGCCGGGGATCCGCGTCGGCACCGCACGGCGCAGCGACCGCGGCAACGACGTCACCGCGGCGCTCTCGCAGGGCACGGGCCTCGTGCGCCTGCGCCTCGCGTTCCCCGGCAGCGCGTTCACGAGCGCCGCCATGACGTCGGGCCCGCGCAGCGTGACCGTCCGGCTGACGGAGCCGACCCCGCCGCCGCAGACCACCCAGACGCCCACGGGCGGCGATGGCGGCGGCGCGACCCCCTCCTCCACGCCTACAACGCCTACCACGCCTACCACGCCAACGACGCCCACCACGCCGACGCCGTCCGGTGGCGACACGTGCGACACGCCGCCGTGTCCGGTGGGTTGAGACACGTCCTACCCGGCCGTCCGGGATGGCGCTTGACGCACCGGCGACGCCCACCGTACGTTTGCGTCGGACCTCGATCACGGAGGCGAGGCGGGGTGCTGGACGATCGGCGGAATGGGTGGCGACGCGTGCTCGCGGCGATGCTGGGCGCGCTGGTGCTGGCGGCGCTCGCGCCGGGGCTGGCCCGACGCCGCGGCGACGCATCAGCCGGGCTTCGGCGACCCGCTCCTGGCCGACGACATGGAGGGACCGGTGATGGACACGCAGTGGCGGACGCCGTCGCTGCCCGAGGGCGTCGGCCCGGGCTGCCCCGCCGACGACACCACCTACGGCTGGGGCTTCTACGACCCCGACGCACCGACGTCCCAGAACACCGTGCTCGGCGACTCGTCCACGAACTTGGCGGCACGGACAACAACTACAACGGCAACAACTGCCTGCTCTGGCTCTGGAACAACACGCAGTTCACCCTCACCTCGCCGTACTGCCGCGTCTTCCTCCGCGCCCGCGGCGGGACATGGCCGGCATCGACCACTTCGTCGTCGGGCTCTTCTTCGGCGCGCGCCCCGACCAGGCGCCCGGCTACCGCGCACCCGACAAGCTGTGGGTCGCGGCGGACAACACCAACGGCGCCTTCCGCCAGGAGTCCGTCCTGCTCGCGCCGACGACCAGCCCGGCCCGGCTGTACTTCTTCACGCACGGGCTCGGTGCGGCCACGGGCGGCGGAGCCGACATCGACGACGTCGAGGTCCGCTGCGACACCGTGCCGCCCGTCAACCCGACGGCGCTGGCCAGCACCACCACCACGGTCGGCGCGACCGTCAAGGCCGGCGATCCGATCGGCTTCGCCTGGTCGGGCGCCGACGACGGGAGCCCGCTGGCCAGCCAGGTCGGCGGCTACTCCTACGTGGTCGACCAGGCCGCCGGCACCGTGCCGCCGGCCGCCATCACGAGCGCCCAGACGTCGTTCACCTCCGGCGCGCTGCCGGCGGGCGAGTGGTACTTCCACCTGCGCACCGTGGACAACGCGGGCAACTGGGCGCCGACCGCGCTCCATCTCGGCCCCTTCAAGGTGGTCAGCCCGACCGTGTGCGCCGGCGGCTCCGTCGTCTTCGGCGCGCCGTGCCCGCCGGTCGTCGACTGCCCGGACGGGGCGAAGGTCGAGGGCAGCCTCGACAAGTGCCCGGCGTACCTGGCCTTCAAGGGTCAGGCCCGGACGACCAGCCGCTGGGCCGCCAACGTCTTCCGCGGCGGCACGACCGTCACGCTGGCCGGCACGGCGGCCGCCCGCGAGGTGGCGCTGACGCTGCGCGGCCCCGGGGTCGGCTCTGCGCTGGCCATCGGCTGCCCCGGCACCGTCACCACCGCGACCTGCTCCGGCGCGCAGTTCGTCGTGCCCGTGACGGGCGCCGAGATCAGCGTTCCGGTTCCCGGCACGGCCCGACCGGGCCTGTTCACGCTGACGGCGACGTCGGGCGCGAAGGTCGCGACCGAGACCTTCCGCATCCAGCCGCCGGCGTACGGCCTGATGGACCGGCTCTGGTTCAGCCGGCGCAAGCTGGGTCGATCCGAGGCGCTGATGCCCGGCCATCCCAAACAGCTCTTCGTCAACTGGCACTGGACCGCAGCGGCGAAGCAGACCGTGCACTGGCAGCTGAACCTGCCCGGCGGCGGTGCCGCAGGTCGGCGAGCTCGCGCGCAGCAAGCGCTCGCTGGGCTGGACCGACAGCCGGGGCTTCCGCGGACGCTACGCGATCACCATCAAGGCCGGCGGCCGCCTCGTCAACGGGCGCGGCAACAACGACCGCATCGTCGGCGGCACGGTGCTCGCGCGCGCCACCGTCCTCTGCAACTGACCCCGTGCCCGCGCCGCCGGAGCCCGATCCCGTCGAGGTGCTGACGCGCTGGGAGGCGCACGGCGCGACGTGGCGCGTCCGCTCGCTGACCCCGACCGAGGCCGTCGTCGACCTCTGCACCTGCTACGGCGATCCCGTCGACGAGCTGCGGTCGTCCGACCCCGCGCTGCTCGCCTTCCTCGCCGCGCGCTCAGCCGGGCGGTAGCCGCTCGCGATCGAGCCGCCGTCGCGAGCCGTCTCGACGGCGGCGGCGATCGCGTCCGCCACCGCCTGCGGCTCGTCGTCCTGGACGAAGTGGCTCGCGCCCGGCACGACGACGTGGGTGCTGTTCGTCGAGAGCGCGGCGAGCTCGTCGTCCAGCGTCTCGTGCAGCTCCTGGAGGTCGGCGACGACGTCCGGCGGGATCTTGCCGTCCGCGTCGCGTTCGAGCGGACGCACCCGCCGACAGCACGGCGAGCGGGAGCGCACCGAGGCTGCCGGCCGCGCGCACCTGCCGGTTCGTGGTGCCGACCTCCAACCGCTCGCGGTTGGCAGCTCCGGTCGGGTCGCCGCCGCTCGAGCAGCTCGCGCAGGGCGCCGAGCAGCGGGCCGTCGTCTGGCGACGGTGGCGGCAGCACCTCAGCGATCCGCTGGAACAGGTCCGGGGTGACTGGGCGTCGACGAGCACCAGCGCGGCGACGTCGTCCGGATGCTGCGTCGCCAGGAGGCGCGCGTGCAGGCCGGCGATCGAGTGGCCGACGAGCACCACGCGGCGGTCCGAGGTCCGCCGCCGCGATCAGGGCGTGCAGGTCGTCGGCCAGGTCCTTCCCGGTGCGCGTGCCATGGACGCGATCGCTCTTCCCGCGCCCGGCCCGGTCGTAGGCGCAGACGCTCGTGTTGGCGGCAGCGGCCGCCCGATCGATGACCGCGAGCCAGTTGGCGCTCGAGCCTCCGAGACCGTGGTCGAGGACGACGGTTGGCGTGCCCGCGCCGCTACAGACCAGGCGCAGCTCGCGGCCGCCGATGTCGACCATCGCCTCCTCGCGCGCGGCCCTCGGACGGGGCCGTGGAGGCGGCCGTCGTCGATGTCGCCGCTGCGCCGGTGGTGACCGCGGTGGCGTTCGACGTCGGCTCCGCATCGACCGCGGCGGCCCGGTCGGCGGCGTCGTCGCCGCCGCCACAGGCCGCGGCGCTCACCAGCACCATCGTCAGGCCGAGCAGCGCACCTACGCGAGCCATGGCGAAGCCTAGTGCTCTTGTACCAATCGATGCAAATCGTACGCCCGCGTGCAGCGGCGACCGCTGGGGGTCGGCGCGGCCGCGCCAGGTGCGTCAACCGACGATCGCGTAGGCAGGCTGGCGCGGGTCGGCGCCCGCGCGCAGGAACCCGGTGCGCGCGTCGGCGTAGATCGCCTCGACGGCGGCCGCCGTCGCGCGTGAACGACGGGCCAGCGCGACGACGTCGTGCCCGCGGCGCTCGAGGGCGTCGGCAGCGCGTCGCCGAAGCGGTCCTCGCAGGCAGACGCGGTTCGGGCAGGTACTCGAACGGCGCGAAGGAGTTCGGGAAGCTCCAGGTCGCAGAAGCGCGGCGCGTCGATGGCCTCCTGCACGTCCATCCCGAAGTGGAAGGCGTTGAGGACGACCTGCAGCATCGCCTGCACCTGCATGTCGCCGCCGGGGCAGCCGAACGCAGCAGCGAGCCGTCGTCGCGCACGGCGATCGCCGGGTTCGGCGTCAGCCGCGGGCGCCTGCCCGGGCGCGACGCCCGACGGGTGCGCGCGGGTCGGGGCGCGACTGCTGCCCGCGCATCGACGGCACGATCCCGGTGCCGGGGATGACGGGCAGCACGTACGAGCCGTCCGACGGCGTGGCCGAGAACGCGAGGCCGTCGGCGTCGACGACGCAGACGTACGACGTGTCGCGCGCGACGCGCGTCGAAGCGTGCCGAGCGTCGGCGGCAGGTGGATCGCGGCGGCGGCCGGCCGCGCCGATCGGCTCGGCGGCAGGCCCGGCGTCGCGCGCCGCGGGTCGATCGCGGCGAGCCGGGCGTCGGCGTGCGCGGTCGACAGGAGCTCGTCGAGGCCGACGTCGACGAAGGCCGGGTCGCCGTAGCGGTACTCGCGGTCGGCGAAGGCGCCCTTGAGCACCTCGACCACGAGGTGGACGTAGGCGCGGGTCGTCGAACGTCGAGCGCCGTCGAGCCCGGCGCGCTCGAGGGCCACGAGCGCCTGGGCGAGCACGGGTCCCTGGCACCACGGGCCGCAGGTCAGCACGCTCGAAGTCGCGCCAGCGCGTGCGCACGACGCGGCTCGTAGCGGGAGCGGAACGCGGCCAGGTCCTCGCGCGTCAGGTAGCCGCCGTGCTCGCCGTGGTAGCTCGACGATCTGGCGCGGCGATGTCGCCGTCGTAGAACGCCGCGCGCGCCGCCTCCAGACCGGCCTCGCGGCCACGCGCCGGCGCGCGCTGCGCTCCTCGTCGGCCATGTGCTGGATCGTCGCCGCGAGGTCGCGCTGCACGAAGCGCTCGCCGACCTGCGGCGGCCGACCGCCGGGCAGGAAGATGCGCGGCGTTGGCCGGCCAGCTGCGCGTAGCCGGCGGCGTTCTTCGCGATCTGCTCGGCGAGGTAGCTGGTAGACCGCGAAGCCGTCGCGGGCGATGCGGATCGCCGCCGCGGCGACGTCGCCGAAGGTCATCGTGCCGAGGTCGCGCAGCGCGGTGATCCACGCGTCGGGTGCGGCGGGCACGACGGTCAGGAGGATCCCGTCCGGCATGGTCCCGCCGATGCTCGCGCATGAACAGGTCGGCGGGAAAGCCGCTGCGGCCAGTGCCCGAGGCCGTCGATCGTGACGACGCTCGCCGTCGGCCCGGCGGATCATGATCGGCGCGACGCCGGCGAAGTTGACCTCGTCGGCATGGAGCACGGCGAGCGCGATGCCGGCCGCGCAGCCGGCGTCGACGGCGTTGCCGCCCGCCTCGAGGATCGCGAAGCCCGCCGCCGACGCGAGGTAGTGGCCCGCTGGAGACGGCGTGCCGGCTGCCGTAGAGGGTCGGCCGGCGGGACTCGTCGAGAGATGCGCTCATCGGACGGGCGAGGATACCGCGGGCCCGTGCGCGATCACCGGCCATGCCTGGGGTTGGGCGGCGGCGTCGGTCGGCTGGGGCGGGGTTGCGCGGACGGCGGGAGGCCGGCACCTACGTTGGTGGAGGGATGTCAGCTTCGGATTGCATCGGGGTTTTCGGATGGCCAATTGGGCCAGCCGCTGCGCCCATTTGCGCGTATTTGACGGCGCCGCTCGACGAGCCTCGATGCCGCTCCAGGAGCCGGCTCGGCGCGAACCCACCGACGGCGGCGTGCACACTTCTGTGACATTCCGACGGGCTCCGACGCGCGCCGGCTCCGTCCTCCGCGCCCGTGCTATAGATCACGCGTGACCGGGCCCGGGCTCCACAGCGAGGCGGACGGGGGCGCGGCCGAGGACGCGCCGGGCGCTGCGGCGAGCCCCGTCAGCCTGCCTCGGCGGCTGGCCCGGGCGTGGGAGCGGCACGCGACGCCGCGGCGGCGTGCCGGGCTCGCCGCGTGGAGCGCGTTCGGCGTGACGTTCGGAGTCACCCGCGCGATCACGTACACGCTGCGCGAACGAGGCGGCAGCGGTGGGATCGTCGTCCGGGGACGCCACATCCACCACTACAACTTCGGGATCGCGCTGCTCGGGATCGTCGGCGCCGCGGCAGTCCAGGGCGACTCGGACACGCGTGCGCACACCGGCCTGGCCACGGCGTACGGCGCGGGCATGGCGCTGATCGTGGACGAGCTCGCCCTGCTCCTCGACCTCCAGGACGTCTACTGGGCGAACGACGGCCGCAAGAGCGTCGACGCCGCCGTCCTCATCATCGCCGTCGGCGGCCTGTACCTGACGGCGGCGCCCTTCTGGCGCGCAGCCGCCCGTGAGATCGCGCGCACCACCGAGACGGTCATCGGCGACGCCGGCCGCCTCGCCCACGTCCGGTAGACCGACCACGGCGCCGCCCGCAGCGGCGATCACAGCCCGCCAGCATCCACCACGGTTTTCATCTTGGAGCTGACGGCCTCGAGTCACGTAGGTGGAGGACGCCATTTGGGCCGGCCGTGACGCCCATTTGGAACACTCTCATGCGTCTCTCGTCACAGGTCGCTCTCGGAGGCCGTGACGCGCCAGTTGGGCCTCGCGTGGCGCCCATTCGCGCGGATCCCGCACCACCCGGATCCAATCCGTGCGCCTTCGGTGCGGTCCGTGCGCGGCGTGTGCGTCACTGCGCGACAGCTGCGCCAGTCTGCTCCAGCCCCGTGGCAGGGAGGTCGTGCAGCCTGAGGGCATGTTCAAGCGACGTACCGATCGGGAGCGGGACCTGGCGCTCGCCGAGGCGGGGATACCGGTGTGGAGTCCAGGGCCGAAGGGGCCGCCGCGGATCTACAAGGCGCGCGATCACAAGGGGCCGAAGAAGGCGCCGAAGTGCGTCGCGTGCTTCCCGCGCTCGAGTGGTGGGCAGCGGGTGCCGCTGGCCTACGGCGTCACGCTCGTGCTGTGCACGGAGCATCGTGATCCCCGCTTCATCGCGTCGCAGTCGGGGCGGAGGTTCCTCGCCGGGGTGGGCGAGGTCTACGCCGGGCTTGGGATCACCGCGCGGCGCTTCGGGGAGGCGCTCCGGCTGTTCGTCGACCAGTGCACGAACCCGAAGCCAGCACCGCGTCACCGACCCGGGTCGTACGCGTGGCCGGATCAACGGCAGGCCGCCGAGCTCGTCTGGGCGCGCGGCGGGTCGTTCGAGGCCGGGCTCGCCGCCGCGCTGGCCAAGCCGCCGCCGTCGGGGTTCGCGTTCCGGCTGCCCACCGCGCGCACCGTCCGGCGCTGGTGGCAGGAGCGGCGATGGCTCACGCCGCCCGCCGACCGGCGCGGCAGCGCTCACCGCCGCCGCCGCGTGACACCCGCTCCCTACCCTGCGGGCAGGCGTAGCCGGATCGTCGCCCCGCCGCCGGGCGGGCTCTCCGCGCGGATGCTGCCCCGGTGCGCCTCGACCAGGCTGCGGGCGATCGCGAGGCCCAGCCCGCTGCCGCCGGAGTCCGCCGAGCGCGCGTAGCGGTCGAACACCGTCTCCAGCTGCTCGGCGGCGATGCCCGGGCCGGTGTCGGCGACGGCGATCTCGACCCCCTCGTCGACGGCGCCCACCCGGATCAGCACCCGCCCGCCGGACGGCGTGTGGCGCAGCGCGTTCGTGACGAGGTTCTCCAGCACCTGGCGGATGCGCACGCCGTCGACCTCGATGACGGGGACGCCGTCCGCCTCCGTCGCGAGCTCCACGCCGGCGGCCGCCGCGCGGGGTGCGAACGCGGCGACCACGTCCGCGGCGAGCGCGGCGAGGTCGGTCGGCTCCCGTTCCAGGAGCAGCGACCCCGCCTCGGCCGTCGACAGCGTCTGCAGGTCGTCGAGCAGGCGCGCCATCACGCGCGTCTGCTCGATGACGCGCGCCGAGGCGCTCCGCGTCCGGCTCGTAGACGCCGTCGGCCATGCCCTCGAGGTTGCCGCGCACCACCGACAGGGGCGTGCGCAGCTCGTGGGTGACGTCGGCGAGCAGGCGGCGGCGCTGGTCCTCGTTCGTCTGCAGGCGCGCCGTCATCTCGTTGAAGGCGCGCCCGAGGCGGCGCACCTCGCCGGGCCCGCGCGGCTCGACGCGCGTCCCGTAGTCGCCGTCGGCCACCCGGTCGGCGGCCTCCATGACGTCGCCGATCGGCCCCACCGTGCGCCGCACCCAGCGGCCGACGAGCCACACGCCCACGACCACCACGAGCACGACAGCGGCGACGGCGGTGATCCGCTCGGCCCCCGACGCGTCGCCGATGGCGGCCGTGGCGGCGACGACCAGCAGCGTCAGCGCGCCGAGCAGCAGCACCAGCACGACGACGGCGAGCAGGGCGACGCGCCGCATGAAGCGCCGGCGCCCGCCGCGGAAGCCGGCGCGTCCCACCCATGGCGGCGGGCCGTCGCCCCACGGCGCCGGACCGTCACCCCACGGCGGCGGGCCGTCGCCCCAGGGCGGGCCGTGCCGGCGGCGGCCGCGAGGGCGCTGGTCAGGCATCGGCGAACCGGTAGCCGACGCCGTGCACCGTCTGGATGTAGCGCGGCGCGCCGGCGGCGGGCTCGATCTTGCGGCGCAGGTTCTTGACGTGGGCGTCGACGGCGCGCTCGTAGGACTCGAACGAGACGCCGTGCACCGCGTCCAGCAGCTGCCCGCGCGTGAACACGCGGCCGGGCTCGCGGGCCAGCGTCTCCAGCAGGGCGAACTCGGTCGCCGTCAGCTCGACCGCGCGCTCGCCGACCTGCACCCGCCGCCGCGGCACGTCGATGGTCACGTCGAGGGCGTGCACCGTGTCGCCCGCCGTCGCGCCGCCCTCGGCCCGCCGCAGCACGGCCCGCACGCGGGCGACGAGCTCGCGCGGGCTGAACGGCTTGACCACGTAGTCGTCGGCGCCGACCTCGAGGCCGACGATGCGGTCGCTCTCGTCGCCACGCGCCGTCAGCATCACGATCGGCACGTTCGCCACGCGCCGCAGCTCCCGGGTGACGTCGAGCCCGTCCGCGTCGGGCAGCCCGAGGTCGAGCACCACGAGCGCGGGGCGCGCCGAGCGGGCGGCGGCCAGCGCGTCGGCGGCGGTCGCGGCCACCACCACGCGGAAGCCGGCCCGGGCGAGGTAGTCCTCGACGACCCGGGCGATCCCGGGCTCGTCCTCGACGACGAGGATGGTGCGCATGGCGAGACCAGCGTGGCAACGCCGGCGGGCGGCGGCAAGGCCGGAGCCCCGCCGCCGCCCGCGCGCGGCCCTACGCGGGGGTGGTGCCGCCCGGGCCGGCGGGGGCGTCGCCCTCGTGTGCGCGGCGGTGCCAGTCCTCGACCCAGGGCGGCGCGTTCCCGCCTCCGGGGCCGCCTCCCCAGCCGCCGCGACCGCGACCGCCACGCCGCGTCAGCAGGACGATCACCCCGATGACGAAGAGGAAGAAGAGCGGCACGAAGGGGAAGAAGAAGAAGTGCGGGCCGTGGCCGTTGGTCACGACGACGGTCTGCCCGGCGTCGCCGGTGCCCGCGTCGTGCACGACGACGGCGTCCCGGGTCGGGCCCCAGTCGCCGTCGATGGCGGCGCCGATGCCGATCCCCGCGCCGAGCAGCGCCAGCGCCAGCAGCGCCCCGATGATCACTCGCTTGTACATGGACCGTGTCTCCTGGTCACTCCGGTGGATGTGTCGTTGCGGGACGCACCGTACGACGCGGTTGCGGAGATCCTGTGAACGCGGCGGGGAGGGACGCCGGAGATCGTCGAGACCCGTCGGTCGAGCCCCCGTGCGGGCATGGACGGGGCGCCGCCGTCGTTGCACGTCCCGTGCCGCATCTCCTCTCGCCCCTCCGGCTGCGCGACGTCGAGTTCCGCAACCGGGTCTGGGTCTCGCCCATGTGCCAGTACTCGTCGCGCGACGGGTTCCCGACGGACTGGCACCTCGTGCACCTCGGCGCGCGCGCGATCGGCGGCGCCGGCGCCGTGTTCGTCGAGGCGACGGCCGTCACGCCCGAGGGCCGCATCTCGCCCGAGGACAGCGGGATCTGGACCGACGCCCACGCGGAGGCGTTCGCGCCGATCGTGCGCTTCGTCGCCGAGCAGGGCGCCGTCGCCCGGCATCCAGCTCGCGCACGCCGGCCGCAAGGCGTCGGTGCGGGCGCCCTGGCTCGGCAGCGGCCCCGTCGGCCCGGACGAGGGCGGCTGGACGCCGGTCGCGCCGAGCCCGATCCCGTTCGCCGACGGCTGGCACGTGCCGCGCGCGCTCGACGCGGCGAGAGCTGCCGGGCATCGTCGACGCCTTCGTGGCCGGCGCGCGGCGTGCCGAGGCGGCCGGCTTCCGGGTCGTCGAGCTGCACATGGCGCACGGCTACCTGCTGCACGAGTTCCTCTCGCCGCTCGCCAACCGCCGCGACGACGCGTACGGCGGCGACCTCGAGGGCCGCATGCGGCTGCCGCTGCGAGGTCGCGGCGGCCGTGCGCGACGCCTGGCCCGCGGAGCTGCCGCTGTTCGTGCGCATCTCGGCCACCGACTGGGTCGAGGGCGGCTGGACGCTGGACGAGTCGGTGGTGCTGGCGGAGCGGCTGAAGGCGCTGGGCGTCGACCTCGTGGACTGCTCCTCCGGCGGCCTGCACCCGGACCAGGCGATCGCGCTCGGCCCGGGCTACCAGGTGCCGTTCGCGGCCGAGGTCCGCGCACGGGCCGGCGTGCCGACCGGCGCCGTCGGGCTGATCACGGAGCCGGAGCAGGCCCAGGCGATCGTGGAGGGCGGCCAGGCCGACGCGGTGCTGCTCGCGCGGGCCTCGCTCCGCGACGCCTCCTGGCCGCTGCGCGCCGCCCGCGAGCTCGGCGTCGAGGTCGACTACTGGCCCGTGCAGTACGAGCGGGCGAAGCTGCGACCGGCCTGACCGGCGGTCGACCGTACGGCGCGGTGTACGGGTGGCCACACCACGACTGACGTGAGATCCCCACGGCGGGGCCCCACGCGCCGGAGCACACTCCAGTCATCGGATCGGCCAGCCCTGATCCACCAAGATTCCTCCCTCCCATCCATACCTCCCCCACGTTTCTGCGACGGCCCGCTTCCCCGGCGGGCCTCGCTGCTTTTGGCGGGCCTCGCGTCCGGTGCGGATAGCCGCACCACGGGTCACGTGGAACCCCCACGGCACGCCCGCCGGCGCCCCGGCACACTCCATCCATCGGATCGGCCGAGCGCCTCGATCCACGAAGACTCAGCACTCCCTTCCATACCCTCCCCACATTCCTGCGAGGCCCGCCACCCCGGCGGGCCTCGTTCATTTCGGGGGTTGGCGCGGGGGTTCGGTCAGCGCAGCACCGGCAGCCTGCGCGTGGCGGCGGCCGTCACGTCGTGTTGGGGTCGATGCCGCGCTCGGCGAAGATCTCGCCCGCGACGCGGAAGCCGTTGACCGCGCGCGGATGCCCCGCGTACAGCGCGACGTGGAAGATCGCCTCGACGATCTCCGTCGGCGTGACGCCGACGTTGAGCGCCCCGCGCAGGTGCACCGCCAGCTGCGGCTCCGCGCCGCCGATCGCGGTCAGCACCGCCACGTTGAGCAGCTGGCGCTGCGCGAGGGTCAGCCCGGGGCGCCCGTAGACGTCGGCGAAGCCGGCCTCGACGAGGTAGCGGCCGAAGTCCGGCGATGTGGCGCCGAGGTTCTCGCGCAGGCGGGCGGCGGCCTCCGCACCCTGCACCTGCTCCATGAGGGCGACGCCGGCGGCGTAGCGGTCGGGCTCGGTCATCGGGCGATCTCCTGTCGGGTTGGCCGCCGGACGGTACCCGCACCGGGGGCACGCTACCCTCCGTCGCCGAGGTGGCCGGCTACCGCGTGCTCCTGTCGTCGCCCGGCGCGACGCGGCTGCTCGCGTCGGCGCTCTACGCGCGGCTGCCCCTGGGGATGGCGTCGCTGGCGGTGCTCCTGCTGGTGCGGGAGAGCACCGGGTCGATCGCCGCGGCGGGCGTCGCCGTCGGCGCCTACGCGCTCGGCAACGCGCCGACCGCGCCCGTCCAGGGCGCGCTCGTCGATCGCCACGGGCAGGCCCGCGTGCTGGTGCCCTCGGCCCTGGCCCAGTCGTCGCTGCTCGTGGCACTGACGGCCACCGCCCGCGCGCACGGCCCGCTGGCGCTGATCGTCCTGCTGGCCGGGCTCGCCGGCGCCGCCGCCCCGCCGCTGTCGGCCGCCGCCCGCGCGCTCTGGCCGCGCATCCTGCCGGACGCCGCCAGCCTGGAGCGGTTCTACGCGCTGGACGCCGTGACGCAGGAGGCCATCTGGATCCTCGGGCCGCTGATCGTCGCCGCGTCCGTCGTGCTCGCGGGGCCGGACGTCGCCGTCCTGCTCTGCGCCGCGGTCTCGGCCACCGGCACGATCCTCTTCTGCACCAACCCGGCCTCCCGGGCCTGGCGCCCCGACGGCGTGGCCCGACGGCGGGGCGGCGCGCTCGCGAGCTCCGGGCTGCGCGTCCTGCTGTGCTCGATCGTGCTCACGGGCTGCGCCTGGGGGTGCCTCAGCGTCGGCATCCCGGCGCTCGCGGTGCACCTCGGCTCGGCGCAGGACGCGGGCATCCTGCTGACGCTGACGTCCGTGGGCAGCCTCGCGGGCGGGCTCGCGTACGGCGGCCGCGTCTGGCGCGTGCCGCTCGAGCGGCGCTACGCCGTGCTCCTGGCCGGCATCGCCATCTCGGCGCTGCCCCTGATCCTCGTCGACGACCTGCGCCTCGCCGCGCTGCTCGCCGCGGTGCTGGGGCTCGCCTGGGCGCCGACCATGAGCTGCCAGTACGCGCTGGTCGGCCGCACGGCGCCGGCCGGCAGCGTGACCGAGGCCTTCACCTGGAACACGTCCGCCTTCGTCGGCGGTGCAGCGGTCGGCTCGGCCATCGCCGGCGCGGTCGCCGAGTCGGCCGGCCCCGGCACCGCGTTCGCCCTGCTGAGCGGGTGCGCGCTCGCCGGCGCCGCGATCGCCGTGAACGTGCGCCGCCGGCTGGCGGTCGCCTAGGTCTCCGGCACCAGCACGACGTCCGTCTCGCACGACCACCACTCGCCGTCGACGCCCGGCGGCGCGTCCGGGTCGCCGGCCGGGTGGTGGACGAACGGGCGCACGAGCGACGGCTTGACCGCGAACACGACGTCCGACTCGAGGTGCGGGCTGCGCGCGTCGAAGAAGTGCGTCACCACGCTGCGGTGGCCGGGCGCGCTCGCGATGAGGTGCAGGTGGGCGGGGCGCCAGGCGTGGCGGCCGGTCGCGGCGATCATCGCGCCCACCGGGCCGTCCTCCGGGATGGTGTAGTCGGTCGGGCGCAGGGCCAGGAACGCGTACGAGCCGTCGTCGCGCGTCTCGAAGAGGCCGCGCAGGTGCTGCTCGGGCGCGTCCGGATCCTGCACCGGGTACAGGTTCACGGTCTCGTCGTTCTGCCACACGTCGAGCCGCGCGCCGGCGAGCGGGGTGCCGTCGAGCGAGCGCACGTGCCCGGAGAACCACGTCGGCGAGCCGCCCGGCCGCTCCGCGATGCTCTCGCCGTACCCGCGCGGGATCGAGCCGTCGATGTGGAACGGGCCGAGCACCGTCGACTCCGTCGCGCCGGGCGGGGACGGGTTGGCCATCGCGTCGACCAGCATCGAGAGGCCCAGGGTGTCCGACCAGAGGATGAACTCCTGCCGCTGGTCCGTCGTGATGTCGCCGGTCGCCGTGACGATGCCGATCGCCTGCTCCCACTCCGCCTGCGTCAGCTGAACCTCCGTGGCGAAGGCGTGCAGGTGGCGCACGAGCCCCTGCAGCAGCTCCTTCAGCCGCGGGGACTCGCAGGCGTCGAAGCTGGCGAGCACGCGGGCGGTGATGTCGGCCGGGGTCACGGTCTGCTGCGACATGTCGTCCTCCAGTCCTCGATCAGCCCCCGTAGCCGAGGGCCCGGGAGATCGCGTCGGCAGTCTCCACGATCAGCCCGGCCGTGGCATCCCCGCGCTCCTCGAGGATCGTCGGCCGCGGCCCCGCCACGCTGACGGCCGCCACGACGTCGCCGCGATGGTCGCGGATCGGCGCGCCGAACGCCGTCACGCCGGGCACCACGTCCTCGTCCGACACGACGTAGCCCGTGCGCCGGATCTGCTCGAGGCCCCGCCGCACCGCGCCCGGATCGGTTTCCGTGCGCCGGGTGTACGCGAGGAGCTCGCCGTCGAGGGCCGCGTCGACGACCTCCGGCGGCGAGAACGCGAGGATGGCGCGCGGCGCCGCGCCGGTGTGCAGCGGCATCGCCGAGCCGACCTGCACGATGACGAGGCTGACGTAGCGCCCGTCGAGCCGCTCGATGCAGACGGCCTCGGTGCCGCGCCGCACCATCAGCAGGATGGTCTCCTCGGTCGCCCGGTGCAGGTCCTCCATCGGCGCGATCGCGCGCTGGCGCACGTCGAAGCGCTGGGCCACGAGGCTGCCGAGCTGGAACAGCCGCATGCCGAGCCGCACGGAGCCGCGCCGCGACCCGGGCTCGACCCAGCCGAGGCGCTCCAGCGAGCCGAGCAGGCGGTACATCGAGCTGCGCGGCTCCGAGGTGGCGCGCGCGAGCTCGACGACGCTCAGCTCGCCCTGCTCGGCGAGGGTGTCGAGGACGGCCGCCACCTTGTCGACGAGCTGGATCCCTGGGCTCGAAGTTCCCACTGGATTAGACATGGTGTCCGGCCAACGGTACATTGTCCAGCGGCGCGCCGCCGCGCCGCGAACCATTCGGAGGACGCATGGACGAAGGCCGTTCCGCCGCGGGCACGGCACCGGGAGGCGCGACGTCGCGCGCCGGCGAGGTCGACGAGCTGCTCGGCTACCTGGAGCGGATGACGTTCATCCGGCGCTTCGAGGAGGAGGTGCAGCGCCAGTTCCAGCAGGGCAACGTCCCGGGCACGACGCACCTCTGCAACGGCCACGAGGCCGTCAGCGTCGGCGTGGCCGCCGCGATGCGGGACGACGACGTCATCGCGACGACGTACCGCGGCCACGGCCACGTGCTGGCGCGCGGCGCCGATCCCACCGCCGTCGCCGCCGAGCTCGTCGGCCGCGCCATCGGCCTCAACGGCGGCCGCGGCGGCTCGATGAACCTGACCGACTTCCCGCACGGCGTGATCGGCTCGTTCGGGATCATCGGCGGCTCGATGGCCGCGGCCACCGGCGCCGGCCTGTCCTTCCGCAACACCGGGCGCGCCGCCGTGGCGACGTTCGGCGACGGCTGCGCCAACCACGGCTACTTCTTCGAGTGCCTCAACTTCGCGGCGGTCTTCAAGCTGCCGGTGGTGTTCGTCTGCGAGAACAACCTCTACGGCGAGTACACCCCGTGGGAGCAGGTCACCGCGGGCGGCGACATCGCGGCCCGGGCGCGCGTGTTCGGCATCGACGCCGAGCGCGTCGACGGCATGGACGTGCGGATCGTGCGCGACACGATGCGCCGCCAGCTCGACCGCGCCCGCAACGGCGACGGGCCCGGCTTCGTCGAGTGCCGCACCTACCGCTTCGTCGGCCACTCGCGCAGCGACCCGGCCACCTACCGCAAGCCCGGCGAGCTCGAGCAGTGGCAGCAGCGCGACCCGCTCAAGCTCGCGCGCGAGGCGCTGGCCGAGGCCGGGCGTGCCCGCGTCGGTGCTGGAGGAGGCCGACGGCACGGCGCGCGAGGAAGTCACGCGGGCCTTCGAGGCGGCGCTCGCCGCCGACTTCCCGCCCGTCGAGGAGCTGGTCCGATGAGCGCCACCGCCACCCGCACGCAGACGCTCAACTTCCGCGACGCCATCAGGCAGGCCCTCATCGAGGAGCTCGAGCGCGATCCTCGCGTCCTCCTGTTCGGCGAGGACGTCGCCCGCGCCGGCGGCGTCTTCAAGGTCACGGAAGGGATCGCCGACCGCGTGGGCACCGACCGCGTGGGCGCCGACCGCGTGCTCGACACGCCGATCTCCGAGCTCGCCATCGCCGGCGCCGGCTTCGGGGCGGCCGTCACGGGCAGCCGTCCGGTCATCGAGATCATGTTCGGCGACTTCATGGCGCTGGCCATGGACAGCCTCATCAACCAGTCCGCCAAGTGGCGCTACGTGTCCAACGGGCAGACCACGGTGCCGCTGGTCGTCCGCAGCACGGTCGGCGCCGGGGCGCGCTTCGGGCCCATCCACTGCCAGATCCCGGCGACCTGGATGCAGGGGGTGCCGGGCCTCAAGCTCGTCTGCCCGTCCAACCCCAACGACGCGCACGGGCTGCTCGTGTCGGCCATCCGCGACGACGACCCGGTCGTCTTCTTCGAGCACAAGCGGCTGTACGGCAACGAGGGCGAGGTGGCCGGCGAGCCGCTCGAGATCGGCAAGGCGCACGTCGCCCGCCCGGGCACCGACGTCACGATCGTCTCGGTCATGAAGGGCGTGGTCGACGCCCTCGAGGCGGCCGAGACGCTGCAGCAGGAGGACGGGATCAGCGCCGAGGTGGTCGACCTGCGCAGCCTGCGGCCGCTCGACACGGCGACGGTGATCGCGTCGCTGGAGCGGACGGGCCGCCTCGTCTGCGTCGAGGAGGGCCCGCGCACCGGCGGCTGGGCGGCCGGCCTCGCGGGCGAGATCGCCGTCGACGCCCTCGATCTGCTGGACGACGTCTGGACCGTCAACACGCCCGACCAGCCGATCCCCTTCAGCGCACCGCTGGAGGACGCCGCGCTGCCGAGCGCCGAGTCGATCCGCGCCGCCGTCCGCGATCGCCTGGGAGCGGGCTGATGCCGGTCGTCCCCATGCCGCGCCTGTCGGACGCGGGCGAGGAGGCGACGATCGTGCGCTGGCTCGTGGCCGACGGGGCCGAGGTGCGCACCGGCGAGGACCTGGTCGAGATCGAGACCGACAAGGCGACGATGACCTACCAGGCGGAGGCCTCCGGCACGCTCCGCCAGCGCCAGCCGGAGGGCGCGACGGTGCGCCTCGGCGACCCGATCGCGACCATCGGCGAGGCGGAGGACGACGGCGCGGCCGCGCCGGCGCCGGCTGCCGAGGCCGTTGCCGCCGCCGCACCGGCCGCCGCGCAGCAGTCCGCTGCCCGCCGACCGCCGCGCCCGCCGCGGCCGGCGGCCGTCCGCGCCAGTCCGGCCGCGTGCGCGCCTCGCCGCGCGCCCGTGCCGCCGCCCAGCGCCTGGGCGTCGACCTCGCCGCGCTGGTCGGCACCGGGCCGGGCGGGCGCATCGTCTCGGGCGACGTCGACCGCTACGCGTCCTCGGTCCCGGCGCCCGCGCCGGCCGCGGTCAACGGCGACAGCCACGACGACGACGTGGTGGTCGGCATCACCGCCACCCAGCGCACGATCGCGCGCCGGATGGTCGAGGCGAAGGCGGCGCCGGAGTTCGTGGCCGAGCGCGACGTCGACGTCGGCGCGATCCTGGCCGGGCGCGCCGCCCTGCGCGAGCGCGAGCTGCCGGTGCCGTCGCTCACCGACGTCCTCGTCAAGGCCGTCGCGCTGGCGCTGCGCGAGCACCCGCGCGTCAACGCGTCGTGGCGCGACGACGTGATCATCGAGCACCGCCGCATCAACGTCGGCATCGCGGTCGCGGCGCCCGGCACCCTGCTGGTGCCCGTCGTGCCGGACGCCGACCGGCTGTCGCTCGCCGAGCTCTCCCGGACGACCCGCGACCTGGCCGAGCGGGCGCGCGCCGGCACGCTGACCAGCC
Organism: uncultured Actinomycetota bacterium; assembly: GCA_963767885.1. Classification (GTDB taxonomy): domain Bacteria; phylum Actinomycetota; class Thermoleophilia; order Gaiellales; family F1-60-MAGs149; genus CAVYFW01. The sequence continues at coordinate 24,470 of CAVYFW010000001.1, forward strand.
AGGAGCTGCGCGGCGGCACGTTCACCGTCTCGAACCTCGGCATGCTCGGCGTCGACGCCTTCACGGCCATCCTCAACCCGCCCCAGGCGGCGATCCTCGCCGTCGGCGCGACCCGCGAGGTGCCCGCCCTGGTGGACGGCGCGCTGGTCGCCCGGCAGGTGGCGCGGCTGCGGCTGACGTGCGACCACCGCGTGCTCTACGGCGCGGATGCCGCGGCGTTCCTGGCCACCCTCGCGCGCTACGTCGAGGCCCCGCTGGCGCTCGCGTGACGCCGGACGTGGAGGTGCACGGATGAAGGTCGCCGTCGTCGGGCTCGGCCAGATGGGCGAGCGCCGTCACGGAGCTGCTGCTGGAGCGCGGGCACGAGGTCGCCGTCTGGAACCGATCCGCCGAGCCGCGCGAGCGCCTGGCAGACGGCGGCGCTGTCGCGTGCCCCGACTACGGCGCAGTCTGGCGCGAGGCCGACACGGCCATCACGTTCCTGGCGAACGACGCGGCGGCGGACGCCGTGCTGGCGGCGCCGGACGGCCTGCTCGCCGCCGCCCCGTCGGGCGCGCTGCTGATCGAGATGAGCACGATCTCCCCGCCGGCGTCGGCCCGGGTCGCGGAGGCGGCGGACGCCCATGGCGTGCGGTACCTGCGCGCCCCGGTCAGCGGCAATCCGGTGGTGGTACGAGCGGGCAACCTGACCGCGATCACGTCCGGGCCGCCCGACGCGCTGGCCGCCGGCGACGCCGTACCTGGAGGCCTTCACGGCGAAGCGCTTCCACGTCGGCGACGGCGACGAGGCGCGGGTGGTGAAGCTCGCCCTCAACATCCTCATCGCATCGACGAACCAGGGGCTGGCCGAGGCGATCGTGCTCGGCGAGGCCCACGGCGTCGACCGCGCGGCGCTGCTCGAGGTCGTCAAGGGCTCGTCCGTCTCCTCGCCGTTCGTCGGCTACAAGTCCGGGCCGCTCGTCCAGCGCGACTATACGCCCACGTTCTTCATCACGAACCTCGCGAAGGACCTCCGGCTGACGGTCGAGGCCGCCGGCGACAGCGCCGACGGGCTGCCGATGACGGCGCTCCTACGGGCCGTGGCGGACGACGCGGCGGCCCGCGGCCTGGCCGACGCCGACCTCTCGGCGGTGCTTCCGCTGCTCCAGGCACGGGCCGGTGCGACGCCCGACCTCCCGGTGAGCGAGTAGTCCCACCGAGCAGTAGCGTTCAGCTATGATGAACGACGCTGCGGGGCAATGAAGCCCTGCACGAGCGAAGGGGCGGGCGTCGTGGCCGAGACGATCAGGCGCGTCAGCGAGCATCCGATGAAGACGAGCTTCGACGGGACGCCGACGGATCGCGTGCTGCGCGCCGAGGACGGCTGGGTCGACATGGACGTCCGCTGGCTCCTGACGAAGGACACGGTCGGCGCCGAGCACTCCGTCTTCGGCATCACGGTCTTCCCGCCCGGCGCGAAGCACGACATCCACCGCCACCCGAACGCCGAGGAGTTCGAGTACCTCGTCTCCGGTCACGGCATCGCGCGCGTGGGCGACGCCGACGTCGAGCTCGGCCCCGGCGAGGTCGTGTTCGTGCCGAAGAACGACTACCACGGCTTCCACAACACGGGCGACGAGCCGGTCTTCATGATCTGGGGCTACGCGCCCGCGGCCAGCCTCGAGGAGGCCGGCTACATCCGCTACGAGGACGACCACCCCGCCTGACCCCTCCACCCGCGCGGCGGTCGGGCGCTCCCTCCTCCCTCCTCCTGCGCCCGACCGCCGATGCCGCGCGGCGCGCACGAGAGCTGCCGCCGGCGCTTCGCGTGCAGGGACCCGCGAGCGGCCACGTGAGCGGCGGCGCCGAGCAGCGGGCGCCGAGCCGTGCGCGGACGCGACACGGCGCGCCGGACTTCCGCGCGGAGCCGGAGCTGGCGCACGGATTGCGGCGTGGCACGCGGCCGTGCGTCACCGAGACCTGGGGCCGAAGCGCCGCAGACCCGAGTGGCACCGTGCCGCCGATCACGTGGCGCCGACGCGGACCTATGACGTCGTGTTCTTCTCCTTCTGGCTCTCGCACGTGCCGCGGCCCCGATTCTTGGACTTCTGGTCACTCGTGCGGTCCTGTCTTGAACCGGGAGGTCGGGTCTTCCTCATCGACAACCGCGAGGAGGTCGCGGACTCCTACGTCATCCGACGCGACTCGGACCTGGAGCTCCGCCGGGTGCACGACGGAGGGGAGTTCCAGGTCGTCGAGGTCTTCTACGAGCCGGAGGAGTTGCAGGGACTTCTCGGTGACGAAGGTTGGACGGCAAGGATCGATGCAACGCGCTGGTTCATCTACGGGGACGCCCTACCCGGCTGACGTCGCGCACCCTGCCACGACCGACAGCGTCGCGCGGTCGCATCGGCCGCCGCCGTGCCGGCAGCGTCCGCCGTCAACGCGCGCCACGCCGGTGCGCGCGCGCGCGCGCCGTGCGACCGCGCCACTCTTGCCAGTACGAAGCCCCTGTAAATCCGGAGCTCCACGGCCGCCATCAACGTAGGTGCCGACCGGCCGAGACGCGGTCGTCACCGCGCTCGCGAGCGACCTCGCACCAGCGGCCCTTGGCGACGCGCACGAAAGCCGCACGGACCGCACGCCGGCGTCACGGACCGTGCCAATTGGGCGCACCGCGCCGCCCAAATGGCAGCCCGCAGCGCGCCGCGACGATGGACGCCGTCAGGCCGGGTCGACGAGGATCTTGCCGCTCGCCCGCCGCTCGGCCAGCGGTCGTAGGCCGTCCTCGACCAGGGCGTCGAGCGGGATGCGCGGGCCGGCCACCACGCGGGCGATGTCCGTCTCGGCCAGCAGCCGGAGCGCCGCCGGGAGGTCGGAGTCGCAGACGTGCGCGACGGTCGTGAAGACGTCGACCTCGCGCAGCGTCATGCGGGTCAGGTCGAGCTCGCGCGGGGCGCCGTGCAGGCCGACCAGCAGCACGCGGCCGCCGCGGCGAGCCGACGCGATGGCCGCCGCCGGGGCGTGCGGGGCGCCGCTCGCCTCGATCACGACGTCGAAGCCGACGCCGTCGGTCAGCTCCAGCATGAGCTCCGCCAGGTCGCGGCCGCTCGCGTCGACCGCCTCGTGCGCGCCGAGGGCCCGCGCCGTCTGGAGGCGGTCGGCGTCGATGTCGAGGGCCACGACGCGGCCGCCGGTCGCCCGCGCGGCGGAGCCGGCGACGATGAACGCGCCGATGCCGCCGCAGCCGATGATGGCGACGGCGTCGTCCGCGCCCACCCCGGCGCGCGCGACGGCGTGCAGGCCGACCGCGAACGGCTGGGTCATCGCCGCGGCGTCGTCGTCGACCGCGTCGGGCACCGCGCGGCAGATGGCCGCCGGCGAGGTGACGAGCTCCGCGAGGCCGCCGTCGACCTGCAGGCCGAGCGTGCGGTACTCGGCGCACAGGTTCGTCCGCCCGGCGCGGCACCAGCGACAGTGGCCGCAGGAGATGCCGGCACCCGAGACGACGCGGTCGCCGGGGCCGAACGCGTCCACGCCCGCGCCCGCCGCGACGACGCGACCGACGAACTCGTGGCCGAGCACGACGCCGGGCCGGCACAGGATCGGGCCGTGATCCCACTCGGAGGAGTCGGTGCCGCAGATCGCCGCGCGCAGCACCTCGAGCACGAGCTCGCCGTCACCGGGCGACCCGGGCTCGGGCACCTGCTCGATGCGGACGTCCTGCGGGCCGTGGAAGACCGCGGCCCTCATGCCGTCAGCACTCGATCTGCACCTTGACGTTGCGCGAGGTGTCGCGTGCCGCGTCGAGCGCGGACGTGGCGTCGGCCAGCGGGAAGCTCGCCGTCAGGAGCGCCGACATGTCGAGGCCGCTCGTGGCCATGAAGCGGATCGTCCGCGGCCACAGCCCGGCGGAGCCGATGATGCCGCGCACCTGCAGCGCCTTCGACTGGACGAGCCCGATCTCCACCGGCGCGGAGCCGCCGACGTCGATGCCGACCATCACCACCCGCCCGTTGAGGCCCGCGATGGGGAGCGCGCTGGCCATCGCCGCGGGCGCGCCCGCCGCCTCGATGACGACGTCGAAGCCGCGGCCGTCCGTCGTGTCCAACGCCTGCTCGCGCAGCGGGCCCGCCGTCGGGTCGAGCGTGCCCGCGGCGCCGATCTCGACGCCGAGCGCGCGGCGCTGCGCCTGCGGCTCGACCAGGGTCACCTGCGCGCCCATCGTCGCCGCCGCCATCACGCAGAGCAGGCCGATGGGGCCGCCGCCGATGACCGCGACGCGGTCGCTGGCGTCGATGCCGCCGGCCGCCACGGACGCGCTGTAGGCGACCGAGAACGGCTCGACGAACGCGCCCTGCGCGAACGACAGCTCCTCGGGCAGGCGGTGCAGCCACGACGCCTTGGCCACGAAGTACTCGGCGTTGGCGCCGCTGATCGAGAAGCCGAAGTGGTCGTCGCCGTTGTTGACCACGCACTCGCCGACGACGCGGTCGCCCGGCCCCAGCCCCTGCACCGCCGCTCCGACCTCGGCGATCTCACCCGACCACTCGTGGCCGGGGATGATCGGATACGAGACCGGGATGATGTAGCGGCCCTCGTACAGCTCGAAGTCCGAGTGGCAGATGCCCACGTTGCGCGAGCGCACGAGCACCTCGTCGGCGGCGATGCCCGGCACGTCGACGTCCTCGACGACGGCGCGACGCGGCTCCGCGAAGACCAGGGCCTTCATCCTCTCCTCCTCACTGCGCGACCAGCACCTTGATCTCGTCGGCCGTGCCCGAGGCGAGGTCGGCGAAGGCGTCGGGCGCCCCGTCGAGGTCGACCCGGCGCGTCACGACGCGCTCCACGGGCAGGTCGCCGGCGGCGATCTGCGCCGCGATGCGGTCGAAGTCGTAGACCCAGTAGCACCAGGTGCCGACGATCGTCACCTCGTGCAGGCACCACAGCATCGGATCGACCGTGGCCTCTCCGACGAACAGCCCGACCTGCGCCACCGTGCCGCGCTTGCGCACCGCGCGCACGGCCGTGTCGAGGCCGCGCGGATGGCCGGAGCACTCGACCGCGGCGTCGACGCCCAGGCCGCCCGTGCGCTCCTGCAGCTCCTCGACGACGTCGCCGCTCGACGGGTCGAGCACCGTCGCGACGCCCAGCGCCTCCGCCCGCGCGCGGCGTGCCGCGTTGGGCTCCGAGATGAACACCGCCGCCGCGCCCGCGGCCCGCGCGCACAGCGCCGCCAGCGCCCCGATGGGGCCCGCGCCCGTGATCAGCACGCGGTCGCCGGGCTTCACGCCGGCTCGCTCGACGCCGTAGGCGCCGACGGCGGCGGGCTCGATCAGCGCGCCCTGCTCGAGCGTCACGCCCTCGGGCAGCGGCACGACCTGGAACTCGTCGATGGTCGCCAGCGGCGACATGCCGCCCCAGCGGTGCGAGAGGCCGACGCAGCCCATGCGGTCGCAGAGGTGCGGCAGGCCGCGCACGCAGTAGCGGCAGCGCCCGCAGAAGACGAGCGGCATGACCGCCACGCGGTCGCCGACGGCCGCACGCGTGACGCCCTCGCCGACCGCGACGACCTCGCCGGCGAACTCGTGCCCGAGGATCTGCGGGTTCTGCGCGCCGGTCAGCGGGTGCGGCCGCGCGGGCGTGACGATGGGCCCCGCGATGTACTCGTGCAGGTCGGTGCCGCAGATGCCGCACGTCGCCACCTGCACCGTCAGCTGGCCCGGACCCGGCTCGGGTGGCTCGGCGACGTCCTCGATACGCAGGTCGCGGGCGGCGTGGAAGCGGAGCGCGCGCATGGCTACCTCCCGGACGGAGCGCCGAGCGCGGTGCTCACGGCACGATCCGCTCGGCGCGCAGGCGGTCGAAGAGATCGGTGAACGAGGACTCGGTGTCGCGCACGCCCTGGAAGCCGAGGCGGCGGCTGCGGCCCATGTCGGTGAAGGTCTCGACGGTGCGTCCCAGGTCGGCGTCCGTGTGCCACCACGACGCGAGCGTCTCGACCGGCAGGTCGCGCAGGCCGTGGCGCCGCACGAGGTCGGGCCAGACGTCGCCGGCGTCGGCCATCTGCTGCTCCAGCGGCTGCGGCGCGCCGTCGTAGCCCTCCGACTCCACGTCGAGCGCCGCGGCGAGCCGCGGCCACAGGCGGCGCCAGCGGAAGACGTCGCCGTTGACGATGTTGAGGGCCTCGTTCGCAGCGGCGGGCG
>CAVYFW010000002.1:0-512072 GCA_963767885.1 uncultured Actinomycetota bacterium
CTGCGCCGCGGTCTCGTGATCGCCGCCCTCGGCTTCGTCGTGCTCCCGGACCGGCGCGTTCCGGAGCCGTCGACCGCGACGACGGGCTAGCCGGCGCCGGCCACTGGCTCCGGCTCGGCGGGCCGGCCGTTCGACGCGGCGCCGTGGCCGTTGGACGACGCGTCCACGGCGGCGCCGTCATCCCCGTGGTAGGGGCCGGGCTTCGGTCGCGGCCCCCCACCGGGAAAGGCGAGGCGCAGGATGGTGCGGTTCACCATCCCCACCTGCTGGAAGAACGGGCCGGAGTTGTACGGCAGGTCGTACCGTTCGCAGATCTCCTTGACCCGCGGCGCGATCTCTGCGTAGCGCGTGCTCGGCATGTCGGGGTACAGGTGGTGCTCCACCTGGTAGCCGAGGTTGCCGCTGATCACGTGGAACAGCGGGCTGCCCTCGATGTTGGCCGCGCCGACGAGCTGACGCACGTACCAGGCGCCACGCGTCTCGTTTTCGACCTCCTCCTGGCTGAACGTGTACGTCTGGTCAGGGAAGTGGCCGCAGAAGATGATCGCGTGGGCCCACACGTTGCGGACGATGTTCGCCGTGAAGTTCGCCCAGAGGGTCGACTTGAACGACTTGGCGCCGCCCTCGAACGCGGCGAGAGCGACGTCCCCGAGAACCTCGCGTCCGCGTCCGCGCCGGCGGGCGCGGGCGACGACGCCTCGCGTCCTTTTGCGCAGCCGCTCCCGGCGGGAGCTCGGGCGGCGGGCCGCCAGGGCACCCTCGACGGCCGCGTTGGCGAGCGCGCTGATCAGCGGCCACGCGACGTAGTCCTTGGCGATCTGCAGGCGAGCCTTGCCCCAGATTCCCTTGAGCTCCGAGCCGAGCTGCTTCTTGGACTTCTCCCCGGAGCGGATCGCCTCGATGTCCAGGTCGTGGACGGCGACGCCCCACTCGAAGAACGCCATCAGCGCGAGGTTGTAGAGCGGCTGGAGGAGGTAGACCGGATGCCACTTCTGATGCGGGTCGATCCGCATGATCTCGTAGCCGAGGTCCTTGTCCTTGCCGCGGATGTTCGTGTAGGTGTGGTGGATGTAGTTGTGGGAGTGCTTCCACGCCTCCGAGGTCGACGCCGTATCCCAGTCCCACGTGGACGAGTGGATCTGAGGGTCGTTCATCCAGTCCCACTGACCGTGCAGGACGTTGTGGCCGATCTCCATGTTCTCGAGGATCTTCGCCAGCGAGAGCGTGGCGGTCCCAGCGAGCCAGGCGGGCTTGAAGCGGGAGGCCACCAGGAACGCCCGGCCCATCACGCCGAGCCGCCGGTGCATCTCGATCATGCTCTCGATGTAGCGCCGGTCTCGGTCGCCGAGCTCGGAGAGCACCTCGTCGTGAATGGCGTTGAACTCCTTCTCGAGCTCGTCAATCTGCTCGGCCGTCAGGTGGGCGAGCGGGCTCTCGATCTCGGTCGTGCTCACGTTGTCGTCCTCCTTGGTGTTCATAGGTCGATCTCGACGTCCCCCTCGGGGGCGCTGATGCAGATGCGGACCATCTCCCCGTCCTGGCCGTACACCTTCCCGTTTCTCAGGTCCCGAACCTGCCCGGAGCAAAGCTTTCCGATGCAGGTGTGGCAAATTCCCTCACGGCAGCCGAACTGGAGGTCGAGGCCGGCCTCCTCTCCGGCGACGAGGATGGGCTTGCCGCCCTCCGCCGTCGTCTCGCAGTCGCTCGCGGCGAAGGTGATGCGCCCACCCTCGCCCTCGTCGTGGAGGGCGAGCTTCGGCTGGAACCGCTCCATGTGGAGGAGGTCGCCGTCCCCCTCCCGCTCCCAGTGCTCGGTCATGGCGTCGAGCAGGTCCCCGGGACCCGAGAGGAAAGCCTCGCGCTCGCGCCAGTCGGGGCAGAGGTCGTCGAGGTCCTTCGGCTTGATCCGCTTTTCCTCGCCGGTCAGTCGCAGCGTCACGCGGTAGCGGTCGTTGCGGGCCTCGAGGCGCTCGAGCTGCTCACCGAAGATGACCCCCTCCGCGGTGCGGGAGGAGTGGACGTGGACGCAATCCGTGTCCGCCCTGCGCCGATCGAGGTCGCGGAGCATGCTCATGATCGGGGTGATGCCGCTGCCGGCGCTGAGGAACAGCGCCTTTTCCGGTGTCGGGTCCGGCATCACGAAGCTGCCCTCGACGCCGCCGAGGCGGACGACGTCCCCGGGCCTGGCCCGCTTGACGAGGTAGGGCGAGACCTTGCCGGAGTCGACCAGCTTGGGCGTGATGCTGATCAGCCCGTCGGGACGTCCAGGCTCCGAGGTGAGCGAGTACGCGCGCCAGTGGAAGACGCCGTCGACCACGACCCCGACGCGCGTGTACTGCCCGGGCTTGTGCCCCGGCCACTCGTAGCCTGGGCGGATCAGGACCGTGACGGCGTCCGGCGTCTCGCGCTCGATCCGCTCGATCCGGCCACGGAGCTCGCGGGTGGACCACAGCGGATTGATCAGCTCCAGGTAGTCGTCGGGAAGGAGCGGCGTGAACAGGTAGCGCGCAGCCTTGAGCGCCCTCCGCTGGAGCTCTGGGACCTTCGGCGCGGCGCCGCGCTCAGCCATGCAACTCCCCTTCGCCGAACATTACATATGTCTATGTACCACGTTTTGATGTAAAGAAACGCGGTACCCGTCACATAACTCATCCGAAGCCTGACAACGGTGGAGGGAGAAGGTGCGGGTAGCCTGCGCCGGTGCCCGAGCAGCGCGCCCCCGCCGAACCCAAGCCCAGCGGGGATCGAGGTGGGTCGGCGGCGCGAACCGGTCTCGCGGCGTTGGCCCTCGGAGCGCTCGGGGTCGTCTTCGGCGACATCGGCACCAGCCCGCTCTACGCGCTGCAGACGGTCTTCACGGCCGACAACCACGCGGTGTCGACGACCTCCGCGGACGTCTACGGCGTCGTCTCCCTCGTCTTCTGGACGATCACGATCGAGGTCTCGCTCAAGTACGTCACCTTCGTGATGCGCGCCGACAACGGCGGCGAGGGCGGGATCATGGCCCTGACGGCGCTCCTTCAGGGCGCCAAGTTCAAGACGGCGCGGGCCAAGTTCGTATTGATCACGCTCGGGATCCTTGGCGCGTCGCTGTTCTACGGCGACGGGGTGATCACGCCGGCGATCTCGGTGCTGTCGGCGGTCGAGGGGCTGAAGGTCGCCACGCCTGGCATCGGCCACTTGGTCGTGCCGATCACGGTCGCGGTGCTCGTGGCGCTCTTCGCGCTGCAGCGCTTTGGGACCGGGCTGGTCGGGAGGCTGTTCGCGCCCGGTGATGGTGATCTGGTTCACGGTGATCGCGATCCTCGGCATCGGGAAGATCGTCCCCCACCCCGAGGTCTTCAAGGCGCTGCTGCCGAGCTACGGGGTCGAGTTCTTCGTCAACCATCCGGGCGTCGCGTTCATCGCGCTCGGGTCGGTCGTGCTCACCGTCACCGGCGCCGAGGCCCTCTATGCCGACATGGGCCAATTCGGCCGCTCACCCATCCGCCGCGCCTGGTTCTTCGTCGTCTTCCCCGCCCTGGTCCTCAACTACCTGGGCCAGGCCGCGCTGCTCCTGTCAACACCCAGCGCGGTCAGCAACCCGTTCTACCTGCTCTCGCCTCAATGGGCGCAGCTGCCAATGGTGATCCTCGCGACCGTGGCCACTGTGATCGCCTCGCAGGCGGTGATCTCGGGGGCGTTCAGCGTCACCCGTCAGGCGATGCAGCTCGGGTTCCTCCCACGGATGACCATCCGCCACACCTCCCGGCGTCACGAGGGGAGGATCTACGCGCCCGGGGTCAACTGGGTGCTGTTCGCCGCCGTCATCGCCCTGGTCGTCGGCTTCGGCTCGTCTACGGCTCTGGGATCGGCATACGGCGTGGCCGTGACCGGGACGTTCGTCCTCAACACGATCCTGTTCCTGGCGGTGGCGCACCTGATCTGGCGGACCCGCCGGGCCCTGGTCGCGCTCGGCGCGGTTGTGTTCCTGACCTTCGAGGTGGCGTTCTTCGCCTCCACCCTCACCAAGATCCTCCACGGTGGGTGGGTCCCGCTCGTGATCGCCGCGTGCGTGTTCGTCGTGATGGTCACCTGGCGGCGCGGCAGGGAGATCGTCGTCCGGAGGCGCGGCGAGAAGGAGGGCAGTCTCGGGGACTTCGTCACCGCCGTCCGGGACAAGAAGCCCCCGATCCCGCGGGTTCCAGGCACCGGCGTCTATCTGAACGCGGACGTCCGGATGGCGCCGCTGGCGCTCCGCGCGAACCTGGCACACAACCACGTCCTGCACGAGACGGTCGTCGTGATGACGGTCGCGATCGAACGTGTTCCGCACGTGCCCGAGCCCGAACGGCTGGAGGCGGACGAGCTCGGCGATCCGGCGGACGGCATCTGTCTCATCACCGCCCGCCTCGGCTACCACGACGACATCGACATCCCCGCGACGCTCCGCCTGGCGGACAAGGGGGGCCTCCTGGAGCGAGAGATCGACCTCGACGAGGCCTCCTATTTCGTGTCCCGGACCGTCCTCGTGAGGACGAGCGCTCCGGGTCTGCGGCGGTTGCGCAAGGGGCTGTTCCTGGTGCTCTGGCACAACGCCGCGAGCCCGATTGAGTTCTTCCGCCTGTCCGAGGACCGCACCGTGATTATGGGCGAGGAGGTGCGGATCTGAGGAGGGCTATCCCTGGTCGTAGACGTGGTGCAGGAAGTGGCGGGTCTTCATCCCGGCCTTCGAGTGGCGCGGCGTGTAGAGGTCGGCGACGTGGCCAGCGCCCTTGGCGATGTAGTGGCGGGAGTCCGGGAACTCCTTCGCGGTCAGCGTGCCCTCGTAGGGAGTCGTCACGTTGTCGAGTTCACCGGAGACCACCAGCACCGGCGCCGTCGTGGGCTTCTCCCCTGGCGAAACCGGTGGCTCGTATAGCGACGACGGGCGCGGCGCGGCGAGGCAGTACTGGTAGAGCGTGCTCGAGGAGAGCCCGACGTCGGTCGCCGAGAACGGCTTCAGCGCCGGGTTGCGGTAGGTGCGGGCTGCGTGCTCGAGGTCGACCCGGCGCTGTGCCTCGGAGGCGTCCTTGGGCCACAGCAGCGGGTAGTCGTTGCAGCTCACCACCTCCTCGTCCATCGCGGAGTAGTGCTCGACGTGGCCGTGGCCCAGCTTCGCCTCGGCGATCAGGCGCTTCCACGGCAGCGAGTGGCCGTGGCGCAGGTCGGTGCCCGCCCGATCGATCCGCAGGTAGGTCGCGGGTGGGTTGTATCCAGCGCCGCCCAGCGCGTCGACCAGGGGCCCCACGCCCCGATTGTTGTCCCGGAGGAAGTGGACCAGCTTCGCGAGTCGCTTCGTGGCGCTGCCAGAGCACTTCGGCGAGCGCCGGCAGGAGATCGACATCGAGCGGACCCCGGTCGAGATGATGCTCGGGTACCAGGCGCTCTCGCCCTGCACCGGATACGCCGAGTCCAAGACGAGGGCGTTCAGCGTGTCGGGATGCCTGTAGGCGTAGGACTGCGAGAGGAACGTCCCGTACGAGTCGCCGTACAGGGTGATCTTGCGGTAGCCCAGCGCCCGGCGGACGTCGTTGATGTCGTCGGCCGCCGCCGAGGTCCGGTAGGAGCCGAAGCGCGGACCCAGCTTGCGAGCGCAGTTGGGGAACGCGATCCAGTCCGGGGCGCTCCCGCGCTGGAGGCCGGGGCAGTCAAGCGCGTCCGAGTCCCCGGTCCCGCGCATGTCCACGGTCACCAGTTCCCTGCGCTTAAGGAGCGGCCCGAACAGCTTCCGGTAGCTGCCCGCGGTCCGGGAGCTGCCATATCCAGGCCCGCCCTCGACGGCGAAGATCGCCCCCTCGGACGGCCGGCTGGTCTCGTCCCGGGGCCGGACGGCGAACGCGATCTTGGTCTTGCCGAGTGACGGATCCTGCCGCTCGAACGGCAGCTTGATGTTCCCGCAGCGCATCCGCGTCGGGTGATTGACGTGACGGCACGGATGCAGGTCGCTGAGCTTGAGGTGAGGCACCGAGTAGCTCGGGGTGCTCTCATCGCCCCCGCCTCCTCCGCATCCGGCCAGGACGGCTGCGAGCACGGTGAGCAGGGCCGCGCTCGCGACGGTACGGATTGGTCGCATGCGGCTCGCCCTCCCGCGATCGATCTGTCGGCTACTTCGTGTAGAGGTGAAGCAGGTTGAGCTCCACCCGCTCGGAGGCCTCTGCCAGGAGAGGCGCGACGGCGTCGTTGAAGGAGGCGAACTCGGGATCGCTGTTGACGGCGTCCGCGGAGTCGCGATCGGCGAACACGCCGATGCCGCGCACGACGCCCGCTGCCTCGTCGCCAAGGATCAGGACGGTCTCGAGCGCCGGATGGTCGCTCAGGAACTCGGCGGCGAACTGCGAGTAGATCTCAGCGACCTGATCGAAGTGGCCAGGCTTCGGGTGAAGGGTGAACTCGGCAACGTGCATGGTGGTCCTTTCCTGTGTTGTCTGACTGCGGGCTCAATCCTCGAGCGCCTGGGACTGGCGGAACTCCGCCGTCTTGTTGACGTGGGGAAACGGCTCTTCGGGCACCGCGACCCCCAGCATCTCGCATAGGGGCTCCCAGCCGTGGCCGGGTTGCCATTCCACCAACCGCCCGGCGGGTGCCGTCCGGCGAACCTCCGTGTTGTGTGCCTCGTAGGCGGCGATCGCGGTTTCGCGATCCTTCCAATCGGGCGTAAACGAACTCATGAGGTCCAGCGTCATCGCCCGTCGCTTCACCCATTCTTCGTCGTCCGCGGGCACCGGCCGGCTCAGGGTGGACACGATCGTCTTCTCCATGCTCGCCCACCAGGCCTCGGGTGAGTCGCGGACCGAGAGCAACACGACCGCCTCGGGGTTGGCGGTGCTGAGCTCCCGCCAGAACGCCGACGCGGGCCAGTCGACGGTCGAGTCGAAATCGGCGAGAAGCGCATCCCAGTCCACGGCCTCGCCCCGGATCGCCGCGTGCCAGACGCCGGCGTCGCCGGGCCGTTCCATGCACTCGCTCATGTGGTAGCAGCGACCACCGAGGAGCGCCTCCAGCGCCAGCTTCAGCGAATTCGTCCCGGTGCGCCCGAGTCCGGCCCCCACCACGCGCAGCGCCATAGCGCCATCATCGTAAACCGGCGTCAGTCTTCGACGGAGCCCGTGGCGAGAAGGCCCGCCCACACGCGGGTCATGCCATCGACCAGGGCCGTGCGGGGAACACCGGGGTTGTCCAGCCACCAAAGGACGAGCGAGGCCATACCGCTGCGCAGGAGCTCGGCAAGCGGCTCCAGCTCGCCGTCCGGGATTCCTCCGCCCCCCAGCCGCCGAAGCATGCTGACGAGGACCTCTCGGGCACGGGCCTGGACTCCCCCCCGAAACGCGTCGATCTCCGGGCCGCCGCCGGTGTCGCGAAAGAGCATCCGCCAGGCGTAGGCGTGCTCCTCGACGTACGTGAGCCACACCTCCACCACGACGCGAAGGCGCTCCTGCGGCGACCCCACCTCCGGGATCGCATCGAGGAAGCTCGGAAGGTCATCCCGGTGGCGTGCGAGGAGTGCAAGGTAGAGCTCCCGCTTTGAGTCGAAGTGTCGATAGAGGATCGGCTTCGTGACCCCCGCGGCCGCAGCTATGTCATCGAGGCGGGTGCCGTCGTAGCCCCGCTCGCCGAAGAGGCGTCCGGCGACCTCGACTATCAGCTCCCGCCGCTCGGCGACCGGCAGCCGGCGGCGCACTTGCTCCTCGACCGTGGCCATAGTTACCGAAGAGTAACTTAAGTGGTAGCGTGTCCGGCATCGAGGAGGCAAGCGAAGGCGGAGGTAGCGCGATGACCACGACGACCACCACGGCGAGCACCGACGGCACTGCCGAGCAGCAGAAGGTCCGCGACCCGATTCACCACGTCGCCTATTCGTTCGAGCAGGGCGACGGGCACATCTGGGTCCACACCTGGTTCGAGGACGGTGGGCATCTGCCCGAGCATTTCCACCCCTCCCTCGAGGAGTATTGGGAGGTCGTCGAGGGCACAGCCCGCGTGAAGCTCGCCGGAACCTGGCAGGACCTGCGGCCCGAGGACGGCCCCGTCCGCGTCGCCCCGAACGTGCGCCACGAGCTGAAGAACGAGAGCGGCAGCCCGCTCTACGCCAGGAGCAAGGTCATCCCCGGCGGCCGCCTGGAGGAGTTCCTCACCGAGGCGTCAAAGGCAGCCGAGGATGGCCTCTTCAACGCGCGGAACATGCCGACGAGCTGGAAGGGCGCGATGTGGATCGCGAAGTTCGCCTACCGCTTCCGCGACGAGACGGTCATGTGCTCGCCCCCGCCGGCGGTCCAGCGCGTCGTCCTGCCGCTGGTCGTGCGCCTGGCGCGCTAGCGACACCTGTTCAGGTCGTGACGTACAGCGCTCTCTAGTCCAGCGGATAGGGCAGTGCGGTGACCTAATCTCCCAGCCCGGCGGCTACGAGGACGTGCTGATCGAGAGCCGAGAGAGGCCCGCTCTCACGGGACGCTTGGGGGGGTCAAGTCGATGAGCCTCGCCTATCCCTGCCGCCAACCCTCATTAGAACACTCCGGTGCCGCTCGGGAGGGTCAGTCTGCGGGGACGCTCCGTGCGGCACTCGGATGAGCTCGTCGAGATCGTCGATCGAGAACCGCCGGTCGCCTCCCGGCGTGCGATACGCCTGTACAAGCCCGCGGTCCGACCATTTGCGAATGGAACTGGGGCTTACGCCTATGTAGTCAGCGGCCTGCCCTACGGTCAGCATTCGTCTTGTACCCATCAGCTTGAACCTCCTCGCGTGTCATCGGATGCCATGTCACTGCCTGGACACGAGGCGGACATTGCGGTTGATGTATCGGCAGCGACGCCCCGACGCCTGAATCCGACTCGCCGCTGAGAGGCGGAAGTCCCGGCACGACCAAGAACGCGACGGCCCCGCGCCGCTGCTCTAGTCCAGCCGATAGGGCAGAGCGGTGGTCTACTCCCGCAGCCCGGCGGCTTCGAGGGCGTCGTCGCGGATCGGCGTAGATCGTCCAGCGAGATCTTGCCGTCGCGAATCGTGTAGACATCCCGAGGCGGTCTGGACACTCGGCCCCGCTTCGCTCGCCACGGGCGCGAGCGAGCCGCCACGAGCACTGATCGCCGGCTCCCGTACCCCTCGAGCGCTGCTCGGCACTCATCCCGGGTGCCCATCCACCGCCGAAGATCGCGACCAGCACGGCGTGTCCGTGGCCGACACGGCACCGACCCGGTGACCGCATCCCGACGCGTCGGGAACGCAGGAAGCATCGCTAGGCGCGACGCGACCGAAGGCATCGTACATCCTCCGCACGACCTCCACGTTCCCTGCGACATCGCCTACGCAGTATCTCGCGCGGGCCTGGCGGCCGCTCAGATGCTGGGGCCGGTGCTCGTCGATCACACGAGCGTCAAGCGGGCCGAGCCGCGGAACGCCGCCTCGCGGGCCCGCGCTTCCGGGCCGAGCTGAACCAGTCAGCGTCGGGACGTCAGCGGCCGATCGCCGATCCAGTAGCGGGGCCCGGGCCCGAATCCGGCGGCGCGGTCGTTCGGATTCGCGAGCTTGCATCGATCCAGCGAGAGGCACCCGCACCCGATGCACTCGGTGAGGCCGGCCCTGAGGCGCTGGAGCTCGGCGATCCGCTCATCGATCCGCTCTGACCAGCCGCGCGACAGGCGCGACCAGTCGCGGCGGGTCGGAACGCGGCCGGGCGGCAGCTTGGCAAGCTCATCGCCGATCTCCTCCAGCGTCAGCCCCACCCGCTGCGCGAACACGATGAAGGCGATCCGCCGGAGAACGGATCGGTCGTAGCGCCGGTGGCCCGAGCCCGCGCGCTGGGACTCGATCAGGCCGCGATCCTCGTAGAACCGAAGCGCCGAGGCGGCGACACCGCTGCGCTTCGACTACTTCGCTGATGGTGAGGAGTGCAGCCACGCACGAAGCGAAGCACAGATCCGGCTTGACTTCAAGTTCACTTGAGCTTGTAGCCTGGAGGCGAACCCTCGAAATCCGAATCAGGAGGCACCCATGCCCGAGACTCAGACAGCCAGCGAGCAGATCACAGAGGTGGTCACATCATGGCCCGGTATCGAGGCCGGACCGGGAAGACGCGGCGAGTTCGCGTTCAAGGTGGGAAAG
The DNA here is from genome assembly GCA_963767885.1 of uncultured Actinomycetota bacterium. GTDB lineage: Bacteria > Actinomycetota > Thermoleophilia > Gaiellales > F1-60-MAGs149 > CAVYFW01. The sequence continues at coordinate 10,118 of CAVYFW010000002.1, forward strand.
CGGGAGATCGGCCACCTTCACGGTGATCACGCCGCCCACTTCGCGTTTCCGAAGGACGTATGGGCGGAGCTCCGGGACCAAGGGCGCATCACCGATCACCCCGTCTTCCCGGGCCGGGCCGGCCCGGCGTCACGGCGGATCGAAAGCGAGGACGACGTCCGCGACGTGATCGCGATGATGAGGCTGAACTATGACCGGGCGGTGGCGCGGCAGGACTTGGGATGAGCGCGTTCACCGACGCACAACTCACCTATCTCACGGAGGGCCGTCGGCTCGGTCGACTGGCCACGGTGGGTGCGGACGGCACTCCACATGTCGTCCCGGTCGGGCTGAGCTACAACCGCGAGCACGATGCGATCGACGTGCGCGGTCGAAACCTCGAAGGAACGAAGAAGTACCGTGACGTTGCACGCTCGGGACGGGCGGCGATCGTCGTCGATGACCTCGCCAGCACCGACCCGTGGCGTCCGCGCGGCGTCGAGATCCGGGGCCGCGCGCAGGCGATCGACGGCGCTCGGTCGCTGATCCGAATCCATCCGGAGCGGATCGTCTCCTGGGGCATCGAGAACGACGAGCACGGCGCGCAGCGCTCGCGCGCCGTCAGGCCGCCTCGGCCGTCCCGGAATAGCTACCGAGCCGCTCTCGCCTTCGACCATTCCGCCTTGTGGGCCCGCTTGGCGGCCTGGTAGTCGGCGAGCGCCTGCGGCGAGTCGACGTCGCCCAGTGTCGGGTGCGACGGGACAAGGTCGCGCGCGGCGTCGACAGCGAAGCGCTTCGCGAGCACGGCGCCGAGCGCCTTCACTTTCATCTCGCCGAACCCGGGTAGCGAGGCGATGTTGGCGCGGAGCTGGTTCGAATCGCCCGCGTCCTCCCAGACCCGTGCGGCGTCTCCGTCGAAACGGTCGCGGACGCACACCGCCAGGTCGTGGACGCGCTGCGCCATGGAGCCGGCGCGCCCGCGGAAGGGCTCCAGCAGGCGCGGCTCGTCGGCGACGGCGTAGAGCGCGGCCGCGTCGAGCACGACGCACGACGCCCGCGTGGCGGCGAGGACCGCGGCGACATGCGCGCGCACCGCGGCCGGCTCGCCGAGCAGGCCGGGCCCGACGAGCACGGCGGCCGCGCCGGCCAGCGCCTCCTGCAGGCTGGGCGGGAGCTCCGGGGAGAGGCAGCCGTCGGGCGTCTCCGCGACGGCGATGACGCGCGCCTCCGTCAGCGTCACCGCCTGCGCGCGGGCGGCACTCGCGGCACACGCCACCTGCAGCTTGCCCGCGCCGGCGCGCAGGGCCGCGAGCCCGGCGAGGATCGCGGCGCCGGCCGTCTCCCCCGACCCACCGACCACGAGCACCCGCCCGCGCGCCTCCTTGTCGTCCTCGTCGTCCACGCCGGGCAGGGGATGCGCGGCGAGCACGGCGTCGTCGACGCGGGGCGCCTCAGCCACGGGCCACCGGCTCGTCGGGCGCCCGCGTCACGGGGGTTCCCTCGTCGCCGAGCGGCTCGACGTCGTTGTACGCCACGAGCCGGAACGGGCGCCGCCGGCCGCCGTCGCCCTCGCGGACGTACGTCGTCAGCGAGCAGTTCGCGAGCTCGGCGCCGCGGTCGAGCTCGAGCACGGCGGCCTCGTCGAGCCGTTCCAGCACGTAGCGGGTCATCTTGATCGCGACCTCGTGCGTCACCACGAGCAGGCGGTCGCCCGCGTAGTCGCAGCGCAGCTCGTCGAGCAGCGTCCGCAGGCGCAGCCCGACGTCGCACCAGCTCTCGCCGCCCGGCGGCCGGTGGTAGAACTTCCCCAGGAAGCGCCGGAACTCGGCCTGCTCCGGGAGGAGCTCGGTGATGCCCGAGCGCGTGAGCCGGTCCAGCACGCCGAACTCCCGCTCGCGCAGGCGCTCGTCGACGTCGACCTCGCCCGATCCGCCGGCGCCGTCGCGCACGATCCGCGCGGTCTCGACCGCCCGGACGTAGGGCGAGCTGAGGTACGCGGTCGGGCGCTCGTCCGCCGGAAGCCCCGCGAACCAGCGCGCCACCGCGGCGGCCTGTTGCTCGCCGAGCTCGGACAGCGGCACGTCCATGTCGCGCTGTGCGATGTCGATGCGCGCGAGGCCGCCGGCCTCCGCCGCGTCGCGGGCGACGTTGCCCGCGCTCTGCCCGTGGCGGAGCAGCCACAGGGTGCTGGGCCACTCGTCCGCCATGCCGCACGGGTACCCGAGGACGATCCGCGCCACACGCGCCCACGGACCCGCCCGGACCGGGTAGAATTGGATTGGATTCCGCACCTTTTGGTTCCCGGACATCCGACCCCCGGCCCCGCGACGTACCGCGTGGGCACGGGCAGCCACCCCGACCTCGCATCCCGACTGTGATCTCCGCCCTCCTTCCCCTGCTCTCCGTCGCCCTCACCGTGGGCGTCCTCGTCTTCCTCGTGCTCGGCACGAACACGACCCGCCGGGTCTGACGCGACTACAGTCGCGCGGATGCCGGTGAGCGTCCGCCGCGCCGAGGACTTCCGCGCGCTCCACGTCCCGGGCCGCCCGTTCGTGCTGCCCAACGCCTGGGACGCCGCGAGCGCCCGGACGCTGGCCGCCCTCCCCTCCACCGCCGCGCTGGGCACCACCAGCGCCGGCATCGCGTGGAGCCTCGGGCGGCCCGACGGCGAGCTCGACCGCGACGCGATGCTCGAGGTCGTGGCACGCGTCGCGGCCGCGGTCGACGTGCCCGTGACGGCCGACGTGGAGGCGGGCTACGGCGATGTGGCCGGCACCGTCGCGGGCGTGCTCGCGGCCGGGGCGGTCGGCGTCAACCTCGAGGACGGCACCGGCGACCCGGCGGCCCCGCTGCGGCCGGTCGACGAGCACGCCGCGATCGTCGCCGCGGCCCGGGCGGCAGCGGACGACGCGGGCGTGCCGCTGTTCGTCAACGCCCGCGTCGACGCCTGGTGGGCCGGCGCCGGCGACCCCGCCGAGCGGCTGGAGCACGCCATCGAGCGAGGCCGGCGCTACGTCGCCGCCGGCGCGGACGGCGTGTTCGCGCCCGCCCTGGTCGACGCCGACACGATCCGCGCCCTCGCCGCAGCCGTCGGGGCGCCGCTCAACGTGCTGGCGAGCCCCGGCCTGCCGCCGCTGGCCGACCTCGCCGCCCTCGGCGTCGCACGCGTCTCGACGGGATCGGGCACGTACCGCGCAGCGCTCGCCGCCGCGGCGGCGCTCGTCGCGGGCCTCACCGGCGACGAGGCGCCGGCGTCGGCCCCCTACGGCGACGTCCAGGAGCGCATGTCGGGCTAGTCCGATTCCGCGGACCGTCTGGCCGATTTGGCACGGTCCGCGCGGAAGCGGCGCGGTGCGTGCGTGGTTGGTGCGTCTTCCGGTCGGCCAGGCGCTCGGCGGGGCGATGGCGCCGACGACGGGCGTGGCGGACGGCTGGCGCGGCGGAGTTGCCCTCGGGTGCGGAGCGCCGGCACCTACGTTGGTGGCGGGCTGTCAGCTTCGGATGAGCAGGGATTTCGTTTCGGACGATTCCACCGATCGCCGGGCCGATTTGGCACGGTCCGCGCGCAAGCCGTGCGGTGTGTGCGCCGTCCGCGCGCCCTCGGTCCGCCCCGCGGTGGCCGGGCGCGCCAAAGCGTGCCGCCGTGGGGTAGCGTCGGATTCCGCCAGGCGGCGCGCCGATTTGGCACCAACCGCGCGCCCCACGGCCAGACCGCGCGCCCGACGTGCGCCGCGTACGGCGCCCGTGCGGCTCTGGCACGAAGCTGCGCGCCTGCGCTCCAGCGGCGTGCGTGGCCGTGGCGGCAGACTCGGCGCATGGAACGCAGACGAACCGACCGCGAACGGGAGCGAGCGTTGGCCGAGGCCGGCATCCCGGTCTGGAGCACCGGCCCCCGAGGGCCTGCGCGGATCTACAAGAACCGTACCCACGAAGGGCCCAAGAAGGCACCCAAGTGCGTGGCCTGCTTCCCGCACTCGCGCGCCGGCCAACGCGTTCCCCTGGCCTATGGCGTCAGCCTCGTCCTCTGCAGCCAGCACCGCGACCCTCGGTTCATCGCCACCCGCTCCGGCCGCGACTTCCTGGCCGCCATCGGCGAGCTCTACACCGGCCTCGGCCTCACCGCCGCACGCTACGGCGAGGCCCTGCGGCGCTTCGTCCAGCAGTGCACCAACCCCGACCCCGCCCCAACGCCACCGCCCCGGCTCCTACGCCCATGCCAAGCGCCGACAGGACGCCGAGGCCGTCTGGGCCCGCGGCGGCTCGTTCCAGGCTGGACTCGCCGCCGCACTCGCCAACCCCCCGCCCGACCTCTACGGCGTCCGGCTGCCCGACCCACGCACCGTCCGCGACTGGTGGAGACAACGACGCTGGCTCGGCCCACCCCTCACACGACGACCCGCCACCACCCTGGAAGCCGCCTGACGCCCCACAGCAGCCGGCAGTCGATGCGGCGCGGCTAGATCTCGGCCGGCGGCTGCGCGAGCACCTCGCCGAGCAGCTGCGGATCGAGGTTGCCGCCCGTCACGACGGCGATCACGGGGCCGGGGCCCGGCGCCACGCGGCCCGCCAGGAGCGCCGCCACGGCCGCCGCGCCGGCGGGCTCGGCCACGATCTTCACCCGGGCCGCGAGGACGCGCATCGCCTCGCGCAGCTCGTCGTCCTCCACGAGCACGATCTCGTCCGCGAGGCCCGGCAGGTGCTCGAGCTGCAGGTCGCCGATGACGGGCGCGGACAGGCCGTCGGCGATGGTCGACACCGACCGCAGCGGCACCGGCGCGCCCGCCGCGAGCCCGCGGCTGACACTCGGCGCGCCCACCGGCTCGACGCCGACGACGCGCGCCGTGCTGCCGCGCGCCCGTAGCGCCGCGGCGACGCCGAGCAGCAGGCCGCCGCCGCCGACCGGCACGACGACCGTCGCGGCGTCCGGCAGGTCGTCGGCGAGCTCCAGCCCCAGGGTGCCCTGGCCCGTCGCGACGAGGACGTCGTCGTACGGGTGCACCAGCACCAGCCCGCGCTCGGCGCGGATGCGCTCCATCGCCGCGAACGCGTCGAGCGGCGTGGCGCCCTCGCGGATCGTCTCCGCCCCGTAGGCGCGCGCCGCCGCCAGCTTGACCTCGGGCGCCGTCTCCCAGGTGACGATCGTCGCCGGCACGCCCGCGGCCCCCGCCGCCCAGCCCAGGGCCTGCGCGTGGTTGCCGGCGGAGACCGCGATGACGCCGCGCGCCCGCTCCTCGGCCGTCAGCGACGCCAGGCGGACGAGCACGCCGCGCGGCTTGAACGAGCCGGTCTTCTGGAACAGCTCGAGCTTGAGCCAGGTGTCCGCCCCGCAGCGCTCCGAGAGCGACGACGAGCGCCAGAGCGGCGTGCGGTGCAGTCCCGCCGCGGCGATGAGCCGGCGCGCCGCCTCGAGCTCGTCCAGCGTCGGGAGCGCCATCGCGGCATCCTACCGGCCGTCCGGCGCCGCCCGGCGGCGTTCGGGAGGGGCGCCGCGCGGGTAGAGAAGCGCAGTGCAGGCCGCCGGGGGTCAGTCGCAGGCGCGACTCCGCGTCGCGACGCTGAACCTGTGGGGCTGGTTCGGCGACTGGCCTGCGCGGCGGGCGCGCCTGGCCCGGCACTGGCACGGCATCGACACCGACGTCCTGTTCGTGCAGGAGGCCTCGACGCGCGGCCGGCACGACCAGATCGCGGAGACGGCCGAGCTCCTGGGCTACGAGCACGTCGTCCGCGGCGCCTGCCAGTCCGACAAGCTCGGGAGCGAGGGCCTCGCGATCCTGTCGCGCCTCGCGCTCGAGGGCCCGCGCGTCGTCGACCTGCCGGCGAGCCGCCCCACGCGCTGCCTGCTCGTGGCGACCGTGCGCGCCGGCGGGGCGCCCGTCGAGCTCGCGACGAGCCACACGTCGGTCCGCCCGGCCGATCTCCGGGCGCGCCAGCTCGACCGCATCCTCGGGCTGGAGGCCACGCCGCTCGTCGTCGGCGGCGACTTCAACGCCGGCCCCGACGTCGTCGCCCCGATCGCCGCCCGGCACGGCCTCATCGACCCGCTCGCCGACGACGACCAGCCGACCTGGCCCGTCAGCCGCCGCCAGTTCATCGCGGCCTGGACGGTGGTGACGGGCGAGGCGCCGCTCTTCCGCATCCGGCCGGGCCGCATCGACTACCTGCTGCACCGCGGGCTCGTCGCCACGGCCGCCGGCGTCTGCCCGATCGGCGAGCCGCCGGACGGCTACGCCTCCGACCACGCCGCCGTGTGGGCGGAATACGCGGTCGGCTGCGGCCGTCGGCAACGGGAGCGCCGCCGTCAGAGCGGGGTGACCGCGTCGCCGACGCGGATCGTGCCGTCCGTCAGCACGTCCGCCCGCAGGCCGCCGCGATGCACGAGCCCGCGCAGCGTGCCGGGCGCCGTCAGCCGCTGCAGGTGCGCGCACGGCTCGCACAGGCGCTGGCCGAGGCACTCGACCTCGCCGACGCGGAAGCGGCGCCCCACCAGCGCGTTGAGGTCGATGCCGCGCGTGACCACGTTGCGCCGCGCGGCGGCCGGGTCGAGCGGGCCGGACGGCAGCTCGAGGGCCTCGAGGTGCTCCGCCTCCACCAGCGTGAGGTCGACCCCGCGGGCCAGCGGGTTCGAGAACGTGCCGTGCCCGGCGCCGTAGCGGTCGCCCTCGAGCCCGCGCCCGGCGTGGGCGACGGCCTCCTCTACCACCACCATCGGGGCCTCTGCGGCGGACGCGACGGCGAGCGCCTCGACGCGGCCCTCGCTCCACGGCCCCGGCGAGCCCATCGGCGCCCACAGCGCGACGTCGGCGGGCGCCACGACGTACCCGGCCACGACGTCGGCGAACGTCTCCGGGCCGCCGAGCGGGTGCAGCACGAGGTCGGGCGGCACCCCGAAGGCGACGGCCGCGACCTGCCCGCCGGCCGCGTCCGCGCGCAGCAGCGCGAGCCACGGTCCGGGCCAGCCGAACGTCGTCGGCTCCTGCACCGGCACGAGGCCGAGCCCGCGCCCGCCGAGCCAGTTGCGCCAGACCGTCCAGGGCTGGGCGTGGTCGGCCGGCGGCGCAGGGACCTCCGCCGTGTCGAGCTCCAGGATCGACGCGAGCACGGCGGCGACCGACCGCGTCAGCGGCGGCAGGTCGGCGTCGGGCGGGGCGGCGTCGCGCACGGACCGAGTGTCGCAGACCCCGGCGCCAGCGCGGGACGGGCGCTCAGCTCGTCGCCGCGATCGGCGCCTCTCCCTCGTGCCGCTGCGCGAGCCACTCGGCGAGCTCGCGGCGGTGGACCCGCTCGTGTGGCTCGTGGATGGAGCGCAGCGAGGCGAGCGTCTCGACCGGCGTCTCGACGGTCGTGCCGTCCGGCGCCGGGCAGATGCCGAGCCCCTCGGCCATCGTGAAGAACGCGCGGGCGTACGGCGAGCGCTCGACGCGGGCCCGCACGTCGTCCCAGTCCACCTGCTCGCGCACGGCCCGCGCGGTGGCGATCGTCGCCGTGTAGTCCAGGTGCTGCTCGCGCAGGCTGAGCAGCTTCGTGCAGAGGATGTCCGTCGCCGTCATCACCGGCATGCGGTGGGCGAGCACGTCGAGCATGTCGGCGCGCTCCAGCACCTCGTCGGTGATCTCCAGGCCGGACGCGCCGTAGATGAGGTCGACCAGCACGCTCTCGGCGCCGCCGGGCTCGCCCAGCCAGGCCTTCACGAGCCAGTCCTCGGGCGGGATCTCGATGCGCATCCCCACGCCCTCCAGCGCCTCCGCACAGGCGACGAGGTCGCTCTCGCGCACCCCGAAGTCGAGGTCGTGCGACGACTCCGGTCCGCCCCGCGCCCACACGGCCAGCGAGCCCACGAGGCAGAACGGGATCTCCGCGTCGCGCAGGGCCGCCGCCGTCTGCTTGAGGGCCGCGTCCACCATGCGCCCGAAGGACGGGTTGCGGAAGGAGGCCACGACGCGATCTTCCCGCCGCGGGCGCGGGCCAACCGTCCGGGCCCTCGCAGCCGCGCAGGGCGCCTGCCATCCTCCCCCGGTGCCGGACGGGTCGGATGACCAGACGCCGCTCCTGCGCCGGCGCCCGTTCCTCATCGCCACCGGCGGCGTCGTGGTGGCGGGCGTCGTCGGCGCCGCGCGGCTGGGCGAGCGGGGCTGGAACCGGCTGACGCGGGACTGCGGCCCGCCGCCGACGGACGTGCCGGCCGGCGGCTGGGAGGTGCAGCGCGGCACGCTGACGTCGCCGCACGTCGACGGGCCCGTCGGCTGGATCGTGGCGCGCCCGCCCGAGACGCCGAGCGGCCTGCTGCTGGTGCTGCCCGGCCGGGGCGGCGTCGCCGCCGACGTCGTCGACCGGCTGCGCTTCCACGACCGCGCCGCGGCGGAGCGGTCGACGCTCGCGCTCGCCTCGGTGGACGCCGGCGGAACGTACTGGCACCCCCGGGCGAGCGGCGAGGACCGCATGTCCATGCTCGTCGACGACCTCGCGCCCCTGGCGGCCGACCGCGCCGGCGTGGCGGAGCCGCTCGGCATCCACGGCTGGTCGATGGGCGGCTTCGGCGCGCTGCTGGCCGGGGTCGAGCAGCGCCTGCCGGTGCGCGCCGTGGCCGTCTCGGCCGCCGCGCTGTGGACGTCGCAGGCCGAGCAGGCCGATGCCGTCGCCGACGCCTTCGACGGACCGGACGACTACGCGGCCCACGACGTGCTGCGGCACGCCGGAGGGCTCGCGACGCCGGTGCGCGTCGCCTGCGGCCGGAGCGACCCGTTCTACTCCGCCAACCGCGCGCTCGCGGGCGCGCTGCCGGTGCCAGCGTCCGTCGAGGCCGAGCCGTCCTTCCCCGACGGCTGCCACGACGAGCGCTTCTGGCAGGTCGCCTTCCCCGGCCACCTCGCCTTCTTCGGTACGGCCCTGACCTAGCGGCGCAGCGCGGCTAGCGGCGCATGGCGGCGACGAGCGCGATCAGCGCGACGGCCAGGAGAGCCGCGACGAGGCCGCGCTTGCGGAGCGCTGCGGAGTCGCTCGAGCGGAAGGACGGCATGCGCGGCAGGCTAGCTCACGCGAGCGCCGCGGTCACGGCCCCGGACCAGGTCGTCGGCCAGGGCGCGGCGGCGCCCCGGGTCGTCGTCGCTGTGGAACGCGGTCAGCTCCAATCCGAGCACCGGCCCGCGCGCGGCGACGGCGGCCAGGAGGGCCGTCAGCGCGTCGAGCGGCAGGCCGCCGGACCGCGCGTACGGCACCGGGTTGACCGACGGGTCGAGCACGTCGGGATCGAGGTGCACGTAGACCGGCGCGTCACCGAGGGCGTCGAGCACGGCCTCGGCCGTCCCGTCGGCGATGGGCACCAGCGTCATCGCGCTCGCCGCGGCGGCGGCCTGCGCGGCGGCGTCGAAGTCGCCCGGCCGCGCCCGCGTGCCGACGAGGACGACGCGCTCCGGCGCCAGCGCGTCGCCGAGCCCGGCGTCCCAGGCGCCGGTCGCCCCGGCCAGGCTCATGCAGCCCAGGAAGCTGTACGTGCTGGTCGCCGGCGTGTCGTAGTCCGTGTGCGCGTCGAGCCACAGCACGCGGACGTCGGGACGCCGGGCTGCCAGCGCCGGGAACGTCCCCAGCGCGAGCGCGCAGTCGCTGGCCAGCGTGACCGGCCGGTCGCCGGCGTCGAGCACCGCGGCCACCGCGTCGCGCACCTGACCGAGCACCCGGCGCGAGGCCGCGAGATCGTCCTCCCAGGCGGTCTCGCCGAACGGGTCGCGACGGCCCTCCACGCGCCGCGGCGGCCCAAGCGTCGGCGCCAGCCGCTCGGCCAGCAGCGCCACGCCGCGCAGGTCGCGGGGCGTGCGCTCGGAGATGCGGGCGTCGACGGCGACCAGGGCCACCCAGCCAGGGTACGACGCCGGCGGCCGCGACGGTTCGGCGCACGGCCCGGCGGGGAACCACCTCCTCATGCCGCGCGCCATCTGGACCGGATCGATCTCCTTCGGGCTCGTCAACGTGCCCGTCCGCATGTACTCCGCCATCGACGAGCACGACCTGCACTTCCGGCTCGTGCACGGGAAGGACGGAGGCCGGATCGGCTACGAGAAGATCTGCAAGAAGGAGGACAAGGAGGTCCCGGGCGACGAGATCGTCAAGGCGTACGAGCTCGACAGCGGCAAGCTCGTGTACCTCGAGGACCAGGACTTCGAGGCGGCCAGGGTCGAGGGCTACCACGGCATGGACATCCAGGACTTCGTGCCGTACGAGCAGATCGACCCGATCTACTTCGAGCGCACGTACTACCTGGGCCCGGACCGCAACGCCGAGAAGGTCTACGCGCTGCTGCGCGACGCCATGGAGGAGTCCGAGCTCGCCGCGATCGTCACCTTCGTGATGCGGGAGAAGGAGCAGCTCGGCTGCCTGCGCGTCCGCGACCGCGTGCTGACGCTGGAGCGCATGTTCTTCGCCGACGAGATCCGCGACGTCGACGACTTCGACGTGCCGAAGGCGGCGGTCGGCCGCAAGGAGAAGCAGGCGGCGCTCGAGCTCATCGAGCGCTTCACCAGCGACTTCGACCCGACCCGCTACGAGGACACGTACCGCGACGCCCTGCTGAAGGTGATCCACGCCAAGGCGAAGGGCAAGGAGGTGCACGTCCCGGAGCGGCCGCAGGAGGAGGCGCCCGCGCAGCTGCTGGACGCGCTCATGGCGAGCCTCGAGTCGGCGACGTCCAACCGCAAGGGCGGCGGCCGCAACGGCGCAGCGTCGAAGGGCGGGCGCGCGCGGTCGTCGAACGGCAGCGCGGCGCGCACCACCGCCAAGCGCACGGCCGCCAAGGGCACGACGGCGAAGAGCGGCTCGTCGAAGCGCACGCGCTCGCGCAAGACGACCGCGAAGAGCCGCTAGCCGCCCGGCGCACCGCTGCCGTACGCTGCCGCGATGGCCGCCGCCGACGAGGTGGAGCGCCTCTACGGCCTCGACCCTGCCGCGTTCGTCGCCGAGCGCGACGCCGCCGCCAAGCGCCTGCGGCAGGAGGGCGACCGCGCCGGTGCCCGCGTCGTCGCGGGCCTGAAACGACCCACCGCGGCCGCGGGCATGGTCAACCGCGTCGTCCGCGCCGCGCCCGACGGCGTCGAGGAGCTGCGAGGCGCCGCCGACGCCCTCACGGAGGCCGCCGCCGCGGGCGACCCCGCCGCCCTGCGGGCCGCCACGGCGCGCGAGCGCCAGGCGGTGGAGGCGCTGGTCCAGGTGGCGCGGGAGGTCGACCCCGACCTGCCGCAGCAGACCCTGCAGCACGTCCGCGAGACGCTCCACGCCGCCGCGATCGACCCGGAGCAGCGCGACCAGGCGCTGTCGGGCCGGTTGGAGAAGGAGATCGTCGCGGCCGGGCTCGGCGCGCTGCTCGGCACGTCGTCGGCGCCGCGCCGCCCGACACCCGGCCGGCCGGCCCGCGAGCGCCCGCGCGCCGCGCCGCCGGCCGAGCCCGAGCCCGCCGCCGACGCGCCGCCGGAGAAGACGCAGCGGCGTGCCGAGGCTGCCGAGGCGCGCCGGCAGCGCGAGGCCGACGCCGCCGCACGGCGCACCCGCATCGACGAGGCCCGCACGGCCCGTGACGCGGCGCGCGACGCGCAGCGCGCGGCGCGCCAGTCGGTCTCCTCCGCCACCCGCGCGCTGCGCGAGGCCGAGGCCGCGGCCGAGCGCTGCCGCGAGCAGCTGCGCGACGCCGAGTCCGATCTCGCCGCGGCCGAGGAGACGCTCGCCGCAGCCGAGTCCGCGCTGACGGACGCGCGCGACTCGTAACGGGAGACAGACGTCCCATCCGGCGCACGCCAGGGCGGGGACGGGCATCCTGCCGCGCATGATCCAGCCCTCCCGCCGACGCTGGTACGCCCTCGTCCTGCTCTGCTTCACGCAGCTGATGATCGTGCTCGACGGCACGATCGTGACCGTCGCCCTCCCGACCATCCAGGACGACCTCGACTTCTCGCAGACCGGCCTCTCGTGGGTCGTCAACGCCTACCTGATCGGCTTCGGCGGCTTCCTGCTGCTGGCCGGCCGCTTCGCCGACCTGTTCGGGCGCCGCCGCCTGTTCATGGCGGGCATCGCCATCTTCACCCTCGCCTCGGCCGCGTGCGGCGCGGCCCAGGAGCCGTGGATGCTCGTCGCCGCGCGCGGGATCCAGGGCGTCGGCGGCGCGGTCATGGCCGCCGTCGCCTTCGCCATCGTGATCGCGACCTTCACCGACGGGGCCGAGCGCGCGCGTGCGCTCGGGGTCTGGGGCTTCACGGCGTCCGGCGGCGGCTCGATCGGCGTGCTGCTCGGCGGCGTGCTGACGGCATCGCTGTCGTGGCACTGGATCTTCCTGGTCAACGTGCCCATCGGCATCGCCGTGTTCGTGCTCGCCCCGCGGCTGCTCGACGCCGACCCGGTCACCGAGCAGCGCCCGAGCGTGGACGTCCCGGGGGCCATCACCATCGTCTCGGGCCTGGCGATCGGCGTCTACGCCATCGTCGGCGCCGTCGACCGCGGCTGGACCGACCCGGTGACGATCGCCCTGCTCGCGCTGGCCGTCGCGCTCGTCGCCGCGTTCATCGTGATCGAGCGCCGCACGGCCGAGCCGCTCGTGCCGTTCGACCTCTTCCACTCGCGCTCCTTCACCGTCGCCAACGCGATCTCGGTGCTGGTCGTCGCGGGCATGTTCGGCTGGTTCTTCTTCGGCGCCCTGTACCTGCAGGAGGTGCTCGGGTTCTCCACGCTGCAGACGGGCCTCGCGTTCCTGCCGGCGACCCTGGCGCTCGGCATCCTCTCGATCGGGCTCTCGGCCAGGATCGCCATGACGATCGGGCCGCGGCGGGCGCTCGTGATCGGCCTGCTGCTCGGCGGCGCCGGCGTGCTGCTGCTCGCCCGCGCCTCGGCCGACGGCTCGTACGTCGTCGACGTGCTGCCGTCGCAGCTGCTGATCGGCGTCGGCATCGGCATGGCCTTCATGCCGATCTTCATGATCCTGACCAGCGACGTCGCGCCGGAGCTCAGCGGCCTCGCGTCCGGCGTCATGCAGACGGTGCAGCAGTTCGGCGGCGCGATCGGGCTGGCGACGCTGACGGCGATCGCGGCCAGCCGCAGCGATTCCTCGGGCGAGTCCTCGGGCTCGCCGGCGGCACTGCTCGCGGGCTACCACGGCGCGTTCCTGGTCGGCGCGATCTCGCTGTTCCTGGCCGCACTCGGCGCGGCGGTGCTGCTGCCGGCCTCGAAGGGCGCGCCGGTCGCGCACGAGCCGCAGGAGACGCACGTCTGAGCGGCGTGCCGTCAGCCGGCGGTTTCAGCGCCGCATCAGGCGCGGTAGCACCGCGTCGTGCGCGGAACCACGTGGTGAGCGCGAACGCGCTACGCCGCGCGCGCGGCGGCGCGGGGCGTCAGGCGCCGGCGGGGCTCGGCCAGCGACGCGCGGACGCGCTCGGCGTCCTCGGGCTGCGCGGCCACCGCGGCGAGCGAGACGCCGCAGCGCAGCAGGACCGCCTCGCGCTCCAGGCGGGTCGACTCGTCCAGGCGCTCGAGGCCGAAGACGCCGACCACCGCGACGGCGTTCTGGGCCAGGATCGCGTCGAACGAGCTGATGCGCCCGTCCGCCTCGGCGGCGGCGATGCGCAGGAGCGCCTGGGCCGCAGTCTGTGCTCCGTTCACCCTCGAAGCATCGGCTCCCGCACCGGGTCATGTGTCCCCCGCCTGTCGGCTGCCGCTCCAGGGGCCACACTACGGGGCACGACGTGAGCAGCACCACGTTCAGCCTCATCGCGATCGGCCTGCTCGTGCTGATCAACGGGTTCTTCGTGGCCGCGGAGTTCGCGCTGGTGTCCGTGCGGCCGCAGCGCCTGGCCGAGGAGGGCACGTCGCGGGCCCGTCTGGCGCGCAGGCAGGCGTCCCACCTGGACGAGTACCTGGCGGCCTGCCAGCTCGGCATCACGATCGCCTCGCTGGCCCTCGGCGCCCTCGGCGAGCCGACCATCGCGGCGCTGCTCGAGCCCGTGTTCGAGTCGACGGCGCTGCGACACGGGGCCGCTGCGGCCCTCAGCACGATCCTGGCCCTGCTGATCATGACCTCGTTGCACATCACGATCGGCGAGCAGGCCCCCAAGAGCTTCGCCATCGGCTCGGCGCCGCGGGTGGCGATGTTCTGCGCCGTCCCGCTGGAGGTGTTCCACCGCGTACTGCGACCGCTGGTGAACGTCCTCAACGTCGCCTCGAACAGCATCGTGCGGCTGTTCGGCGGCACCCCGGCCACCGGCCACGGCTCGAGCCCGAGCCTCGACGAGCTGCGCCTGCTGATCGGCGACGCGTCGCGCGGCGGTGGCGTCGACAAGACGGACGCCCGCATCCTGCGCGGCGCCTTCACCCTCGACGAGCGGCGCGCCAGCGACGTCATGACGCCGCGGCGGCGGCTCGTGCTGGCCAAGGCCGGCGAGACCGTCGAGACCGTGCTGCGGCGCGCACTCGACGCCGGGCGCTCGCGCGTGCCGGTCGTCGACCCCGAGGACGAGGGCCTGCTGGGCGTCGTCTACACGCGCGAGCTCACGGCCGCGCTGCTCGACGATCGCGGCGACGAGGACGTCACGACCTTCGTGCACGAGATGCCGATCGCGCCGGAGACCATCCCGCTCGACCGGCTCCTGGCCCGCCTGCAGCACGAGCGCGTGTCGATCGCCGCCATCGTGGACGAGTACGGCACGCTCGCCGGCGTCGTCACCGTGGAGGACATCGTCGAGGAGATCGTCGGCGAGATCGAGGACGAGAGCGATCGCCCGGCCGGCATCCGCCGCCTCTCCTCCGGCGCCGTCGTGGCCAACGGCGACACCCCGCTCGTCGACCTCGAGGAGGACGGCCTGCGTCCCGGCGACACCGTGCACAGCGAGTCCATCGGCGGCCTGGTGGTGGAGCGCCTGGAGCGCCTGGCCCAGCCGGGCGACGAGATCGACGTGGACGGGCGGCGCATCCGCGTCCTCTCCATCGACGGCAACCGCGTCGGCCGCGTGCTGATCGAGCCGCCGCGCGCACCGGCCCGCGCCGGACGACGACGGCGACGGCGACGAGCACTGACGGCCGGCCCGGGCCGCCGATCCTCCGTTCGGGTGTCGTCCGCACGCGTGCGGGCGCCGACGTGATGGGGAGTGACGGCTGCACGACTCCGCCGCCGCGCGGTCCTCGCCGCGCTGGCCCTCGCGCTGCTCGCCCTCGGGGGCGCGCCGGCGCACGCCGCGACGACGACCGTCACCGGCACCGTGCAGGTCGTGCACAGCGTCGACCGGACGCTGCAGTCGCCAGTCTGGCGCTACCTGCTGCAGACGCCGCGCGCCACGCTGACGCTCCGCGCACCCGCCGGCCGCCCGCTCGACCTGCACACGGGCGACCGCGTGCGCGTCGCGGGCAGCCGCCGCGGCGACGTCCTGACGGCGCGGCGCGTGACGCGCCTGGCGGCCCAGCGCCGGCTGCTCGGCGGCACGCCGATCGTCGGCACCCGCAAGGTGGCCGTCATCCTCGTCAACTTCGCCGACAACCCCGTCGAGCCGTGGACGCCGGCCCAGATCGAGCAGGCGTACTTCACGGGGCCCGGGTCCGTCGCCGCGTACTACGAGGAGCAGTCGTTCGGCCAGCTGCACCTCACGGGCGACGTGTTCGACTGGGTGACGATCCCGTCGTCCCAGAGCCCCTGCAACTGGAGCACCTGGGGCGGGCAGGCCCGCGTGGCCTCGGGCGCGGGCATCGCCTACAACCACTTCGTCTACGTCTTCCCGTACACGTCCGCGTGCGGCTGGGCCGGCCTCGCCTACATGCCGGGGCAGGAGTCGTGGATCAACGGCTACCCCGACCTGCGGGTGATGGGCCACGAGCTCGGCCACAACCTCGGCGTCGACCACGCGAGCACCCTCACCTGCCGGCAGTCCGGCGCGGTCGTGACGCTGTCGGCGACGTGCGACCCGCTGGTGGAGTACGGCGACCCGTTCACGATCATGGGCCAGGGCTCCACCGTGCACTTCAACGGCTACCACAAGGGGCAGCTCGGCTGGCTCGCGCCGGCCAACGAGCGCACGGCGACCACGAGCGGCACGTACACCGTCGCGCCGCTGTCCTCGCCGTCGTCGGGCGTGCAGTCGCTGCGCATCCGGCGCAGCTCCGGGGAGTGGATCTACTGCGACCTGCGCGCCGCGGCCGGCGGGCCCTTCGAGCAGTTCTCGGCCTCCGACCCGGCCACGCAGGGCGTGCTGCTGCGGCTCGCGCCCGACTACACCACCATCGAGCGCTCGAAGCTGCTCGACGCCACGCCGGGGACGGCGACCTTCGGCGACGCCGCGCTGCTGCCGGGCCAGACCTTCACGGACCCCGTCAGCGGCATCAGCATCACGGCCGGCGCCGTCACGGCGGCCGGCGCGACGCTGCAGGTCACGGTGCCCGGCGGGGGCGGCGGGCCGGACACAACGCCGCCCGGGACGCCGACCGGCCTGACCGCCACGCTGGCCGGTGCGGGCGTGCAGCTCGCGTGGAACGCCGCGCCGCCCGCGGAGGGCGTCGTCGCCTACCGCCTGCTGCGCGACGGCATCCAGATCGGCTCCGTTGCCACCTCGACGTACCTCGACGCGCCCGCGCCGACCGGGCGGCCGGTCGCCTACGCCGTCGTCGCCGTCGACGCCGCCGGCAACGCCAGCCCGGTCGCCGCGCCCGTGACGATCGACGTCCCGGCGCCGTCCCCGTTCGCGGTCACGGCCGCGCCCCTCGGGGCGACGAGCGTCTCGCTGCGCTGGGACCCCGTGGCGGGCGCGACCGCCTACCGCGTCCTGCGCGACGGCGCGCACGTGCAGACGGTCACGGGCACCAGCGCCATCGATCCGGGCCGCACGGCCGGCACGCGCTACGTCTACGGCCTCGTCGCCGTCGACGCCAGCGGCACCGAGGTCGCCACGTCCGGCAGCGCCGAGATCACGCTGCCGGTCGTCGATCCGCCGCAGAAGCCGCGCGACGCGACGCCGCCGCGGGCCCCGGCCGGGCTGACGGCCCGGCTCGCCGGCAGGGGGCGCCTGCGGCTCAGCTGGCGGCCGGCGCGCGACAACGTCGGCGTCGCCTTCTACCGCGTCGAGCGCGGCGGCAGGCTGGTGCTGCGGACGCGCGCGACGGCCGCGCTCCTCTCGCTGCGCGCCCTCTCGGCGCCCTCGACGCTGACGGTGCGCGCGGTCGACGCCGCCGGCAACGTCGGACCCGCGGCCCGGGTCGTGTACCGCCGCCGCTGAGCCCAGAGCGCGAGGAAATCCCTTGACGTCCGTCCGACGCCTCAACTAGAGTCGAGTCTCCCTCGCACAGCGAGGAGGCCGTTCCTATGGAGAACCACGTCGTCATGAACCCGGCAAACACGCTCGCACTCGTGGGCGCGTGTCCGGCGACGGCGTGGCGTTCGACCCGCTAGACGCGGGTCGCTGACCTCTCCGTCACGGCCACGTCCCCACCCCTGAGGCGGCGATGCCCCCAGGGTTGCGGCACGCTCTCCCCTCGCTGCTGCCCGTCGGGGCATCGCCGGCTCCAATCCGCAAGGAGCCATCGTGCGTCCCACGTTCACCCCCACCAACGTCCAGCACCTGCATAGCGCATACGTCGCGCGTGCTCGCAGCCGCCAACTGGACGCCCAGGTGCGGCAAGCCCTGCGCCCTGAGCACCCGCCGAGTCCGACCCGGGCTCCGCAGGCTCAGCTGCGCACGCATCGACACCGCATCTGACGGTGCCGGGGGCGGGCGGCCACCACGCCGCCCGCCCCCGGAAGTCCTCCGACGAGCCCCTACCAGGGGCGCGCGTCCCCCGGCTCCTCCCAGCTCGGGATCGGCGCCTGCAGCCCGTCCTCGATCCACAGGAACTGGCCGTTCACCCCCGCCGCGTCGTCGGCGACCACGCGCAGCACGAGGTCGGCCGCCTTCTCCGGCGGGTCGCCGCCCGTCTCGTCGACCCAGGCGACCCAGCGCGCGTAGTCGTCGGCCACGGGCCCCAGCGCGGCCGACTGGTCGCGGATGTCGGCCCAGATCTCCGTCTTCACGTCGCCCGGGTGGAAGACGTTGGCCGTGACCCCGGTGCCCGCCACCTCGGCCGCCAGGTGGCGGGTGAACTGGTTGACCGCCACCTTGCTCGTCCCGTAGGCGCTGTTGAGGGCGCCCGGCGGGTGCAGCGCGGCGGCGGAGGTGACGTTGAGGATCCGCCCCCAGCCCTGGTCGATCATGCCGGGCAGGAACGCGCGCACCGTGCGGAAGGGCCCGACGGCGTTGACCAGGAGCGTCGCGACCCAGGCGTCGGGATCGACGTCCCGCAGGAGCCGGATGGGGCCGAACACGCCCGCGGCGTTGACCAGGATGGTAGGAGCGCCGAGGCCGGTGCGGACGCCGGCGGCCATCGCCTCCACCGCGGCGGCGTCGGTGACGTCGGCGGGGTACGCGACGGCGGTGCCGCCCGCCGCGGCGATCTGCGCCGCCACGTCCTCCAGGGCGCCGGCGCTGCGGGCGACGAGCGCCGTCGACGCCCCCGCGCCGGCGAGCGCGAGCGCGATGCTCCTGCCGAGCCCGCTGCTCGCGCCGGTGACGACCGCGACCCGGCCGGCCAGCGGCGCCGTGTCGCCTGCCCACGCTCAGGCCCCGGTCTCCAGGCGCCAGACCTCCGTGAGCTCGTTCGTGTCCAGCGTGCCGTCCTCGCGGAAGGCGATGAGCGACGTGAACTCGTTGGCCCAGCGCGCCTGGACCTCGCCCTGCCACAGGCGCTGCCACGAGTCCGGGTCGGCGGCCTCCGTGTAGTAGTAGAGCGTGCCCTCGTGGTGGAAGGCGGTCAGCACCTCGATGCCGCACCCCTCGAGCTCGGCCACCATCTCGGGCCAGATCTCCGCGTGCTTCGCGACATACTCGTCGAGGGCCCCGGGCTCGAGGCGGATGGTGTACGCGTAGCGGATCACCGTCAGGCCCCGGTCTCCAGGCGCCAGACCTCGGTGCAGTCGCCCGTGTCCAGCGTACCGTCGTCGCGGAAGGCGATCAGGGGCTTGAAGTTCTCGGCCCAGCGGTCGTGCACCTCGCTGCTCCAGAGCCGGTCCCACGAGCCCTCGTCGTCGACCTCGGAGTAGTAGAAGATCGTGCCGTCGTGGTGGAAGGCGTTCATCACCCTGATGCCGCTCTTCTCGATCTCCTCCACCATCTCCGGCCAGATCGCCTCGTGCCGGGCGATGTACTCGTCGAGCGCGCCGGGGTTGAGGCGCAGGGTGAATGCCTTGCGGATCATGTGTGCTCCTCCCGTCGTGGGGTCACCGTGCGAGGACGTGGCCAGCGCCCTTCCAGCCGATCATGGTCGACGCCGCGTTGGTGTTCACCGAGACGAGCTCCGGCATGATCGAGGCGTCGGCGACCCGCAGCCCGGTGGTGCCGCGCACGCGCAGCTCGGGATCGACCACGGCGCGTCTCGTCGACGCCCATGCGGCACGAGCCGCCGGGGTGGAACCAGGTGCTGACGCGCCTCCGGATGTACGCCGGCGATCTGCGTCGTCGACTCTCGACGGCCGGGCCCGGGGAAGTACTCGCGCGACGCGCCACTCGTCGAAGGCCGCCGCCTCGCCGATCCGCGCGCGACAGGCGCACGCCCTCGATCGAGCATCGCCATGTCCTCGGGCTCGCGGAAGTAGCCCGGGGTCGATCTCGACGCGTCGGCCCGCCGTCGCCGGGCACGAGCCGGAGCGTGCCGCGGCTGCGCAGCTGGGTGACGCCGGGGATGATCGTGAAGCGCGGGCGCCGTCGTCCGACCGGCGGGGCGAAGTGCACCTCCTTGGCGAAGGAGATCTCGATGTCGCAGCCGCGCGCGGCGAGCGAGGACCGCGCGAACGCGCAGCGACTCCGTCACGTGCGGGTGCAGCGAGCGGGATGGGCTGCTTCGAGTCGTAGACGACGCCGATCAGCAGGTGGTCGAGGAGGTTGCGCGCCGACGGGCAGGTCGACGACGGGGTCGATGCCGACGGCCTCGAGGTCGCCCGCCGGGCCGATGCCGGAGCGCAGCAGGAGCTGCGGCGAGTCGAACGCACCGGCGGTGACGATGACCTCGCCGGCCGTGATCTGCTCCCCCGCCCCGACCGAACCGCGCAGCTCGACGCCGGTCACGTCGCCCTGCGCGTCGATCAGCAGCCGCTCGACGACCGCGTCGGAGCGGACCTCGAGGTTGGGGCGATCGAGGACGGGATGGAGGAACGCGCGGTAGGAGTTGCGCCGCCGTCCGTCCAGCGATCGTCGAGCGGTTCCAGCCGCAGCCGTCGAGCGTGCCCTCGTCGAAGTCGGGGTTGAACGGCAGCCCGGCCTCGACGGCGGCGTCGATGAAGACCTGCGAGAGCGGGTTGCGCTCCGGCAGGTAGCCCGGCCGCAGGTGCTGCTTCGAGCTCGTCGAACGCCGCCCGCACGCTCTCCCAGCCCCAGCCCGTGCAGCCGCCGGCCGCCCAGCCGTCGTAGTCCTCGGCGCGAGCCGCGCAGGTAGACCATCCCGTTGAGGCTGCTCGTGCCGCCCAGCACGCGGCCGCGCGGCAGCACGTGGACGGCGGCCCGCCGTGCCCGGCTGCGCGACGGACTCGTACTGCCAGTCCACGTCGCTGCCCCAGAGGTTGAAGTACTCGTAGGGGTCGACGACCTGCGGGTGGTCGTCCGACGCCGCCCGCCTCCAGCACGAGCGACCGAGACGTCCGCCGTCGGAGAGCCGCCGGGCGAGCGCGCAGCCGGCGGAGCCGGCGCCGACGACGACGACGTCGTAGGGCCTGCTCACGGTCTCGCTCCTCCATCAGGCGGACTCGTAGCGGGCCCGCAGGCGATCGAAGACGACGGCGCCGTGATCAGCAGCGTGCCGCGCGCGACGTTCTGCCAGAAGGGGTCGACGCCGGTCAGCGTCAGCCCGTTGTTCAGCACGCCGATGATCAGCAGGCCGATCGCCGTGCCGATGACCGAGCCGCGGCCGCCGCTGAGGCTCGCGCCGCCGAGCACGATCGCCGTGATCACCGAGAGCTCGATCCCGGTGCCGAAGACCGGCGAGCCGACGTTGAGCTGCGAGGTCAGGATCAGCCCGCTGAGGGCGCAGCACGCGGCGGACAGCATGAACGCGATGAAGATGTACTGCTTCGAGCGGATGCCGACGAGGCGCGCCGCCGTCGGGTTGGCGCCGATCGCGTACATCGAGCGGCCGAAGACCGTGTAGCGCATGACCGCCCAGAACGCCGCGAAGACGGCGACGAGGATCAGCGCCGGCACGGGGATGTTGAGGAACGGCCGCGACGTGCCGAGGGTGCCGAAGCCCTCGACGATGATCGTCTCGCCGTTGGCGATGACCTCCGTCAGCCCGCGGAACGTCGCCAGCGTGCCGAGCGTGGTGATCAGGGCGCTGACGCCGAACGACCGTGACCAGCGTGCCGTTGACGACGCCGACCGCGAGGCCGGCGAGGACGCCGCCGAGGACGGCGATCGCCAGGTTGTGGTGCAGCGCGAGGTTGGCCGTGACCACCGAGGTGAACGCGGCGATCGAGCCCACCGACAGGTCGAGCTGCCCGGCCGTCAGGAGCAGCGTGCCGGGCGCGGCCATGATCCCGATGACCGAGATCGCCACCATGATGTTCAGCCAGTTGTCCCAGGCCAGGAAGTACTCGGACTTGACCGAGAAGAAGATCATCTCCGCGGCCAGGAACACGAGCAGCGCGGTCAGCTCGGGTATCCGGCGCCGCTCGGGCCGCGGCGGCGGCAGGGGGTCCCCGACTCCCCCGGCGGCGACGTGACGTCCCGTACGTCCAACGAATGCAACCCCCTGTTCGTGCCGGCGGTGGACGGCGACGTCGGCGGCACCGGGAGCCGATGGGGCCCCCGGTGCCGCCGACGCAGGTCAGGCGCGCTCGCTCAGCGCAGCGCGGTCGTCAGCACGTGATGTCCGGGTAGACATCCTTGATGTTCTCGCTGTCGACCGCCACGAGCGGCACGTACAGCAGCTCCGGCGCGGGCGTGCCCTTGATGGCGGCGATCATGTTCGGGATCGCCGTCCAGCCGTAGCGCTCCGGGCGGATCGCCGTCGACGAGAGCCAGTTCGGGTTGTTCAGGATCCCGCACTTGGTCACGTCGTCGGCGACGCCGAGGGAGATGCCGTAGAGCTGGCCGTCACGGCCGGCGGACTCGGCCGCGGCGAAGGCGCCCTGGATGCCCTCGTCGTCGATCGACGCCACGATGATGCGCTCGGCGTCGGGCAGCGTCGTCAGCACGTCCGTCATCAGCGTCTGGGCCTCGTCGAGCGTGGCGTCGAACCCGACCTTCTGCAGGTTCTTGATCTCGCCCGGGCACACCGACTGGAAGCCCTCGCGGTAGCCGCCCATGCGCTGCGTCGTTCGGCTCGCCGATCTCCGGCTGCTCGAGCGAGACCCAGGCGTCGTACTCGCAGTTGAACTGCTCCTTCATCGTCTCGCCGGCCTTCACGCCGGCCACGTAGCCGCCGTACGCGTTGTCGACGCCCATGAAGCTCGTCTGGCACGGCGGCTGCGGGATGTCGATGGCGAACGTCGGCACGCCCTGCGGGCCGGCGGCGCAGATCGACGGCGAGGCGTCCGTGCACGTGCTGGAACTGCAGCACGCCCTGCACGCCGCGGGTCTTGAACGTGCTTGGCGCAGTCGAGCGCCTTCGTCACGTCGCCGCCGGTGTCGCAGAAGATCAGCTCCACGCCGGCCTTCTCGGCCTGCTCCTTGATGCCCTCGGAGATGACGTGCACGACCGGCACGGTCTCGAGGCTCGTGGCGTAGCCGATGGTGACGCCCTCGCCGCTGCCCGGCTCGGCCTCCTTCTGGTCGTCCACGTTCTCCTGCACCGGGACGTTCGGGTCGGCGCCGGCGGCGGCCGTGTCGGACCCGGCCTCGCTGGACGCCTCCTCGGTAGCCGCCGCGTCGCTGCTGCCAGCCTCCTCGGTCGTGGCCTCCTCGGTGGCCTCGGCCTCGCTGGTCGCCGCCTCCGTGGCGGGCGCCGCCTCGCTCGTTGCGGGCTCGCTGGCCGCCGGCTCGCTCGCCGGGGCCGCTGCGCTGCTCGTCGCGTCGCCGTCGTCGTCGTCCCCGCACGCGGCCACAGCGGCCACGAGCAACAGGGCAACGAGCAGCGTCGCTCGCCGCGCCATGCCTCTCCTCATCACTCTCTCCCCTTCGTTGTTGCCCCCCAAGCCGGAGCACGCGATTCCCTCGTCGCGTGCGGCGACGTCGAACCCGACCCCGGCTCGGGGTCGTCTTCCCGGCTGAAGGCGGCCGACGATCGGTACCGGCCGTACCCAGTTGGGCGATCGCAAGGTGGGGGAAAGAACGTCCGAAATCGAGCGATCGAATCGATTCCGGGATTCGACTCTAGGGATCGCGGCGCGGGCCGTCAAGCATCCGCGCCCGTCCTGCCGATATAGGAAGGGTGAGCTCTGCCCCGCGCCCGATGCTGCTGGCGCTCGCGATCGCGGTCGCCGTGATCGGCGTCGTCGCCGCCCTCTACCTGCCGCGCCTCGCGGCGAGGAGCCCGCGGCCGCCGGGTCGTCCGAGCCAACGGCGAGCGCCCCGCAGCCGCGGTCGACGCGCTGCCGACCGCGCGGGCCGGCACGCCCGGCGCCGACGTCCCCGCCCGCCGCCGGGCGCCGCGCGCCGGCCTCCCCGGCGCCGCGCCGACCGCGGTCACCGGCCCCGTCGGCGCGGGCGACGACGACGAGCAGTCGTCGACCATCGGCGAGACGGCGAGCGCCGAGCGCATCGTCCGGCCGCCAGCGCCGCACCTGCCGGTCGCCTCGCGCTGGGCGCTGCCGCCGATCATGACCCTGACGGTCGCCGCGCGGGACGCCGCCGCCGGCCGCCGCGCGCTGCGGAGCCCGAACGTCGCCCTGGCCCCGGCCATCGCCCGCCGCGTCGCGAAGGGCGGCGACGCGTCCGCGCTGGCGCCGCTCGTGGCCCTCCCCCGCTCGCCGCTCGGACCCCTGCTGGTGCTGGGCCTGCAGGGCCGCACGGTCCGCGCGCAGGCCACGAGCCTGGACGCCACCCGCCAGACCCTCGAGGCGCTGCTGGAGCTGCCGGCGGCCGCGCGCCCGACGATCCTGCTCGAGGCGGCCCCGCAGGACGTCGCCGACGCCACCGGCCCGCCCCCGCCCCGCGCCGGCGAGCTCGCGACGCTCGTGCCGATCTACCAGGCCGCCGGCTCGGAGTACGGCATCGACTGGCGCGTCCTCGCGGCCATCAACCTCGTGGAGACCGGCCTCGGCACGAACACCCACGTGTCCACGGCCGGCGCGGTCGGCTGGATGCAGTTCATGCCGGCGACGTGGCGCACCTACGGCCGCGACGCCTCGGGCGACGGCATCGCCGACCCCTACGACCCGTACGACGCCATCTACAGCGCCGCCAACTACCTCGAGGCCGCCGGGGCCCGTACCAACGTCGCGAAGGCCATCTGGGCCTACAACCACGCGGACTGGTACGTGCGCATGGTGCTCGAGGCGGCGCGCAACCTGCCCGAGCCGTTCCGGTCGGCCGGCTGAGGGCGCCGCAGCGGCCGGTTTCACGACGCAGGCCAGGGCGTAGACTGCCGGGCATGCGCTTCGTCATCCTCGGCGGCGGGCCGGCCGGCTACGCGGCCGCGCAGGCCGCCTCCGCCCTCGGCGCAGACGTCACGCTCGTCGAGGACCAGGGCCTCGGCGGCAACTGCAACCTCACCGACGCCATCCCCTCCAAGACGCTGATCTCGACGGCCAACGTGATGGGCGAGATCGAGCGCGCCGAGACGCTGGGCGTCGCCTTCGAGCACGCCCGCCCGAAGGTCGACCTGCTGCGCACGATCGCCCACGCCCGCTGGGTCGCCGCGCACCAGTCGCGCAGCATCCGCGATCGCATCGAGGGCACGACCGCGCGGGTCGTCGCCGGACAGGGCCACGTGTCGGCCGCCGGCAACGTGCACGTCCACTCGGGCGGCCGCGAGCTCGACGTGCCGTACGACGCGCTGCTGGTGGCGACCGGCGCGAGCCCGTGGGAGCCGCCGTTCTGCAACGTCGAACACGACCGCATCTTCACCACCCGCGAGGTGCTCGACCGCCGCGAGCTGCCGCGCCACCTGCTCGTGGTCGGCGCCGGCGCCACGGGCTGCGAGTACGCGGAGTTCTTCGGCTCCTGCGGGTCCCGCGTGACCCTGCTCTCGGCCCGCCCGCAGATCCTGCCGGCCGAGGACCCGGACGTCGCCGAGATCGTCCAGGAGGCGTTCCTCGCGCGCGGCATCGACCTGCAGTTCGACGCCCGCGTGAGCCTCGTCGAGCGCACGGACGACGGCGTCCTCGCCACGACGGAAGACGCCCGCGCCTTCACCGGCAGCCACGCGATCATCTGCATGGGCCAGCGGGCGAACACGGGCGGCCTGGGGCTGGACACGATCGGCGTCGAGCTCGACGATCGCGGCGCCATCGTCGTCGACGACCACCTGTGCTCGACGGCCGAGAGCGTCTACGCCGCCGGCGACGTCGCGGGCGGCATGATGCTCGCCTCCACCGCCGCGATGCAGGGCCGCCACGCCGCGCTCCACGCCCTCGGTCGGGCGAACGCGCCGCTGCGGCTGCAGAACGTCCCGTGGACCATCTTCACGCGCCCCGAGTGCGCGTCGGTCGGCATCACGGAGCAGGCGGCGCTGGAACAGGATCGCGCCGTCGCCGTGACCAAGCACTACCTCGGCAACAACCCGCGCGGCGTCATCTCGGGCCAGCGCGAGGGCATGATCAAGCTGGTGGCCGACCCCTCCGAAGGCGCCATCCTCGGCGGCTCGATCGTCGGCTACCGCGCCAGCGAGAACATCGGCACGCTCGCCCTGGCGATCCAGGCCGGCATGACCGTCGACCAGCTCGCCGCGAGCGGCACGGTCACGCCCTCGATGTCCGAGTCGCTGCAGCGGGCCGCGGAGAAGGCCGAGACGGCGCGCCTGGCCGCGCAGGGCCGCGACACCGCCGCCGCCGTCGCGAACGCCTCGCAGACGACCGCCGCGGCGTAGGCGCCGCCCCTAGTTTCCCGTCGCCGCGGGGCCGCTCGACGCCGGCGCCTGCGACGACGCGGGCGGCTGGCTGGCTGTCGGGCCCTCGCTGCCGGACGGCGGCCCCGACTCGGTCGGGCCCGTCCCGCCGGACTCCGTCGGGCCGGTGCCGGTCGTGTCCTCGGGCGGCTTCTCGGGCTCCGGGCCCTTCTCGATGATGGTGTCCTCGGGATGGTAGGTCTGCGAGTAGTGCTCGTCCCGGATCAGCTCGTCGCCGCGCCACACCTTGCGCCAGTAGTCGACGGTGAAGCCCTCCTGGCCGCCGTGCTGCACGACCTCCTCGGCGCCCGGCTCGAGCTCGCTGTTGACGACCTCGCGGGTCTCGGCCGGCTTCTGGTCGCGCGGCGGGTCGATGCCCGTCTCGACGCGGCGGTCGAGGTCCTGGGAGAAGATCCGCACGCGAGATCGACCCGGCGTCCGCGTTGGCGATCAGCACGAGCGGCGCGCTCCAGTCGTTGCGGAAGATCAGCTCCGGGCCGCCCCACGACACCGTCGCCTCCTGGCCCTGCGGGTAGCGCGAGATCCAGAACTCGTGGGGCGTGTGCGTGACGATCTCCAGGCCCGAGAGGTACGCCGCGTTGAAGACGGTCGTCGCGACCTGGGAGACGCCGCCGCCGACCGCGTCGCGCAGGCGGCCCTCGTCGATCATCGGCGCGACGACGTAGCCCTTCTCGATCGTCCGCTCGCCGAGCCGCTGGTTGAGGTCGAAGGCCTCGCCGGGCTGGAGGATCGTCCCGTCGATCGTCTCCGCCGCCCGCTGGATGTTGGTCACGCGCGGCTCGCCCGGGATGTACTGCGTCGTGAAGGAGCCGATCTGGTCGGTGATGCCGAGCTGGCGCGCGTCGGCGGCGGTGAACGTGGCCGGCCGCGAGACGACCTGCACCGGCACCTCGGCGCGCCCCGGGTCCTCCTCCAGGGCGCGGCTCACGGCGTCGGCGTCGGCCACGCGACCGTCGACCTCGGCGACGACGTTCACGCTGCCGTCGTCGTTGACCGCGAACTGCGCGTTCTGCGGCTCCTTCTCCGCCGCCCCGAAGACGCCGTGCAGGAACTCCTCGATCGGCGGGCGCGCCACCCGCAGCCGCACGCGCGATCCCTCGTTGATGAAGGTCACGGCCTCGGCGAGCGTCTTGCGCGGGATCGGCTCGCGCGTGCGGCCGAGCACGATGACGTGCTCCGTGTCGAGCAGCTTGCGCGCGGCGGCGGCGGCGTTGCGGGCGGACTGCGTCGTCGCGGCCGGCTGCACGCGCCGGATCGGCACCTCGATGCTGTCGGGCGTCTTCGGCAGGTCGGTCAGCGCGGCGACCAGCACCTTGCGGTCCATGCGCAGGCCGCCCTTGCCGGGCTGCAGCGCGAACTGCCCGTTGTCCCGCAGCCGCACCTTCGCGGGCGCGACGGGCTCGTCGACCTGCTTCGAGAGCGGCTTGAGCTGGTTCTCCAGCGCCTTGCGATCGACGGTGAAGCGCAGCGCGACCTGCCGGTCGTCGGCCAGCCCCAGCCGCTGCCGCATGCGGCCGATCACCGTCGAGTTGTCCTTGGCGTTCGCCAGCGCCTCGTCGACGCGCGCGGCGAGGTTGAGGTGCTGCACGTCGAGCACGAGCGAGGCCGAGCCTGCACGGATGGTGAGATCGCGGTCGAGGAGCTCGCCGGCGTGGTCCTGCAGCGCCTGCTTCGCCTCCTCGTTCGACATCCCGGAGACGTCGACGCCGCCGATGACCGTGCCCTCCGGCAGCCCGCCGTACGGGCGCGCCAGCGCGTAGCCGACGCTCCCGAGCAGGATCACGGCGAGCAGCCCGCCCAGGATCAGCAGGCGGCGACGCCCCTTGCGGCGGCGCGTCTGCCGGCTGCGGGGCGACGCGCTCGTGGGCGTACGATCGCCGTGCCGCGGCGCAGCACGGCGGGCGGCGGCCCCCTCCGACCGTCGTCGTGTCGCCTCCAACTCCCTCACGGAGTGGCCCATTGTACGAAGGGCGGCTCCATCACCCGCCAGCGTCCAGTACGGGTCACCCGGGTGAGCCGGTGACGTCGGTCACGATCGGGGGCATATCGTTCCGCGATGCCGATGAGCGTCGGAGGTCGCCACCCGGTCAGTATCGGCTGGATGATCGGTCGATCGCGGTGACGGCGTGAGCGAGTCGGCAGCGGTCGCGGGTGTGGCCGAGCCGGTCGTGGTCGAGCCGCAGCAGCGCGTCCGCGGGCAGCCGCCCGCCCTTGCTCAGGCCGGCTGGGGCGTGATCGGGGTCGGGGCCCCGACGCGCTCGGCGATGAGCGCCTGCAGCTCGCGCTGGTCGGCGACGGAGCCGCCGGTGAGCTCGCAGGCCACCTCGTGGTGGTGGTCGGACATCGTGCGGACGCGGATGACGCGGGCGGGCAGCGTGAGCAGCCGGTCGGCGTCCAGGCGCAGCACGATCTCGAGCTCCGAGCCCGCGGGGAACGGCCGGGGCAGCGCGAGCAGCACGCCGCCGGCCGAGAAGTTGAGCGTGCGGCCGTCGCCGGCGTCGGCCTCTCCGCAGCGGGTGACGGACACGATGACCTCGTCCGCCACGCGCACGAAGCGCCGCCGTTCGCTGCCGCGCTTCATCATTCGCCCCGGAGGTAGTCCCTGAGGCCCGGGTGGGACTCGGCCATCTCGCGCAGGGCGCGCCCCTCGACCTGGCGCACGCGCTCGCGGGTCACGCCGAGGCGCTCGCCGACCTGCTCCAGCGTCGCGGGCTTGGAGCCGTCGAGGCCGTAGCGCAGCTCGATCACCTCGCGCATGCGGTCCTGCAGCAGGTTCAGCGCCTCCGCGAGCTCCGCGAGCTTCATGCTGTCGGCGACCGCGTGGTCCGGCCGCTCGGCGTTCTTGTCCTCGACGAGGTCGGAGAACTGCGAGTCGCCCTCGCCGACCGGCGTCTCCAGCGAGACCGGGTCGTCGAGCAGCTGCTTCAGCGAGATGATGCGTGCGACGGGCAGCTCGAGCTCGGCGGCCAGCTCCTCCGGCGTCGCCTCGCGGCCCAGCGACTGCGCCAGGCGCGTGTCGGCGCGGTGCAGCTTCTTGAGCACGTCCACGACGTGGACGGGCAGGCGGATGGTGCGGCCCTGGTCGGCGATCGCGCGGGAGATCGACTGGCGGATCCACCACGTCGCGTACGTCGAGAGCTTGAAGCCCTTCTTGTAGTCGAACTTCTCCACCGCCCGGATCAGGCCGAGGTTGCCCTCCTGGATCAGGTCGAGCAGCGGCACCCCGGAGGCGGCGTAGGCCTTCGCGATCGAGATGACCAGGCGCAGGTTGCACTCGATCAGCCGCGCCTTCGCCCACTCGTCGCCGGCGTCCTTGCGCCGCGCCAGCAGCGACTCCTCGCGCGCTGTCAGCAGGCGGCCGTTGCCGATCTGGCGCACGTAGGTGCGCAGCAGGTCGACCTCCTCCGACGCCGGAACGACGTCGGTCGGATCGGGCGCGTCGTCTGCGGCGGCCTCCGGATCGTCGATCTCCGCCGGGGCGGGGACGAGCTCGAGGTGCGGACGCGCGGCGACCTCGGTCGCTGCCTCGTCCCGGATGATGGGCTCTGGGGCGCTCATGTTGTTCCGTCATCGGCCGGGTCGGCGAAGTTCTTGAGCCCCGGGTCTTGACTTATTTCGATTCCTGGTTATGGAACCCTGCGGAAGCCCCCGTTCGGGGCTCGTGTCCACACGCCGAAGATGCCGATGTGCGGGCAGAACGCGCTCCCCCGGGCGGGGGATGGTCGACCGCCCACGCTCCCAATTAGCTGGGACGAATGTCCCGGGTCAGGTGCCCGCGAGCGGCTCCACCTCCACCGTCAGGAGCGCTCCGTCGCGCCGCCGCTTGCCCACCACGAGGGTCGCGGGACGCGGCGTGCCGCGGTAGTCGAGGCGCAGCACGACGCCGCTCGGCTGGGGCGAGACCGCGTGCACCACACCGCCCGGCACGCGCTCGAAGATGCCGACCAGGGTGAGCTCCGCCGGGGAGCGCAGGCCGCTCTGGCGGTAGAGGCGGGTCACGCACTCGCGCACGTGCTCCGGCGGCAGGCGGTCGAGCGGCGTGGCGCGGCGGAACATGCGCGCCAGGCGGTCGGGGTGCTGGACGACGACCTCGGCCGGGCCCGGCTGTGCGGGCGGCGACTCGATCGCCGCGTCGACCAGCGGCATCGCCTCGAGGCGCGGCGGGTCGAAGCGCACCTGGCGCGTCCGCTCGGCGAACAGCGACCCGGCCAGCCGCACCGGCACCAGGTCGACCGGCGGCGCGAGCTCCACGCCGAGCACGTCGACCGGCTCGCCGTCGAGCGGGAGCGCCGCGGTGTCGACGACGGGCGCGACCGCGACGCCCGCCACGGCGACCGGCGGCGGCTCGACGGTGCGCAGGCCGTCGTCGGCCGGCGCGAGCGCGAGCTCGCGCAGCTCGACGGCCACGGGCGCGAGGCGGCGACGGCGCATGGCGGATGGCTGCCGGACGCTAGGCGGCGGCGACGTCGCCCTGGGCGATCAGGCCCAGGCCGGCGCGCACGCGGCTCATCGGCTCGTGCAGGTCCATGGTCTCGGCGGCGCCGTGGAGGGCCCGGCCGAGCTCGGGGTAGAGGTGCGGCGGCGCCTGCGTGACGATGCGCAGCGGCGTCTCGCCGGAGCGGAGCTGCAGCAGGAAGCCGCTCTGGGCGCCGGCGAACGGCTCGACCGCGCCGGCGGCGCCGATGGGGTCGACGCCCGAGCCGGCCAGGTGGCCCATCGGCGGGTCGGCGTCGCCGAGCAGCACGCCGTCGTTGACCAGCACGATGGCCGGCCGGTGCTCGAGCCCGGCGACGAGGCGCTGCGCGATCACCACCGCGCGCACGTAGCGGTCGAGCGCGTCGCCGTAGATGGCGCGCTGCAGCTTCGTCGGCCGCACCGGCAGCGTGTGCCGGAACTCGACCGGCAGGCCGAACTCGTCGGCGACGAGGATGCCGCCGAGGTAGCCCAGCGGCTCGTGCAGCTCCACGTCCAGGTAGCCGATCACGCCGTCACGTCCACGAGGTGCCCGTCCTCTCCATCGTCCGGCTCGAGGTCGTCGCGGTGCTCCCGGCGCCGACCGCTCGAGCCCTCTCCGTCCTGACCCTGCGCGTCCTTGTTCACGTCCTCGACGCGGTGCGTCGGGGGCAGCTCCTGCGCGCGCTGGAGCGCCTCGTGCCGCAGCCCCGCCGCGATCGTGTCCCGTGCCGCGTGCTCGGCGCCCGCCTGCGCCCCGCGCGTACGCGCGAGCAGCTCGCCCTGCCCGACCAGGTTCGGCAGGCCGATGCGCGGCGGCTCCAGCACGGCTCCCTACCCCGCTCCCGCTACGACCCCGGGCCCAGCTGGCGTCGATCGCCGACCGCGTCCTGCAGCGACGCGGGCACCGCGTGCCCCGACGCCTGCAGCTGGTCGACGAGCTGGCGCTTCGCCTCGAGCACGCGCGCGTCGTGCACGGCGCGCTGGTCCTCGATGTTGGCGCGGATGGCCTCGCGGATCAGGACGAGCCCGAGGAACCAGCCGACCGGGCCGAGCAGCAGGGCGCCGACGAGGCCGTGGATCGTGGCCTCGGGCAGGGCGCCGCCGCTCTTGTAGGTGGCCAGGAAGCCGACCGCGAAGCCGAGGATGGCGCCGCCGGCCCGCAGGGGCTCGACGAAGCCCGCGATCGCGGACGCGCTGCTGGGGGTGTTGGGGCTGCTCGCCACGTGCTCTAGATCGGCAGGATGCGGCGGGCGATGGAGCCCCCGTCAGCGGGAGCCATGTCGCCCGGGATGCTCAGGCCGCAGGTCATGTACGACAGGGGCAGCGCCGAGCGGCTGGCGAGGTCGAGCAGGCCGCCGGCGAAGCGCGCCTCGTCGGTCTTCGTCACGAGCACCCGGTTGGCGCCCAGGCGGGACAGCACGCCGATGGCGGCGTCCGCCTCGCGACCGGCGAGCGCCAGCGGCAGGGCGGCGTGCACCTCGTGCGGCTCGAGGCCGATCAGCGAGCAGCCGATCGCCTCCAGGCGCGCGTCGCTGGCGATGCCGACGCCCGGCGTGTCGATGAGCATCACGTCGCGGTCGGCGAAGCGCTGCAGCGCGCGCGCCGCGTCCATCGGCGAGGCGACGCGCGCGAGGTCGTTGCCGCCGACGTACGCGAGCAGGCGGTCGGCCTCGGAGCCGGCGATGGCACCGAGCCGCGCGGTCAGCGGGTGCGGCTCCTCGGACAGCTCCGGGGCCACCGTCACCAGGCCGATCGAGAGGCCGGCCTCGGCCCAGGCGGCGGCGAGGCGCACGACGGCCGCCGTCTTGCCGATGCCCGTCGGGCCGACGATGGCGATGCGGCGCGGGCTGCCGTCCGGCGTCCAGCCCTGCTCCGTGCGGATGCGGGCGGCGATGCGGTCGCGGGCGAGCTCGCGCAGCGGGCGCGCGGAGAACGGCTGCACGTGCAGCACGACCTCGTCGACCAGGCGGCGGGCGATCTCGCCGGAGACGCCGGCGCGCTCGAGCTCGAGCAGCAGGTCGGAGCCCTCCTCGTCCAGGTCGTCACCGCGCGCGAAGACCGGCAGCGGGGCGATGTGCAGGCCGCGCTCGGGCCGCGGGACGGCGTCGAGCCGGATGGCGTTGGCGCCGCGCGTGGGCGGCGCGGGCGGCGGCACGTAGGCCGACGTCTCCTCGCGGCGCTCGCGCAGCATGCGGGCGGCCGGCATCGCGTCCTCCTGGTGGGCGGCGGGCGCCGGCGCGGCGTCCCCGCCGGTGCGGGCGACGTGCTCGTTGAGCGCCTCGGCGAACGTCTCGGCCAGCAGCGCCGCGGCGCTCGGGCCGCCGTCGGACGCTCCCTCGGGCTGCGGCTCGGCGGCGGCGCCGGCGCGGGCGGCGCGGCCACGGCGCCGCCGCCGGGCGCGGCGACGGCGTCGGCCGGCGCGCGGTCGGCGGCCAGCACCTCGACGCCGCGGCGCGAGAAGAAGCCGCCCACGCCGCCGGACTGGGTCTGGCGCTGCTTGAGGATGACGGCGTCGGGGCCGAGCTCGTCGCGGATCCGGGGGACGAGCTCCGCCAGGTCCTTGCCGGAGTAGCTCTTGAACTTCACGCGAGGCTCCCTTCAGCCACGAGCTCGACCACGCCGACGGTCTCGACGGTCGTGCTCGGGAGGATCTCGTTGTAGGAGAGGACGACGAGGCGGGGCACGGCGTGGGCCGTGAGCGCGCGCAGGTGCCGCCGCACCTTGGGCGAGCACACGAGCACGGGGCGGTGCCCGATGGCGGTGACGTGCTCCATGGTGTCGCGCACCGCGCGCACGAGGCCCTCGGCCCGACCGGGGTCGAGTCCGAGGTAGGCGCCGTCGGGCGTCTGCACGACGCCGTCGGCGAGCTCCTGCTCCAGGCTCGGCTCCAGCACGACGACCGCGAGGGTGCCGAGCGAGTCGACGAGCGACGACGTGAGCTGCCGCGCGAGGGCCTGGCGCGCGTACTCCGTGAGCAGCGCCGGGTCCTTGGTCAGCCGGGCGCGGTCGCCCATGGTCTCCAGCACGGTCCCGAGGTCGCGGATCGAGATGCCCTCCGCGAGCAGCCCCTGCAGCACGCGGTGCACGTCGCCCAGCGAGCAGACGTCGGGCACGAGCTCCTCGACCAGCGCCGGGTGGCGCTCGCGCAGGTGGTCGAGCAGCACGCGCACGTCCTGGCGGCCGAGCAGGTCGGCGGCGTGCGCGCGGATCGTCTCGGTGAGGTGCGTGATGATGATCGACGGGTGGTCGACGACCGTGTAGCCGGCGGCCTCGGCGTGCTCGCGCACGGCGCCCGAGATCCACAGGGCGGGCAGGCCGAAGGCGGGCTCCACCGTCGGCTCGCCGGGCAGCGTCGGGTCGGCGTCGCCCGGGTTCATCGCCAGCAGGCTGCCCGCGGCGAGGCTCGAGCGCGCGACCTCCACGCCCTTGACCTTCACGCAGTACTCGTGCGAGGCGAGCTGCACGGAGTCGCGGATGCGGATGGGCTGCAGCACGAGGCCGAGCTCGGCGGCCATCTGGCGGCGCACGAGCGAGACGCGCTTGAGCAGCTCCCCGCCCTCGTTCTCGTCGACGAGCGGGATCAGGCCGTAGCCGATCTCCAGCTCCAGGGTGTCGAGGCCGAGCGCCTTGGTGACCTGGTCGGTGCTCGGCACGGCCGGCAGCTGGCGCTGGGCCTCGGCGACGGCGAGCTCCTCCAGGCGGGCCTCCTCGCGCTTGCGGCCGTTGCGCAGCGCGAAGGCGATGCCGCCCAGGATGAGGGCGATGAGGATGAACGGCAGCTTGGGCAGGCCGGGGAACATCGCCATGCCGCCGACGACGACCGCGGCGATGGCCAGCGGGCGCGGCTGGCGCAGCAGCTGGCCCGTGATGTCCTGGCCGAGGTTGGAGTTCGGGTCGGACACCGCGCGGGTGACGATGATGCCGGTCGCCGTCGAGATCAGCAGGGCGGGGATCTGGGCCGCGAGGCCGTCGCCGATCGAGAGCAGCGTGTAGGTGTTGAGGGCGTCGGAGAACGAGAGGCCCTGCTGGATGACACCGATCGCGATGCCGCCCACGAGGTTGATGGAGACGATGATCAGGCCGGCGACGGCGTCGCCCTTGACGAACTTCGAGGCGCCGTCCATCGAGCCGTAGAAGTCCGCCTCCTTCTGGATCTTGTCGCGGCGGCGGCGGGCCTCGTCGTCGGTGATCTGGCCGGCGTTGAGGTCGGCGTCGATCGCCATCTGCTTGCCGGGCATGGCGTCGAGGGTGAAGCGCGCCGCCACCTCGGCCACGCGCTCGGCGCCCTTCGTGATGACCACGAACTGGACGATCACGATGATCAGGAAGACCACGAGGCCGACGACGACGTTGCCGCCGACGACGAACTGAGCCGAAGGCGTGGATGACGGAGCCGGCGTCGCCGTACAGCAGGATCAGCCGCGTGACGGAGACGTTGATGGAGAGCCGCAGCAGCGTCGTGAAGAGCAGCAGCGACGGGAAGATCGACAGCTCCAGCGAGTCCTGCGTGTACATCGAGATCAGGACCAGCGTCAGCGCCAGCGCCAGGTTGATCGTGATCAGGATGTCCAGCAGCAGCGCCGGCAGGGGCAGCACCATCATCACGACGACCATCACGACCGCGAACGCGATCATGAGGTCGCTGTGCTTCAGGATGCGGCCGAGGACGCCGCCCGGACTGGGAGCCGCGATCGCCATCTACGCGGTCAGGCCCAGCTCAGCGCGCGGCGCGAGGTGCGGTAGACGAACGCCAGGACCTCGGCGACGGCGCCGAAGTACTCCGCCGGGATGTCCTGGCCGACCTCGACCTGCCGGTAGAGCGCGCGCGCCAGGGGCGGGTTCTCGACGATGGAGATCTCGTGCTCCTCGGCGAGCTCGCGGATCCGGAGGGCGAGCAGGTCGGCGCCCTTGGCCACGACGCGCGGCGCCGAGAGGTCCTTGCCGTAGCGCAGGGCGACGGCGTAGTGCGTGGGGTTCGTGACGATGACGTCGGCGGTCGGGACGTCGCCGAGCATCCGCTTGCGCGACATGTCGCGGGCGCGGCGCTTGATGGCGGCCTTGACCTCGGGCGCGATGTCCTGCTGGCGCGCCTCCTCCTTGACCTCCTGCTTGCTCATCATCAGCGACTTGGTGTGCCGCCGGCGGGACAGCATGAGGTCGGCCGCTGCCAGCGGCACGAGGATCAGGATGATCGAGAAGACCAGGCGCGAGATCAGGCCGCCCGCGTAGGTCGCCATCTCGCCGGCGTCCATCGTGTCCATGTGCATGAGCGTGGGCAGCTCGGGCCAGATCACCATGAACCCGACGGTGCCGACCACGGCGACCTTGAACAGGGTCTTGCCGAGCTCGATCAGCGCCTCGGGGCCGACCATGCGCTTGAAGCCGGGGACGGGCGAGAGCTTCTTGAAGTCGGGCTTGATGCCGCTGAGCATCAGCCCCGGCTTGTTCTGCATGACGTTGGCCGTGACGCCCGCCACGGCCGCCACCGCGAACAGCGGCAGCAGCAGCCCGGCGACGGTGTGCATCCAGCCGTTCATCAGGCCGGGCAGGGTCTCGCTCGTGATGTCGGGGTTCGCGGTCCGCACGATGGTGTCGTGGAACGTCGCGCTCAGCGTCGCCCACATCGCCGGCGCCGCGATCGCGAGCGTCGCGAAGCAGCCGAGCAGGACGACGGTCGAGTTGATCTCGGGGCTGCGCGCGACCTGACCGCGGGCGCGGGCCTCGCTCAGTCGCTTGCCAGTGGGCTTCTCGGTGCGTTCGCCGGACATGTTCTCCTCAAGGGATGGTCGTCCTGACCGAACGCGAGAACCGGCACTCCTTGCCGGCTCCTGTGCCTCCTATCGGCACGCTGTTCGCCTCGCTTGACGGTAGGAGCCGTATGGCTTTCAAGGAATGCCCCCGTCGGGGGACATCGCGCGATGCGCCGTCTCAGCCGGTCCTCATGGAGTCCTCATGAACCGTCGGCAGCGCGGCCGCACCATGGGCTCGTTCCGTCCCACTCCCAAGGAGCGATCCCATGTCCGCCACCATCGACCAGACCCGCCTCGAGGCGTTCCTCGGCACCGTCGCCAACGAGGTCGGCGCCGCCATCAACACCGCGCTCGTCGCCATCGGCGACCGTCTCGGGCTCTACCGGGCCATGGCCGACTCGCAACCGGTCAGCGCGGCGGAGCTCGCGGCGCGCACGAGCACGCACGAGCGCTACGTCCGCGAGTGGCTGAACACCCAGGCCGCGAGCGGCTTCGTCACCTACGACCCGGCAGGCGATCGCTACACGCTGCCGCCGGAGCAGGCGCTCGTGCTCGCGACGAGCCAGCCCGTGCGCTCGCCGGCCTGTTCCAGTCGGCGATGGGCGCGATGCTCAGCTTCGAGCACATCGCCGACCGCTTCACGAACGGCGAGGGCTTCGGCGGCACGAGCACCACGACCACGTGTTCCACGGCATCGAGCGCTTCTTCGCCGGCGGCTACCGCACCCACCTCGTGGCCGAGTGGATCCCGGCGCTCGACGGCGTCGAGGAGCGGCTGACCGCGGGCGCCCGCGTCGCGGACGTCGGCTGCGGCCATGGCGCCTCCACCATCGTGCTGGCGGAGGCCTTCCCGGCCTCGACCTTCCCGGGCTACGACTACCACGACGCGTCGATCGCCGTCGCCCGCGAGCGGGCCGCCGCGGCCGGCGTCTCGGACCGCGTCGCGTTCGAGGTCGCCGACGCCGAGGGCTACCCGGCCGCCGGCTACGACCTGATCGCGACGTTCGACGCCCTGCACGACATGGGCGACCCGGTCGCGGCCGCCCGCCACGCCCGCGCGGCGATCGCGGAGGACGGCACGTGGCTGATCGTGGAGCCGTTCGCCAACGACCGCATCGAGGACAACCTCGATCCCTCGGGCGCGTGCGCTACGGCTACTCGACCCTGCTCTGCCTGCCGAGCTCCCTGTCCCAGCCCGGCCGCCTGGGCCTGGGCACGTGCGCAGGCCCGGCTCGGCTGACCGGGGTCATCCGCGCGGGCGGCTTCTCTCGGGTGCGGGTGGCCGCCGAGACGCCGTTCGTGCAGCCGAACGCGCTCACCTCGCCGTGAGCGTCTCGTGCGACGGCGAAGGCGCGCGGCACCTGCCGCCACCACGTCTCGACGTCGGCCGCCTCGCGGTGCGCCGTCACGAGCGCCACGATCGCCCGCCAGTCCTGGGGCCGCGCGGGCTCGACGACGTGGTCGGCCACCGACGCCGTGAAGAAGAAGTCGCGCACCAGCGGGTCGTCGACGAGGTACAGGAGGTCGGCCGTCGCGCGCCAGCGGTCGGCGCCCGCGCGACGGACCCCGTCGCGCAGCACGCGCCAGGCCGCGGCGCGGTAGCGGTCGGCGCGCGCGGGATCGCCGGCCCGGAGCAGCGACGCCGTCGCCTCGCGCACGGTGTCGTGGACCACGAGCCCGTCGCGGGCGAGCTCGACGAAGGGCAGCGAGCGCAGCCGGCCGAACGCCGCACCGGCGTCCTCCCCGGGCAGCATGGCGTCGAGCAGCGCGACGGTCGTGCGCCGCGTCAGCGATGCGGCCTGGAGCGCGTGCAGGGTCGCCGGCTCCAGCCCGTCCAGGTACTCGCGCGCGAGCTCCTCGACCGCCGCGCCGACGTCGCGCCGTGCCGCGCCGCCCGGTGCCAGCGAGCCGGCAACGAGCTGCAGCGAGAGCGGGTGGCCTCGGACGCGCTGGTTGAGCCACGCGGCGTCGTCGGCCGCCGCGCCGGCGTCGACCAGCAGGGCCTCGCCGTGCTCGGGGTCGAGGCTGCCGAGCGGGAGCACGAGCAGCAGGTCGCCGTACATCCGGTGCCACGGCGCCTGCGGCGGCTCGCGGCCGGCGAGCACGACGCGGACGTGCGCCGGGAACGACGGCACGAGGCGGCTGCAGACCCAGGCGTCGACCATCCCCAGCAGCTCGTACGTGTCGACGACGACCAGCACGCGGCCCCCGAGCGCGCCGAGGTCGGCCGCGAGCTCCGCGGGCGTCTCTGCCGCGCTGCCGGCCGCCGCCGGCGATCGCGGCCACCACGCCGCGGTGCGTCGGCTCGACCTCGCGCGCGTCGACCTCGACCGTGACTGCGCCGCACGCCCGCGCGTCGGCGCCGAGGGCCCGCAGCAGCGTCGACTTGCCGACGCCGGCGATGCCGTGCACGTGGGCGACGAGCGGCCTGTCGTCGCGCGCCAGCCGTAGCAGCGCGGCGCGCTCGCGCTCGCGTCCGGGCAGCCCGAGGGCGCGCTGGTCCAGCATGGCGGCGAGGGAGCGGGCCATCTCGGTGGGGATACGTTCCCGACCCCGCCCATCGGTTCTGTACGATCGATGCAGTGCCGACGGCGAAGCTCCTGCCCCGCATCGTGCGGCACGTGTGGCGTCTGCGCGGACGCCTCGCAGGGCCGCAGGCCGCGCTCACGTCCGAGCTGGCGACGGCGCTCGACACCGTGATCCAGGCGACGCCGATCGGGCGCGCCGCGCTGCGCACCTACCGGCTCGCCATGGGCTTCGTGCTGGTGGTGGCGATCGCGCTGGCGCTGGCCGGCGCGGGCGTCGAGCTCGGCTTCCGCGACTCCAGCGCCGGTCTCGTCGTCGGCATCGTGCTGATCGCGCTCGGCGCGTACGCGGCCTGG
The DNA here is from genome assembly GCA_963767885.1 of uncultured Actinomycetota bacterium. GTDB lineage: Bacteria > Actinomycetota > Thermoleophilia > Gaiellales > F1-60-MAGs149 > CAVYFW01. The sequence continues at coordinate 49,211 of CAVYFW010000002.1, forward strand.
CAGTGGTGGACGTGGAGCGCGGGCCTGCGCTTCCTCAAGGCGCACGTCGACCCCGCGCGCAAGGTGCCGCTCGCCCAGCTGCCGTCCCGCTTCGCGAGCCTGGGCCGCGAGGTGGCGCCGACGTCGGCGACGCTCGGTCGCGAGCTCGAGGAGCTATCGCGCTCGCTCGACGGCGACAAGCACCCGTAGACCTTCCGTCAGGCGGTCGTGCAGCCGACGACCGCGAACATCCTGGCCGCGGCGACCCAGACGTCGTCGGATGCCGTGTGCTGCGCCGCCCCCGCTATCAGCGCCTCGGCCTCGGCTGCATCGACGGCGCCGGCCGCGACGGCGTTCGGCAAGGCGGCGGCCCAGGTGCGCTCCCAGAGGTACTTCTCCGGTCCCTCGCGGAACACCGGCTGATCCGTGGCGATGAACTCCGTCCGGAGGCCGGCCTCCAGCAGCAGCTCGTGGAGGCGCACGCCGATCGCGTAGTCGACGCCGAGCTTCGCCTGGATCACCGGCACGATCTCGTGGACGACGGTCTGGTACTCGCTGGATGGCGGCATGGCGCAGATCGTGCGCATGTCGAAGTCGACGAGCACGAGCCGTCCGCCGGCGTTCAGGAGGCGCGCCATCTCCGCCACGGCCCTGGCCGGATCCTGGAGGTGGCAGAGCACCAGCCGGCAGAAGACGAGGTCGAACGCGCTCGTCGGCAACGGCAGCTCGTACGCGCTGCCCACGTGGTACTCGATCGAGCCTGCGCCCGCCGGGGACGCTGTCGACCTGGCCACCTCCACCTGTTCCGCCGCGACATCGATCGCGTCGACGCTGCCAGCCGGCCCGATGCGCTCGGCCATCCAGCGGGCAACCGTGCCCGTCCCGCAGCCCACGTCGGCGACGCGCACGCACTCGCCGATCCGGGCCGCCTCCAGTCCCCTGACGCTGACCGGCCCGTAGACGGCGTGGATCAGGTCCAGACGCGACGCGTCGTCGGAACCGGTCGGCAGGATGTAGTCGTCGCCGACCCGGCTCACGGGCACCTCTGTCATCTCGCGGCTCCTCTCGTCGCGGGGTCCGTGCGCCGCGCACGGGACGTCGCGACGGCGACTCTAGTGGAGATCCGCACGAACCGTGATCGACCACCACGGTCGGCGGGCGAGCCGCCAGCGCTGGCGCGGGCTACTGCCCGACGACGATCGCGTAGGCCTGCGGCGTCTGCTGCAGGATGCCGAGCACGACGGTGCCCGAGCGCCCGGTGCTGCGCTCGCCGCGGATCGTCCAGCCGCCGCTGGCGGACGGCTCGGCGCGGACCTCGAGCGAGGGCTCGACGTCGACGGCGAGGTCGAGGCGCAGCCAGGAAGGGCGATCGGTCACGAGGTGGCTCCCATCTCGGTGATCAGGCGCAGGGTGAACTCCAGGCCCGTGTCGAAGCGGCCCGCGATGCCCTCCACGAGGAAGGGCGCGGTCACGATCAAGAGCGCGAAGGTCGCCAGCACCTTGGCCGGCAGCTCGATGCCGAAGATGTTCATCTGCGGCGCGATGCGGGCCAGGAAGCCGACGGCGACGTCGGTCACGAGCAGCGTCACCACGATCGGCGCGGCGAGCGCGAGGCCCACGGCCAGCAGCCCGCCCGAGGCGTGGACGACGCCCGCCGTGAGGTCGTTGAAGTTCGGCCAGCCGTTGATCGGCACGACGTCGAACGAGCGCACCACCGCCCCCACCAGCAGCGTGTGGCCGCCGATGGTCAGGAACACGGCCGACGCCAGCAGCGTGTAGAGCTGCCCGACGATCGAGATCTGCGTGTTCTGCAGCGGGTCGACGACGTTGGCGAACGAGAAGCCGACGGTGAGATCGATGAGGCCGCCGGCGAACTGCACCGCGGAGAAGACGACCGCGACCGAGAAGCCGATGGCCGATCCGATGATCAGCTCCTTGACCACCAGCGCGGCGATGGCGACGACGTTCGCCGGCACCGGCTGGCCGGCGGCGATCGGCATGGCGGCGAAGGAGATGCCGAGCGCCACCAGCAGCTTGGCGCGCGTGGGGATGGCGCGCGACGAGAAGACGGGCGCGAAGATGAACAGGCCGGAGATGCGGGCCAGCACCAGGATGAAGGCCGGCAAGTACTGCGCCGACAGCTGGTCGATCGCCTCCACCCCGCGCCTACTGCGCGCTCGCGGTCATCTCGGGAATGTGCGCCCAGACCTCCTGGGTGAACGAGATGAGCGTGTTCAGCATCCACGGGCCCATCATCGCGAGCACGATGGCGGCGACGATGACCTTGGGCACGAAGGTCAGGGTCATCTCCTGCACCTGCGTCACGGCCTGCAGCACGGAGATGACGAGGCCGACCCCGAGCCCCGAGATGAGCAGCGGGATCGACAGCTTGAAGACGACGACCATCATGTCGCCGAGCAGGCCCTGGAGGAACTCCTGGGTCACTACGTGTGGAACCCCGCGACGAGGTTCTGGATCAGCAGCGCCCAGCCGTCGACGAGCACGAACAGGAGCAGCTTGAACGGCAAGCTGATCATCTGCGGCGGGAGCATCATCATGCCCATGGACATGAGCGTGGATGCGACCACCATGTCGATGATCAGGAACGGCACGTAGATCAGGAAGCCGATCATGAAGGCCGTCTTGATCTCGGAGACCATGAACGCCGGGACCAGCGTCGTCAGCGGCACGTCGTCCGCCGTCTTCGGGGCCTCCTCGCGCGACAGGTTCACGAACAGCTCGAGCTCCGACGAGCCGGTCTGCTTGAGCATGAAGACCTTCAGCGGCTTGGCGGCGTTGTCGATCGCCTGCTGGCCCGAGATCTCCTCGTTCAGGTAGGGCTGGAGGGCGGTCTCGTTGATCGTCGAGAACGTCGGGCCCATGACGAAGATCGTCAGGAAGATCGAGATGCCGACGAGGATCTGGTTCGGCGGCAGCGTCGGCGTGCCCATGGCCTGCCGCAGGAAGCCGAGCACGATCAGGATGCGCGTGAAGCCCGTCATCATGATCAGCACCGACGGGCCGAGCGTGATCAGGGTGAACAGGCCGAGGAGGCCGATGGTGGTGCCGGGATCGCCGCCGGGCGCGGGCACCTGGACGTTGACCGTCGAGGCGTCCTCCGCGGCGCCGACCGGTGCGGCGAGCGCGAGCAGCAGCAGGACGGCCGCAGCCAGCACGGCGAGGCGCACGAGGGGGCGGATACGCGGCGAAAGCGGCATGGAGGCTCGGGACGAGTCGTCCTGACCCGGCGTTCGCCGCGGCCTCGTGCCGCGTACGGTTGGTGTATCGGCGCTTCCTGGACCGTCCTTGACCGCGAGGCGTCCCCCGTGTGGCCGCGATCTCCCCTGCTACGCTCGCCAGAGGCGGGACGTGGCGCAGCCTGGTAGCGCACGTGCTTTGGGAGCACGCGGTCGTCGGTTCGAATCCGACCGTCCCGACTCACTCTCCGACGTCTCGCCGTGGGAGGGTCGACGGCATGACGGCGAACGGCCTCTCGGCGGTTCCCGCTGCCCGGAGCGGGCACCCCGGGGCGCCGCCGCGGCGAACGCTCCTAGGGGATCAGATCGAGCTCCCGCGCCCGCTTCACGGCCTCCGCCCGGTTGTGCACGCCAAGGCGCCTGTACGCACGCTCGGCCCGGCTCTTGGCCGCCCCGCGAGAGATCCCGAGCCTGTCGGCGATGAGCGAGAACGTGAGGGTCGTCGGCAGGTAGCGCAGCACGCGGATCTCGGCTGGAGTCACGGAGGCGGCGAGGACGGCCTCGGCCCGCCTGGCCTCTGCAGCGGCCGCGGCGGCCTCGGCGTCAGCCTGCTTCGCGTCGGCGGCGGCCACGGCGGCGGCGTCGGCTGCGATCGCCTCCAAGGCGGCCTCGTCGGCCGCGGTGACCGCCGCGGCGTCCTCCTCGAGCGCGCGGGTCGCCGCATCGTCGGCGGCGGCCACGACCAGGCCGGCCGCGCTCAGGGCGTCTGCTGCCTCGTGCGCCGCCGCTCGCTCCACCAGGCCCGCGGCCGTCAGCGCGCGTAGTGCCTCGGCTGCCGCGGCGGAGCGGATGCGCTCGGCCCCGGCGACCACCTCGTCCGCAGCGGACAGCGCCGCGGCGGCGCGCAGCCACGCGTCCGCCTCGGCCGCCTGCGCGGCGGCGATGGACTCCGCGGCGTCCTCCATCGCGGCGACCTCGGCGTCGATCACGAGCCCGAGCTCCGGCGTCAGGAACGCTGCGCCGAGCAGCGAGCCGCCGTCGTCGTCGAGCAGGTCGAAGATCCCGCGGGCCCACGCATGCTCGACGAGCAGGAAGCCAGCCGCCGTGCCGGCCGGCAGGGCGTCGGCCCAGGCCCACAGCTCGTCCTGTGCGCCGGCGCCGCCCGCCGCGACGTCGCCCAGTGGGAACAGCTGGGCCACGAGCGAGCCGAAGTCCTCGTCTTCGCCGACCGACAGCTTCGCGACGACGCCGTCACGATCCTTGCCGACGAGCAACATGTCGAGCACCCGGACCTGCCCGCCGGCCTCGATTCGATCCACCTCCGCGAGGAGCCGGCTGGCCGGGCCGCTCCCGGCCGGCAGGCTCACGGCGAGGAGCTGGAGTGGTCGGGACATGGCGTCCACCTCCCGGCGAACCGAGCGTTCGCGTCGTTGGGGTCACGAGGGTCGCTGTGGCCGCTCGCGCAGCGTATCGCGTGCGGGTGGTCGGCCGCCGCCGCCGGCGCACGCACCGCTCCGCCCCGGGTCAGGCCGGCACGCAGACGCCGTTGTCGCAGCGCTGGCCGTCAGCGCACGGCACGCCGCAGCCGCCGCAGTTGCGGGCGTCGAACTGCACGTCGACGCAGGCGCCCGAGCAGCACACGCGGCGCCGATCGCCCTGCGTCGGACAGCACGTCATCTCGGCGCCCGAGCCGCAGGCCTGCGCCTCCGGGCAGCACGCGCCCTGGGCGCCGCCGCCCACGACGACCTTCTCCGGCAGGGCCACCGTTCCGCCGGGGCAGCAGGCGACCGCGGCGCCCCGGTTCACGATCACGCGCTGCGGCGGGCAGCAGACCCGGTTGGCGCCGCGCGGGCCGGTCAGGCGCAGGCAACGATCGCTCTTGTTCGGGCAGCAGAACGGCTTCGAGCCCTCGTTGGCCCGGCAGGACGTCGTCTTGCAGCAGATGTGCGAGCGGTCCTGCCGCGAGCCCCAGACCCCGCAGGTCTCGCCCGACTTGCAGCAGCGATCGCCGCAGCACTTCTCCCCGCGAGCGCAGCAGGCTCCCTGGTCGCCGCACTTCGTGCAGCAGCGGCCCCGGCGGCACTTCTGGTTCGGGCGGCAGCACTGCCCGCCGCAGCAGCGGCCCGTCGGACAGCACACGCCGGGAGCCGTGCCGCCGCGCGGAACGCAGCAGGTCGTGCCCGAGCGGCAGCACCGCGTGATCCGCTCGCCCGACTCCGGCTGCACGTAGGTGCACGGGCTGCTCGCCGGTCTGGCAGCAGGTGCTCGTGGCCGCGTTCGCGCAGAACTGCGTGGCGTTCTTGCAGCAGGTGGTGCCGCACTTCGTCTCGCCGCGCTCGCACTCCCGCGGCGGCTCGCAGCGGCCGTTCGACGCAGACGGAAGGGGCATGACAGCAGCCACCGGCGCAGCAGGTCGAGTCGGGCGAACAGCAGATGCCGGCGCCCGTCGCGTCGACGCAGCAGAGGTCCGTCGGCGGGCAGGCGCCACCGTAGCTGCCGCAGCACACGAACCCGGGGTTGGCACACCAGACGCTGCCCGTGGAGGAGCCCCCGGACGTGTCCCAGCAGCAGACGCCGTTCGGGGTGCCGACGCAGACGTCCGACCCGAGGGGGTTGAAGGGCGGCCGGTACGGACAGCAGGTGTCGATTCCGGGCCGGTAGCAGTCGAGGGACGACCCGCCGCAGGCGACCGCCGAGTCGCCGCAGCCGTCGTTGCCGCGTGTCGGGCGCGCCGCGGTCGGGTCCGGCGCGCACCGCGAGCACGGCGGCTGCGACCGCGCTCCCGATCAGCCGCAGCGCACGGCGTCGCGGCACCGGCGTGGCGAGGGATCGCGCGAGGTCGTCGAGACGCTCGCTCATCGCACCACGAGCCTACTCCGCGTGTGACCGCCGTGCATGCACGGGTACCCTCACGCTCGTGGTCGTGACGCTCCTCGGCAGCGGGCGGCTTCGCACCGTCGGCGGCACGTGAGACGGCGTGCACGCTGGTGCGCGACGGCGAGCGGGCGCTCCTGCTCGATGCCGGCACCGGCGTGCGGCGCCTCCTCACCGACCCGCGCTACGTGGACGGCCTCGCGCACCTGGACGTCGTGCTCACGCACTTCCACCTCGACCACGTCTGCGGCCTGCCCTACCTGGAGGCGCTGCCGCTTCGCGCCGACGCTCTGGGCACCAGGGGCCTGGCTCTACGGGCGGGACAGCGCGGACGTGCTCGCGCCGCTGCGCCGCCCGCCGATCGCCCCGACCGACGTGACCGCCGAGTACGAGGTGCGCGAGCTGCGGCCGGGCTCGCAGGACGTCGGCGGCTTCGCCGTGCGCGCGAGCGAGCAGCCGCGGCACTGGTCGCCGTCGGCCGGCCTGCGCGTCGACGACGAGCTCGCCCTCGTCACCGACACCCCCTACGAGCCGACCAGCGCCCGCCTCGCCGAGGGCGTGCGGTTCCTGCTGCACGAGGCGTGGTCGGCCTCGAGCGCGCCGCGCTACGCCGATCGCGATGCGACCGCGGCGGACGCGGCGCGGGTCGCGCGCGAGGCCGGGGTCGGCAGCCTCGTGCTCGTCCACCTCGACCCGGAGCTGCCCGACCCGTCGATCATGGTCGAGGACGCCGCCCCGACGTTCGAGCGCGTGACGCTCGGCGAGGACGAGCAGGTGCTCGGCGACGGGTAGGCGCGAAGCGCGAGGCGCGGCCTACGGCACCACGGGCAGCCGCCGCGGCGGCAGGACGTCCAGCGGGTCCACCAGCTCGCCGCCGATGCGCACCTCGAAGTGCAGGTGCGGGCCGGTCGAGTGGCCCGTCGAGCCGACGTAGCCGATCACCTGCCCGCGCGCGACGACCTGCCGCGTGCGGACGGCGAGGCGCGACTGGTGGCCGTAGAGCGTCGTCCGCGTGCCGTGGTCGACGATCACGACGTTGCCGTAGCCGCCCCACCAGCCCGCCCGCACGACGACGCCGCCGTCCGCGGCCCGGATGCGCGCCCCGGGCCTGGCGGCGAGGTCGACGCCCTCGTGCATGCGACCCCAGCGCACGCCGAACGGCGAGCTCAGCGCCGGCCGTCGCAGCGGCCAGTCGAGGGTGCCGGAGCCGAGCCGGACGCGCGCCAGGCGGAAGCCGCGGTTGCCGGCGGGGTCGGTGACCGTCACGCGGACCCACAGCTCCGCGGCGCCGCGGCGGAGCGCGCGGTCGAGCGTCGGCCGGCTCGCGATCGGCACCTCGAGGTCGCGGGTGCCCGCCGTTCCGTCGAAGGCGGCTAGCGTCGGCCCGGCCGCGCCCGTCACGGCGACGTCGACGTGCGCGGCCTCCGAGAGCTCGACCGGCAGCGCGAAGCTGGTGGCGTGGGCGCCGCTGAGCTCCAGGCGGCTCGTCGCCAGGTCGGCGGACGGTGCGGCAGTGTCGACGGCGACCGGGCCGCGCAGGATGCTGCGCGTGCCGTCGGGATGGCGCGCCTCGACGATGACGTCGTACGCACCGTCCGCCGCGACGAGGCCGTCGGCGCCGCGGCCGTCCCAGGTCACGGCGGCCGGGCCGGCGGGCAGCACGCCGGCGTGCAGCGTCTGGACGACCCGGCCGAGGCGGTCGCCGACGTAGACCAGGACGTCCTGCTCGACCGCGCTCGCGAACCCCACGGTGACGGCGTCGCCGGACCCGTCGCCGTCGGGCGAGAGGGCCGCGGGCTGGACGGCGAGGTCGGCGACGGTCGGCGCCGGGTCGCCCTCCGCCGCCACGGCGGGCGGGGCCAGCACGCCGAGCACCGCGAGCGGGGCGAGCAGGCGCACGACGAACGGGATGGCACGGCGGCGATGGCGCATTGCGTCGCAGGGCGGCCGTCCCCCGCCGCCGACGCGGGACGGTAGCAGCCGCCCGGGACGGCGCCGGGCTACGGACGGCGGCCGACGAGGATCGCCCACCCCAGCCACGCCCGCTGGAACGCGACGTAGTGGCGGCGGAGCGACTCGTGCTGCGCGCGGATGGCGGCGTGCTCGGCGTCGTCCGGCTGGACCGCGAGCCACTCCTCGAGCGCCCGCCAGTGCAGGCTCTCGTAGCGGTCCCAGTCCTCCTCGGACGACGCGATCAGGCCGGTCAGCGCGAGGCCGGACGCCTCGAAGCGCTCGACGGTGGCCTCGAGGCCGACGTAGCCGTGGTCGTTCGCCCCCTCCGGCAGCGGCCAGCGCCGCCAGTACGGCTCGCCGATCGCGACGTGGCCCCCCGGCGGCACGGCGGGCGCGAGGATGGCGGCGGCGTCGCCGACGTGCCCCCAGACGAAGGTGGCGCCGAGGCAGAGCGCGACGTCCCAGCCGCCGTCGACGAGCACCACGTCCCTCGCGTCGCCCTGCCGGACGTCGATGAGCTGCTGCAGGCCGACGGCGCTGGCGCTCGCGCGGGCGCGTGCGACGAACTCGTCCAGCAGCTCGACGCACGTGACGTGGCAGCGAAAGGCGCGGGCGAGGATGCGGGCCGGCCCGCCGGCTCCCGACGCGAGGTCGAGCACGCGGCTCCCCGGGCCGAGGCGCAGGTGCTCGCCGAGCTGCCGGATCTTCTCGGCGCTGGTCGGGTTCTGCAGCTCGTGATCCCGTTCGACGACGGCCCAGGGCCACGCCGGCGGGATGCCGTAGTCGGGGTCGGACGCTGGCTCCGGCACGGGGCGATGATGGCACGCCGGACGGCGCTCGACCGTCCGAGGCCGCGCCTCCACGTCGCACGCGGCCGCCGGACGCCGGTGTAGCCGCCGCGCGCAGCGGCGGCCACGACCCGACGCGCCTGGCGCTAGCCGCAGTCCTTCTCCACCAGCACGTCGTCGCGCTCGTCGAAGCTGAAGCCGACGGTGCCGTCGACCCACAGGTCGCTGACGACGCGGACGCCGTGCAGCGTCTCGTGGTCGGTGATGGTCGGGTCGCCGAGGGCGCGCTGGACGTCGGCGCGCGTCGTCTCCCCGACGGTCGCGGTGCGACACGTCTCGTTCTGGTCCTGGCTGCTCGACGAGTCGAGGCCGCAGGCGGTACCGAGCATGGCGACGGCGCCGGCGAGGGCGACGACGAGGGCGGCGGAGCGGTGGCGGGACATGGCGGAACCTCTCGATGCGGAGTGGCGCGCCGGCGGTGCCTGCGCGGTCTGCTTCGAGAGTCACGGCACGCGCCGCCCGGGACGGTGGGGCCTGCTGGCGAGGCGGAGGGGCGGTTCAGACGCCCCGCATCAGCGGTCGGCCACCCCGCGAGGTGCGGGTAGCCTCAGAGGCGGTCGGCGGGCGGCGCCAGCAGCCGGTCGGCGATGCGCGCGACGACGGTCGCCACGACCAGCAGGACGAGGACGACCGTGGCGAGGACGCCGAGGACGGCGATGACGACGAGCGGCTGCACCTAGGCACGCTACCCACGGGCCGCCGCAGCGACACGCCGGGCCGACGAGCGGCCGGTCTCGACCGACGAGCGGTCGGCGGCGTGGCTCGCACCGCGCGCTGGCAGACTTCGGCGTCGTGGCGTCGGGCGGGAGCGGAGGCGGGGTGCTGCGGCGGCGAGCCGGGCTGCTCGCCGCGCTCGTCGCCGTGCTGCTGGTGGCCGGCTGCGGCGGTGATGACGACGGCGGCACGAAGGACGTCGAGGCGATCCTGCGCGAGTACGCCCTCACGTCCCGCGACCTCGTGGACGGCTGGCCGCCCCCGCAGGCGGCGCCCGAGATCGCGCGCCTCTCGATCGACGCCCAGCGCCCCCGCGTCGACAGCGTCGCCCGCCTGGCGGAGCGCGCGCAGCACCTCGCCGACGACGCGAACGGCGACCAGGCCGCCGCCTACGCCGCTCTGGCCAAGGCGATGACCACGACCCACGCCGACCTCGAGCGCAAGCTCGGCGTCATCGGCCGCGACGAGTACTGGGCGCTCGACTTCTACTGCAGCGGGCTCGACCAGACCCTCGCCGCGGCGCGGGAGCAGGCCGCGGCCGTCGACGGGGTCATCGCGCAGCTCGAGCTCGACGCGCCGCCCGACCTCCTCTCCCGCGACGGCGGCGCGCTCGCGACCGCGGCCCGCTGCCGCGACGCCGTCAACGAGGCCGCCAAGCCGCTCGCCTCGACGGCCGGCGGGTTCACCGAGGGCATGGACGAGCGCGCCGAGCACGTGCGCGCCGCGTACGGGCAGCTGCAGGCGACGCTGCAGGGCTTCCAGTCCAGCCAGGATCTCGTGGTCGAGGGACGCGACGCGCTGCGCAAGCTCGTCGACAGCGACATCCAGCTCTTCGACGCCGCCCGCGCGTTCCACCCCGCCGCGGGCCAGAGCACCGAGCAGTCGGCCGCCGCCTTCACGGAGGCCAACAAGGCCGCGCTCGACGCCCAGCAGGCGGCCGCCCAGGCCTGGCAGCTCGCCTCGCAGCGCATCGTCGCCGCCGCCCAGCGCAACGGCTCCTAGGCGAGCGGCGCGCGGCGGGCCGGCGCGGCCGCCACTTCGGCCCCCGGGGGCCCGTTGCCGGCGCGGCCGCCGGGACGGACGATTCCACCGCGCGACGCGCCGATTTGCGCGCATCCGCGCGAAGGCCGTGCGGTCCGTGCGCCTCCGGCAACACGTTCACGGCGCGGCGCACCCGCTACGCCGGGCGCCAGGCGGCGACGCCGTTCTCGACCCGGCGGCCGGGACGGACGATTCCACCGCCCGACGCGCCGATTTGCGCGCATCCGCGCGAGAGGCCGTACGGTCCGTGCGCCTCCGGCAACACGTTCACGGCGCGACCCGCTACCGCGCCGGCGGACGCGTTCTCGACCCGCGGCCGGGACGGACGATTCCACCGCGCGACGCGCCGATTTGCGCGCATCCGCGCGAAGGCCGTGCGGACCGTGCGCCTCCGGCAACACGTGCACGGCGCGGCGCATCCGCTACCGGGCGCCGGCCGACGCCGTTCTCGTCCGGCGGCCGGGGACGGACGATTCCACCGCGCGACGCGCCGATTTGCGCGCATCCGCGCGAAGGCCGTGCGGACCGTGCGCCTCCCGTGACCGTCGCGGGGCGGCGCGCCCGCAGGGGCATCGCCGTACGGCCCACCGCATCGACCCTAGCGATGGCGCAGCACGACCGCGATCGTCGTCACGCCGACGACGCCGGCGACCGCGTTCGGGATGACGAGTGCCGCGTTGCCGATCGACGCGCCGTAGGCCACCCACAGCGCGAAGCCGACGACGAGCACCGCGAAGTAGCCGGCGGACACGCCGTCGGAGGTGCCGGCACGGCGGATCGCGCGCACCTGCAGGAGCGGCGACACGGCCATCAGCAGCGCCCAGCCCGCGGCGGCGACGGCGAGGACGTTCGGGGACACGCAGAACCTCCGGGGTTCGGCGGTCACCGTCCCTGCCGACGACGCGGAGCCCCTTGCGGCGGCCCGCGCCCCCCGGGTCGGCGTCACCGCCCGGGCGTGACCTGACGGGTCCCACAGTACCGGCAGATCTCACCCCTTTGCGGTAATGCGCCCTCGCGCGCCGGCCGACACCTAGGGCATGGCCCATCTCCGCCCCGACGCCGCGACGGCGTCCCGCGCCGGCGCCTCGCGCGTCGCGCTGCTCGCCGTCGCTGCCCTGCTCGCCGCGCTCGCGGCCCTCGCCCTGCGCCCCGGCGGCGCCAGCGCGGCCCTGACCCCCGGCTTCATGGACCCGGCGTTCCAGACGGAGCAGCCCGACACCTTCTGGGCGGACATGACGACGCTGAAGGCCGGCGTCCTGCGCTACGACGTGTACTGGAAGGAGATCGCGCCGACGCGCCCCGTCAACCCGCGCGATCCCAACGCCCCCGAGTACGACTGGTCGACCATCGACCGCCTGGTCCGCGACGCCGACGCGCACGGCATGCAGGTGCTGTTCACGCTCTGGCGGACGCCGTTCTGGGCCCGCGCCGACGGCGGCCGCGGCGGCTCCCCCGGCATGTACTCGTTCGCGCCGAACCTCGTCGACTGGAGCGACTTCGTCGTCGCCGCGGCCTCCCGCTACTCCGGCACGTTCGACCCGGACGCCGAGGGCCCGCTGACCCCGCTGCCGCTCGTCAGCAAGTGGGAGATGTGGAACGAGCCGAACTACATCGGCGCCCTGCGCCCGCAGCGCATCGGCACCAAGGTCGTCTCGCCCGCCATCTACGCGGGCATCCTCAACGCCGGCTACAAGGCGATCGGCGAGGTCGAGCGCGCCTTCGGCGTGCAGATGGACGTGCTCGGCGGCTCCATGAACCGCGGCTTCGGCGGCGCCGGCTCGATCCCGGCCCTCAAGTTCCTGCGCGGGCATGAAGGAGGCCAAGGCGAGGTTCGACATCGCCAGCCTGCACCCGTACCCGATCACCGGGCGCGCCGGCATGAACGACCGGTCGAAGTCGCCGAACATCACGCTCACGAACTACGGCGACTACGAGAAGGAGCTCGACAAGCTCTGGCCGGCCAAGCGCTACAAGGTGTGGTTCACCGAGTACGGCGCGCAGTCCGCTCCCGACCGCTACGGCGCTTCGCCGAAGGCCCAGGCCGCGTTCGTCAAGACGGCGCTGAAGAAGGTCATCCGCAAGCACCCGCGCGTGCAGGCCCTGATCTGGTTCCTGGTGCGCGACGAGCCGGTCGAGCTGCCCGGCGAGTCGGACAACTGGCAGTCGGGCCTGCGCGACGAGGCCGGCAACGCCAAGCCCGCGTACCAGGCCTGGGTCGACACGGTCACGAGCCTCCTGTAACCTCGGGAGCCGAACCCAGCACGTCTCCGCCGAAGGGAGGGATGTACCGATGACCGAGCGCTTCCGCTCGCCCGCCGTCGAGGTGGGCACCGTCGAGCACCCCTTCCACCCGGCGTCCGACCGGGGGTAGCCGCGACGAGCGGCGCCCGGCCGGCCGCGTCCCTCGGAGACCCTCCCTTGCTGGAACAGCACGCCCGCGTGGCACGCGTCGACCGCGGCCACGCGACCATCGTCAGCGACGGCGACGCCATCCGCGTCCCGACCAACCTCCCACTCGCCGTCGGCGACTGGGTGCGTGTTCGTCCGCCCGCCGAGCTCGAGCTCCTGCCACGGCACACGGAGCTCGTCCGGCGGGCGGCCGGCGGCCCCGTCACGAGCCAGGTCCTGGCGGCCAACGTCGACCTGGCGCTGATCGTCCACGGCCTCGACCGGCCGCTCAACACCCGGCGCCTGCAGCGCTTCTCCGCCATCGCCTGGGACGGCGGCGTCGAGCCCGTCGTCGTGCTGGCGAAGACCGACCTCGTCGATGACGTCGGCGCCGAGGTGCAGGCCGCCGAGCGAGCCCTGCCCGGCGTGCCCGTCTTCGCGCTCTCGGTCCACGACGGCACGGGCGTCGACGGCGTGCTGCGGCTGGCGGCACCCGGCGTCACGCTCGTGCTCGTCGGCCAGTCGGGCGCTGGCAAGTCCACGCTCGCCAACCTGCTGGTCGGCGAGGAGCGCATGGCGACCGGCGCCGTCCGCCGCGACGGCAAGGGCCGCCACACCACGTCGCACCGCGAGCTGATCGAGCTCCCGGGCGGCGCGATGCTCATCGACACGCCGGGCATCCGCGGGCTCGCCCTGTGGGACGCCGAGGCCGGCGTCGAGCGGGCGTTCGCCGACGTCGGCGAGCTGGCCGAGGCCTGCCGCTTCGCCGACTGCCGCCACGAGGGCGAGCCGGGCTGCGCCGTGCAGGCCGCCATCGACGACGGCAGCCTCGACGCCGAGCGGCTCGACGACCACCGCCGCATGCAGCGCGAGCTCGCCGCCCTCGACGCCCGTCGCGACCCACGCCTGGCGTCCGAGCGCCGCAAGCAGTGGCGGGCGGTCAGCCGCGCGCAGCGGAGCCACTACCGCATGAAGGGCAAGCCGGGCTGAGGCGGCTGCGAGGGCGTCGGGGGTACCCTGTCCCGCGAGATGTCGACGCTCTGCGACCTCGCCGGCGGCCCCGACGCCCTCCACCGCCTCGCCCGGGCGTTCTACGTCCGCGTGTTCGAGGACGAGCTGCTGACGCCGCTGTTCCGCGACCCGGGCGAGGACCACGCGGACCGGCTCGGGCTGTGGCTGGTCGAGCTCACCGGCGGCCCGCAGGAGCACACCGAGGCGCGCGGCGGCTTCGTCGTCATGCGCGAGGCGCACCGCGGCCTGCGCATCTCCGAGGCGCAGCGGCAGCGCTGGGTCGAGCTCATGGACCTCGCCTGCCAGGACGTCGGGCTCTCCGAGGACTTCCGCCGCCGCTTCCGCCCCTACCTCGACGGCGGCTCGACCTTCGCCCTGCGCGTCTCCCAGGCCGGCGCAGCGTAGGCCCGGGCAGCGTGCGGGGTCGCTCGGCGCCGGGCGTCTGGGCCGGCTACGCGATGGTGGCCGCGGCGGCCACCCTCTGGGGCATCAACGGCTCGCTGACGCGGGCGGTCCTCGACAGCGGGCTCGGGGAGACGCGGCTCTCGGCCGTCCGCATCACGGGCACGGCACTCGTGCTGCTGGTGTTCGTCGGCCTCACCGCGCGCCGCCACCTGCGCCTCGAGGCGCGCGAGGTGGTGGCCTTCGCATCCTTCGGCGTGCTCGGGCTGGTGGCGGTGCAGTGGCTCTACACCTTCGCCGTCGCGCGCATGGACGTCGCGCTCGTGCTGGTCATCGAGTACCTCGCGCCGCTGCTGGTGGCCGGCTGGGCGGTGCTGGTGATGCGCGAGCACGTGCCGCGCGCGGTCTGGTGGCTGACGGTCGCGGCGCTGGTCGGGCTGGGGCTCGCGCTCGGCGTCGGCGGCGACACCCTGGAGAGCGTCTCCGGCATCGGCGCCCTCGCGGCGCTGGGCGGCGCGGTCGCCTACGCGTACTACGCGCTGCACGCCGAGCGCCTGATGCGCGGACGGCCGGCCGTCGCGGTGGTCGCCCTCGGCATGGGCTTCGGCGCGGTCTTCTGGGCCGTCGCGGCGCCCTGGTGGTCGTTCCCGACCGACGCCCTGACCAGCGAGGTGCGCGCTCGGCAGCCGCCTGGACGCCACGATCCCGGCCTGGCTGGCCCTCACCCTGATCGTGGTGATGGGCACCGTCGTGCCGTTCTCGCTGATGCTCGCCGGCATGCGGCGCGTGCGGGCGACGGGCGCCACGGTGACCGCGATGCTGGAGCCCGTCGTCGCCGGCGCCGTCGCCTGGCTGTGGCTCGACCAGCGCCTGACGGCGCTGCAGGTGGCGGGCGGCGCGATCGTGATCGTCGCGGTCCTCGCCGCGCAGCTCGTGCGCGCCCGCGGCGCCTCCCGCCCCGCCTGACCGGGCCGGCGCGGACCGCCGCGCACCGGTTCCCTCGGATGGGGGGCGCCTCGCGCTGGCGTCACTCCGATGCTGGATCGCAGTGCGGCTCTCGCGCCCCCTCCTGCTGCTCGTGCTCGCGATCGCGGTCCTCGCACCGACCGCCGGCGCAGCGCAGCGGCGCGCCGAGCCGGTCACGCCGACGGCGCCCGAGCGCGAGATCGTCCAGCGCATCAACGCCGCCCGGGCCGCGAAGGGCCTGCCGGCGGTGCAGCTCGTGGACGGGCTGGTGCGCTCGGCGCGAGCCCATTCGAAGGCCATGCTCGACGCCGACGTCTTCTCGCACGACTCGCCCAACGGCGAGGCCTTCGACCGGCGCATCCGCCGCTTCCACGTCGCCCGCCAGCTCGGCGAGACGATCGCCTGGGGCAGCGGCTCCTACGGCACCCCCGCCGGCATCGTCGGCATGTGGCTGAAGAGCCCGCCGCACCGCGCGATCCTGCTCGACCGCGCCTTCACGCGGGTCGGCGTGGGCCGGGCGTTCGGGACGTTCCAGGGCATGGACGAGGCGGCCATCTGGACCGCCGACTTCGCCTCGTCCCGCTAGGACGGCGACCGCCTGTCACCCGTTCGGGGGAGCGCGTCGCCGAACCTGCGGAAACCTCCCGTAGGCGCAGGCCACAAGTCTTGCAGGCAGGTTCGCGAACGCGCCGACGAAGGGAGGGTGACCTTGCTGCGACGACTGGGTCTTGCCGCCCTCGCCATCCTCGTGCTCGCGGCGCCGGCGGAGTCCCGCGCGCCGAGCGCCCAGGCCTCGCCGACGGAGCGGGAGGTGATCGCCGCGATCAACGCCGTCCGCGCCGACTACGGGCTGAAGCCGCTGCGCTTCGCCACGCCGCTCTTCCGCGCCGCCCGCAAGCACTCGCGCGACATGGGCGAGAACGACTACTTCTCCCACTCCACGCTGACGTCCGGCGAGAGCTTCGACCAGCGGGTGCTGCGGTTCCAGGATCGCCGCCAGGTGCGCTGGCTCGGCGAGACCATCGGCTGGGGCTGCGGCGAGCTCAGCACGCCCGAGCAGATGGTGCAGATGTGGATGGACAGCCCGCCGCACCGCAAGACGCTGCTCGACCCGCGCTTCAAGATCGTCGGCGTCGGCACCTGGGTCGGCGACTTCCAGGGCTACGAGGACGTGCGCGTCTTCACCGCCGACTTCGGCGGCTGAGCCGGCCTCAGACGCCGAGGCGCTCGAGCAGCGTCTGCACGGCGGAGATCTGGGGCACGAAGAGGAACGCGAAGCGGGTCTCCGACGCCTCCACCGTGAGCCACGAGCGCATGAGCACGGCGAGGTCGTCGGGACTCGAGCTGCCGGTCAGGCTGCGCTCCACCAGCGAGCCGAGCAGGTCGACCTCGATCGTCGGCGGCTCCGGCTCGAACGGCAGCCCGGTGAGCTCGGCGATGGCGTTGAGGTAGCTCGCGGCCAGGATGTTGCCGACCTCGCGCAGCGCCGAGCGGCCCATCTCGTCGTCGAGCGTCGTACCCAGCAGGCGGCACAGCTCCTCGCCCGACCCCTCGGGGAACAGCAGGAGCACGCGGCCCGCGTCGTCCGCGAGCTTCGTGTCGACGCCGGCGGCGGGGACGGCGGGCGCGCCGATGCGGTCGGCGGCCTCGGCCAGCCGTGCCACGAGCGTCTCGCCGTACTGGATGTCGACCGTCCGCCCCAGCAGCCCCGCGAGCGCGGTCGCCGCATGGCCCGAGCCGATCGAGGCGACCTCCTTGAGCGCGCTCTCCTGCATCTCGGTCAGGCCGGTGCCGGCGGCGTCGTCGGGCGACCGGGCGCCGGAGACGACGCCGAGGTCGAGGATGGTGACGACGTCGCCGTCGGGCAGGATGGCGGCGCCCGAGGCTGCCGGCGTGCGCACCATGGACGGCAGGTCGGTGCGGTCGACGTCCATCTGCCCGACGAGCTCGTCGACCCCGAACGCGCGTCGCCGCCCGCCCGCCCAGGCGATGACGGCGGAGCCGGCCCCGCCCGCCCCGGGCATCCCGAGCGCCTCGTCGAGCTGGATCACCTCGAGCACGCGGTCGCGGAAGACCACGGTCGGCGTCGACCCGACGTGGTGGACCCGCTGACCCGCGAGGTCGAACGTCTCCTCGACGAACTCCATCGGCAGGCCCCACTGCTGGCCGGCGCTCTGGACCACGAGGACATGGACCCGGTCCGTCATGCGCTGACGGTAGCAACGGCGCCCGGAAGCAGACGGGGCGGCCCGTGGGCCGCCCCGTCGACGTCGCGCTGGCGTGGCGGACCGAGCTACTTCGAGCTGGTGGGCTCCGCCAGCATCATCGCCTTGACCTCCTCCGACGGCTGCTCGTCGGACGGGTCCGTCCACTTGAACCGCTTGCCGTGCTGGTACTGGGCGATCACGTAGCCGACCACGCCCGCCACGATGGCGAGCACGCCGACCAGGATGATGCGGTTGACGAACCCGGACGGGTCGCTGAAGTCGTTGTTCCAGGCGTAGCCGGTGTACTTCAGGAAGATCAGCCCGAAGATGATCAAGAGCAGGTTGAACACGGCGAACACCGCCGCCAGGACGACCCAGACCGGGCCGTGCTTGAGCGGCCGCGGCCACGTCGGCCGGTCCCTGCGCAGGAGCAGGAAGCCGGACAGCGCCAGGACGTGCGCGAAGATGTAGCCGAGGTTGCCGGCCGCGAGCACGAAGAAGATGCTCGGGAAGGCGAACAGCAGGAACAGGTTCAGCAACGAGGTCGAGCGTCATGGCGCGCGACGGCACGTGGTGGCTGTTGAGCACCCCGAGCTGCTTGACCGTCATGCCCTCCCTGGACAGGGCGTAGAGGGCACGTGACCCGTCCATCGTCGCCGTGTTCATGGAGAGCAGCAGACCGGCGCAGAGGAACAGCACCATCACGCCGCCCAGGGTGCTGCCGACGATGGTGTCGAAGGCCTGGGTCAGGTAGACGATGCCGGTCGGGTCGCCCGCGATCACGGTGTAGCCGAGCGTGCCGGCGATGGCGATGGGCAGGATCGCGGCCAGGAAGACGTTGAGGGCGCCCGTGGAGGCGATGGCCTTGCGCGTGTCGTTCTTGGTGTCCACGAACTCCGGCGCGAAGGTCGCCGGCGCCTCCGGGCCGTACGTCGACCAGCCGAGCACGTACAGCCAGACCATCAGCAGGCCGAACTCGTTCCAGCCGCTGGCGGAGTCGCCGAACGTGCCGGTCACCCACGTCGGTGATGTTGTTCGTGTTCTCGTCGGCGAGGCTGGAGCTCCAGTCGCCGGTGATGAACGGGCCGAGGGCCAGCACCAGCACCGGGATGACCATCATCGCGCCGGTGACGTACGAGAACCACACCGCTGGGCGCATCCCGCGGATGTTGAAGATGTAGCAGGCGAGGATGCAGACCGTGGCGATGAGCCGGACGGAGTTGATCTGCACGCCGAGGACGTCCGTCGACCACGACCCGAAGTCGTTGGTGTTGGCGCCGTCCGCGTCGAGATCGGTGAAGAACTTCCCGATGACGAGGTAGCCGATGAGGCCGCCGTAGATCGCGAGCACGCTCGACCAGGCGAACCAGTAGCCGAAGACGGCGATGGGCCCTGCGAGCGAGAAGTACTTGCGCCAGCCCTCGCGCGCATAGACCGCGAGGCCGCCGGGCTTGTCGGGGAACATGGCGGCCGGCTCGGCGTAGATGTACGCCTGCAGCGCGCCGACGATGGCCGAGACCAGCCAGAGGATTGCGGCAACGTAGGTTCCGAGGGCCGCGACTGAGAAGCCGAGGCCCACCAGTAGAAAGCCGGGGTTGGCGAGACCGATGATGAATCCGTCCCACCACCGCATGGTCTTGAGCAGACGGCGTTCGTCGACTTCGACTTCAGCCATTCGACACTCCTCCCTCCGGCGCGCCGGCCGGGTCCACGCGCGGCGGCCTTCCCCTCCGCTGCTGGGGGCGTTTATAGGGCGTGCGGCGGACGGAATGCAAGTGCGCCGCACCCGCGGCCGCCGGGTAGACTCCTTCCACGTCACCGTGAGCGTGCCGATCACCATCCGCTGCGAGTGCGGCGTCGCGACCCCGGCGACGCTCGGCGATCGCGTGACGTGCGCGTGCGGACGCGAGTACGACACGGCGGACGTGCCGGTCGGCGACGCGGCGCCGGCGCGCATCCTGCAGTCGCGCATGAAGATCTACGCGCGGTTCGGCTTCATCGTGGTGCTCGCCGTCGCGATCCTGGGCTACATCTTCACGGGGTGGCCCGGCGTCGCCCTCGGCGCGCCGGCCGCGGCGATCTTCTGGTGGCGCGTCGTGCAGCCGCGGTTCCAACGCCGGGTCCAGGCGTCCGTCCGGGCGCTGCCGACGTGGCAGGTGCAGGCCCAGCAGGCCCCGTCGGACACCGCGCCGTGAGCTACGACCCGCTCCGCAGCGACCCCGACTTCCGCCCCCGGGACGTCGCCGCACCCCCGACCATCCGACCGGTGATGCTGCTGACGTTCGACGTCGTGTTCGACCCGGCGGCCGTCGAGTTCGCGGTCGACAGCGCGGCGGAGGCGGGCGCGGAGCTGCTCGTGACCGACGGCGTGCCGCTGCCGATCGGCAACCCCGCCGCGGTCGCGCTGCGGACCTTCGGCAACGCGGCGGTGCTCCGGGCGTCCGAGGACGTCGTCCGCGAGGCGCGGGCCCGCGGGGTGCGCGCGCGCCAGCTGCTGTTCAACTCGCCGCGGCCGCTCAACGCGACGTTCGACATCCTGCACCAGCAGGGCGTCGGGCTGCTCGTCTTCGGCCCCGAGCGCCGCGCCCTCGGCCGCTGGCGCTTCCGCCGCGCCTGCCGCAAGCTGCGCGAGCAGGCGCCCTGCCTCGTCTGGACCAACGAGTAGCGCACGCGTGCTAGCCGGCGCACGGGTCGACCCGGCCGTGGCGGCGGCCTTCCCGGGGTACCGCGCGTTGGGCGTCGTGGTCGCCGGCTGCGAGAACGGCCCCTCGGACGAGCGGACGGAGGCGGTGCTGCTGGACGCCGCGACCCGCGCCCGCGTCCGATTGGACGGCGCCGCGCCGTCGGAGCTCCCGGAGATCGCCGCGTGGCGCCGGGCCTTCACCGCCTTCGGCGCGAAGCCGAGCCGCTTCCCGTCCTCGGCCGAGGCGCTGCTCAAGCGCGTCGCGCGCGGCGACGAGCCGCCCACGGTCAACCGCCTGGTTGACTGCTACAACGCCGTCTCGATCGCACACGCCCTGCCGCTCGGCGGCGAGGACGCTGCGCGCATCGAGGGCGACGCGGTGCTGCTGCACGCGACGGGCGCCGAGCCGTGCGACGTCCCCGGTGCCGACGGCGCCCCGGCCCCGCCCCGCCCGGGCGAGGTCGTCTGGTGCGACGACGCGGGCGTGACCTGCCGCGCGTGGAACTGGCGCCAGGGCGCGCGCACCCGCATCGACGAGGGCACGACGACGGCCTGGTTCCTGCTCGAGGCGCTGGAGCCGGCCAACCCCGACACCCTCGACGCGGCGCTCGCCGAGCTGCTCGCCCACCTCGCGATGGTCGGCGCGGGCGGCGAGGTCGAGCGGCTGTACCGGCTGCAGTAGGGTCAGCGCGGGCGGTCGCGGGCCGGCGGGCGTCGACACACCAGGCGGGACGACAGGCGCCTCGCCCTGTCACGGAAGGCGCACGGACCGTGCCAAAACGGCGGGGCGCGCCGCGTGATTGTCCGCCCGCACCCACCGCGCCGTCGCCGCTCGTCCCAGCGACCGGCCCCCCAGCGCGCAACCCCGCCCTACTCCGCCTGCCGCCGCTCCGGGGTCGAGCCCTCCGGCGTCGCGTGGCGGTCGGACGGGCGGACGCGCAGCACGCGGGCGGGCAGGCGCGGGAGGTGCCAGTTCCACGAGCCCGCCAGCTGCATGAAGGCCGGGACGAGCAGCATCCGGATGATCGTCGCGTCGATCAGGATCGCCACCGCGAGGCCGAAGCCGAACTGCTGCAGGGCGGAGATCGAGCCGACCAGGAAGCCCGCGAAGGCCGCGACCATGATGATCGCCGCCGCCGTGACGATCCGGCCCGTGCGCTCGAGGCCCGTCACGACGCTGCGCTCGTTGTCGCCCGTCGCGTCCCACCCCTCCCGCATGCGCGACACGAGGAAGACCTCGTAGTCCATCGAGAGGCCGAACAGCATCGCGAAGAGGAAGATCGGGATCCACGCCTCGATCTGGTCGACCTGCTGCAGTCCGACCACCTCGCCGTAGCCGTCCTGGAACACCAGCACCAGCAGGCCGTAGGTGGCGCCGACCGCCAGCAGGTTCAGCACCACGGCCTTGAGCGGCAGGAGCAGCGAGCGGAACGCGCGCACGAGCAGGACGTAGGACAGGAACAGCACCGCCGCGACGAGGTACGGGAACGACCCGTAGGCGAGGTCGATGAAGTCGACGCCGCTGGCTGGCCCGCCGCCGACCAGCGCCTCCGTGTCCTGCGGGAAGCCCGCCGCCGGCACGATCGCGTCGCGCAGCCGCCGCGCCAGCGCCTGCGAGGACTCGGCGCCGTACTCCTCGCGGCTCGCCGCGATGAGGCGGGCGTAGCGGCCCGTCGGGTCGACGTAGTACGGCGCCGCGACCCGCCTCGCGGCCTCCACCCCGCCCGCCGCGGCCACGATGTCGGTGAGCGACTGCACGCCGTCGTCGGGCACGTCGGGGTCGGCGCGCACGGCCGCCGTCAGCCGTCCCATGGCGGCGAGCTCCTCCTCCGACCACGCGCCGCCGGGCTGGCCCGTGTCGACGACGATCGTGGTCGGCGCCAGCGCGCCCGCCCCCACGGCGTCCTCCAGCACGTGCAGCCCCTGCACCGCCGGCAGGTCGGCGGGCAGCGTGTCGTTCGAGCCCGGCGTCAGCGCGATCTGGTAGACCGGTACGACCGCGAGCAGCAGCACCGAGCCGCCGATCGCGAGGTACACGGCCGGCCGGCGCATGATCGAGTGCGCGAGCCGCGCCCAGAAGCCCTGCTCGGGCTCGTCGCGGCGGTCGAGCACGCGGCGCGGCACGACCCGCCCGTTGCCCAGGCGGTGGCCCCACAGCGAGAGCAGCGCCGGCAGGAAGGTCACCGCCGCAGCGATGGAGACCAGCGGGATCAGCAGGCCGCCGATGCCCATCGACTGGATGAAGGGCAGCGGCAGCAGCACGAGGCCCGCCAGCCCCACGGCGACCGTCAGCCCGGAGAACACCACCGCGTGCCCGGCGTACTCCATGGTCGGCACGAGCGCCGTCAGCGTCTCGTCGCGCGACACCGGCACGCGCCGCGGCTCGATGTCGAGCCCCTCCCGCTCCACCCGCCGCACCTGCACCCGCAGCAGCTCCTCGCGGAAGCGGTAGACGACCAGCAGCGAGTAGTCGATGGCGATGCCGATCCCGATCAGCGTGACCAGGTTCTGCACGTAGATCGCCATCTCCAGCACGTGCGCCAGCGCGAAGACGATGCCGAGCGTCGTCGGCACGGTCATCAGCGCGAAGGCGAACGGCACCGTGGTCGACGCCAGGGTGCCGAAGATGAACAGCAGCACCAGGAAGGCCACGGCGCCCGCGATGAGCTCGCCGCGCAGCAGGTCCTCGTCGAACACCGGCTGCAGCTCGTCGGAGATCGTGATGCCGCCCGAGAGGTAGGTGGTGCCGCCCTCGACGGGCCCCGGCTGCATCGCCTCGCGCATCGCGTCGACGTGCTGCACGGCCTGGTCGGGGTCGAGCGGCGTCCCGATCGCCACGTAGACGACGCCCTCGGCCTCCAGCAGCGGGCCGAGGCTCGACCGCGGCATCTCGGCGGCGGCGCGCTCGGCCGCGGCCTGCACCTCCTGCCGGAAGGCCGCCGACACAGCGCCGTCCGCGCGGCCGACGACCAGGGCCGAGGAGTCGCCGCGCTCGCCGAAGTGGTCCTGCAGGATCGTGTCGACCCGCTTGGAGTCGGTGCCCGGCAGGTCGAAGCGGTTCGTCAGCAGGTCGCCGAGCCCGGAGGAGGCGACGAACGAGACCACGGCCACGACGACCCAGACGGCGACGACGGGCCAGCGGTGGCGGTGGGCGAAGACGGCGAGGCGGTGCATGGCGGCGAGCCGACAGGCTACTTCGCAGCGCACCCCGGACCGGCCGGCCCGATGGCCTCCGCCACGATCCCGGTACGATCGGCGTCCGATGCCCGACGCGCGCCCCCTGCGGATCGCCTTCGCCGGCTGCGGCATGGTCAGCGAGATGCACGCCGAGGCCCTGCGGCACGTGCCGGCGGCCGAGCTCGTCGCGGTCACCGACATCGACGTCGAGCGCGCGCGCGAGCGGGCCGCCGCGTGGGGCTGCCGCGCCCACGACGACCTCGCGGCGCTGCTCGCCGACGGGGACGTCGAGGCGGTGCTGGTGCTGACGCCCACGCGCACCCACGTCGACGTCGCGACGGCGGCGCTCGACGCGGGCAAGCACGTGCTGGTCGAGAAGCCGGTCGCCACGGATCTCAAGGGCGTGCGGCGGCTGCAGGGCCGGGCGTCCGCTGCGGGCGTCGTCTGCATGCCCGGCCACAACTACGCGTACGTGCCCGAGATCGCCCGGCTCGGCCGACTGGTGCGCGACGGTCGGCTGGGCCAGGTCCGGCTGCTCTCGGTGATCTTCGCGATCGCGCACGAGGAGGCGGTGGCCGCGCGGCACGACGGGGCGCTGCGGGTCGTGATGCCGCACCATGCCTACCTCGCCCACGGCCTGCTGGGGACGCCCGCCCGCGTGCATGCCGGCGTGACCGAGCCCGGCTGGGCCTCGCTGCGCCAGGAGGACCAGTGCTGGATGGCGCTGGAGTACCCGCCGCTCACGACCGCGCTCCTGTTCTGCAGCATGGCCGTCGACGACGACTCGGCCGACCCGTGGACGTTCGTCGTCAAGGTGCTCGGCACCGAGGGCAGCGCGAGCGCGACGTGGCGCGCGGGCGTCTGGAAGAGCTCGGTCGGCACCCTGTCGACGGGGTACGCGCCGTACAGCGAGGCCTACGAGCGGCAGCTCGAGGCGTTCTGCCGCGCCGTCCAGGGCGAGCGCGGTGCGATCCTCTCGCCGCTCGAGCACGCCGTCGGCGCCGAGCGCATCCTGGCCGCGGCCGAGCGCGCGATCGCCGGCGGCGCGCCCGCGTCGCCGATGGGCTAGCCGGCCGGCCGCTCAGCCGGGCGCGCGCTCACCCCTGGCCGGCGACGCGGCGCAGCGTGGGCGCGAGGTCGAGCGGGTTGAAGGGCTTCGTCAGGTAGCCGACCGCACCGCCGATCGACGACTCCTCCTGGCCGCGCAGGTCCGCGCGGGCGGTGAGGAAGCAGATCGGCACGTCGGCGGTCTCGGGGTCGGCACGCAGGTCGCGCCCCACGGCCCACTCGTCGTGCGGGTCGACGCCGGGCAGCATGAGGTCGAGCAGGATCACGTCGGGGCGCTCGCGCCGCGCGCTGGGCAGCACCTCGGCGCGCGTCGCGGCCTCGACCACCGTGAAGCCCGCCGCCTCGAGGTTGACGCGGCAGAGCAGCCGGATCGAGGCCTCGTCGTCGACCAGCAGGACCTTCATGCGGCCTCCGCCTTGCGCACGGGCGCGCCGGACCCGCGGGCCAGCGGCAGCTCGACGATGAACGTGGTGCCGACGCCCTCCTCGGACTCCACCGAGATGCGACCGCCCATCGCCGTCACGAAGCCGCGGGTCAGGTAGAGGCCCAGGCCGATGCCGCGGATGCCGCGGGTCATGCGGGCGTCGGCGCGGAAGAACTTGCGGAACAGGTTGCGCTGGTCGGCGACGGAGATGCCGATGCCCTCGTCGGCCACCCGCACCTCCACGACGTCCAGCCGCCGCGCGCCGGACACCGTGATCGTGCCGCCGTTGGGCGAGTACTTGATGGCGTTGTCGACGAGGTTGAGCACGATCTGACGCAGCTTGTCACGGTCGGCCGCCGCGAGGAGCGGTTCCGGTGGGATGACCAGCTCGACGCGGTGCGTCTCACGCACGCGGCCGGCCTCGCGCAGCGCGACCTCGCGCAGGACCTCGGCGACGTCGACCTCGACGAGGTCGAGCTCCACGCCGCCCGCCTCCAGCCGCGCGACCGAGAGCAGGCCGTCGACGAGGCGCGTCAGGCGCTCGGACTCCGACGCGATGTACTGCATGAAGGTCGCGCGGTCCTCGACCCCGAAGGCGACGTCGTCGCGCAGCAGCGTCTCCGCGAAGCCGTAGATCGACGTCAGCGGCGTGCGCAGCTCGTGCGAGACCGTGGCCACGAAGTCCGACTTGAGCTGGTCGAGCTGGCGGTCCTCGGAGACGTCGCGCAGCGCGTAGACGGTGCCGACGCGGTCCTCGACGGGGTCGCGCAGCTGGGCGGCGCGGACCGAGAGCCAGATCTCGCGCTCGCCGCGCTGCAGCCGCACCTCGACCGCGCCGCCGCCGACCTCGGCCTCGCCGAGGATGCGGCCCGCGTCGTCCGAGTGGTCGCCGAGCTCGGTGCGCAGGAGGTCGGGCAGCGTGCGGCGCAGGGCCATGCGGGCCGGCACGCCGGTCATCGCCTCGGCGGCACGGTTCCACTGCTCCACGCGGCCGTCCGCGCCGACCACGACGATGCCGTCGGCGATCGACGCGATGATGGCCTCGGAGGTCTCCTTCTCCTGCGCGACCTGCTGGTAGAGCAGCGCGTTCTGGAGGGCGACGGTGGCCGAGTTGGCGAAGGCCTCGAGGGCGGCGATCTCGTCGGGCTGCCAGCGCCGCCGGCGCCGATCGTAGAGTGCCAGCACGCCGCTGAGCGAGCCGTCCGGCGAGAGGATCGGCGCGCCGAGGTAGGACGCGAAGCTCGCCCGCAGCGAGGGGTCGCTCGGCGGCACGCGGTCGTCGGCGGCGAGGTCCTCGATGGCGAGCGGGGAGCGGCGGGCCAGCACCTCGCCGGTGGGGCCGCCGGTGAGTGGCGCACGCTCGCCGGCGAGCAGCTCGTCGACGTCGCCCTGCACGGCGCGCACCACGAGCCGGTCGCCCTCGACCAGCCGCAGGGCGCAGGCGTCGGCCACCAGGAGGGCCGCGGCCTGCGAGACGATCTCGCGCAGCACGGCCGGCGCGTCCAGGTTGGAGGCGATCAGGCCGCCGATGCGCTGCAGCTCCTGGGCCCGGCCACGGGCGCGGCGCTCGGCGCTGAGGACCTCGGCGCGCTCGATGGCGGCCGCGGCCGCGGTCGCGAGGTGCCGCGCGAGCTCGAGGTCCTCGTCGGCGATCGCGCGGGGCTCGCGCCAGGCCATGCCGAGCACCGCCTGCGCGCGGCCCGCCCCGCGCGGCCCGATCGGCACGCAGAGGGCGGCGCGGTGGCCGGCCTCCGCCATCGCGGTGCGCTCGGCCGCCGGCACGCGGCGGTCGGTGCGCACGTCGGCGCAGAAGATGGCGCGGCCCTCGCGGGCGGCCAGCGCGAGCAGCGAGGCCGAGTGGCCGGGCGGCGCGTCGAGGTGCCCGTCGTCGACGACCACCGCCGCGTCGGCCCGCAGCGCACGGCGGGCGGCGTCGGCCACGGCCACGTGGGTCTCCTCGGGCTCGCGCGTCCCGATCAGGCCCTCGGCGATCTCCAGGAAGCCGGCCCGCAGGCGCTCGCGGCGGTCGAGCTCCTGGTCGAGGTCGAGGCGCACGAACGCGATGGCGGCGATCTGCGCGAAGGCGACGAGGTCGCGCGCGTCGTCGTCGTTGAGGGCGGCCAGGCCCTCGTCCCGGTACAGCACGGTGATGGCGCCCGCCGCTGACGGCACGCCGGGGATCGGCGCCGAGACACCGGCGGCCATGTCCGCGACCGGTGCCGCCGCGAGGTGGCCGCCCTCGCGGTCGACGACCGCGCGGGCCGTGGCGACGGCCTGTGCGGCGATCCCGTCCAGGCCGGCCGGCTGGTCGATGCCGATGGCCTCGACGACCGTCGGGGTGCGCCCGTCGAGGCGGTAGATGACCGCCCCGTCGGCGTCGAGCGCGCGGCGCACCGCCCGCACGATCGCGATGGGCGCGTCGGCGGGGACGGCCTGCGCGGCGGCCGCGACCTCGCGCAGCGCGGCCAGGCGCATGGCGCGGCGCTCGCCCGCGCGGCGCTCGTCGATGGCGGCCAGGCGGCGGCCGAGGGCAGCGGCGAAGGCCGCGAGCAGCAGCTCCCCGTGCTCGTCGGGCGGCGACTCCAGGCCCGCGCGCAGGACGCCGTCCACGGACACCAGCGGCGCAGAGGCCTGCGCGGGGCTGTCGACCCGCGGCTCGCCGCCCAGCGCGAAGGCCGCCATCGGCGTGCCCTCGATGCCGGCGTCGACCCACTGCGCGCCGAGGTGCTGCGCGGCGGCCTGCGCGGTGGCGTGCGCGGCGCCGAACACGTCGTCGGCCTGGCGCAGGCGCAGCTCGAGGTCGGTGACGGCCCCGTGGCGGTCGCGCGACTGGCGGGCGCGCAGCGCGTCGGTGCGCCGGTGGCCGCCGAGCTCGGCGGCGTGGGCCAGCGCGGCCAGGGTCGCCTCGACGTCGGCGCGCGGCTGCGGAGCGCCCTCCCCGGGGCCGGCCACCAGCAGCAGCGACTCGTCGAGCTCGCAGGGAACGCTGACGGCGCCGTCGGCCAGCGCGTCGCCGGGCTGCCGCAGCGCGACGTTGACGCCGGGCAGCGCGGCGCGGGCGGCCTCGAGCAGCAGGCGCGTCACGTCGGCGTCGGCGCCCTCGCGGTCGAGCCGCTCCGACAGCCGCTCGGTGGCGGACAGGGCGCGGGCGCTCTCGCGGGCGTTCTGCCGCGCCTCCTCGAGGGCCAGCACGCCGCCGACCATCGCGGCGTGCTCGCGCCGGAGCAGGGCCGCGCGCACGAGCGACAGCGACGCGACGAGGCCGAGGGCCGCGGCGGGGATCGCCAGGTCCTCCTCGACGCCCACCGCGATCGCCCCGGCGGCGGCCGCGGCGGCGAGCGCGAGGCAGGCGAACGTCAGCGTCGTGGCGAGGGCGGCCCGGACCGGCACGCGGCGGCGCGCCACGAGCAGGGCGACTGCCAGCGCGAGGGCGGAGCCTGCGGCTGCCACGAGCGATGCCGCGACAAGTGCGCGGGCGAGGTCCGACACTAGGCGGATGGTAGTGGCACGGACGACGGAGTGGGTCGGCGCACCGCGGCCATCCGGTGACGACCCGGGTACCATGTGGCCGGTGACGGACTTCGAGCTCATCCTCGCGGCGCCGCGCGGCTACTGCGCGGGCGTCGACCGGGCGGTCGAGACGGTCGAGCGCGCGCTCGAGCTCGCGGGCACGGAGCCGGTCTACGTGCGCAAGCAGATCGTGCACAACGCCCACGTCGTGGCCGAGCTGGAGCGGCGCGGCGCGATCTTCGTCGACTCGGAGCTCGACGTGCCCGAGGGCGCCGCGGTCGTCTTCTCGGCCCACGGCGTCGCGCCGTCGGTGCACGAGAACGCGAAGGCGCGCAACCTCGCGGTCGTCGACGCCACCTGCCCGCTCGTGACGAAGGTGCACAGCGAGGCCCGCCGCTTCGCGCAGCGCGGCTACACGCATCCTGCTCATCGGCCACGCCGGCCACGAGGAGGTCGTGGGCACGATGGGCGAGGCGCCGGACTCGATCGTGCTCGTGGAGTCCGCGTCGGAGGTCGACGCGCTCGACTTCTCGGCCGACACGCCGTTGGCCTACGTCACGCAGACGACGCTCTCGGTGGACGAGACGCGCATCGTCATCGACCGCCTGCGCGAGCGCTTCCCGTGGATCGAGGCCCCGGTCAAGGACGACATCTGCTACGCCACCTCGAACCGCCAGGCGGCCGTGAAGGCGCTGGCGCGCGAGGTCGACCTGGTGCTGGTGATCGGCTCGCGCAACTCGTCCAACTCGTGCCGGCTGGTCGAGGTCGCGAGCGAGCACGGCGCGCCGGCGTACCTGATCGAGGACGAGTCGGCGATCGACCCGACGTGGCTCGACGGCGGCGCCGTGCGCATCGGCATCACCTCGGGCGCCTCCGCGCCGGAGCGCCTGGTGCAGCGCGTCGTCCAGTGGTTCCGCGCCCGCGGCGACATCACGCTGTCCGAGCTGGAGACCGTCCACGAGGACGTCTCCTTCGCCCTCCCCCGCCCCATCCGCCGCGCGCTCGCGCTGGTGGACGGGCCGGCGCCGGGCGCGTAGCGCGTTCGGCGCTACCCGTCGGGGTCGACCGCCCACACGCGCCCGCTGCGGACGTCGTCGAGGCGGTAGTCGGTGCAGCAGCGCTCGAAGATCGCGCGGCCGAGGCGCTTGCGCGACATGCCCTCGATGACCTCGGCGGAGCGAGGGTGCGAGGCGGCGTAGTAGCAGAAGGTGCGATCGAAGAAGGCCTTGGTCTGCGCCGAGAGGCCGGACGACACCGCCTGCGTCTACGACGCGCCCCGACCCGGCATTCCCGTGCGCCCCTCGCCCTCCCGCTCGGGCCGCAGCAGGTGGCGCTCGACGGCGATGTCGACGTCGAGCGTGCGGTAGCCCTCGGCGTCGAAGAGGACGACCATGCGGTCCTCCTCGTAGCGCTGCACGGTGCCGGCGCCCCAGGCCGCGTGGCGGACGCGCGCGCCGAGCGGGAACGGCTCCTCGGCCGCCTCGGCGACCAGGCCCGCCTCGCAGTTGTCGCAGTGCCCGCACGGGTCGGGGTGGGGCTCGCCGAAGTACTCCAGCAGGAAGCGGCGCCGGCAGTCGCGCAGCTCCGCGTAGGTCCGCAGCATGTCGACGCGCGAGCGCTCGTAGGCGCGCCGGGCGTCCTGCGACTCGACGGCCTCGACGGCCACCGCCGTCGGGTCGAAGTCGCCGGTGGCGTGTGACGTCGCCGTCCATGCGCACGTCCGCCACCCCGAGGTCCTGCAGCCGCCGCACCGCCGCCGTCACCTTGGAGCCCGTCAGCCCGGCCTCGGGGTGGACGAGGTCGGGCGGCTCGACGGGCCCCTCGTGCGCCCGCAGCTCTGCCGCCACGCGCTCGACGTCCTGCACCTCGAGCGCCACCACGCCCGCCCGGAAGCGCACCGAGCCGATGTCGTCCGGGCGGTAGAACAGCACGGCGCGGGCCGGCTCGCGGTCGCGCCCGGCCCGCCCGATCTCCTGGTAGTAGGCATCGACCGAGGCGCTCGGCTGCGCGTGGAAGACCCAGCGCACGTCGTGCTTGTCGATGCCCATGCCGAACGCGATCGTGGCCACCACGACCCGCGTCTCCCCGTGCATGAACGCGTCCTGCGTCGCGTCGCGGACGCGCCGGGCGAGGCCCGCGTGGTACGGCGCCGCGGCCACGCCCCGCGCGCGCAGCGCCGCCGCCAGCTCCTCGGTGCCCCGCCGCGTGGCGGCGTAGACGATGCCTGCGCCGCCGGCGTCGACCACGGCCTGCAGCAGCTCCTCGTCGTGCGTCCGCGCGTCGACGTGCGCGCTGACGGCGAGGTGGATCTCGGGCCGGTCGAAGCCGCGCACCAGCACTCGCGGATCGCGCATGCGCAGGCGCTCCACGATCTCGGCCCGGACCGGCGGCGCCGCCGTCGCGGTCAGCGCCAGCACCTGCGGCGCGCCCAGCTCCGCGGCCAGCGCGCCCAGCCGCAGGTAGTCCGGCCGGAAGTCGTGGCCCCACTCGCTGATGCAGTGCGCCTCGTCGACCACCAGGAGGGACGGCGGCGCCTCCTGCAGCTCCGCGAGCGTCTCCGGCCGCGCGAGCTGCTCGGGCGCCAGCAGCAGGTACTCGAGCTCGCCGTGCTCCAGCGCCTCCAGCCGCGCCTCGCGCGCCCGCTCGCCGAGGGACGCGTTCAGCTCCGCCGCGGCCGGCGCGCCCTCGTGCTCCGCGAGCGCGGCGACCTGGTCGCGCTGCAGCGCCACCAGCGGGCTGACGACGACCGTCGGGCCGTCGAGCAGCGCGCCCGCCACCTGGTAGATCGCCGACTTGCCGGCCCCGGTCGGCATGACCGCGAGCACGTCGTGGCCCGCCAGCACCGCCTCGACGGCCTCGCGCTGCCACGGGTAGAGCTCCGCGTAGCCGAGCCGTGCGGCGCAGCGGTCGACGCGCTCCCGGGACGGCGTGCGGCGCGGCATGCCCCCGAGCGTACCCGCGGTCGCCGGCCGGCCAACGCCGCCGTGGCGTGGAGCCGACGCGCGTCAGGGGCGTCGCACGCCGGCGAGGCCGCATGCCGCGCGCGCGACCCGCGCGAGCTCCGCTGCCGCGCCGTCGAGGGCGTCGCGCAGCGAGCCCGGGCCGGACGACGCTGCCAGCACCGCGCGCGCACCGAGCCCGTAGAGGCCGTCGTGCCCCGGGCCGAGCGCGCCGCCGATCGCGACGCACGGCACGCCGGCGGCCACCGACGCCTCCACCACCCGCGCCACCGTCTTGCCGGCCAGCGTCGAGGCGTCGATGCGCCCCTCCGCGGTCAGGCAGAGCGCGGCGCCGTCGAGCAGGGCCGGCAGGCCGGTCTCCGCGATCACGAGGCCCGCGCCCGGCACGACGGCCGCGCCGAGCCACGCGCACGCGGCGCCGAGCCCGCCCGCAGCACCCGCCCCCTCGACATTCGCGGCGGCGCCGAGGAGCGGCGCGAGGCGCGCGAGGCCGGCGTCGAGCCGCTCCACCATCGCGGGCGTCGCGCCCTTCTGCGGCCCGAACACCGGCGCCGCGCCCTCCGGCCCGGTCAGCGGGCTCGTGACGTCGGCGGCCACCACCAGCTCGACGCCGGCCAGCCGCCCGTCGAGGCCTGCGCGGTCCAGCACCGCGACCCGGTCGAGGTCGGCGCCCGTCCCCACCAGCGGGCGCCCGTCGGCGTCGCGCACGGCGGCGCCGAGGCCCGCCAGCAGACCCAGCCCGCCGTCCACGCTCGCGGAGCCGCCCAGGCAGAGGACGATGCGGCGCGCACCGGCGTCGAGGGCCGCCCGCACCAGCGGCGCCGCGCCCGCGCTCGAGGCCCGCAGCGGGTCGCGCTCCGCCGTGTCGAGCTGCGCCAGGCCGATCGCCGACGCCGTCTCCACGACCGCGGTGCCGTCGGCCAGCAGGCCGATCTCGGCCGCGCAGGGCCGGCCCAGCGCGTCGACCGCCTGCACGGCCATGCGCTCGCCGCCACGCGCCGCGAGCAGGACGTCGAGCGTGCCCTCGCCGCCGTCGGCCAGCGGGTGCTCCACGGCGTCCCAGCCGGCCGCACGCGCCCCCGCGGCGAGCGCCGCCGCCGCGCCCGGGGCGTCCAGCGCGCCGCGCAGCTTGTCGGGCGCGCAGACCGCGCGGGGCGGGGTCATCCCAGCAGGTAGAGGGCGGAGAGCGACACGGTCGCGGCGGGCTCGGAGCGCATCGGCTCGCCGTCGAGCGTGACCTCGTGCGTGGCCGGGTCGACGCGCACGGCGCCGAGCCGGTCGTTGCGCACCATGTCCGCGGCGCCGATGCGTGCGGGTGTTGGCGACCGCCGAGCGCCGCTTGCGCGTCGGCAGCTCCGCAGCACCGCCGCCGTCCAGCGAGGCGCGCGAGACGAAGACCAGCGGAGAGCTCGGCCGGCGCGGCGCCGTGGGCGCCGAACTGCGGCCCGAGCACCTGCGGCTCGCAGTAGTCGACCACCGCGTTCGGGTCGCCGGTCGGGCCCCAGGCGGGGAAGCCGCTCTTGAGCACGAGCGACGGCTTGACGGCGAACCACTCCGGCCGCCACAGCACGACGTCGGCGAGGCGCCCCGGCGTGAGCGCGCCGATCTCGTGCGCGAGGCCGTGCGCGAGGGCGGCGTTGACCGTGCACTTGGCCAGGTAGCGGAGGACGCGCTCGTTGTCGTCCGGGCCGTCGGCGCCGCGCTCGTCGCGCATCTTCGAGGCGAGCTGGAACGTGCGCCGGACCGTCTCGCCGACGCGGCCCATGCCCTGCGAGTCGGACGAGGTGATGGCGATCAGCCCGAGGTCGTGCAGCACGTCCTCGGCGCCCATGGTCTGCGGCCGCACGCGGTCGAGGCCGATCGCGAGGTCGTCCGGGAACTCCGCGCGCAGCGCGTGCACCGCCCGCACCATCGGCACGTGCTCGGCCACCGCGTGCACGCCGAAGGGGATGGTCGGGTTGGTCGACGAGGCGATGATGTTCGGCTCGCCGAGCAGGCGCAGCACGTCCGGCGCGTGGCCGCCGCCGCAGCCCTCGATGTGGAAGGCGTGGATCGTGCGGCCCGCCAGCACGTCGAGCGTGTCGTCCACCGACAGGCACTCGTTGAGCCCGTCCGTGTGGACGGCGACCTGCACGTCGTACCGCTCGGCCACCGTCACCGCCGTGTCGAGGGCCGTGCGGTGCGCGCCCACGTCCTCGTGGATCTTCAGCCCCGCGGCGCCCGCCTCGAGCGCGGCCTCCAGCGGCTCGGGGCGCGACGACGAGCCGCGCGCCAGGAACGCGAAGTTGAGCGGCCAGGCGTCGGTCGCAGCCGACATGCGCGCGAGGTACCAGGCGGGGTTCGTGCCGAGGTTCCAGACGGGCCCGAAGTCCTGGCCCACGATGCGTCGTGATGCCGCTCGCCAGGGCCGCCTCGGCGATGCGCGGCGAGAGCATGTGGACGTGCGTGTCGATGGCGCCCGGGGTGGCGATCAGGCCCTCGCCGGAGTAGATCGCGGTGCCCGTGCCGAGCACGATGTCGACGCCGTCCATGGTGTCGGGGTTGCCGGCGCGCCCGACGGCGGCGATGCGGCCGCCGCGGATGCCGATGTTGGTCTTGCGCACCCCGAGCAGCGGGTCGAGCAGCAGCACGTTGACGATGACCGCGTCGACCGTGTCGGCGACCGCGCGCACCGCCAGGCCGTCGCGCGCCGTCTTGCCGAACCCGGCCACGACCTCGTCGCCGCGCCGCGTGTCGTCGTGCTCCACGCGCACCACCAGCGACGTGTCGCCGAGCCGCACGCGGTCGCCGGTCGTCGGCCCGTAGACGTGCGCGTAGGCGGCGGGGTCGAGCATGTCGGTCACGCGCCCCGGTACCCGCAGGCGCGGGCCCGCTCCAGCGCCGCCTCGCGCGCGCCCGGCGCGTCGAGCGGCCCGTCCACCAGCCCCGCGAAGCCGATGGCCACGCGCTGGCCGGCGATCGGCACCAGCGAGACCGTCCGCCGCTCGCCCGGCGCGAAGCGCACGCACGCGCCGGCCGGCAGGGCCAGGCGCCGCCCGTAGCTCGCCGCCCGGTCGAACGCGAGCCGCGGGTTGGCCTCGAAGAAGTGGTAGTGCGAGGTGACCGCGATCGGCACGGGCGCCTCGTTGACGACGTCGAGCGCCACCGCGTCGGCGCGCGGCTGCTCGTCGACGGGCGCCGGCTCGATGGCGCCCGGGGCGTCGGCGCCGAGGCCCGGGCCGCCGATCGGGTCGAGCACCAGCGCGAAGCGGCTCCCGTCGCCGAAGAGCGGCTCGACGGCGACCTGCCGCAGCACGTCGCGCACGCCGGGCAGCACGTCGTCGGGCCCGAGCACGCTGCGTCCGCGCTCGATCGCCTCCTCGTAGCCGAGGCCGTCGCGGGCCGCCTCGCAGACCGCATCGGCCACGATCGCCGTCGCCTCGGGCACGTTCAGCAAGAGGCCGCGAGCTCGGCGAGCGCGGGCGAGCTCGGCGGCCTGGAACAGCAGGAGCCGGTCGCGCTCCTTCGGCGTGAGCAGCACGCGGCGGACGGTAGCATCGCGCCCATGCCCCATCCCGTCCGCCGCATCCCGCACCTGCCGCTCGAGACCCGCGACGGGACCGTGCTGTCCGCCGCCGTCTGGCTGCCGGACGCGCCGGACGACGGGCCGTGGCCCGCCATCGTCGACGCCGTGCCGTACCGCAAGGACGACGACTTCCGCTCGCTCGACCAGGACACCTACGCGCCCATCGCGGCCGAGGGGTTCGCGTGCGTGCGGCTCGACCTGCGCGGGACGGGCTCGTCGGAGGGCGTGCTGCTCGACGAGTACACGACGACGGAGCACGAGGACCTGGAAGACGTGCTGGCGCGGCTCGCCGAGCAGGACTGGTGCACCGGCCGCAGCGGCGTCACGGGCGTCTCCTGGGGCGGCTTCAACGCCGTGCAGCTCGCGATGCGCCGCCCGCCGCAGCTCGGGGCGATCGCGCCGATCCACTGGTCGCACGACCGCTACACGACCGACGTGCACTACGTCGGCGGCACGCTGCACTGCGCCGACTCGGTGGAGTGGCCGTGCGAGATGCTGGTCGAGATGCCGCTGCCGCCGCTGCGGCGCATGGTCGGCGACGCGGCCTACGAGGAGCTGTGGCGCCTGCGGCTGGAGGAGACGCCGCCGTGGCCCTTCGAGTGGCTGCGCCACCAGCGGCGCGACGACTACTGGCGCCACGGCTCCCTGTGCGAGGACTGGGCCTCGATCGAGGTGCCGGTGCTGTCCATCGGCGGCTGGCAGGACGGCTACCGCGACGCCTGCCTGGCGCTGCTCGCCAACGGCCGCTCGCCGCGGCGGGCGATCATCGGGCCGTGGGGCCACGCCCGCCCGCACCGCGGCTGGCCGGCTCCCGGATTCGACCACCGCCAGGAGCTCGCGCGCTGGTTCGCCCGCTGGCTGAAGGACGAGCGGAACGGCGTGGACGAGGAGCCCGCCGCTGGTCGCCTTCGTCGGCGACGGGCCGCCGCGCGAGCCGTACCCCGCGCGCGTCCCCGGCCGCTGGCGCGCGTGGCGCACGTGGCCGCCCGCCGCGCCGCGCACGGCCGTCCTCCACCTCGGCGACGCCGGCGAGCTGGCCGACGCGCCGCCCGCCGCCGCGCAGGCGCTGGTCTGGGACGGGCCGCCCTGGGTCGGCATGTCGAGCCCGTGGTGGTGCGTCGGCAGCCCGCCGGGCGGCAGCGGCACCGACATGCGCCCGGACGACGCCGCGTCGCTGACCTGGGACACGCCGCCGCTCGACGAGCCCCTCACCATCGTCGGCAACCCGGTGCTGCACGTGACCGTCTCGGCCGATCGCCCGGTCGCCCTGCTGGCC
The DNA here is from genome assembly GCA_963767885.1 of uncultured Actinomycetota bacterium. Taxonomy (GTDB): domain Bacteria; phylum Actinomycetota; class Thermoleophilia; order Gaiellales; family F1-60-MAGs149; genus CAVYFW01. Next base: position 85,454 of record CAVYFW010000002.1, read on the forward strand.
GCGCGCCTCGAGGCCGTGGCGCCGGACGGCCGCTCCAGCCTGATCACCCGCGGCGTGCTCAACCTCACGCACCGGCGCTCGCACGCCGACCCCGAGCCGCTCGCGCCCGGCGAGCCGGAGGAGGTCGCGCTGGAGCTCATGGGCTGCGGCTGCAGCGTCCCGGCCGGCGACCGGCTGCGGCTCGCGATCGCCGGCGCGGACTGGCCCAACGCGTGGCCGCCGCCCGAGCAGGCCGCGCTGACGGTCCACCTGGGCCCGGGCGGCGGCGGGCGGCTCGAGCTGCCGCTGCCGGTCGATGCGGACGAGGTCGACGCGCCGCCGATGGCCGAGCCCGTGCACCCGGCGGGGTCGGACGGGTTCGGCGACGCCGAGCCGATCGCGCCCGCGTGGTCGATCGAGCGCGACCACGTCAGCGGCACCACGCGCATGCGCCTGGACAGCGGCTGGGACACGACGCTGCCGGACGGCGGCCGGAGCCTCGGCATCAACCGGATGCTGCTCTCGGTGCGCGACGACGATCCCGCGAGCTGCCGCGCCGAGGCCGACGGCGTGGCCGAGATCGAGCACGACGGCGACACGGCCCGCGCCGAGGCGCGCCTGGTCTTCGCCTGCGACCGCGACGTGATCGACGTCGTGATCGAGGTGCGGGTGCTGCGGGACGGCGCGCCGTTCTGGGAGCGCGTCTGGCGGGAGCGCTTCGATCGCGACCTGCTGTGACGGCGTGTGCTTCGATGACGCGCATGCAGCCTGGCGCCTACGCGGCCCTCCCCACGTTCCTCGACGCCGACGAGGCGCTCGACCTCACCGCGATCCGCGAGCACGCGGCGCGCCTCGCCGACGCCGGCCTGGACGGGATCCTGGCCTGCGGCTCGACGGGCGAGTTCGTCGCGCTCGACGAGGACGAGCGCGTGGCGGTCGCCGAGGCCGCCATCGAGGCGGGCGCGGGCCGGCTGAGCGTCGGCGTCCAGGTCGGCAGCTCGAGCACGCGCCAGAGCGTGCGCCTCGCCCGCCACGCCGCCGCGGCGGGCGCCGACGCGATCGCCTGCGTGACGCCGTACTACCTGAAGACGGACGAGGCCGGGCTCGCCGACCACCTGCGCGCCGTCCACGAGGCCGCGCCGGAGCTGCCGCTGCTGGCGTACTCGATCCCGCGCCTGACGGGCTACGCGTACGGCGTCGAGACGCTGGCGGCGCTGGCCGACGAGGGCGTCGTGCACGGCGTCAAGGAGTCGTCCGACGAGATCGCCCGCCTGCTGCACCTGCGCGAGGCGTGCGGGCCCGACTTCGCGATCTTCGCCGGCTCCCCCACCCTGATGGCGGCCGCCCACGCGCACGGCATGGCGGGCACGATCACGGGCCTGGCCGCCGTCGCGCCGGCGGAGTGCGCCGAGGTGCTGCGGCTCGAGCCGGTGGCGGCCGCGGCGCTGGTGCAGCGGCTGCGGCCGGCGGCGATCGCCTGCAGCCTCGGCAACCAGCCCGCGGGCGTCAAGGCGGGCGCCGCGCTGCGCTTCGACACGCCGCCGTACGTGCGCGCCCCGCGCCACGTGCTGACGGAGTCGGAGCACGCCCGCGCCGCATCGCTGCTGCAGGCGGCAGGCCTCTCGCTGGCCGGCGCCCTCGCGATCTGACGCGCCGGGAACCCGGGCGCGCCAGCGTCTACGGGACATGACGCGGGCGGGGAGCTCGTGCTGGTCGCGCTCGCACTGGCGGGCTGGCCGGCCGCGGCCGCGTCCGGCGCGTCACGGAGCCGGAGCTCGTCGCGCCCGACCCCGCGGCGGCGATGGGCGTGCCGATCCGCGGGGCCACGACGCGGAGCGCGCGGCGGCCTTCGCGGGCTCGCGGCGGTGCCCGACGCCGGCGTGCGGGCGGTGGTGTTCTTCGACCAGGGGCGGCGGCGGGCGTGCGGGTCGTGCTGACCGCCGCCGCTGCGACCGGGCGCCGATCCCGGCGGGAGTGGCGGCGACGCTGGTGGCGAGCGGCATCGCCCGCGCGCTGCGGGACGGCGCCCGCGATCGGGCTCGAGCTGGGCGCCGCGAACCGCGAGACCTGGCCGCCGCGGCGCGATCGCGGGCCGGCGCGCGCGGCAGATGGCGGCTGGGAGGTCGTCGAGTCTGCGCGCGTGGCCGATCGGCGCCGGCGCGCATCGCGGTCACGCTGCGGCTGAGCGAGCGTGGGACTGCTCGACGGGCGCACGGACTGGAGCTCGACGCTGTTCGCGGCTCGACCGGACGCTACAGCGCACCTGCTGCGCATCGAGGCGCCCGACGGCACCGCGCTCAGCGTCGCCGGCACGCTCGGCGCCGAACGGCGGTTTCGGCGGCGAGCGGGCCGTCCGCTGGGAACGACGCACCGCCGCCGATCGGCCTCGCCGGGCCGACGCGCCTCGAGCTCGACGTCGAGCGACTCGCCCGTACGGCAACGGGCCGGACGCGACGCTTCGCGTATCGTCCTGGACTGCGACGGCGGGCCCTCGATCGGGCATCGCAGACGTCCCGGCGCCTCTGCGCGCGCCTCGTCGGCGACGCCGCTACGCGCTGCTGCCGCCGGTCGCGTCGGACGGCCTCTGTTCGGGCATCGTCGGCGCGCCGTCGCATGTCGCTGCGCGGGCACGTTCCTCGGCGTCGCCGTGCGGCGTGACTTCGCGATCCTGCTCGACGGGCGCGACGTGCGCGCTGGATGGAAGCGCTGCGCATCCCGCCAGCCGGGCGCGTACGTCGCCATCGGCGACGAGTACTCGGCCCGCGCTGGTGCCGCTGCGTCGGCGGCACGCCGCGCAGAGCGGCGCGTGGCGCGGCGCGTCCTGCAGCGGCGTCGGCTACGGCGTGGTCGGGCGCATCGCGTTCTCGCGGCGCGAGCGGACGTCGCGTGGTCGAGCGTGGTGCCCTTCGCGTCGGCGCCCGTCCTGGGCCCGCCGGCCCGCGACGGCGCCTGGGTCGCCGGCGAGGTGCGCCAGGAGATCGTGCGGCGGCTGCACGGCCAGGACGCCGGCGACGACCAGTCGCGGGCGCTACGGCGACCCTCGCGTCGCCGCGGCGACGCGCTCCTGACAACGCGCGCGTGCGCCGCGGGCTGGGACGTGCCGCAGCGTCCTCGGCTGGAACCTGGGCCCCGGCGGCGCCTTCATCGTCACCCTCCGGCTGACGGAGCGCGAGCTGCTCGACGGCCGCACGGGCTGGCTCGAGGCCATCGCGGCCGACCGCCACCGCGAGCGCTACGCCGTGCGCTTCGACATCGAGGCGCCCGACGGGACGCTCGTCGCGGGCGGCGGCGAGACGTTCCCGCTCGGACACGCACCGGCGCCGCCGGGCATCGACGGGGCGACGCGGCTGCGAGGTCGACGCCGACCCGGCTGCGCAGGCGACGTCCGCCGCACGTTCGTGCTCGACTGCGACGGCGGCGCGAGCGTCGGCATCGGCGATCTCGCCGGGACCTGTGCGCGCGGCTCCTCGCCGACCGCTACGCGCCTGCTCGCGCCGCGTCGACAGGACCCGCACTGCGCGGCGGCCGGCACCGGTCGACGGTCGTCACGTCTTGCGCGGCACCTTCCGCGGCGTGTCGGATCGATCGCAGCTACGGCGCCTGCGAGCCGCGCAGCCGTCGATCGCTGGCTGCGCCTGCTCGACCTCCCCTGACGGGCAGCGGCTCGTTCGTGAGCATTCGGTAAGGCACGATCGCGCGTACCCCTATCAAGGGAGACGCGTCTGCAACCGACCCATAGGTTGTGACCGTGCAACTTCGCGCCTCCCTCTGCGCGGCCGTCGCCGCCGCCGCCACGCTGCTCGTCGCCGTCCCGACCGCGTTCTCGGCCGCGCTCCCGGCTCCCAAGCCGGTGCTGCCCGCCAACAACGCACCCGTGCGCTACCTGCCGGCGTTCCAGTGGACGCCGGTCGCGGGCGTGGACCACTACGAGTTCGAGATCGCGGCGGACGCCGGCTTCAACGCCCCGGTCACGAACGACAAGGACGACCACTTCGACACCTGGAACACGCGTGCGTCGCTGAAGCGCGCCATCCCGAACGGCGAGTACTGGTGGCGCGTGCGCGGGGTGCGCAAGAACGGCTCGCCGTCCAAGTGGTCGGCCCCGCGCAGCTTCCAGATGGCGTGGAACGACGTGCCCGCCCCCCTCAAGCCGGACGACGGCGGCACGGTCAGCTTCCCGCAGCCCGCCACGCTCGTGTGGTCGCCGGTCGCGGGCGCGAAGAAGTACAAGGTCCTGCTCGCCTCCGACCGCGCGCTCGGCTCGCTGGTCTACAAGCGCACCGTCGTCTACACGCAGGCGACGCGCTTCACGCCCGAGGTGCAGCTCGCGCCGGGCACGTACTACTGGAGCATCACGCCGGTCGACGCGCGCGACCACGAGGGCGTCGCGTCGGACGTGTGGTCGTTCACCTGGGGCTGGCCGTCCACGATGGATCCGGCGGGCATGACGGTCGAGGACATCCGCCCGAACGAGGCGTCCGTGAACGACCCGCGCTTCACCTGGCCGCGCGTGCCGGGCGCCGCGAGCTACGAGCTCGAGATCAACTCGTCGGCGGACTTCGCCGCGGGCTCCAAGGTCTGCTGCGCGAGCGACACGATCCTCGGCAACACCCACACGCCGACCAAGCTGCTGCCGCAGAACACGTACTACTGGCGCGTGCGCGCGGTCGACTCGTCGCAGAACGCGGGCGTCTGGAACCTGCCGGCGGCGCCGTACCGCACGGTCGACACGTCGTTCGCGCAGACGCTGGGCACGGTCACCGGCCTCGCGATCCGCAACAACACGCCCTCGACGGCCGACGACGACGACGACACCGTCACGGCCGGGGTGCAGACGACGATGCCGATCGTCACCTGGGATCCGACCCCCGGCGCGTCGCGCTACCAGATCGACGTCGTGCCGCGCTCGGGCAGCTCCTGCAACTACGGCGTCGCCGTGGACGACAAGTGGAGCGTCTACACCGCCGTTCCGTCGTGGACGCCGCTCGGCGCCAACCGCAACACGGCGGCGGACCCGTTCTCGAACCCGCAGGACATCTCGCAGGACAGCAAGCCGATGGTCCCGGGCAACACCTACTGCGTCCGCGTGCGGCCGGAGATGGACCGCGTCGGCGTCAACGAGCCGCTGTTCGGCGCCTACACGTACATGAACGGCGTGCACGGCGCGGCGTTCACGTTCACCGACTTCCCGACCCTGCCGAACACGTGCGGCAGCATGACGCCGATCACGATGGGCTCCAGCGACTACTACCCGCCGGTCCCCCTCTCCGGCGGCGTCGCGACCCGCACCCCGTACTTCACGTGGAAGAGCGTCGCGAAGTCGTACTTCGTGCTCGTCTCCGCGAACCCGTCGTTCACGAACATCGTCGACTACGCGTTCACGACGATCCCGGCGTACTCGCCGCGCGACGGCGCCGACCCGTGGACGTACAGGGACGAGTCGACGAGCTACTACTGGGCGGTCCTGCCCGCCGCGTGCGCCAACGGCCTGGAGGCCGCGAGCGAGCCGACGCTGCAGGCCCCGCAGAGCTTCCTGCGCCAGACCACCCCGCCGACGCTGATGACCCCGGTCGGCGGCGCGGCCGTCACCAACCAGCCGGTGTTCCAGTGGACGGGCGTCGAGGGCGCGCGCCGCTACCGCCTGCAGGTCGACGACGACACGACGTTCTCCACGGCCGACTTCCTCGAGGACGTCACCACGACGTCGACGGGCTACACGAGCCAGGAGACGTACGAGGCGGACACCAACATGTACTGGCGCGTCTGCCCGCTGGACGAGAGGCTGCAGCAGCTGACGTGCTCGGCCGTGGCGTCCTTCAACCGCAAGCTGCCGGCGCCGGTGCCGTCGCCGACGAACATCTCGGTGTCCGACGGCCTGCCGACGTGGGCCTGGGCGCCCGGCGGTCGGCGCGGTCAGCTACGAGCTCGACATCGAGCTGCCGAACGGCAAGCGCGCGACGTTCGCGAACAACTACTCGACGGCCTCCGACCCGGTCGAGATGACGGGCACCGGCAAGTTCCGCTGGCGCGTGCGGGCCAACTTCCCGACCGGCCTCGGCACGAAGACCGTCCCCGGGCCCTACTCCGACCTGCAGGAGTTCACGCGCACGATCTCCGAGCCCAACGCGCCGCGCTCGGTCACCAAGGCCGGCGTGGTCCTGGAGTGGGAGCACCGGCCGGGCGTGATGAACTACCGCGTGCAGATCGCCCGCACGCCGACCTTCAAGACGACCGTCGAGACCGTCGACGTCGACGCCCCGAACTACGCGCCGAAGATGGACAAGCGCGACTGGCAGGACGGCGGCGTCATGTACTGGCGCGTGGCGGCGATGGACCTGAAGGCGAACGTCGGCGACTACACCGTCGCGCAGGTCATCCGCATGCAGTCGCGGATGAACGTCAAGCCGCAGGGCGTCGCGGTGCGCGGCAAGCTGTCGACGATCAAGATCATGGTCACGACGTTCGACAACAAGCCGATCAAGAAGGCGCTCGTCGCCATCAGCGGCGCCGGCCTGAAGCCGCGCGGCGTGCGGACGAACGCGAAGGGCTTCGTGATCGTGAAGATCAAGGCCCCGAAGAAGGGCACGATCACCCTCCGCGCGACGATGAAGAACTTCCGCACGGGCGTCGTGACGATGGCGGTGCGGTAGCCGCGTCCGCGACTATCCGACGTTGACCACCCGCCGCGGCGGGTTGGCCAGCGTCGGCACCCGCGGCCGCAGCACGTACCGGCCGGGCGGCAGCACGGCCGTGAAGGTGTTGACCCGACCCGCTCGGGCCAGCAGGTCGTTGAAGCCGAAGGCGCCGTCCTGCACACCGTCGATCCGCACGCGCGCCGCGGCGCTCAGCCGCAGGCGGATGTTCACCACCCGCGAGCAGCGGCGCGCGCCCCGCGGGACACAGCGCCGAGCGCCAAGCTGGACGGCGAACGACAACACCCGGATCGGCGCCACGGCCTGCGGCTCGTAGGCGGCGAGGATCGCATCCTCGGTGCGGGTCCTGCCGACCAGCCGCTCCGCCGCCCACGCCGTCAGCACCGCGTCGCCGTCCAGCAGCCGCACCAGCGGCGGGGCGTCGGTGTAGTCGTCGGTGGAGTCGGCCGGCTGCACGAACAGCGGGCCGCGCAGCACGCCCAGCACCGCGCCCGGATCCGGGCACACCAGCCCGGCCGGCGGCGTGGCCGGGCAGGCCTCGCGGACGTCGACGAGCTGCGGGCTGCCCAGGTTGCCGTAGTCCACCGCGATCATGGCGGCTGCGCGGGTCGTGCTGGCATCGGCGGTGTCGTCGCCGCCGACCCGTGTCGCGGCCGAGGTCAGCCGTCCGCGCCGCACGAGCCGCCCGGCGGGTGAGCGCACCCGCATCGTAGCTGGCCGCGCCACTGCTGGTCAGGCGACACGCCAACGCCGCCCGGTCGGAGAGCAGCGTGGCCGGTCACCGGCACCGGCTCGACGGCCAGCGGCCCGGCGATCGGCCGCCCAGACGCGCGTCGGGCCGGCTGCCCGCCGCCGCGCGCCGAGCACGACCAGCTGTCCGTCGGCGGCGGCGATCTCGCGGATGAGCGCGAACGGACTCGCTTCGGCGCGACGCGAAGTTGGAATCGCCGCGACGGCGAACGGGGCGTCGAACCCGGCGGCGGTGCCGAGCGCGCCTTCCAGCTCGCCGTTGCGGCGCCACAGCACCAGCGCGCGGTGTCGTCGGCGCGCACCACCGCCACCAGGCTCCAGCCTGCTGACGGCCATGCGCAACGCGGCCGCTGCTCGTCGTAGCCGGATCGCGCGCGCGCACGGTCGGCCGGCGGCGATGTCGTCGAGCCGTGCCCAGCCGCGCCCGGTGCCCGCACCAGCACCGGCAGGCCTCCACCTCAGACGCTGGGCAGAGTGGACGCCGGAGCGATCTCACCGTCGTCCACGCGCGGCATGTACAGCGTGCCGTCGCCGCCCATGGCCAGCTCGGTCGAGCGAGTTCACGCAGTCCAGCGGCACCGGCGGGCTGCGACCGACGAACGGGCCGTGCCGTCACGCACCCGCACCCGCAGGTCGCGCGCAGCCGCCGCCCGTCGAGGATGGCCGGCCGGTGCGCTGCGTACGGCTGGTCAGCAGCGCGGTCCGTTGGCCGGTGCCGCCGCCGACGACCCGCTGCCGGCTTCGACCAGCCGGCGCCGGGGGTGAAGGTGGCGGCGTGCACGCCGTCGCGGCGGTACGTCAGCAGCGCGCCGGTGCCGGCCAGCGTGCCGCAGCGGCTCGAGCGTGCATCCCGCCCTGGCCGCCCCGGCCGCCTTCACCACGCTCCACGACATCGGCCGCCAGCGCCGGCGCGCCGCCGAGCGCGCATAGCGCCAGGGCGGCGCACGGCAGAACGCGGCGCGCCTGCCGGCGCGGCAGCGGCCCGTCACGTCGCCGTTCCACCATCGCTCCGCCTTCCCGTGGCGCCGTCGCGCGCCACCGTCGGGGGTGATGGTCGCGGCGCCATCGCTTCGTGTCAAGTGCCACGAGCCTGCCTCCCCTACCCTGACTCCGCCGGCGCGCTGCAGCCCGCGGCGCGCCCCGGCGGAAGGAGGGCCGTGGACGACAAGGTCGTGCTCGCCGACAAGCTGGCGCTGCTCGACGCGCCGTTCAGCCCCGGGATCGTCGGCTACCTCAACGAGAACAAGCTCATGGTCGTCCGGGTGCTCGGCGAGTTCGTCTGGCACACGCATCCCGACACCGACGACTTCTTCCTCGTCCTCGACGGCCGGCTGACGATCCAGCTGCGCGACCGCGACGTCGTGCTCGGGCCCGGCGAGCTCTTCGTCGTGCCGAGGGGCGTCGAGCACTGCCCGCGCGCCGACGTCGAGACCGACGTGCTGCTGATCGAGCCGCGCGGCACGCCCAACACCGGCGACGCCGGCGGGGCGCGCACCGCGCTCGAGCGCGAGCTCTGACGCCCGGGGCTACGCCCGGCTGACCGCGACGCGGAGCTCGGCGCCCTCGGCCTCGAACGACGTCGCGGCGTCGCCCGGCTCGGCCTCCGCGAGCTCGACCGCCAGCGTCTCGCCCGCCACGTACGCCGCCGTGGCGCTCCAGGACGCGGCGGGCGCGGTCGTTGCCGGCCCACGCCACGCGGATGCGGTCGGTGACCTCGAAGCCCGCGTCGCGGCGCTGCGCCTGCAGGACGTGCACGAGGTCGCGGGCGATGCCCTCGTCGACGAGGTCGTCGGTCAGGCGCACGTCGAGCGCCACCACGAACGCGCCCTCGTCGGCCACCTCGAAGCCCTCGCGCGCGTGCGCTGCGGGTCTCGTAGTCGCCCTCGCCGAGCACGTGGCCGCCGACCTCGATCACGCCGTCGCGGCGCGTGTACTCGCCCTCGGCCAGCAGGCGCTTCACCGTCGGCATGTCCTTGCCGAGCCGCGGCCCGAGCGCGCGGAAGTTCGGCACGACCTCGACCTCGACGAGCTCCTCCGGCCGGTCGGCCACGCGCACGCCCTTGACGTTCAGCTCCGCCGCGATCTCCGCGCAGTGCTGCCTCGACCGAGGCGCGGCCCTGCGCGTTGCGCGGCGACGACGATCGCCTCGGCCAGCGGCTGGCGCAGCTTCATGGTTGGCCTCCGAGCGCGCCTTGCCGGCCCAGGCGGATGACGTCCTGCACGTCCCGCATCGACGCGCAGCGCCGCGGCGTCGTACAGCCGCTCGTCGCTCGCCGGGAAGCCCGCGAGGTGCACGGAGTCCGGCGCGTCGCCGCCGTGCCGCGTGACGAGGTTCTGCCACAGCTCCTCGGCCAGGAACGGCATCGCCGGCGCGATCAGCCGCGTCACCTGCACCAGCGCGTACCAGAGCGTGCGGAACGCCGCGTCCTGGTCGTCGTCGCCGCTGCCCGCCAGAAGCGGCGCGCGCGAGCCGCGGATGTACCAGTTGGAGAGGTCGTCGACGAGCGACTCGACGGTCTGCCACGTAGGCCGGCGTCCAGTAGCCGTCGAGCGCCGCGCGGCACGCCGCGGCGGCCTCGCTGCACGCGGGCCACGAGGTAGCGGTCGAGCGACGTCGCCGTCGGCGGCCCCTGCTCGAGGTCGCGTCACGTCGGCCGGAAGCCCTCGATCTCGGCGTAGCTGACGAGGAAGCTGTAGCTGTTCCACAGCGTCAGCAGGCGCTTCTTGACCTCGTTGGCCGGCCCGTAGCCGAAGTTCATGTTCTGCGACGGCGTCTGCGCCGGCGTACAGCCAGCGCATGACGTCGGCGCCCATCTTCTCGACGGCGTCGTCGAACCAGATGGCGTTGCCCCAGCGTCTTGTGCATGGGCGCGCCCGGTCTCGTCGTTCAGCTTCTCGTAGGCGAGCACGCGCTTGTACGGCGCGCGGCCGTCGAGCACCACGCTCATGAACAGCTGCGAGTAGAACCAGAGCCGGATCTGCTCGCGCATCTCGGTGACCCAGTCGGCCGGGAACCACTTCTCCCAGTAGGCGTGGTCGGGCAGGTCGGCCTTCGTCAGCCCGACGCCGGCGCCGGTGGCGTAGCCCTCCGGCACGTACTCGTCGCGCGCCAGCCCAGGGTCGAGAACGGCACGATGCCGGCGTCGAGCCAGCAGTCGCCGACCTCCGGCACGCGCTCGGCGATCTCGCCGTCTTCGGTGCGCGATGCGGATGTCGTCGATCCACGGCCGGTGCAGCTCCTCGAGGCCGTCCAGCGAGTCGACCGCCCGCTCGCGCAGCTCCGCCACCGAGCCGACCACGGTCAGCTCGCCGGACGGCGCGACGTAGAAGGGCAGCGGCAGGCCCCAGTAGCGCTTGCGCGAGATGCACCAGTCGCCCATGTTGCGCGAGCCAGTCGTCCATGCGCTTGCCGTAGTGCTCGGGCACCCACTTCACGGTCTCGTTGGCGGCGAGCATCGCGCTCGCGGACGTCGTCGGCAGAGATGAACCACTCGTCGACGACGCGGAAGATCAGCTCGGTGCCGCAGCGCCAGCAGACGGGGAAGCGGTGCGTGATCTCGCTCGCGCGCAGCAGGCGGCCGCGCATGCCGAGGTCCTCGACGATCGGCGTCGTCACGTCGCGCGTGTGCTGCCGTGAGCCAGCCGTACCGCTCGAGGAAGGCGCCGGCCTCGTCGACCGGCACGATCACGGGCAGCCCGTGCGCCTGCCCAGCTCGAAGTCCTCGGCGCCGCAGCCCGGCGCGATGTGGACGATGCCCGTGCCCTCGTCGACGCCGACGTCGTCCCAGGCGATCACGCGCGGCTGCGACCTCGGCCTGCGCCGGCAGCTCGTCGAACGGGCCGTGGTAGGCGCGCCCGACGAGCTCGCGACCCGCGGACGCGCGCGCACGATGCGGTGCGCCTCGCCGAAGACCGCCTCGGCGCGCTCGGCGACGACCCAGGCCAGACCCGGCCCCGCCTCGACGCCGACGTAGTCCGGCGTCCGGCTGGACGGCGGCGGCCACGTTGGCGGGCAGCGTCCACGGCGTCGTCGTCCAGACCACCAGCGCCTCGCCGTCGGCGTCGGCCAGCGGCAGGTACACGAACAGCGACGGGTGCGTCGAGGTCGCGGTAGGAGTCGATCAGCTCGTGCTGCGACAGCGACGTGCCGCAGCGCGGGCACCACGCCATCGGGCGGTGGCCGATGTACAGCCAGCCGCGCTCGTGGCACTTCTTGAGGAAGCCCCAGATGTACTCGATGTTGGTGTCGGTCATCGTGTAGTACGATCGGTCCCAGTCCATCCACTGGCCGAGGCGCTCGCGACTGGTCGGCCTGCACGCCGGCTGTACTCGGCGACGCGGTCGCGGCAGGCACGCGAGAACCGGTCGAGCCCGTACGACTCGATCTCCCGCTTCGAGTTGAGGCCGAGCGCCTTCTCGACCTCGACCTCGACCCACAGGCCCTGGCAGTCGAAGCCGTTCTGGTAGCGCAGGTCGTCGCCGAGCAGCGCGTGGTAGCGCTGGAACAGGTCCTTCAGCGAGCGGCCCCACGCGTGGTGGACGCCCATCGGGTTGTTCGCGGTGATCGGACCGTCGGTGAAGGAGAACGGGCGTCCGCCGCGATTCTTGTCGCGAAGACGGTCGAACGTCCGGCGCTCGGACCACAGCTCGAGGATCCGGTGCTCGAGGGCCGGATGGTCGGGCGTGGCGGCTACAGGCTCGTAGAGGGGCATTCGGCGGTGTGTGCAGGGGCGGAAAACGTGCGGAATCCGGCGGAGTCTACCCGCACCCGCCATGGCCCCATTACAGCCATCGAAGGTAGGCTATGACTGCGGGGCGTACGCCCCGTTGCCCGTTCCTGGACACGCACTCTTGAAGCTGATCCGCCCCGCCATCCTCATCCTCGCAGCCGTGCTGGCGTCGCCCGCAGCGGCAGCGACCCTCGAGGAGCAGGCGGCCAGCGCGGCGGTGCTCGAGGAGGAGGCGGTCGACGCCAACGTCAACAGCTCCATCCTGCTGTCGCCGCAGGCCGCGGCCGACCCCGGCGCGACCGCCACACAGGTGGTCGCCGCGACGCAGGTCGGCGGCGGCGGTCCGACGACGGTCGCATGGCGCACCACGGGCGGCGGAACGTGGTCGTCCCTGTCGGGCATCACGCCGTCCGGCACCTCGACCCGGGGCGCCCCGACGTCACGTGGGGCGTCGGCAACGACGTCTGGATCGCGCACGTCGCCGAGGACAACGGCAACGGGGTGTGCGATGGCGACTCCGGCATCTTCCTCTCGCGTTCCACCAACGATGGCGCGAGCTTCAGCACGCCGTCCACGCCGTACGCCGCCAACGACCCGGCGGCCACGTCGCCGTTCCAGCCCTACACCTACGAGGACGCCCGCGTCGTGATGGATCGCGACGGCGGGGGTCAGCCCGTCAGCCCCATCGTCGTCGGCGGCGCAACGACCTACACGGACGGCTCGTGCACGACCGAGACCGGTCACACGGTCGGCATCGCCGGGCCGGGCACCACCTCGAACGGGATCGTGACCCTGATCAACGATGCGCGCTGGCCGTCGGTGGTCTCCCTGTCGAACCATCGCATCGTGATCGCGTACTACAGCGAGACGCTCGCTCGCATCGTCGTGCGCGTCTACTCGTATGGCGGAGTCCCCGGCCTGTGGAACCCGGCCCCCTCGGCCGCGGTGCTGCCCGGCACCCCGGCCACCAGCGCGGCCGGCGCCGCGATTCCGGCGGCACCCGACATCGCCGCGGGCCCGGATGGCCGGCTGCACATCGCCTACACCGTGACCAACGGCAGCGACACGGACGTCGTGTACGCGTTCTCCACCGACGACGGGGCGACGTGGACCGCGCCCGTGTCGGTGGCCGACGCGGCGGCCGCAGGCGCCAACCAGTTCCTGCCGGCGATCGCGGTCGGCTCCACGAGCGGCACCACGCTCGCCGGCGGCCGCGTCGAGGTCGTGTTCCTCGACGACCGCGACGTGGGGCCGGGCTACCGACCGTACCTCACGGCGTTCGCCCAGTTCAGCGGCGACGCCGGGCCGACGCGCGGCGGCAACCGACCGCTCGATCCCACCACGCACACCATGCCCGGCGCCGGGCTACGGCAACCGCCTGGCGGTGCGTCGCCACGCCGGCCGAGGTGGGCGTCGCGCCAAGTGGCGCCGCGTTCGCCTGGTGGCCGAACACCAACAACGGCACCTCCGACCCCGTCAAGCTCTATCGCTCGCGCGTGAACCACGGCGTCGAGGCGCCGGTGCTCACCAACGGCACCATCGGCACGGGCAAGAACGTGCCGGTCGACGCGCCGGACCTGTACGCCGTCACCGACGGCGACGGCGATCCCGTGCGCGTCTCGATCATCGCGCCGCCGGTGCACGGCAGCTTCCAGGGCACCACCTACGTCCCGGCGGCGGGCTACGCCGGGGCCGACGTGGTCACGCTGCTCGCCGACGACGGCCAGCCGCGCGGCGGCACGCAGCGGCAGATCGCCATCGGCAACGCGGCGCCGATGCTGGCCAACGTCGGGACGCCGCTGCGCGTCCCGCAGGGCGGCGCCGCGTCGCTGCAGCTCACGGCGACCGACGCCGACCCGGGCGACCAGCTGCGCTACGAGCTCGTCCTGCCGGTTCCCACGCAGCTGACGAACGCGGTCACGCTGACCGAGGACGGGCTGCTCACCGTCCACCCGTCGAAGCTCGCGCGCAGCACGTCGATCCTCGACGTGCGGGTGCGCGTGAGCGACACGTCGCCGCTGGTCGGCGGCACGCGTGAGGCGCTCGTCCCGGTGAAGATCGACCCGCAGTACGTGCCGTTCACGGTGCACGCGAGTTTCGTACCGCGCGCAACACCGCGAAGTTCACGGCCGAGATCAACGACCAGGACCAGGAGCGCGGCACGCGCAACCCGACCTACGACTGGGACTGGGGCGACGACACGACACACGACGACTCGGCGCACGGAGACGCACACGTACACGAACGCCGGCATGTACACGTGGAAGGTCACCGTCAGCGTCCGACGCGCGGAGCAGACCGTCACGGTGCCTGGAAGGCGGACGATCGAGGTCACCGAGGCCGGCATCAAGCTCGTGCGGATCAAGCAGTACAAGGTGAACAAGAAGGCCAAGACCGTGACGCTCAAGCTGCGATCGCAGATCAGCGGCCACGCCCTGCTCAGCCTGAAGGCCGGCAGGTACGCGATCAAGCCGCGTGAGGTCGACTTCAAGGCGCAGAAGGACATGACCGTCAAGCTCTCGACGACGCGCCCTCCGCAACGCGCGTTCTGCCAGCCTCGTCGTGCGCTTCCTGGCCGTTCCGGCCGGGTCTCCGCCGACGCCGGCCTACTTCAGCATCCGCCTGCGCTGACGCCCGCGACCGCCGCCTGGCGGCATGCCACAGGTTTTCGCAGAAGTGACCGCGTTCGCAGGCCTTTTCTGCTGGTGGACGGGACCGACCTCACGTACGATTTCCGTATGGCGACGGCACGCGAACGTCGGTTGTTCCCCCGTGTCGACGTCTCGGCACCGATCTTCGCGCGGCCGCTCTCCCGCGACCCGCAGCTCGCCCGCGGCGACGCCATCAGCGGCGTGCTGCTCAACGCCTCCCGCGGCGGCGTCGCCTTCGCCTGCCCCGCGCCCGTGAGCACGGGCGACCTGGTCGAGCTCGCCGTCCGCACCGGCGACGGATCGGCGGTGCTGGAGCGCTACGGCCGCGTCGTCGCGTGCGACCAGCTGGCCGACGAGACCGTGATCCGGTGCTCGTTCGTCGAGCCGACGCGCGACATGACGTGGATCGACGCGCTGCTGGGCGAGGCGTCCGACGCCGCGCCCGCGGCCGCCGGCTGAGCGCCTCGAGCTAGCGCGACCCGCGGCGGCGGCGGCGGTGCTCGTCGCGCCCCGGCTCGCTGCCGTAGCGGCGCAGGTGGTCGGCGCACCACGCGTCGAACGCGGCGTGGCGGGCGAGGTACCGCTCGAGCGCGGCGAAGCCCGCGGCGATCCACGCGTCCTCGTCGTGGTCCTCGATCCCGGAGATGCTCTCGAGCGGCTCGTACCAGTCCATGGGCCGCGATTGTTCTCCGGGCCCGGGCCTACTCCTTCCAGGAGCGCCAGCGGGACAGCGCCTCGACCGTGTTGGCGAAGGCGAACGCGTCCGGCGGCGGCAGCTCGTCCGGGCCGAACCAGGCGAGCTCCGCGACGTCGTCGTCCGGCGCCGGCGTCCCCGCCGCGATGCGCGCGACGTAGATCGCGTTGAGCGTGTGGTCGCCGTCCTCGCCGTAGCGGTCGACGACGTGGCCGAGGAACGCGAGCGGCTCGACCTCGGCGCCCGTCTCCTCGCGGAACTCGCGCCGCACGGCGTCCTCGGGCGTCTCGTCGGGATCGCAGAACCCGCCCGGCAGGTCCCACAGGCCGCGCCCGGGCTCGACCGCGCGCCGGGCCAGCAGCACGCGGCCCGCCTCGTCCTGCGCCAGCACGGCCACGCACGGCTTGGCGTTGTGGTAGTAGGGCTGGCCGCAGCCCGTGCAGTCCTGCCGGGCCCCCTCCGGCTCGCGCAGCGGCGCGCCGCACCAGGGGCAGAAGCGGCGGGCGCGCAGCCCGTCGACCATCAGGACGGCGTGGACCGCAGATCCCGAAGCATCGGGATCAGAGCCTCGGAAGGCGCTGCAGCACGAGGTCGTAGCGCCCGTTGCCGTGGACGTCGACGTAGTACGTGCCGGCGCGCGGGGCCTCGATGACCACGCTGTCGCGCTTGAAGCCGCCGCGCACGGACCGGCCGAGCGCGTCGTCCTGGCGGCCGGTCCCCGCCAGCAGCCCGATCGAGCGCGCCGTCGACGGCCACACCACCAGGTCGACGTCGTCGTCCAGCGGGCGCACCGTCGCGCGCAGGCGGTCGCCCTTGCGCAGCGCGACGCGGTACACGTCGTACGGGTCCTCGGTGAAGTCGAGCCGCGCGCGGATGCCCTTCGACTGGACGCCGATGGGCAGCAGCAGCCTGGTCGCCTTCCCGGTCAGGCGCCCGTCGACGAGGATGATGTCGTCGTTGGGCTCCAGCGGGTCGACGCGCGGGGCCTTGCGGGCCAGCGCGCGCTTGACGTCGATGACGCCGAAGCCGGTGCCGCGGTCGAAGCCCTTCGGGCCGACGTCGCGCGCCGAGAAGCGCATGAGGTCGTAGACCTGGGTGATCTCGAGGTCGGGTCGCGCGGCCCACACCCACGCCGTGGCGGCGCTGGCGATGGGCGCCGAGAAGCTCGTGCCGTTGACGGCGCACCACTGCGAGGTCTCGTCGCAGTCGAACTGCGAGACGAGGTTGAACGCCTGCGGCACCGCGCCGACGACGTTGACGCCGGGCGCCGCGACGTCGTTGGCGTCCTTGCGGTTGGAGAACTCGGCGTGCTTCGAGTGGTCGTCCACCGCCGCGACCGTCATGACGTGCGGGAAGAGGGCCGGGTACTCGTCCGGGTTGCCCTGGCCGTTCTCGTTGCCGGCGGCGGCGACGATGATCAGGCCGTTGGCGAAGGCGCGGTAGGACGCCAGCAGCTCGGGCAGCGTGAAGCCCTCGCCGCCGAACGACATGTTGACCACCCGGTAGTGGCGCTGGGCGGCGCGGCGCAGGGCGCGCAGGGTCTCGGACGTCAGGATGCCGTCGCCGCCGCCGTCCCACATGCCGAGCCGCACCGTCGGGTAGAGGCCCGACATGCCGATGTTGTTGCGGGCGGCCGCGATGGTCGAGGAGACCGCCGTGCCGTGCCACTCGCCGTCGACGTTCGGGCGCACCTTCTGCGGGTTCTCGAGCAGCACGCCGGGCCGGCCCGCGAAGTCGGGGTGCGTGATGTCGAGGCCGGAGTCGATGACCAGGACGCCGTCCTTGTCGCCGCCCGGCGGGGGCTCCAGGCCGGCGGTGCCGACGCTGTCGAACATGTACTGGACGGGCAGGAGCGGCTCGGGCGCCGTATCGTCGGCCTGCAGGATGCGCGTCGGGCGCACGGTGTCGACCGTCACGTCGACCAGCTGGCCGGTCGACTGCAGCTCGCGCCGCAGCGCGGGCGCCTGCTCCTGGTCGACGCCCCAGAGGCCGGCCTCGGGGTAGAGCGGCCGCGCGCCGGCGGCGCGCATGGCGTCCCCGGCGGCCTGCTCGACCGTGAAGACGTAGCCGTGGGGCGCGTGGAACGCCAGGGTCGTCTTCGCCGCAGGGATCAGCGCGGGCAGCGGCGTCTTGCCGCCTGCCCGGGGGTGCAGTCGATAGGTCTCGCTCGTTCCCGCATGCGCGGCAGCCGGAAGAGCCAGCAGCGCACCAGAGAGGAGCGCCGCCAACGTCGGTCTCCGCATCACTTCTCCGCATCCTACCGGCGGATGCCCCGTGCGCGGTGTGCCGGCACCTTCAGTCCACCACAGCTTCACCAAGGCTGGAATGACTGGCTAGGCTTTGTCCAGTCCACGTGTCGGAGGTCCACGTGCGCCCCCTACGGCTCGTCCTCGCAGTCGCCATCCTTGCCTGCGCGCTCCCCGCGCAGGCCCTCGCCGCGTCCGCGACCATCGTCGCGGTCGAGAGCCCGGACGTCGTCCGCCAGGCCAAGAACCCGAACGACGACATCGTCCGCTGCCGCATGTACTGGGGCAAGACGGCGACCGTGCGCGGGCTGGTGACGCGGGACGACGGCGCCCCGGCGGCGGGCGTGACGCTGACGCTGTTCCGCCAGTTCGCCGACCCGACCGATCCCAGCGGCTACAAGACCGTCCCGGTCGGCCAGCCGCTGGTGACGGACGCGCAGGGCCGCTGGGAGCGCAAGGTCAAGCCCGACCGCATCACGTACTACTACGTGTCGGCGGCCCCACAGCCCGAGCTCGGCCTCGCGGCGCTGACCGCCTCGCCGCAGGTCGGCCTGATGATCGCCCCGCGCCTCCTGCAGACGTCGGACGCGCACCAGAAGGGCGCGAGCTTCAAGGTCACGGGCCGGGTGCTGATGGCCGGCGCGCGGTCGTTCGGGCGCATCGTCGTGGAGCGGCTGAAGGGCACGACGGCCGAGCGCAAGGGCACGACGCTGCCGAACGCGGACGGCACGTTCACGGTCAAGCTGCGGCACGACAAGAACGGCACGTACCGCTACCGGCTGTCCTACCGCCCGCTGCCGAAGTACGCCGCGCGGCTGATCGCGAGCTCGGTGATCTTCTCGATCAAGGTCACGTCGATCGTGCCGGAGCCGCCGGCCGGCGGCCAGCCGCCGCCGTAGCGGCCGTCTACCGCCGCACGATCGCGGCGCAGAGGTCCGGCCAGGCGCCGGGCTCCAGGATCCAGCCGCCGTACGTGCCGCGGTTGGCCAGCAGGACCGCCGCCCGCCCGAGGCCCGGATCGGCGAACGCGAGCGTGCCCGACGCGCCGAAGTGCGTGGCGGCCCGGTCGGAGAGCGCCTCGCCGGTCCAGTGCCGCTCCTTCGCGTCGCGCAGCTCGAAGCCGCAGCCCCAGTCCGCGCGCGGCCACGTCATGAACGACTCCACCCCGCCCTCGAGCGCGCCGCCCTGGTTGGTCGTGAGCTCGGCCAGCGTCTCGGCGGCGATGAGGTGCCTCCCGTCCGGCAGACGGCCGCCGGCCAGGACCAGCGCCAGGAAGCGGGCGTAGTCCGGCGCGGTCGCGAACCCCGCGGACGCGGCCGACGGCTGGCGCCGCCACTCCGCCCCGTTGAACAGCGGCACGCCGTGCGCCCAGAGCCCCGGCTCGCGCACCCACGCGGCCTCGTCGTCGAGCGCCTCCGGCAGCCCGAGCGTCGTCGCGCCCATGGCCAGCGGGCCGAGCACGGCCTCCTCGAGGTAGCGCTCGAACGGCATGCCGGCGGCGTGCTCGACGGTCAGCCCCGCGAGCACGTAGCCCGGGTTCGAGTAGACGCGCCGCTCCCCGACGCCGCGCTCCGGCGCGACCCGGGCGTACGCGGCGCGCGCCTCGTCCCAGGTCGGCGTCGGCCCGGCGCCGAGCGTGCGGGTCGGCACGCCCTCGGGCAGGCCGGAGTAGTGGGCGAGCGTGCTGCGCAGCGTGAGCTGGGGCGCGGCGCCCGGCACGTGCTCCGCCAGCGGCGCGTCGAGGTCGGCCAGGCCCTCCTCGACCGCCACGAGGACGGCGAGCGCCGCGAGCGGCTTCGTCAGCGACGCGAGGGCGAAGCGGGTGGCCGGCCCGACCGGCCGCGAACCCTCGCGATCGGCGGCGCCGGCGTAGTGCTCGGCGAGGACGCTGCCGTCGGCGTCGATGACGACGAGCGCCGCACCCGGCACGCTGCCGCGCGCGACGAGGTCGTCGACGAGCTCCTCGGGAGTGGCCGGCACGGCCCGGCACGCTACCGCAGGCGCGAAGCGCTCCGGGCCAGGTTCAGTCCGGATCCACGACCGGCGGCGGCGTGGGCGTCGGCGGCGCGGGCGAGGGCGTGGACGCCGACCTCGCGGCGGCGCGGCGGTTGCGCCACCAGCGCTGGCCGAACCACACGAGCAGGACGGCGATCGCGATGCCGACGACGACGAGGATCACGCGGTCCGGCGGACTCCAGCGCGTCGATGATGCGCTTGCCGATCGTGCGGCCCAGGATCGCGTAGGTCGTGGCCCAGAGCAGGCAGCCGATGGCGTTCCAGAGCGTGAAGCGCAGGTAGCTCAGCCGCGCCGAGCCCGCCAGCACCGCCGCCTTGGTGCGGATCGCGGCCACCAGTCGGCCGAAGATGAGCACCCACGGGGCGTGCTTGTCCATCATCTCCGCGAGCCGCTGCTCCTTGGCAGGATCCAGGAACCGGTGCAGGAGCCGGGCGCCGCCGAGCCGCCCCACCCAGTACGCGATGTGGTCGCCGCAGACGGCGCCCAGGAAGGCGACCAGGATGATCAGCCCGAGCGGCTTGTCGCTCGCGGCCGAGTAGGTGATGACGATCGCGTCGCCGGTGGCCGGCAGCCCGACCGAGTCCAGCATCGACAGCAGGAACACGGCCAGGAAGCCGAGGCTCTCGATCCAGTCGATGAAGTCGCTCAACACCGCTGGCGAGCGTATCACCGCCCTGCCGGCGCCCAATCGTGGCGCTTCCGGCGCGCGCGGCGCCGGCGAACCTACCCCGTTCCGGCGAGCGCGGCGTCGATGGCGGCGAGCAGCCGCGGCAGGTCCGGCTCGGCGGGCAGGCCGATGCGGACGCGCTCCGGATCGCCGAACACCGCGAGCGGGCGCACCAGGGCGCCGGCGGCCGACATGCGGGCGCTGAACGCGACGGGATCGTCGGCCGGCCGGCAGCAGACGAAGTTCGCCGCCGACGGGTAGTACGAGACGCCGCGATCGGCCAGGTGCGCCTCGAGGGCCGAGCGCACGCGGGCGTTCTCGTCCGCGCGGCGCGCGATCTCGTCCACGTCCTGCAGCGAGGCCAGCGCCGCGACCTGCGCCAGCGTCGAGACCTCGAACGTGTCCTGCACCGAGCGCGCGTGCGCGGCCAGCGTCGCCGGCAGCACGGCGTAGCCGATGCGGAGGCCCGCGAGGCCCCAGATCTTGGAGAAGGTGCGCAGCGAGACGATCGGCGCTCCCTCCTTGACCAGCTCGAGGCCCGTCAGCACCGGCGGCGCGTAGTCCACGTACGCCTCGTCGACGACCACCAGCGCGTGGCGGCTGGCCGTCTCGACGAACTCGCGCATGCCCTCGGAGACCCAGCGGCCAGTCGGGTTCGCGGGCGTCGCCAGGACCACCATCCGCGCGCGCGGCGCGGCGGCGGCGAGCGCCTCGAGGTCGTCGTCGCCGCCGTCCAGGAGCGGCACCGGCAGCGACTGCACGTTCATGCGCGACGCGGCCATGCTGTACGACGGGAAGCCCGGCCAGGAGTAGGCCACGGCGTCGCCGGGATCGCAGCAGGTGCGGATCAGCAGGGAGCCGAGCGAGTTCGAGCCGGCGCCCAGCAGGATCATCGAGGGGTCGACGCCGTGATGGGCGGCGAGCGCCTCCTTGAGCGGATCGCCGCTCGCGTTCGGGTAGCGGTTCAGCTCCCCGACGGCGGCGTCGATCGCGGCGCGGGCGGACGGCGTCGGCCCGTACGGCCCCTCGTTGAGGTCGAGCGGGAGCGTGCCCGGCGGCACGACCTCGGTCGGGAACAGCCGCACCTTGCCGCGCAGGTGCGAGCGCAGGTAGGAGAGGAGATCTGCCTCGGCGATGGCCACGTCCCGAGGCTAGCAGGCCGTTCCCCGCGGACCGCACCGACGGCGGGGCAGTTCCGCGGGGGAACGGCCTCGGCTATCGCAACGACCCGTACTCCCGCAGTTGGGTGACATCCCGTCGCCGCACGGTGCCGATCTCGTACCCGTGCGGTCCCGGCTCCTCTCACTCGTCGCACTGCTGGCGTTCGCCGCGCTCGTGGCGACCGCGCCCGCCGGCGCCTCGACCCTCGTCGACCGCAACGCGACGGGCGTCACCCTGAAGGCGCTGCGGACGGCCAGGGGCCTCGACGTCGCGCTCATCACGTACCGCACGCGCGGCCGCGTCCACCGGGTGCTCGCGTACGGCGCCATCAACATGTCGCGCCTGCGGCTGAAGCTCGACTACTCCGGCGGCTGGGGCTCCAGGGTCGCCGACTGGCGGACGTTCCGCAACGCCTGCAGAAGCTACGGCGGCCCGACGCTGCAGTACCTGACGGTCGCCTGCACCATGCCGGACGGCTCGCACTGGGCGGTCCAGGAGTGGACGCGCATCAAGCCGAACTTCGGTGGCCGGGTCGGCGCCCGCGAGCTGCGGATCGCGCACTGGCGCGGCGACGTCGCGCAGCTCGAGATCTACACCGACTGGAGCAAGTACCACGACGGCCGCGGCAACCACTGGCACCACCTGTTCGGCCGCTACACGTACAACGGGAAGGGCGTCTACGGGAAGCGCACCACCTCGACCGGCGTGCCGCTCGACGACCTCGGCCGCAACCTCTACGTCGACAGCCTCGACTCCGACTACGGCCCGGGCTGGCTGCGCGTCAACGCCTTCGTCTCGCGGCGCCCGATGGGCCAGTTCTGCTTCGAGTTCGGCCCCAAGCTGGGCTTCGGCCTGCGCGCCGAGGCCCACACGGGCCGCTCCGCCCGCAACCAGTACCGCGCCGGCATCGTCGGCCCCGGCGTCACGCCGGACGTCTTCGTCAGCTTCGCCGGCCCCGGCGACGTGTTCGACCCCGTGATCGAGGAGCAGATGAACCAGCTCCAGCGCAACCTCGTCGGGAGCCCGGCCTACGGCTGCGGCGATCCCGGCGGCCGCGACGGCTGACGTCAGCCGTTGAGCCGCACGCGGGCGACGGCGACCAGCGCGCCGCCGACCCGCAGCTCGCACCGCCACGCGCCGGCGCGCAGGCTCGCGGTGGCGTTCACGAAGGCGTCGACCGTGCGGTCGCGCGGCTTGCCGACCGCGCGGCCGACCGCGCCGCCGGGCCCGATCCAGCGCACCGTGACCGCACCCTTCGTCGGCAGCGACGCGAAGCGGAAGCGCGCCCAGAGCTGGCTCCGGCGCGCGGACAGGCTCGTCGCGGGCGGGCCGCCGCGCAGCCCCGAGACGAAGGCGCGGTCGACGACCCCCTGCTTCGGTGCCGCGAGCGTCAGGTTCGCGGTCTCGCGCTCCGTGCCCGCCAGCAGCTCGAGGCGGTAGCGGCCCGGCAGCAGCGTCGCCGGCAGCGCCAGCGTGCGGGTGAACGCGCCGGCCGGCAGCGCGACCTGCTTCGTCAGCTTGACCCTGTTCGCCGTGTCGTAGAGGCGGACGCGCACGCTGGCCGCGGCGGCGAGCGTGCCGGTGACGCGCAGCGTGCCCTTCAGTCGGCTGATCGCCCACGTGCCGCTGAGCTTCGACGCGCCCAGGGTGAGGACGCCGTCGGACGGGTTCGGTCCGGGGCCAGGCCCTGGGCCGGGGCCGCTCGACTCCGCCGCGGTCGTGAAGGTGCCGTCCGCGCCGACCGTCTCGCCGGCGGTCGTGGTGACCACGAGCGCGTAGTGGTAGGTGGTGCTGGGCGTGAGGCCGGTAAGGTCGGCGCTCACCGGGCCGCCGTTCGGCCCCGCGGCGATCCCCACGGCGGTGGTCGTCACCCCGTACGGCAGCGCCGTCCCGAAGACGAACCGGAACGTGCCGGGCAGGCTCAGCACGTTCGCGGTGCCGTTGAGGGTGACGCTGCTCGTGCCGACGTTGGTGGCCGCCCCGGTCGTCGCCTGCGGTGGGGTGTCGGTGTAGATGTAGAGGCCGCTGACGTTGCCGGCGAGGGTGGTGCCCGTGCCGGTGCTGCCGACGGCCTGCGCGTTCGCGCCGAGCCCGGTGGCCGTCCACGTCGCGCCGTTGTCGGTGGAGCGGTAGACGTCGTTCGAGGCGGCCCAGAGCTTGCCCTGGTAGCCGATCTCCAGCGCAACGTCCTGCGTCGCCGACGAGAGGCCGCCATCGTCGAACGCGAAGACGTTCGCCGGGGCGCCCTTCTTGAGCCCGATGCCGGTGGCCTTCCAGAGCGTGCCGTCGTAGCCGAACGTCATCCCGTAGATCCAGCTCGGGTTCGGCGAGATGGGCGACACGCCGAGCCACCCTGGTCCGCTCGTGAAGCGCGTGAGGAACCAGTCCATCGGGGCGCCGTTCGGCCCGTACGCCACGAAGGGCTGCCCGGCCGTGCGCACCGCGATCGCCCGGACCTGTGCCGTGAGCGACATGCTGCTCCACGTGGCATCGGCCTTGCCTCGCCGCCACATGGTGAACTGGCCCGTGTACGCCGTTCCGTCGCTGTCGACCGCGATCTGGCTGACGACGTTGTTGATGCCGGCGTCGTCCTCCGTCCAGCTCGCGCCGCCGTTGGTCGAGAGCCAGGTCGTCTGCAGGGTCGACGACGGCCCCGTCGCCCAGACGCGGTTCGCGTCGGTCGGATCGAACGCCGCCTCCTGCATGCCCGCCGCGGAGAAGAGACCGGTGCCCGACGGGACGAACGTGACGCCGCTGTCCTCGCTGCGGTAGACCCCACCGGTCGTGAAGACGAGGATGCGGCTCGGCAGCGTCGGCGCGACGGCGATCTCCAGCACCTGCTGGGTCAGCTGCCCCGGCGTCCCAGCCTCGGTCCACGTGTTCGGCCCAGCCCACGCCGTCCCCGGCAGGGCCAGGAGCAGCAGGCCGGCGATCAGCGCTCGCACCCTCACCGCGCCGACGTCCCCCCGTACGTGCCGAACCGGCGCCACGCGCGCTCGGCGTCGCCCAGGCGGCGGCCGGCGGTCTGCGGGTTGCGCTCGAGCAGCGTCGCCGCGAGCACCTCGAGCATGAACACGCCCGTGGTCACGGTGAAGAACGGCGCGGGCGTCTCGTCGGCGCAGACGAGCGTCTCGGTCGCGCGCGCGGCGGCCGGCGCCGACGTCGAGTCCGTCAGCAGCACCACCGGCGCGCCGGCGTCGGCGAAGAAGGAGACGACGTCGGTCGTCATCTGCGCGTAGCGGCGGAAGGTGATCGCCAGCAGGCGGTCCTCGGGGCCGATGTCGAGCAGGTGGTCGGCGATCGCCGAGTCGACGCGCACGACGTTCGGCAGCAGCGGGTTGAGCAGGAAGTACGCGTACTCCGCCAGGCCGGCCGACGCGCGCTGGCCGAAGACGTGGATCCAGCCCTCCCCGCTCTCCAGGATCGCCGCGGCGCGGTCGACGGTGGCCGCGCCGGTGGCCTCGATCGAGGCGTCGAGGTCTGCGCGCACGGCGTCGTGCCAGCGCGTCAGCGGGTGCTCGGCGCGCGGCGCGGGCGCGGGCTCCGGCTGAGGCTCCGGCGGGGCGCCGCTCGCCAGCCGCCGCTGCACGTCGGCCGCCAGCGCCTCCTGCAGCCCCGCGTACCCGCCGAACCCGAGCCGCACGCCGAGGCGCACCACCGCGGCCTTGGAGACGCCGACGTCGCGGGCCAGCGCCTCGGCGGAGGCGTACGACGCGGCGGCCGGGTCGCGCAGCAGGTGGTCGGCGATCAGGCGGTCGTTGGGCGACAGGTCCGGCAGGCGGCTGCGGATGCGCGCCGCGACGTCCGGCGCATCGCCAGCGTCCGCCGCGGTGGGTCCCTCGTCGGTCACCGCACCGAACCATAGAGGAGCCCGCACCGCGCTGTTCAGGGCCGTCCCGGCGACGCCGATATCGTTGGTGTGGCCCCCACGCTCGCCCCGCTCCGCTCCGCCTACCAGCCGGTGGCTGCGGCGCCCGACGCCGCGGGCGGCGAGGACGACGACGCCGATCGCCCGCGCTTCGGCACCGGGCACCTCAACGCGACGCTGATCGCGACGGCGGCGGTCGTGCTGGTGGTGCTGGTGGTGGCCGCGTGGTCGCTCGTGCCGACGCTCTACGTGCGGCCCGACGGCGTGCGCGCGCGCCCTGCGCCCCACCCGCGGCAGCTGGGCGACGACCTGCGGCGCGCGGCGCTGCGGCTGGCGGAGCCGGTTACCATCCGGCGCCGATGAACCGTGTGTTCTCCGGCATCCAGCCCACCGGCGCGAAGCACATCGGCAACCTGATCGGCGCGATCCGCCACTGGGTCGTGGCCCAGGACGTCGACGACTGCCACATCTGCATCGTCGACATGCACTCGATCACCGTGCCCGTGCCGCCCGAGGAGCTGCGGACGAGCTCCCTCAACCTGGGCATGCTGCTCGTGGCGGCCGGCATCGACCCGCAGCGCTCGATCCTGTTCGTGCAGAGCCAGGTCCACGAGCACGCGGAGCTGGCCTGGATCCTCAACTGCGTCACCGCCATGGGCGAGCTGCGGCGCATGACGCAGTTCAAGGAGAAGTCGGAGGGCCAGGACTTCGCGTCCGTCGGCCTCTTCGACTACCCCGTCCTGCAGGCCGCCGACGTCCTGCTCTACCAGGCCCAGAAGGTGCCGGTCGGCGAGGACCAGCGCCAGCACCTCGAGCTCATGCGCGACCTGGCGCAGCGGTTCAACACGCGCTTCGGCGACACGTTCGTCGTCCCCGAGGCGGCCATCCCGCCGGCGGGCGCGCGCATCGTCGACCTGCAGGAGCCCGAGAAGAAGATGTCGACGACGCGCGGCCACGAGCAGGGCACGCTGCTCGTGCTCGACCCGCCGGACGCGCTGCGCAAGAAGGTCATGTCCGCCGTGACGGACTCCGGCAACGAGGTGCGCTACGACCCGGAGGGCAAGCCGGGCGTCAGCGGGCTGCTGGAGATCCTCGGCGCGGTCACCGATCGGCCGGTCCCCGAGCTGGAGCAGGAGTACGCCGGCTCCGGGCTACGGCGCCTTCAAGCGCGACGTGGCGGACGCCGTGGTCGCCTACCTGGAGCCGCTGCAGGCCCGCTTCGCCGAGCTCGCCGCCGACCCGGCCGAGTTCCAGCGCACCCTCGCCGGCGGCGCCGACCGCGCCCGCGAGCGCGCCGCGCCGATGGTCGTCCGCGCCAAGGCGGCGGTCGGCTTCCTGCCCGCCGGCTAGCGCGGCCCCACGCAGGGCGCCGGCCGGACCGCGGCGGCCGGATCGTCCAGGAAGCGCAGGACCACCTGCAGGGCGCACGCGCCGCCCGCCAGCACCGGCGAGTGGCCCACGCCCGGCACCTCGACGTAGCGGGCGTTCGGCAGCTGCGCGGCCACCGTGCGGCCGTAGCGGGGCGGCGTGATGTGGTCGAGCTGGCCGGTGACGACGAGGGCCGGGACGCTGCTCCGGACGGGCCGGAAGGTGGCGGGGTCGGCGCGCGGCACGTGCCAGCGGCGGCAGATCGCGAACAGCGGGCGCCCCAGCAGCAGGTCCTCCGCGACGAGCGCCCGCGGCAGGAGCGGCAGGCGCCGGGCCACGCGCGCGATGCGGTCGCGGTCGGCGTACGCCGCCTCCTCGGCGCAGACGACGGAGAGCGTCATGCCGTCGGTGACCGAGGCGCGCTCGTCCGACGGCCCCTGCCGGAACGCGATGGCGGGGATGCGACCGTGCGCGATCGCGTCGAGCGCCGCCGGGACGGCCTGCACGCCGGCGCGCGAGTAGTACAGGCGGTGGACGAGGGCGGCGACCCCGCCGAGGTCGGCGTCCCGCGCGGCGAGCTCCCGCAGGCTGCGCTGGAGGCGCGCGCGGAGGTCGGGGTACGCGGCGGCGCAGGCGGGATCGGCGGCGCACAGGTTGAGGCTGCGGTTGAGGGCGGAGGCGAACGACGGGCCGACGTCGACGACGAAGTTCGCCTCGGCCGGGATCGGCGACGCGAGCACCGCGCTGCGGATCCAGGCCGGGTCGCCGCGCAGCGCGTGGTCGGCGAGGCGGGCGCCGTACGAGGTGCCGAACAGGTTGACCCGCGCGTAGCCGAGCGCCCGCCGCAGCCCGTCGAGGTCGCGCGCGTTGCTGACCGTGTCGAAGGCGTCGAGCCGGATGCCGGCCGCCCGCAGCCGGTCCGCGCAGGCGCCGTAGACCCGGGCGGCCAGGCGCGCCACGTCGCCGTTCACGATGGGCGTGGGGCGGCTCGTCTCGCGATCGCAGGAGAGGTTCGGACGGGAGCGCCCGACGCCCCGCTGGTCGAGCAGGACGAGGTCGCGCCGCGCCGCGAGCGCCGTCAGCGGGCGGCCGGGGCCGACGAGATCGCCCGTGTGGCGCACGAGCGGCTCCCCGGGCCCGCCGCTGAGCAGCACCACCGGGTCGTCGTGCAGGGGGCGGGCGGCGCGCACGACGACGACCGCCAGCCGGATCGTGCGCCCGGCCGGCTCGTCGTAGCGCAGCGGCAGGCGCACCGTCCCGCAGCGCAGGCGCGGGCGGAGCGACGGGTCGACGCCGAGCGGGCAGCGCCCCGGCGCGAACGCCGCCGGCGAGGCGGCCGGCTCGGGCGGGACGGCGGCCGTCGCCGCGGGGGCGGTCATGCCGGCCAGCGCGGCGACCGCGGCGATCACCGGCCTCCACCGCATCGCCGAAGCGTGGCGGATCGCGGGCAGCCGCGCGGCGTGCCAGACTCGGGCGGTGTCCCGGGCCCTCCTCGCGCGCGACCGGCTGCGCGGCATCCTCGTCGCGCTCCCGTCGGCCGACGTCGTCGACGTGCTCGCCCACGCCGGCCGCTTCGACGTCTTCTTCCTCGACGGCCAGCACGCCGCGCTCGACGGCCCGCTGCTCGGCACCCTGATCCGCACCGTCCGCGGCCACGGGGCCGCCGCGCTCGTGCGCGTGGGCGGCGGCGACCACGCCCGCGCCGAGCTCGCGCTCGACCTGGGGGCGGACGGCGTGGTGTTCCCCAACGTCGAGACCGCGGCCGACGCGGAGCGCGCCGTGGCGTCCTGCCGGTTCCCGCCGCGGGGCCGCCGCAGCCTCGGCGGCGCGCGGCTGCTGCTGGGCAACGCCGTGCCGGCGGACGAGCCGCTCTGCGTCGTGCAGCTGGAGACCACGGCGGGCGTCGAGCGGGCCGACGAGATCCTGGCCGTCGAGGGCATCGACGCGGTGCTGCCGGGCCCGATCGACCTCGCGGCGTCGCTCGGCCGGCTCGCCCCGGGCCGCCCGCTCGGCATCGACGCCGCGACGGCCGACGCGCTGCGCCGCATCGACGAGGCGGCGGCGCGCCACGACGTGCGCCGGGCCCGCTACGTCGCCGCGGCGGCCGGCGTCGACGCGGCCTTCGCCGACGGCTGCTGGCTCGTGCTGGCGGGCAGCGACGTGACCGCGCTGGTCGCCGGCGTGCGGGGCTGAGCCTCCGTCTAGGGTGGCCGACAGCGGCGCCAGTTATGAAATCGTGAGCGAGCCCTGCCCCGCAGCGACGAAGGAGCGTAGGGGCTTGTGACGACAGGAGATTTCGAAGCATCGACTGCAGTGCGGCGAGCGAGAGCCGGAGCAGCACAGCAGTACCGTGCTGTCGGAGGCGGTTGCCTCGTCAGCCGAAGCGCGCCGCGGCCCGCGCGACGGTGCCCGGGAAGGCCGCCTGCAGCAGCGCGGCCGCGCGCCACCAGCCGGGCAGGAACACCTCGCGGCGGCCGTCGTCGAGCGCGCGCAGGATGCCGTCGGCGCAGCGGGCGTCGGAGATGACGGCGTGGCGGGCGAGCCGCCGCTCGAGCACCCGCGTCTGCGGGAAGCCGGGCGTCGCGACGGGCCCCGGGTTCACGACCAGCACCCCCACCCCGTGCCGCGGCGCCACCGCCCCGAGCGCGCGCATGTAGGCCAGCGCGGCGTGCTTGGAGGCGGCGTACGGCGCGCCGCGCGGCGTGGCGACGGTGCCGGCGACGCTGACCACGCCCACCACGCGGCCCTCGTTGGCCACCAGCCCGGGCCAGAACGCGTGCACCGTGGCGACGAGGCCGAGGTAGTTGACGTCGATCGCCGCGGCGGCCTCCGCGCGGCCCGTGTCCACGGCGTCGTAGCGGGCCGGGGCGCCCGCGTTCGCGACGAGCAGGTCGACGCCGCCCTCGGCCGCCAGCAGCCGCTCGGCCAGCGCCTCGATCGCGCCCGGCTCGGCGACGTCGCAGACGTGGCCGGCGACGCCCCGCGCCGCGCCGCCGAGCTCCTCCACCGCCGCGGCCAGGCGCTGCTCGTGGCGGGCGAGCAGGGCCAGGCGCCAGCCCCGCAACGCGAGCCGCCGCGCGAGCGCGAGCCCGATGCCCGAGGAGCCGCCCGTGATCACCGCGAGGGGTCGACCGTCCACGGGCCGGAACCGTAGGCGAGGCCCCTACACTCCGCCGCGTGCCTGCCGCGGGCAACGAGCCGCCGCAACGCGTCGAGATCGTCATCTCGACCCGCACGGTGCTGCGCGTGCTGGCGATCGCGTTCGCCTTCCTCGCGCTGCTGTACCTGCTCTACCTCGTGCGCGGCGTGCTCGTGCTGATCCTGATCTCGACGTTCCTCGCGATCAGCATCAACCCGCTCGTGACGCTCGTCGAGCGCAAGCTGCGCCTCTCGCGCGGCCCGGCGGTCGTGCTCGTCTTCCTGACGCTGCTGATCCTCTTCGGGGCGTTCCTCACGGCGCTGCTCACGCCGCTCTACAACGAGGTGCGCCAGTTCGCCGAGAACGTCCCGGACTACCTGCAGCAGCTGCAGGACTCGCGCCTCTTCCGCGACCTCGACCGCGAGTACGACATCCTCGACAAGCTGCAGGCGCAGGCCGAGGACCTGCCGTCGCGGCTGCCGGACACGGCGGGGTCGCTGCTCGGCCTCGCGGGCGCGGTCTTCAGCGCGATCCTGACCTTCGTCACGGTCATGTTCCTGACCGTGTTCATCCTGCTCGAGCTGCCGGCGCTGGGCCGCTCGATCCTCGGGCTGCTGTACCCCGACTCGGCCGACCGCGCGAACCGCATCGCGGCCGACGTCAACGTCACCATCGCGCGCTGGGTCGCGGGCACCCTCATCGTGGCCACCATCGCGGGCGTCGCGATGTACATCGCCTGCACGATCATGGGCGTCCCGTTCGCGATCGTGCTGGCGCTGCTCGTGGCGGTGTTCGACCTGGTTCCGCTGATCGGCGCCACGATCGGGGCCATCGTCGTCGTCGCCGTCGCCTTCACGCAGGGCGTCACGGAGGGCGTCGTGATGCTGATCTTCAGCCTCGTCTACCAGCAGGTCGAGAACCAGATCATCCAGCCGATCGTGATGAAGCGGACCGTCTCGGTGTCGCCGTTCATCGTCCTGACGAGCGTGCTGATCGGCTCCTCGCTGCTCGGCATCATCGGCGCGCTGCTCGCGATCCCCTTCGCGGGCTCGATCCAGATCGCGCTGCGCGAGGTGCTGGAGGCCCGCCGCTCGCAGGTGCAGGGGGCGCATGAGGCGCTCGCCAACGGCGAGCGGGCGCCGCCGGACGTCACGGCGGAGCCGATGCTCCCCTCGACCGGCCACGCCGCCGACCCCCCGCCGCCGCGGTAGCGCCGCGTCGGCGTGGACCCGTCGACGGGCTCAGCTGAGGGCGGCAGCGAAGGCCAGCGCGGCGCCGACCGCTGCCAGCGCGGCGACGAGGTGGACGAGCCAGGCCGCGGCGCGGGGACGCCCGGGCGGCAGGCGGCGTGGGTGCGGGGCGAGCGCCATCACTCCGTCCGCAGGCCGTCGGGCCGGGCGAGGCGCCACAGGGCGGGCAGGCCGAGCGCGGTCACGCCGAGGACGACAGCGGCCCCCGTCGCGCAGACCACCGCGATGCTCGCCGGGTCGAGCGCGACGGGCCGGCTGACCATCGCCAGTAGCAGGCCGCCGAGCACGACGCCGACGCCGACCGCGAGCGCCAGCCCGAGCACGACGGGCAGCGCCGCCTGCACCAGCACGGACCAGCCGAGCGTGCGCGTCGGCGTGCCGAACGCGGCGAGGACGGCGAGGCTCCGGCGGCGCTCGCGCAGGCTCTCCAGCAGCGCCACGACCATGCTCGCGCCGATCAGCGCCAGGGTCGCGGCCACGCCGAGGTAGATGCCGCGCCGGACGCCGGAGAAGCGGTGGTCCTCCTGCGCCTCCGCCGGCACGAAGACCGCCGCGCGCGGGTCGATGCGGGCTGCGGCGGTGCGCAGCTCGTCGGCGGCGTCCCGCGCGCCCGGGATCAGCTCGACGCCGACCTCCATCCCGGCGCCCCGCAGGAGCTCCTCCGGGACGGCGGCAGGCGTCGCGAGCACCACCGCGGGCGCCCCGTTCGCGTCCGAGAGGGACACGGCGCCGGCCGGCACGGTCCAGCGCGCCAGGCCGTCGGTCGCGCCGGCGGCGTCGGGGCTGCCCAGCGCGATCTCCTGCCCGGGGAGCGGGATCCCGGTCTCGCGTTGCGGCGCCGAGCTGGCCACGACGAACACGTCGCCGTCCGCGCAGCGCTCCAGCGGCACGGCGGCCTGCAGGGTGGCGCACGTCGCAACGAGGACGTCGAGCGCGGGCGAGCCCTCGATGGGCAGGACCGCGGGCAGCCGCTGCTCGACGTGCACCGCCCCCACGCCGGGCGTCGCCGCCAGCGCGGCCTCGGCCCCGCCCGGGCCGAGCGGCGTCGCAGGCAGCGACACCTGCGCCGGCGAGGTGTCCGCGGACGCTGCGCCGCGGTAGTCGTCGTCGACGCCTGCGAACAGCATCTGCAGCGCGATCGCGCCGGCCGCGGCGACGGCGACCCCGCTGACCATGCGGGCCGACGACTCGGGGCTCAGCTGCAGCCGGCGGATCGCCAGCTGCCCGGGGACGCCCGGCCCCCGCAGGCGCCGCACGAGGGCCTCGACGAGCCACGGCAGGAGCGCGGCGACGCCGACCAGGAGCAGGGCCGCGCCGGCCGCGACGCGGTAGCGGTCCGCCTGGGTGCCGTTCGCGTCGACCGTGCCCGCGAGCGGAACCAGCAGCAGGAGCCCGAGCGCGGGCAGCACCAGCCGCCACAGCACGCGCCGCCGCCGCCCGAGGCCGCGGCGGACGACGCCGAGCGGCTCGATCGCGACGGGCTGCAGCGAGACGACGGTGATCGCGACGGCCGTCGCCGGCACGAGCAGCGCGATCAGCACGGCGAGGAACGGGCTCGGGTCGAGGTCGCCGGCGAAGACGCTGACGTCCCACAGGGTCACGTGCTCCACGAGCGGGCGCCCGACGGCGAAGGCGACGGCGCCGAGGACGAGCCCGAGCAGCGCGCCGACCAGCGTCTCGCCGGCGGCGATGCGGCGGGCCATCGCGCGGTCGGCGCCGACGAGGCGCAGCGCGGCGAGGCGCCGGTCCCGCTGCTCGCCGCCGAAGCGGACCGCGGTGGCGAGGAAGATCCCGAGGGGCACGAGCGTGACGACGAAGAGCACGATCACCAGCAGGACCAGGACGGGGTCGAGCGGCCGTCGCTGCAGGCCGTCGACGCCGAAGCGACTCGATGCGGGCCGTCGCGCCGCCAGGCGCCAGCGCGCCGCTGCCGGCGTAGTAGGCGAGCTCGTCGGGGCCGATCAGCCCGGCGGCGCCGATGGTGCCGACGACGCGGCCGCCGAGCCGCTCGCGCAGGAGCCCCGCGTCGCGCGCACCGAGCAGCGCGCGCCAGGGCAGGCGACACGACGAGCTCGCCCGGACCGGGCAGCGCGGGACGCCGGGCGGCAGCGGTGCCCGCGGCCCCTCGGCGTCGCACCAGGCGGCCGCGGACGTCGTTCGCCGCGGAAGCGGGTGTCGGCGTCGGCGATCAGCAGCGTCGCGCGGCGAGGCCGGCGGGTCGGCGTCGACGAAGCACGCGGTAGTCGCGGGCGGCGGCCCGGTCCTCACGGTGCTGGAGCGCGGCACGGCACCGACGCCGCCAGCAGCAGGAGCCCGACGCCGAGCGCGACGCCGAGCCGCCGTCAGCAGCGTCGCCCCACGGGCGCCCGGCGAGCGCCAGGCGCGCGCCGAGGCCGAGCTCGCGGAGCCGGGAGGTCACGCCGCGCTCCGCCGTCCGCGTGCGCCCGTCGCGAACGACGACCTCGCGGTCGGCGTACGCCGCGACGCGCGGCTCGTGCGTGACGAGGACGATCGCGACGCCGGCGGCGCGCGCCGCATCCGTCAGCAGGAGCAGCACGCGCTCGCCGTTGAGCGAGTCGAGCGCGCCGGTCGGCTCGTCGGCGAAGACCACCCGCGGGTCGGTCACCAGCGCGCGCGCGACGGCGACCCGCTGCGCCTGCCCGCCGGAGACGTCGCCCTGCCGCTGGCCGGCGACGTCCGCGACCTCCAGCCGCTCGAGCCAGCCGCGGGCGCGCTCCTCGGCGCTCCCGCCGCCGCAGGCCCGCCAGGCGGAGCGGCAGCGCGACGTTCTCCAGGCAGCTAGCTCCGGGACGAGCTGCCCGAACTGGAAGACGAAGCCGAAGTCCGAGCGCCGCAGCGCCGAGCGCGCGCGGTCGGAGAGGCGCGCGAGGTCGTGACCGCGGTACGCGACCCGCCCGCCGTCGGGCTGGACGATGCCGGCGAGGCAGTGCAGGAGCGTCGACTTGCCGGAGCCCGAGGGCCCCATGACCGCGACGATCTCGCCGGCCGCGAGGTCCAGCGACGCCCCCTGCAGCGCCGGCGTCGAGCCGAACGACTTCACGACGTCGACCGCGGCCAGGAGCGGCGGCACGCCACCCGCGTCGACCTCGGCCGTCTCCGACTGCGGGGCCAGCCGCGTCACGAGGCCACCTCCTGCGCGAGGCCGTCGAGCCGCGCGGCCGTGAGCTCGAGCCAGCGCAGGTCGGCCTCGAGGTGGAAGAGGGCGTGGTCGCAGATCAGCTGCTCGGCGAGGTCGCCGGCGGCCTTGCGGCGGGTCAGCTCGCGCATCGCCGCGAGGTGCTCGCCGCGCTGCGCGTCGAGGATGTCCGCCGCCGCCCGCCCGGTCAGGAGCGCGAGCACGACCTTCGCGTAGAGCGTGTTCTGCAGGTACAGGTCCGGGCGCTCGGGGCTGCCGAGCCAGCGCTCGACGTCGGTGACGCCCTCCGGCGTGATCGCGTAGCGCTTGCGCTCCGGCCCGCCGCCCGGCTCGACGCCGTCGACGACGACCATGCCGTCGCGCAGGAGCCGCGAGAGGGTGGCGTAGACCTGTCCGTACGCGAGCGGCCGGTCGCGCCCGAAGCGCTCGTCGTAGGCGCGCTTGAGGTCGTAGCCGTGGCGGGGGTGCGCCTCGAGGAGGCCGAGGAACGTCTGGGCGACCATGCCGGGACTATACACCACGCGTATACGTCGTGTGCATAGTCGTTCCGGACCGCCCGGGTGACGGGGCCACAGGGGCAGCCATGCCATAGTGGTGGTCACGCCGGCTGGCGGCGCACCCTCTCGCGGGTGACACGACGTCGCCTGCCTCAGCGAAGGGAACCTATGGCCTCCAAGCGAAGTCCGCAGACCGCTGCGAAGCGCAACCGCGAGCAGGCCGTGCGCGAGAAGCGCATCGCCAAGGCGGAGCGGAAAGCCGCACGCAAGGACGAGGCGGCGGCCGGGACGAGCGACGCAACCGACGTGCTCGAGACCGGCGACGCCCCGGAAGCGAGCGAGAACGGCGGCGCGCCCGAGGCGTCCGAGACGCCGCCCTCGACGCAGGACGGGCCGTCGGACTGACGCGCTCGCGGGGCTGAGCGCCGGGCGTTACCGGCCCGGCGCGACGAGGTGGGCCGTCCGGCCCGCCTCAGGCCTCAGGCCGCGTTGTTGCCCTTGTTGCCGCCCCCGGCGGCGCTGTCGCGCGTCCAGAAGCGCAGGCGCTGCGTCGGGTCCTCGTCCGCCGGCCGGCGGGTGCGGACCTGATCCGTCGGCGGCCGCCTCGGCGCGCGAGAGCGACTGCTGCAGCATCTCGGCGAAGGCCGTCAGGTCGGCCTCCTTGCGCTGCAGCGACGACTCGACGGACGCGAGGCGCTCCTCGAGGCGGCGGATGTCGTCCTCGCGCTTGGCCAGGCTCGCCTCGCGGGAGTCGAGCGACGCCTGGCGGCGCTTGCGCCGCTCCAGCCAGGCCGACACGGGGTTCGCCATGTCGTCGTCGACCTCGCCGCCCGCCGTTCGTGCGCGGCCGGCGCTCCACCTCCCCGCCGAGCAGCTGCGCGCGCTCCTCCTCGAGCTCCTGCTCCGCCCGGTCGAGGTCCGCCTCGCGGCCCTTCACGTCCGCGACGCGTAGCTCGAGGTCCTCCGCGCGGCGCTCCAGCTGCCGCTCGCGGCTGATGAACGCGGCCTCGACCTCGCCGATCTCCGTGCGGCGGCGGGCCAGGGACTCGGCGATCGCCGTCAGCTCGCGCTCGCGCTTCTCCAGCTCCCGGGCGCGCTCCTCGACCTCGGAGGACACGACCGGTTCGCGGCCCTCGCCGTCGCCCGCGGCGGCCAGCTCGGCCTCGCGGTCGTCGAGGCGGGCGCGCTCGGACGCGATCGCCTCCTGCAGCGTGCGCTGCTCGCCGGCCAGCCGGCTCAGCTCCACCTCGCGGGAGGCGATGTCCCGTGCCTGCTCGTCGAGCTCCGCGCCGCCGCGCGGCGAGCTCGGCGGACCGCCCGTCGAGATCGACCGCCTCGGCGTCGCCCTCGGGCCGCGACTCGAGCGCGAGCTCCAGCTCGGCCACCCGCTCCGACGCCGACGCGAGCTCCGCCTCCAGGGCCGCCACGCGCTCGTCCGTGCCCGTCCCGCCGCCGTCGCCGGCAGCCTCCAGCTCGTCGCGGCGCGCCTCGGCCTCCTCGGCGCGGCGCCGCGCCGCGGCGAGCTCCGTCTCCAGGTGCGCGACGTCCGGCGAGCTCGACGTGCGCGCGGCCAGGTCGTCCTCCAGCCGCTCGGCCCGCGTGCGCGCCTCCGCGGCGGCAGCCTCGAGCTCCGCGACCTGCGCGCCGAACTCGGCGCTCTTGGCGCGCCACTCGGCGAGGTCGCGCTCCAGCGACACCATGCGGGTGGGATCGACGCGGCGCTCGACCTCGGCCCGCAGCTCGGCGACCCGCTCCGTGAGGGCGTCGCGCTCGTGCTCGAGCGAGTCGGCGAGCTGCGCGCGCGGCGCGAGCTCGGCGACGCGCAGGGTCTCCTCCTGCAGCTCCGTCTCGGCCGTCGCCAGCGCGCCGCGGGCGTCGTCGCGCTCCTTGCGGGCGACGTCGCGCTCGCCCTGGAGCGCGTTGCGCTCGGCCTCCAGCGCCGCGGCGCCCTCGGTCGCCTCGGTGGCGGTGGTGCGCAGCTCCTCCAGCTCGGCGGCGAGCCGCGTGGCCTCGGCCGTCGCGGCCTCGCCCTCGGCACGCGCCGTGGTGACCGCGAAGTCCAGCTCCTCCAGCCGCGCGCGCGTCGACGCCAGGTCGGCGGCGAGCGTGTCGGCGCGCTCGGCGGCGGCCGCGGCCTCGGCCCGGGCGGTCTGGCTCGACTCCGTGAGGGCGTGCAGCTCCGCCGTGGCCGTGGCGTGCTCGCGCCGCGCCGCCGCGAGCTCCGTGACCTGGCGGGCCGCGTCGGCCTCCAGCTCGGCCTGCCGGCCCGTGCCGGCCTCGAGCAGCGTGCGCGCCTCCTCCAGCTCGGCGCGCTGCCTCTCCAGGTCGGCGTCGCGCGCGGCGAGCGCGGCGGTCGCGTCGGCCAGCTCGGCGGTGCGCGCCTCCAGGGCGCCACGGCTCTCGGCCAGCGCGGCGGCGCGCTGCGCGAGCTCGCCGCGCAGATCCTCGACCTCGGCCTGCTGCGCCGCGAGCGCTGACGTCGCCTCCTCGGCCTCCGCGGCGCGGGCGTCGAGCCGCTGCCGGAGCGTCGTGAGCTCTGTCGCGCCCCGCCTCCAGCGCGGTGCGCGCCTCGGCGGCCTCGGCGGCCCGCTCGTCGACGGCGGCCTGCAGCTGCTCGGCCTCGGCGGCGCGGGCGGCGAGCGCGTCGCGCACCGCTGCGAGCTCGCTCTCCCGCACCTCGCCGGCCTCGCGCACGGCGGTCAGCTCGGCCGTCTGCTCGTCTCGGTCGCTGCGCGCGGCGTCCAGCTCGGCGCGCGCCGCGGCCAGCTCCGCCTCGCGGGCGCTGGCGCCCCGGGCGGCGGTCGCGGCCTCGGCCTTCGCGGCGTCGAGGGCGGCGGCGGCCTCCTCCAGCTCCGTGGTGCGCGCCTCGAGCAGCGTGGACGCGCTCGGTGAACGCGGCGTCGCGCTCGGTCAGCTCGGTGCGCAGGGCCTCGAGCTCCGCGCGCACCGTCTCGGCGGCCGCGGTGGCGGTCGCGAGCTCGGCGGCGCGGGCGGACGCATCGTCGCGCGCGGCGGCGACGGCCTGCTCCAGCTCGGCGAGCTGGGCGGCGACCTCGGCGGCATCGGGCGCGACGGCCAGGCGCTCGCGGGTCTCCGTGAGCTCGGCCTCCAGGCGGCCGATGCGGGTCTCGCGCAGGGTGACGGTCTCGCGCAGCGCGCCGACCTCGCGGCGGACCGCGTCGCGCTCGCCGCCGACGGCCTTGACCTCGCGCCGCACGACGTCGCGCTCCGTCTCCAGCTCGCGGATGCGCTCGTCGACGTCGCCGCGGGCCTCGCGCTCGGCCTCCAGCTCGCTGACGCGGCTCAGGCTCGTCGCCTGCTCGGCCCGTGCGGCATCGCGCTCGCGCTCCGCCTCGGCGCGCGCCTCCTCGAACGCGGCGCGTGCCGCCTCCAGCTCGGCGCGCAGCTCCTCCAGCTGCTGCTCGGCCTCCGCGCGGGCGGCCTCCAGGGCGCGCTCCAGCTCCGCGGCGCCCTGCTCGCGGACGGCGGCGGTCAGCTCCTCGGCGCGGGCCGTCTCGGCGTCCCGCGCGGCCTCGGCGGCCTGCAGCTCGGCCTCCAGCACGGCGATGCGCTCGGCGCGCTCGGCCCCCGCGGCGGTCGCCCGCTCGGCCGCTGCGGTCAGCTCCTCGGCCTGCGTCGCCGCAGCGTCGCGGGCCAGCTCGGCCTCGCGCAGGCGCGCCTGCAGGGCCTCGAGCACGGCGCTCCGCTCGTCGCCGTCGGCGCGCGCCTGCTCGGCCGCGGCCTGGAGCGATGCCGCGCGGGCGGCCTCGGACTCGCGTGCGGCCTCCGCGGCGCGGAGC
The DNA here is from genome assembly GCA_963767885.1 of uncultured Actinomycetota bacterium. Taxonomy (GTDB): domain Bacteria; phylum Actinomycetota; class Thermoleophilia; order Gaiellales; family F1-60-MAGs149; genus CAVYFW01. Next base: position 124,081 of record CAVYFW010000002.1, read on the forward strand.
TCTTCCTGCAGCGCCTGCAGCGCCTCGGCCCCCTCGGCGCGCGCGGCCTCGACGGCGGCGGCCAGCTCGGCAGCCTTGCCGTCGTGCTCGTCGCGGGCGGCCTCGGCGGCCGCGGCGCGGGCCTCCAGCTCGGCGAGCCGGGCGGCGAAGTCCTCGCTGGCCTCCGCGCGGGAGGCCTCGCTGTCGTCCGCGCGCGCGGCAGCGTCGTCACGGGCCTGCTCCGCCTCGCGGAGCCGGCTCTCCAGCAGGGCGACGCCCTCCTGCGCCTCGCCCCGGGCGGTCTCCGCGGCGCGCACCAGCTCGGTGGCGCGGGCGGCCTCGGCGTCGCGAGCGGCCTCGGCGGCGGCCACGCGGGCCTCGAGCTCCTCCAGCTGCGCCGCGACGCCCTCGCCGATCTCCTCGCGCGCGGCGTGGACGGCCGCCTCCAGCTCCGCGACACGGGCAGCCTGCTCGTCGCGGGCGCGCTCGGCCTCGCCGGCACGTGCCTCGAGCTCGGCGACGCGCTCGTCGACGGCCGCGCGGGCGGCCTCCGCGGCCTCGTGCAGCTCCTGCGCGCGGGCGGCCTCGGACTCCCGGGCGCGCTCGGCTGCGGCGACGCGGTCCTCCAGCTCGGCGACCTGTGCGGCCGCGCGCTCCTCGACCTCGGCCCGCGTGCCGTCGATCGCGGCGGCGAGCTCCTCGGCCCGCACCGCCTCGGCGTCCCGGGCCTGCTCGGCGTCCACGGCCCGCTGCTCCAGCTCGCCGACCCGCTGCTCCAGCTCGCCGCGCGCCGCGTCGACCGCGGCCGCGAGCTCGCCGGCGCGCGCGGCCTCGGCGTCGCGGGCGGCCTCGGCTGCGGCGATGCGGCCCTCCAGCTCCGCCAGGCGGACGGCCGCGTCCTCGCCGGCCTCGTGGCGCGCGGCCTCGACCGCGGCGCTGAGCGTCGACACCTGTGCGGCCTGCTCGTCGCGGCCGCGCTCGGCGTCGGCGGCGCGTTGCTCCAGCTCGTGGACGCGCTGCTCCAGCTCCGCGCGCGTGGTCTCGATCGTCGCCGCGAGCTCCTCCGCCCGCGCGTTCTCGTCGGCCCGGGACGCCTCGGCGTCGTGGAGGCGCTGCTCGAGCTCGGCGACCCGCTCCGCGGCAGCCTCGTCGGCCTCGCGCCGGGCGGCCTCGACCGCGGACTGCAGCTCCGCGACCTGCGCCGCGTGCTCGTCGCGCGCCTGCTCGGCGTTCGCCGCCCGCCGCTCCAGCTCCGCGATCTGCCCTGCCGCCGCCTCGCCGGCCTCGCGCCGCACCGCGTCGACCGCCGCGCGCAGCTCCTCGACCTGCGACCCGTGCTCGTCGCGCGCCCGCTCGGCGTCCGCGGCGCGCTGCTCCAGCTCTGCGATCTGCTGCGCCGCGGCGGCGCCCGCGTCGGACCGCGCGGCCTCCACGGCCGTCCGCAGCTCCTCGACCTGGGCCGCGTGCTCGTCCCGTGCGCGCTCGGCGTCCGCCGCACGCCGCTCCAGCTCCCCGACCTGCGCGGCAGCCGCCTCGACGGCCTCGCTCCGCGCCGCCTCGTGCTGCTCCACCTCGCGCTGGCGCGCCTCGGTCTCGCTGCGGGCGGCCGCGACGGCGGCCTCCAGGTCGGCGACGCGCGCGGCGGCCTGCTCGCGCTCCGCCTCGGCGGCGACGGTGCGCTCCTCGAGCGCGGCGATGTCGCGGCGACCCTCGGCGCGCAGCGCGTCGGCGGCGGCGGCGAGCTCCACGGCCTGCCGGGCGGCCTCCTCGCGCGCGGCCTCCGCGGCCGCGGCGCGCTCCTGGATGGCGGCGATCTCACCCTCGGCGTCGGCCTTCGCGGCCTCGACGGCCTGCTGCAGCTCGGCGAGCTGCGCGGCGACCGCGGCCCCCGCATCCTCGCGTGCAGCCTCCAGCGCCGCGGCCAGACTCGGCGGCGCGCGCCGCCTCGGCCTCGCGAGCGGCCTCCGCGGCCGCGGCCCGCTCCTCGAGCGCGGCGAGCTGCTCGCCGCCCTCGCTGCGAGCGGCCTCGACGGCGGCGGCGAGCTCCCCGGCGCGCGCGGCCTCGGCGTCCTTCGCGGCCTCGGCCTCCTGCAGGCGCGCCTGCAGCTCGGCGAGCTGCGCGGCGACGCCCTCGCCGGCCTCGCTGCGGGCGGCCTCGACGGCCTGCTCCAGCTCCGCGACGCGCGCGGCCTGCGCGTCGCGGGCCTCCTCGGCCTCGCGCGCGCGGGTCTCGAGCTGCTGGAGCGCTTCCGCTCCGGCCCCGGCCTCGCCCCTCGCGGCCTCGACCGCTGCTGCGAGCTCCTCGGCGCGCGCGGCGGCCTCGTCTCGGGCCGCCTCGGCGGCGGTCGCGCGGGCCTCCAGCTCGGCCAGCTGCGGCGACGCGTCGGCGTCGGTGCGGGCGCGCTCCAGCGCCGTCGCCAGCGTCTCGGCGCGCGCCGCCTCTGCGTCGCGGGCGGCCTCCAGCTCCTGCACGCGGGCCTCGAGCTCCGCGCTGCCGCCGCCCGCCCGGCGGCCTCGCGCGGCCTGGGCCAGCGCCGCCTCGTGCACGGCGGGGTCGACCCGCTTCTCCAGCTCGAGCTGCAGCTTGAACAGCGCCTCCTCGAGGATCGCGATGCGGCCCTCGGCGGTGTCGGCATCGAGCGGCGCCTCGCCGCCGGCCGCGGCGAGCGCGGCCTCCAGCGACTTGACCTGATCCTCGAGCTCGTGGACGCTTCGTCGCCGAGCGCGCGTCCGCGGCGCCGCCGCGCCAGCGCGGACTGCGCGGCGGCGGCCTCGGCGGCGGCGGCGCGGGCCTCGGCCTCGTCGGCGCGGCGCTCGATCTCGCGGATGCGGCCGCGCATGTCCTCGGGGTCGACGAGGCGAGCGGACTCCGCGCGCGTGTCCGCGAGGCGCTTCTCCAGCTCGTCGAAGCGCTCCTGCGCGGCGCGCGCCTCGTCGGCGACGCGACCGCAGCTCGGCGTCGCGCTCCTCGACCTGCGTCTCGAGGCTCTGCAGCATCACGCGCAGGTCGCTCTCGACGCGGCGCAGCGTCTCGATCTCGTGCGGGTCGTAGCCCTGCCCGGCGACGCGAGACCATGCGCTCCATCTCGTCCGCGCGGTAGCGCTCGCGCTCGACGGCCTCCCGCGCCTCGTCCAGCGCCTGCTGGGCCTCGCGCAGCTGCGCCTCGAGCTCGCCGACGCGGGCCACGGTCTCGGCGTTGAGCGAGCTCAGGTCGAGGCCGGCCTGGTGGGCGGCGAGGGCGCGCTCGCGGGCGGCCAGGAGCTGCTCGCGCTGCGCCATCACCTCCTCGGCCTGCTTGACCAGCTTCTGCGCCTCCTCGCGGATGCGCTGCTGGATCTCCTCCTCGGAGGCGGCGGCGTCGCGGGCGTCGATGGTGCCGCGCAGGCTGCGCGGGGGCGCGGCGCCCTGGGTCAGCTTCTGCAGCCGCGACTGGATCTCCCGCTCGCTCACTACCTGGCGTATCGGCAGCGTGCGGCCCCGAGTTGACGGCCCGGAGCCCACCTCGTCCCCGCGCGGGCCGGAAACCCCCCGATCTAGGGTCGCCGGCCCTCCCGGAACCCGCCGATAGTGGATGTGGATTCGAGCGGAGGCTTGGCTATGGATCGGGTTCGACGACTGCGCGACCAGGGTTCGCAACGGGGCCAGGCCATCGTCTTGGTGGCGGTCGCCCTCGTGGTCCTGATGGGCTGCGCCGCACTCACGATCGACGTCGGGTACGCGTGGTACGCGAAGCGCGAGCTCCAGGCCACGGCGGACGCCGCGGCCCTGGCCGGCGCGCAGGAGCTGCCGAGCTCCGCGAACGCCGTCTCGCGGGCGAACCAGTACATCGCCCTCAATCCGATCAACGGCGTCTCCAGCCTCACGAAGACCGTCACCACGTCCTGCAACGCGAACGTGCCGGGGTGCAACCCGGTCAACGCGGTGAAGGTCGAGATGAAGGGCAAGACGAAGATGAACTTCGCCGGGCTCTTCGGCATGTCGACCGCCAACGTCGGCGCGCGGGCCACGGCCTGCCAGCCGTGCGACATGAACCCGCTCGACATCATGATCGTGTTCGACCGCACGGGCTCGATGAACGAGGGCGGCACGCCGAACAAGATCACGAACGCGCGCAACGGCGTGAAGACGTTCCTCCAGTTCCTCGACCCGACCAAGATCTACGTCGGGCTGACGGTGCTGCCGCCGTCGACGACCATCGCCAACCGCTGCGCGGCCGCCGACGTCCGACGGCTCCACGTACGACTCCACGAGCTCGAAGTGGACCATCGTCCCGCTCTCGAGCGACTACAGGGCGTACGGCGGCGGCCTCAACACGAACTCCGACCTGGTCAAGACGCTGAACTGCCAGCTGCCCCAGGGCACCACGCACTACGCCGTCGCGCTGACGAAGGCCAAGGAGGCGCTGACGGCCCAGGGTCGCGCCAACGTGCAGGACGTCATCATCTTCCTGACGGACGGCGCGGCGAACACCGGCCCGCACTACTACGGCACGACCGACCCGCAGCGCACCCGCCCCTGCTGGAGCGGAACGCAGGCCGCCGCGCCGCTGAAGTCGACCACGTGGATCTACACGATCGGCTACGCGCTCGGGTCGGACATCTGCGCCAAGGACCGCGCGACCGGCACGCCGGAGTCGCCGGCCATGACCCCGGCGCAGGCGCTGGTGCAGATCGCCTCCAGCGCCGGCAACTACTACAACAAGCCCGGACACGGGCCAGCTGAACACGATCTTCACCGCGATCGCCGCGGACATCTCGACCGGCAAGTCGAAGCTCATCGACTGATCCGGCCGGCCTCGGGGCCCGTCGCGCGGAGCCGGCTCGGCTCCCGCGGCGGGCCTACCCGTTGCTGGCCGACGGCGCCCGCGTCGGTCGGCGCGATGCCGTCGGCGGCGGGCGCGGCGGGCTCCTCGGGCTCCGCCTCGCGGGCGGGCACGATCTCGACCTCCACCTCGTCGGTGAAGGCCGGCACGGCGATGCGCCGACCGTCGCCCGCCAGCGGCAGGCCGGCGGTCTCGCCGGCGATGCTCGCCCGCTCGGCGCGGAAGGGCAGCACCAGCGTCTGCGCCGGGCACCTGGCCCTCGCCGCTGAGCCGGGCGCGCCAGCCCGTGGCGGTCGCGCTCGACGTCGAGCGCGAGCGCCGCGCGGGCCGACCAGAAGCGCCGCGAAGTCGGCCACCGAGCCGATCCAGACGTCCTGCGGCGCGCGGGCCAGCAGGCTCTCCAGCGCGTACGTCGCGGCGGAGCCGTGCAGCGGCGAGATGCGCACGACGGCCGGGGCGCCGGTGGAGACGGCGCTCTGCAGGATCGCGTCGAGCTCCGCCCCGCGGCGGTCGGGCGTCAGGCCCGTGCGGTCGTCGAAGCGCAGCGGCAGCCGCAGCACGGGCTGCTCGGCGCTCGCGTCGTCGCCCGTGGCGAGGCGGTACGGCAGGCCGCCGGCGACGACGTCGGCGCGCACCGACGCGTCGACGCCGTAGCCGGTGCCGGCGAGCACGCCGTCGAGGTCGGGCGGCGCCACGACCGCGGGGGCGCGGAAGGCGATGGGCGTCGAGCCCCGACACGACCGCGTCGAGCACGTGGCGCGAGACGCGCGCCTCGCCGAACTGGCTCGCGCCGCCGCTGGCCAGCGTCGGCACGTAGCCCGGCAGCGCCTCGGAGCCGCTGCCGACGGGCAGGTCGGGCCGCTCGCCGAACGCGACGCCGCCGGACTGCAGGTCGGCGCCGAGGCCCTCGAGCTCCTGGAGCCGGTCGGCGCTGGCGGCGTCCAGCACCGCCGGCGCACCGGGCGCGGACGTGGCCTGCGCGGCGACGAAGTACGTGGCGGAGACGTCCCGGTCGCGCTCGATGGCGGCGAGATCGCCGGCGCGCGCGAGCGCCTCGGCGGTGTCGACGTCGTGGGTCAGCACCAGCGCGGCCGCCCGGCCGTCCGGTGCGCCGCCGAGGGTGATGCCGGGCGCGGCGAGCCCGAAGATCGTGCGCCCGATGTGGGCCATGACGTCGCGGCCCAGCGCGGCGCCGACGGTCGGCTCATCGGTCGCCGGGACGCGCGGCGCGACGACGCTGGCCTCGCTGGCCAGGACGCTGCCGGACAGGCGCACGCCGAGCGCGACGACGACGCCCGCGTCGAGCTGGCGTGCGGCGATCGCGGCCTTGCCGTCGGGGTAGCGCGCGAGGGCGCCGGCGTCGAGGCCCCAGCCGGTCGCGTCGGTGGCCGGGAAGCGGACCGTGGCCGCCTCGATGCCGCCGCCGGGCAGGACGACGAAGCTGTCGTGGATCGCGGTCGCGGGGTCGCCCACGCCGGCCAGCGCGGTCAGCGGCGCCGATGCGGGCTGCTCCAGGACGACGATGCCGCCGGCGCGGGCGTAGGCCTCGAGGCGCGGGACGTCGGCGTCCGGCAGCGGGCCGAGCACGACGACGACGGCGTGCTGCAGCGCCTCGTCGAGCGTCTCCGCCACGGTCGTCGGCACGCCGCCGCCGTCGAGCCAGTGCAGGGCCGCCGTCGCCGGCGAGCCGCCGGGCAGCGCGAGCACGGCCGCGGCGTTGGCGCCGCCCGTGAGGTGGGCGGGCGGGACGGGGGACGGCACGCGCGAGGCGCCGTCCGGCCCGAACGGCAGCCGCAGCGGCGCCGCGGCGGCCTCCTGCGGGGCCTGCGGCCGTGGCGTCGGCGGCGGGTGCGGCGGTCGCGGGCGCGGTCGCGGCGCGAGCCTCCTGGGCGGGCGCCGGATCGGACGTGCCGACGCGCCCGACCAGCAGCGCGAGCACGGCCGTCGTCACGATGCCGCAGACGACGAGGATCGGAAAGCCGTAGCTGGCGGCGGGACGTTCGCTCACCCGTCCCGTATCGGCGCGGCGGTCCTACCCCGTTAGGGGGAGGCGCCGGTGCGACACCTATCCGGTGGCGTCGCCCTCGTCCGTGGCGCCGGTGTCGCCGCCGGTGTCGCCGCCGCCGGTCGCGTCGCCCGTCCCGGCGCCGGTGTCGTCGCCGCCCGTGCCGCCGCCCTCGTCGGAGATGGAGTAGTTGAAGGTGCCCTCGTCGTCGACGAGCTCCACCGTCGCCGTGCGCGTCGTGCCGTCGCCGAAGGTGACCTCGCAGTCGAACGTGGTGCCGGTCTTCGCCTCCTTGCCGCCCGGGCAGTCGACGGCCTGGACGGTGCCGCCCTGGTCCTCGATGTTCTTCTTGATCTGGTCCTCGACCGAGCCGGCGTCGATGGTCTTGTCGCCGACCGACACCTCGCAGCCCGCCGTCCCCAGCGCGGCTGCCAGGAGCAGCGCGGGCAGGAGCACGTAGCGGCGCAGGAGTAGGGACATCGATCCTCCGGAGGCGTGGTCGCGGGCCGGCCAGGCAGCCCCTCCGAGTCTAGCCAGCCGGGTCCCGATCACTCGGCGGCGGCGATGGTCGCGGCCTGCTCGATGGCGGCTTCCAGCGCCTCGTGCGGCTGCGCGCCGAGCACCAGCACGCGGCGGTCGACGACGAACGCCGGCACCGCGTTGATGCCCGACTGGTGCGCCATGGCCGTCGAGGCGTCGACCGCCTCGCGGTAGGCGCGGTCGACGAGGGCCGCCTCGACGCGCGCCGGCTCGATGCCGACCTCGGCGGCGATGGCCCGCAGCTCGTCCGGGTCGCCGATGTCGCGGCTCTGCTCCCAGTAGGCGTTCATCGCCGCCTGGTGGTACGCGGCGTGCACGCCCTGCTCGCGCGCGGCCTCCGCGAGCTCCAGCGCGAGCCGGCTGTTGGGCACGACGTCGGGGTTCGGGCGGTACACGAGGCCCGCGTCCTCGAACATCGCGGACACGCTGTCGATGCGGTCGCGCGCCGTAGCGGTCGAGCAGCTGCTGGCGCGGGATGCCCTCGGGCGGGTACTCGGGGTGCAGGTCGAACGCGAGCCAGGTGACGTCGGCGCCGAACCGGCGCTCGAGCCAGGCGGCGCGCTCCGTCGCCACCTGGCAGAAGGGTCAGATGTAGTCCGACCAGATCCAGATCTCGGGGCCTGCCATGGGGGCAGCGTACCCGCGGCCGCGCGGCCAGTACCATCGCCCGGTGCCGGCACACGGCCGGCGCGCCCACGCCGCTGCCGTGGGTCGTCGAGAAGAGGAGGCCGCCCGCCCGTGAGGATCACCGCCGTCGAGACGCACGTCTGCCACGCCCGGATGCGCAACTGGGTCTTCGTGCGCGTCCTCACCGACCAGGACGGCCTGTGGGGCTGGGGCGAGGCGACGCTCGAGTGGCACACGCGCGCCGTGGTCGGCGCCGTCGAGGACCTGACGCCGCTCGTGCTCGGCGAGGACCCCACCCGCATCGAGCACCTGTGGCAGCTCATGCACCGCGGGCACTTCTGGCACGGCACCGGCATCGTGCGCGCGACGGCGATCTCCGGCATCGACCTCGCCCTCTGGGACATCCTCGGCAAGGTGCACGGCGTCCCCTGCCACCGGCTCTGGGGCGGCCCGGTGCGCGACCACGTGCGGCTCTACGGCCACCTCGGCGAGGGCGAGATGGTCGCCTTCTACGAGCCCGGCGACGAGACCGACTTCGCCGAGCGCGCACAGGGCATGGTCGAGGCGGGGTTCACCGCGTTCAAGGCGATGGCCGTGCCCGCCACCATGCCGATCGAGGGCCTCGGCCCGCTGCGGGAGGCCGAGCGCTGCGTCGCCGCCATGCGCGAGGCGGTCGGCGAGGACATCGACATCATGGTCGACTGCCACGCCCGCCCCTCGCCGCGGATGGGGCACCGCTTCGCCCAGGCGCTCGAGCCGTACGGGCTGTACTGGCTGGAGGAGCCGTGCTGGCCGGAGCTGCCGAACGACCTCGCGGCCATCCAGCGCGCCGTGGCGACGCCGATCGCGACGGGCGAGCGCCTGACCAGCCTGCAGGCCTTCAGCGAGCTGCTCGCGGTCGGCGGCGCGAGCGTCCTGCAGCCCGACATCACGCACTGCGGCGGGCTCACGCAGGCGCGCCGCATCGCCGCCCTGGCCGAGGCGCACCGCGTCGCCCTCGCACCGCACAACCCGCAGGGCCCGGTCTCGACGGCGGCCTCGCTGGAGCTCGGCTTCGCGACGCCGAGCTACATCATCTGCGAGGCGGTCACGGGCGACGTGCCGTGGCGCCAGGACGTGGTCAGCGAGGGCTTCACGGTCGAGCGCGAGGGGCGCCTCGTGCGGCCGAACCAGCGGCCCGGGCTCGGCATCGAGATCGACCTCGACGTCGTGCGCGCCCACCCCTTCGAGCAGGAGGAGCCGCGCGTGATCACCTACGGGGACGGCGCCGTCGGCGACTGGTGAGCGCCCGCCGCGCGCGGCAGCACGTACCAGCGGAAGAGCTCCTCGCAGTGCGGATCGCGCGCGCGCACCGTGCGGCCCTCGTGCTCGAACTCCCAGTAGCGCTTCGGCAGGAGCTGTCCCGTGACCTCGCAGTAGGCGACGTCGATGCGGTGCCACGGCTCGACGCGCTCGACCCAGGGCATCAGGCGCCCTCCCCGCGCAGCCGGTCGGTCGCGGCGGCGTCGACCGCGCCGTCGGCCGTCAGCGCCACGCCGTAGCGCTCGCGCGCGGCCTCGGCGCGTGACGAAGCCCTCGCGCACGTCGGCCGCGACGCGCTCCGGGTCGCGCTCCCGCGGCGAGCCGTAGCCGCCGCCGGAGGGCGAGCGCAGCAGCACCTGGTCGCCGCGCTCCAGCCGCACGTTGGAGAACTTCGTGTCGCTGACCGTGCCGGCGGCGACGGAGAACGGCGCGAAGTCCTCCGCCTCCCTGCGGCGCAGCAGGAACGCCGTGGTCTCGCCCCTCGCCGCCGCCGAACAGGCCCCACGGCGCGATGCGCGAGCGGTCGCAGAGGGCGCTGACGACGATCTCGTCGGCCTCGACCGTCATCACGCGCGTGATGCCGAGCCCGCCGCGGTTGCGCCCGGCGCCGCCGCCGTCCGGGTTCAGGCCGTAGCGCTCGTGCAGCCACGGGTAGCGCGTCTCGAAGACCTCGATCGGCGTGTTCTGGCAGTTGCCGTGCGGCGCGATCTGCGCGTCGTTGCCGTCGCCGGTCGCGCGCCCGCCCCAGCCGATGCCCTCGAAGTTGTAGTGCGTGTAGTACTCGCCGGTGCGCGGGTGGCGGCCGCCGAACAGGAAGTTGCACGAGGTGCCGCCCGCCGCCGCGGCCACGCGGTCGGGCACGAACTGCGACAGCACGAGGCCCTGGATGAGGTCGATGATGCGCGGCTGGAGCTCGGTCTGGCCGCCGACGCAGGCGCCCGGGTGGCGCACGTTGGTGACCGTCCCGGGCGGCGCGATGATGTCGATCGGGCGCGCCATGCCGGCGTTCAGGGGCTTGTCGCCGCCGAGCACGTAGAAGAGGCCGGAGAGCGTCGCCGAGGCGGTCACGAGGTACGGGCGCGTTGATGGTGCCGACCGCCTGCTCGTCGGTGCGGCTCCAGTCCACGACGATGCGGTCGCCGGCGATCGTGAGGTCGACCCGCAGGTGCCGCGGGCGGCGCTCGAAGCCGTCGTCCTCCTGCGCGTCCTCGCCCGACCACGTGCCGTCCGGCAGCTCGGCGATGTCGCGCCGCATCCACGCCTCGGCGTAGTCGTAGAGGGCCGGGATCGCCTCCAGGATGGTCTCCGCGCCGTGCTCCTCGTAGAGGGCCTCGAGCCGCGCCAGGCCGACGTGGAGGGCGCCGATCATGGCGTTGAAGTCGCCCCACGTGCTCTCCGGCGTGCGGTGGTTGGCGAGCATGATGCGCCAGACCTCGTGCACCGGCTCGCCGGCCCGCACGAGCTTGACCGGCGGCAGCCGCAGGCCCTCCTGGTAGATCTCGGTGGCGTTGGCGGAGAACGAGCCGGGCGCCATGCCGCCGATCTCGGCGACGTGGCCGATGGTGGCCACGTAGCCGCGCAGCGCGCCGCCGTGGAAGAACGGCGCGACCAGCAGGTGCTCCGGCATGTGCGAGCCGCCGCGGTACGGGTCGTTGTGGACGACGACGTCGCCGGGCTCGAAGGCGTCGGCGCCGATGTCGTCGATCACCCAGCGGCCGGAGTAGAGCGCCTGGCCGAGCATGGCCGGGTTCATGTTGGCCATCGCGACGAGGTCGCCCTGCTCGTCGAGGATCAGGGCGCTGAAGTCGAGGCCCTCGTTGAAGATGGGCGAGTACGCCGTGCGCATGAGCGCGCTCGCCATCTCCTCGCAGACGTTGACGAGCTGGTCGTGCAGCAGCTTGAGGACGAGCGGATCAGGCATGGAGCACCAGGCAGCCGCTGGCGTGGACCTCGGCGGTCCAGCCCGGCGGGACGACGGTGGTGGAGTCGACCTCCTCGATCACGGCCGGCCCGGCGACGCGCTGGCCGGCGGCGAGCACGGCGCGCTGGTAGATCGGCGTGTCGAGCCACTCCTCGAAGCAGACGGGTCGCACGGCGTGCGGCTCGCCGGGCGGGCCGGCCGGCGGCGGCGGGTCGGGCGGCACCTCGCGGTGGTCGGCCGCGACGGCGCCGACGTGCACGAACTCGACGACCGCGTCGGGCAGCCGGTAGCCGTAGGCGGCCTCGTGGGCGTCGTGGAAGCGCTCGACGGCGACCACGTCCACCCCGTCGCCCGCGTCCACCGGCGCGACGACGTCGCGCTCGTAGTTCTGCCCCCGGTAGCGGCAGGAGACGCTGGCGACGACGGTCGGCGCGACCGGCCGGCCCTCGCGCTGCAGCTCCTCCAGCGCCTCGGCGGCGACGCGCTGCAGGCCCGCGGCGAGCGCCGCGCCGTGGCCCTGGTCGGAGCGCAGGGCGATCGTCAGGCGGCGGTCGACGCGCAGGTCGGCGGCGATGGCGCCGAAGGCCGAGGCCAGGCCGGGGTGCGGCGGCACGATCGACGCCCGGGCAGCCCTGCGGCCGCGCCAGCGCCGCCGCGTGCAGCGGGCCGGCGCCGCCGAAGGCCACGAGGTCGAAGCGCCGGGCGTCGAGCCCGCGATCGGCGACCACGAGCCGCACGGCGTTCGCCATGTTCACGACGGCCATGCGGACGATCGCCTGCGCGGCGTCCTCGAGCGACGATGCCCAGGCGCTCGGCCACGGGCTGCACGGCCGTCCCGCGCGAGGTCGCCGTCGAGCGGCATCGCGCCGCCGAGGAACGACGTCGGGGTGCAGCCGGCCGAGCACGAGGTTGGCGTCGGTCACCGTCGCGTCCGTGCCGCCGCGGCCGTACGACGCCGGGCCGGGCTCGGCGCCCGCGCTCGCCGGCCCCACCTGCAGCAGGCCGCCGCGGTCGAAGCCGACGATGGAGGAGCCGCCCGCGCCGATCGTCGTCAGGTCGACGACGGGGACGGCGATCGGCAGGCCGAACTCGAACTCGTAGGACGCCGCCGAGCGGATGGCGCCGCCGAGCACGACGCCGACGTCCGCGCTCGTGCCGCCCATGTCGAGCGTCAGCGCGTCCTGCGCGCCCGGCCGCGGCGGCGTAGTGGCGCCCGGCGATCATGCCGCCGGCGAGCCCCGAGAGCGCGAGCTGCACGGGCTGCCCCGACGCCGCGCGGGCCGCGACCTGGCCGCCGTTCGACTTCAGCAGGAAGCGCGGGCAGGTCAGGCCGCGCGCCGGCGAGGCCCGCCTCGAGCCCGTCGGCGAAGTCGCCCGACGAGGCGCCGCAGGTAGGCGTCGACGATGGTCGTGTTGCCGCGCTCGTACTCGCGCCAGACCGGCGCGATCTCGCTGGAGACGCTGACCGGCACGTCGGGCAGGGCCTCCGCGATGGCGTCGGCGAGCAGCGCGCTCGTGCGCGCGGGTCGAGGTAGGCGAAGAGCAGGTTGACGGCGACCGCGAGGCCCGGATCCTCGGCGTGCGCGGCGCGCACCAGCTCCACCACGCGCTCGACCTCGCCGGCCTCCAGCGGCACGCGCACGCCGCCGTCGGACGCGACCCGCTCGCGCACGCCGATGCAGTCCGCGCGCCGCACGTAGGGCCGCGGCTTGGGCCAGTGCATGTCGTACAGGCCGAGGCGGTTGATGCGCTGGATGAACGGCACGTCCTCGAAGCCCGCGGTGGTCACGTAGAGCGTGCGCGCGCCGCGGCGCTGGAGCAGGCAGTTGGTCGCGATCGTGGTGCCGAGGACGAACAGCGCGACGTCGTCCGGCGACGCGCCGCACGCCCTCGAGCGCGTTGAACACGGCGTCGACCGGGCTGGGCCGGGGTCGACGGCACCTTGACGGTGCGGCGCTCGCCGGTCGCCTCGTCGAGCGGCCACGAGGTCGGTGAACGTGCCGCCCGTGTCGACGCCGATGCGGAGCTGCTGCGGGGCGTTCACGGCGCGGGCGAGTCTAGCCCCTTCCCCGACGGGCGCCGGGGCGGAAGGCGGAGTGTCGGCCGGCGGGGCGCACAGTCCGGTCGCGAGGTGCGCCCGACCACCGGACGCCCGCCCGACAGCCTCGGGAGTCAGGGCGCGGGCGACGTCTCGGGCACGCGCGCACTCCGCTGCCGGCCATTGCGATAGCCACTAGCCATTCGTCCCCTGCGTCTGCGTTCGCATGCGACCCCTCCGGCGGGACGAATGGCTAGTTGAAGACGAGCCCGCCGTCGACGTTCAGCGACTGCCCGGTGATGGCCGAGGCGAGGTCGCTGGCCAGGAAGGCGACGGCGTTCGCGATCTCCCGCGGCTCCTGCCCGCGCCCGAGCGGGATGAGGCGCTTCGCCTTCTGCTCGAAGAACGCGACCGGGCCCATCTCGCGCACCTCGGGGTCGCGCGCGGCTGCGAACTCGTACTGCGAGAGGTAGAACGGCGTCAGCACCATGCCCGGGCAGACGGCGTTCACGCGGATGCCGTAGGGCGCGAGGTCGCGGGCCATGATCTGGGTCAGCGAGACGACGGCGGCCTTCGACGTCGCGTAGGCCGGGTCGGTCGAGAGGTTGGCGCGCCCGGCGATCGACGCGATGTTCACGATCGAGCCGCGCCGGCGCTCCATCATCCGCCGCCCGACCGCCCGCGAGACCGTGAACACGCCGCGCGCGTTGACCGCGAACACCGGGTCCCAGTCGCGCGGCTCCTGGTTCACGAACGGCATGCCCTGCCGCGGCGACGCGATGCCCGCGTTGTTGACCAGCAGGTCGATGGGGCCGGCTCGCCGCTCCGCGTCCTCGATCGCGGCCTCCACGGCCTCCGGGTCGGTCACGTCGAGCCGCAGCGTCTCGCCGACCTCCGCGGCCTCCGCCAGGCCGGCCTCGTCGACGTCGCCCAGCACCACCGACGCCCCGCAGCCGCGCAGCGACCGCGCGATCTCCAGGCCCATGCCCTTGGCTGCGCCGGTGACCAGCGCGACGCGCCCGGCCAGGTCGATCTCGATGCTCATGCCGCCCTGCCCTCCTGCTCGATCGTCGCGTGCGCCACCCGCAGCCGCTCCACGGCCTCCGGGATCAGGTCGAGCCCCACCCCCGGCCGGTCCGGCAGCGGGATGCGGCCGTCGCGGGGCCGCAGCGGGTCCTGCAGCACCGGGTCGAAGGTGATGATGTCCGCGTCGGGGTAGAAGTACTCGACGCCGATCGCGCCCGGCGTGGCCGCGACCAGGTGGGCGTGCACCTCGCTGAAGTAGTGCGGCGCGACCGGCAGCCCGTGCGTGCTGGCGAGCGTGGCCGCCTTGAGCCACTCCGTCACGCCGCCCACGACCGTGACGTCGGGCTGCAGGATGTCCGCCGCGCCGGCCGCGATGAGGTCGCGGAAGGCCCAGCGCGTCTGCTCGACCTCGCCCGCCGCGATGGGCAGGTCGAGCGCCGCGGCGACCCGCGCGGCGCCGGCCAGGTCGTCGGCCGGCAGCGGCTCCTCGAGCCAGCGCACGCCGAGCGCCTGCAGCCGGCGGCCGAGGTCGAGCGCGACCGTGGCGTCGCGCAGGCCCTGGTTCGCGTCGACCGCGACCGAGACGCCGTCCCCGAGGGCGCGGCACACGGCGGCCACCCGTCGCTCGTCCTCCGCCGGCCGCAGCCGCCCGACGCGGATCTTCACGTCGCGGAACCCACGTTCCGCCCACACGGCCATCTCGCGGGCCAGGTCGTCGTCGGTCTGGCCCTCGCGGTAGTAGCCGCCGCTGACGTAGGCCGGGACGTCGACGGCGTCGCTGCCCAGCAGCCGGTGCAGCGGCAGCCCGGCCGCCTTCGCACGCACGTCCCAGAGCGCGATGTCGACCACCGACAGCGCGCGCAGCACCGCGCCGCGACGGCCCACGAGCGCCGTCGTGTCGTAGACGTCCTGCCAGATCGCCTCCACCGCCAGCGGGTCGCGCCCCACCACCAGCGGCGCCACGGTGCCGGCGATCGCGGCGTGCACGAGCTCGCCGCCGCGCCCGTAGCCGACGCCCTGCACGCCCTCGTCGGTGTGCACGACGGCGACGTTGAACTCGCGCGTCGCGAACGACTGGCGCGACAGCAGCACCGGCCGCTCCAGCGGCACCGCGACGATCAGGCTCTCGATCCGCTGGATGCGCACGGCGCTCAGCCCGGCAGGATCTGGACGGCCTTGAGCTCGCAGAAGAAGTCGAGCACCTCGGTGCCCTGCTCCTTCCAGCCCGAGCCGCCGGAGGCCTTGAAGCCGCCGAACGCCTGCTGCACCTCCCACCCCGCCGAGGGCAGGTTGACGGCCATCGCGCCGACGTCGAGCTCGTTCACGAAGCGGCTCGCGCGCGCCAGGCTGCGGGTGAAGACCGCCGCCGACAGGCCGTACGGCGAGTCGTTGGCGATCGCGATCGCCTCCTCGTCCGTGTCGACCGGCAGGATCGCGATCACGGGCCCGAAGATCTCCTCGCGGGCGATGCGCATCTCCGGCGTGACGTCGCCGAAGACCGTGGCCTCCACGTACCAGCCGTTGGCCAGCTCGCCGCCCGGGCGCCCGCCGCCGAGCAGCAGCGTCGCGCCCTCGGAGCGGCCGACGTCGACGTACTCGCAGACCGTGCGCAGCTGCCGCTCGGAGACCAGCGGCCCGAGGCGCACGCCGTCGCGGTCGCCGGGCCCGACCGGCCAGGCCCTGACGCGGGCCAGCATGCGCTCGGTGAAGGCCTCCAGCACGCTGCGCTGCACCAGGATGCGGCTCGTCGCGGTGCACTGCTGGCCGGAGCCGGAGAGCGCGGCGATGGCGATCTGGTCGGCGGCGTGGTCGAGGTCGGCGTCGTCGAGGACGATGCTGGCGTTCTTGCCGCCGAGCTCGAGCTGCACCTTGATCAGCCGCTCGGCCCCGACCCGCGCCATCACCCGGCCGACCTCGGTGGAGCCCGTGAACGAGATGCCGTTGATGCCGGGGTGCTCGGCCAGCGCCAGGCCGGTCGTCGCGCCGGGGCCGTGCACGACGTTGATCACGCCCGCCGGGATGCCGGCGCGCTGGGCGGCCTCGGCGATCACGTGGCAGGACAGCGGCGTCTCCGTGGACGGCTTGATGACCACCGTGTTGCCGCACAGGAGGGCCGGCGCGAGCTTGCGCGCGGGGATCGCGATCGGCACGTTCCACGGCGTCAGCAGCGCGACGACGCCGAGCGGCTCGCGGCGGACCGAGAGCTCCACGCCCGGGCGCGCCGACGGCAGCAGCCGGCCGCCGTACTCGTAGCCGAGCGCCGCGTAGTACTCCAGGTACTCCAGGGTCTTGAGGAACTCGCCGCGCGACTCCGCGAGCGGCTTGCCCTGCTCGCGCGTGATGGCGGGGACGATGGTCGCCTCCTCCGCGCGCAGCTCGCGGGCCAGCGCCTGCAGGTGGCGGCCGCGGACGACGGGCGGGGTCGCCCGCCAGGCCGGCAGCGCGGCCCGGGCCGCCTGCACCGCGGCGTCGACGTCGGCCGCCGACGACGCGGGGAAGCGCGCGACGACGTCCGCGGGGTCGGCCGGGTTCGCGTCCTCGAAGGTGGCCGCCGTGTCGACGAACGCGCCGTTCACCAGGTTGCCGTAGGTCGGCGCCGTTGCAGCAGTCACCGCGTCGTGACCTCCAGACGTCAAATCATCAGAGGACCGCGAGGGTACGGCGTCCTGGAGCCGTGGTCAACCGCGTAGGGCTAGGGTCCCGCCCAGGTCCAGCCGCCGTCGATGGCGAGCGTCTGGCCGGTCACGAACCGGGCCTCGTCGGAGGCCAGGTAGTGGATGCCGGCGACGATGTCGGACACCTGCGCGAGGCCCTTCATGGGCGGGCGCGACTTCAGCTCCTCGATGTCGACGTAGCCGGCGGCCGCGGCGTCGTCGAGGAACGGCGTCTGCGTCCAGCCCGGCGCGATCGCGTTGACGCGGACGCCCCGTTCCGCCCACTCCGCCGAGAGCACCCGCACCAGCGCGCAGATCCCGGCCTTGGCCACGCAGTAGGCGGCCCGCTCGCGCATGCCGCGGTAGGCGGCGATGGACGAGAGCATCACGATCGACGAGCCCTGCGGCATGTGCTCGACCGCGGCCTGGCAGCTGTAGAAGACGCCGTCCAGGTCGAGCGAGAGGACGTTGCGCCAGGAGTCCTCCGGCAGGTCGGCCGACGGGCCGACGATGGTGATGCCGGCCGACGGCACCAGGCAGTCGATGCCCCCATGCTCGGCCGCGATGCGGGCGAATGCCTCGAACAGGGCCGCGCGGCTCGTGGCGTCGACGGACACGTAGCTGCCGCCGATGCGCCGCGCCTCGCGCTCGCCCGCCTCGCCGTCGATGTCCGCGATCACCACGTTCCAGCCCTCGCCGGCGAACCGCTCCGCGGTCCCCAGCCCGATGCCCTTCGCCCCACCGGTCACGACCAGCGTCGGCACGCGATGCACCTCCTCATGTCGGAGACGCGCGCGCGACCCGCGGCGGACCCGCCGCGGCCTCGATCGCGTCCCAGTCCAGCTCGAACCCGAACCCGGCGTCCGGCGGCGCGACGATCTCGCCGTCCAACGGCACCGCGAGGCCCGCCACGAGCCCGTCCAGCCCGAACTCGCCGCCGCCCGGCACGCCGATCTCGACCAGGCCGCGGCGCGTGCAGCCCGCCATCAGGTGCCGGTGCACCTCCGCCCAGAAGTGCGGGAAGGCGGCGACGCCGTGCGCCTCTGCGGAGCTCGACCGCCCGCAGCCAGGGCTCCGCGCCGCCGAGCAGCGTCGCGTCGGCCCGCAGCAGGGCGACCTCGCCGGTCGCGGCCATGGCCTGCAGCTCGACGACGGAGGAGCAGATCTCGCCCACCGCGAGCGGCGGGCGCTCGGCCGGCAGGCCGTCGAAGCCCTCGAGGCCCAGCTCGAACGGCCACGGCTCCTCGACGAAGGCGATCGTGTCCCGCGCCAGCCGCGGCAGCGCCTCCTGCGCATCGGCGCGCGACCAGCCGCCGTTCACGTCCAGGCCGACGCGGCAGCTGTCGCCGACCGCCTGCTCCAGGCGCGCAACGCGGGCCAGGTCGCGCTCCGGGCCGCCGAACCCGCCCATGAGCTTGACGCAGCGCACGCCGGCCTCGGCCGCGCGGACCGCGTCGGCGAGCTCCGTCTCGCCCGGGTCGGCGCCGACCGGCGTGTAGCCGAGCACCACCACCGCGTCATGCGCCGGCGGCACGTCGGCGCCGAGCAGCGACCAGACCGGCCGGCCCTGGGCCCGCGCCTCGGCGTCGAGGGCCGCGAGCGCGACGGCGCCGGCCGCCCGCGAGATCGGGCCGTCCCAGCCGACGTTGCGCAGGGCCACCCGGAGGCCGGCGAGCGCAGCCGGCCGGTCCGCGGCGCCCAGCACGCGCGGCGCGACCAGGCGCTCGATGGCGCCGCCGACGTCCAGCCCGCGCGTCAGCACGAAGCACTCGCCGTGCGCGCCGGACGCCGTGGTCGCGCGCACGCAGCAGTACTCCCGGGACGTCACCACGAGCGGCCCCACCTGCAGCGGCCGTGCGAGCGGGCGCACGGCGGTCGCCCAGGCGAGCTCGACCAGGTCGACGCCGGGCGGCGCCGTCACGACACCGCGGCCTCGGCTCCCGGTCCGGCCGCCTGACGGCGGGCGCGGGCACGCGCGAAGCGGGCGGCGAGGTCGAGGATCGCGCCCATCGCCGCGCTCGCCTCGTCGCCGTCGCCGGCCGCGATGGCGAGCGCCACGCGGCGGTGGCGCTCCACGGACTGCAGCAGCTCCGGGTCTTGGCCCTCCCGGTTCTCCTCGACGTGGAAGCGGAACTGCCGGCGCAGCACGATCGCGAGCGCGTTCATCAGCCGCAGCAGCACCGGGTTGTGGGCGGCCTCCGCGACCGCCAGGTGGAAGCGGGCGTCGGCCTCGACGAAGCGCTCGGGTTCGCCGCTCGAGGCCGCCGCGGCCATCTCCTCGACGGCCGCGAGGATCGCAGCCTGCTCCGAGGTGCTCGCGCGCTCGGCGGCCAGCCGCACCAGCGCGTCCTCGAGCACGCGGCGGGCCTCGTTCAGCCCGCGCAGCTCGTTGGGGTCGGCGCCGAAGCTCAGCCAGCCGGCCAGCGGCTGGTCGAGCGGCGGCCGCTCGCGCACGAACGTCCCGTGCCCGTGGCGCACCTCGATCAGCCCGGCCGCCTCGAGCGCGGAGAGGCTCTCGCGCACGCCCGCGACCGAGATGCCGAACCGCCGCGAGAGCTCCGCGATGCTCGGCAGCCGCTGCCCGGGCGGCAGCGTCCCGTCGACGATGAGCGCGTGCAGGCGTCCCGTGACGACGCTCGGCAGGCTGCGGCCACCGCTGACCGGCTCGATGGCGTCCAGAGACATTAGATGATTATAGGTGCAAGGAATCGGCGGAATTCGCGCAACGCCGCATCGTTACGGGGCCGTAGGTGGTAACGGTTCCGGTCTCGCGGCCCGGGCAGGCCAGACCGCTTGACCCCCGTCTCCGGCACGGTCTAGACTCGCCGTGCTCGGATGACCGAGGTGGGATGCGGCGGTGCCGTGGGTGCGTACCGCCGCACGAGGGAGCGAGGCCGCTCCGAGGAGGGAGGGTCCATGAGGAATTTCCTCAAGCTTGGCCTTCTCGTCGTCTGCACAGCGCTCGCCGTGGTATTCGCGGCATGCGGCGACGACGATGGGGACTCGAGCAGCAGCAGCGCCGCGACGTCGGCCGCGGCGGAGCCCGCGACCAGCGCGGCAGAGGCGACGAGCGCCGCGGAGGCCACGAGCGCCGCCGAGGAGACCACGGCCGCCGAGGAGACGTCGGCCGCGGAGGAGACGACCGCCGCCGCCGAGGAGTCGACGGCCGCACCGAGCGGCGAGGCCGTGGCACTGCCCGGCGATTGCGGCAAGCTGCCGTTCGCGCCGCCGAAGGAGGATGCGAACGGCGTCCTCGACACGCTCGCGCTGCCCGAGAACCTGCAGGCCGCCTACAACAACTACGGCCCGCCGCTGTTCGACACGTACAAGGACTTCAAGCCGAAGAACGGCCCGCCGTGGAAGGTCGGCTACAGCGACTCCTTCTCCGGCAACGCCTGGCGCGCTGCGGCCCTCGCGTCGCTGCAGCAGAACTTCGCCGCGGCGAAGGAGCAGGGCCTGGTCGAGGGCGACCTCGTCGTCACCGACTCGAACGGCGCGAACGACGTCCAGATCCAGCAGATGCGCCAGATGATCCAGGACGGCGTCGACATCATCTTCTCGATCCCGGCCTCGCCCACGGCGATGAACGGCGTGATCGAGGAGGCGTACAAGGCCGGCATCCCGGTGCTGACGCTCAGCGCCCCGGTGACGTCCCCGTACGCCATCAACGTCGACACGAACCAGCTCGTCTACGGCGCCCGGCAGGCGCAGGGCCTCGTCGATGCTGCTGGGCGGCAAGGGCGACATCTTCGCCGTCGAGGGCATCGCCGGCACGCCCGGCTCGCAGGGCATCGAGGAGGGCGGCAAGCTCATCCTCGAGTCGTGCCCGGACATCAAGATCGTCGCCGACTACTCCGGCGACTGGAACAACGCCACGGCCAAGACGGCGACGCTGCAGGCGCTCGCGACCAACACCGGCAACATCGACGGCGTGTGGGAGCAGGGCTCGATGGAGAAGGGCATCATCGAGGCCTTCGAGCAGGTCGGCCGCGACGTGCCGCCCGTGACGATGGGCAACCCGGACCAGGCCGGTCTCGCCTACTGGCGCGACCACCAGGCCGACGGCTACCACACCGCCGCCACCGCGCAGCCGTCGGCTGCCGGTGCCGACGCCATGTTCCGCGTGGGCATGCGGATCATGGAGGGCAAGGGCCCGAAGATCACCTCCATCGTGGGCAACCCGCCGCTGACCGTGGACTCGGACAACCTGGAGGCGGCGAAGGCCACCTTCCCGGACGCCGACGTCCAGGTGCTCGACGACTGGGTGAAGCCGGACTGGACGTTCGACTCCGCCGGCGTCGCCAACCCGGCCTCGGGCCCGACCGGCACGTGGCTCAACGACGAGATGCTGGACTCGTTCTTCAACGAGGCCGGCACGAACTACCAGGGCATCGAGAACGCCGGGCAGGACGGCTGATCCCCGCCGCCAGCGCTCACGTTCCCACGCACGGCCGCTCCGGGCGGCGGGCCTCGGCCCGCCGCCCGGGCGCGTACCGTGCCCCTGTGCGCCTCCATCCCACTCCATGACGACGACGGCCGAAGGAACTGGCTCCAGCCCGGCGACCGGCGAGGTCGTCCTGCGCGCCGAGGGGCTCGCCCGCTCGTTCGGCGAGACCCGCGCCCTCCGCCACTGCACCATCGAGCTGCGGGGCGGCGAGGTGCACGCGCGTCGTCGGCGAGAACGGCAGCGGCAAGAGCACGCTCGTCAAGATCCTGTCCGGCGTGCTGCCGCCCGACCAGGGCAGCCTCGCCATCGGCGGCTCCTCGCTCTCGCGCATCTCGTCCCCCGCCCGCGCGCGAGCGCTCGGCATCGCCGCCGTGTTCCAGGAGGTGCTCGTCGTCGACCCCCAGTCCGTGCTGCACAACGTGTGGCTCGGGGCCGACTCCGTGTTCTCCACGCGCGTGCCGGAGTCCGTCAAGCGCGAGCGCGCCACGCGGGCGCTGACGGCCCTGCTCGGCGCGCCGCTGCCGCTCGACCGCCCCGTCGAGGAGCTCGAGCTCAGCCAGCGCCAGGTCGTCGTGATCGCCCGCGCGCTGGTGCAGGAGCCGAAGGTGCTGATCCTCGACGAGTCGACCTCCGCGCTCGACGTCTCCACGCGCGACCGGCTGTTCGCGGAGGTGCGCCGCCTGTGCGCCGCCGGCACCGCCGTCGTCTTCATCTCCCACCGCATGGACGAGCTCCAGGAGATCGCCGATCGCAGCACCGTCCTGCGCAACGGCGAGGTGGTCGGGTCGCTCGACCGCACCGAGGCCACGCCCGCGCGCCTGCTGCAGCTCATGTCGGCGCGCGAGGAGGTCGAGGCCCGCGAGCGGCGCGCCCGCACCGCGACCGACAAGGTCGTCCTGCGCCTCGACGGGGTCGTGCTGCGCGGCGCCAGCGACCCGATCACGATCGACGTGCACGCGGGCGAGATCGTCGGCGTCGCAGGGCTCGAGGGCCACGGCCAGGAGCGCTTCGTGCGCACGCTCGGCGGCCTCGACCAGCCCGACCGCGGCCAGGTGCTGCGCGTCGGCGACGGCGCCACGACGTCCATCGGGTCGCAGCACGACGCCGCCCGCCACGGCATCGCCTACGTGCCGCGCGACCGCAAGACCGAGGGCGTCTTCGAGCCGCTCTCGATCCTCGACAACTTCTCGCTGCCGACCATCCGCAAGGACGCGACGGCCGGCGTCATCTCCGAGCGCCACCGTCGCGGGCGCTTCCGCCAGTACGTCGACCTGCTGAAGATCCGCTACGGGTCGGCGGGCAACCGCATCACGACCCTCTCCGGCGGCAACCAGCAGAAGGTCGTGATCGCGCGCTGGCTCGCGACCGAGCCGGAGATCGTGGTGCTCAACGACCCGACCCGCGGCGTCGACGCCGGCACCAAGACCGACATCTACGCGCTGCTCGACGACCTGACGACGCGCGGCGCCGCCGTCGTGATGCTCTCGACGGAGGTGGAGGAGCACGTGACGCTGATGGACCGCGTGCTCGTCTTCCACGAGGGGCGCGTGTTCACCGAGCTCGAGGGCGAGCGCCTGACCCGCGAGGCGCTGGTCGCCGGCTTCTTCGGCCGCCACGGGGACGACGATGCCTGACCTCGGGGCCGTCCGGCGCTTCCTCTTCGAGCGGACGTACTCGTTCGCCGTGCTGCTCGTCGCCATCCTCATGATCGGCAACCTGATCGAGAACCCCGAGTTCGTCGCCTCCGACCAGATCGCAGGCACGCTCGCCATCGCCGCGCCCTTCGTGATCGCCGCCATCGCCTCGACCCCGCCGATCCTCTCGGGCGGCGGCGGCATCGACCTCTCGGTGGGGCCGCTGCTCGGCTTCGTCAACGTGATCCTGGTCGTGCGGCTGATCCCGAACGGCTGGGACGAGCCCTACATCGCCGTGCCGCTGCTCCTGCTGCTGGGCGCCGGCATCGGCCTCGTCAACGGCCTGCTGGTGGCGGTCGTACGCCTGCAGCCGATCGTGGCCACGCTCGGCATGTACCTGATCCTCGTCGGCTGGAGCCTGCGCGAGATGCCCGAGCCGATCGGCGAGGCGCCCAACTGGCTGGTCGACTTCCGCGACTCCTTCGGGCCGGTGCCGGGCGCGCTGATCCTGATGCTCGTGCCGGTCGTCGTCTGGGTCCTGCTGATGCGCACGCCCTACTACCGGGCGCTCATGTGCGTCGGCGGGGACGACCGCGCGTCGTTCTCCGCCGGCGTCAACATCACGATCGTCCGCATCGGGGCGTACGTGCTGTCGGGCATGTTCGCCGCCGTCGCCGGCATGGCCCTGACCGCGCTGATCGGCTCGGGCGACCCGACCCTCGGCCCGCAGTACACGCTCGCGGCGATCGCGGCGGTCGCGCTCGGCGGCACCAGCCTGGCCGGCGGCCGCGGGCGGCATCATCGGCTCGATCCTCGGCGCCTTCGCGATCTTCCTGATCCGCAACTTCCTGGGCGCCGTGGGCGTCGCGTACTACTGGAACCAGGTCGTGTACGGCGCGATCCTGCTCGGCGCGCTGATCCTCAACGCGGTGGTCGTCGCCCGCTCACGCCGGCGCTCGACGAGCGCGGAGGAGGCGCCCGACGTGGCCGGGGAGCTGGTATGAGCACATCGGAGCAGCCCGTGGCCGCACCGCCGCCCCCGCCGGCCCCCGCCGAGAGCGTGAGCGGCGGCGAGCAGGTCGCCCGCGTGTGGCGCGCGATGACCCAGGGGCGCTGGCCGATCCTGCAGGTCGTGCTGCTGGTGGGGCTGTTCCTCTTCGGCAGCGCGACCCTCGACGGCTACAACAGCCAGCCCAGCATCCGCGCCATGCTCACGCTGGCCTCGCTGCTCGGCATCGCGGCCCTCGGGCAGACGCTCGTGGTGCTGCTGGGCGGCTTCGACCTCTCCGTGCCGTTCATCATCGGCGCCTCGAACGTCATGTGCGCGGAGCTCACGGGCGGCCACGGCTGGTCGTTCGTGGCGGCGTTCGCGTTCATCGGCGGGGTGGCGCTCTGCGTGGGCGCGATCAACGGCTTCGTCGCGCACCGCTTCGTCATCCACCCCCTGATCGTCACGCTGGCCACCGGCTCGATGGTCGCGGGCGGCGTCCTGGCCTACACCAAGGCGAAGCTCACGGGCTCGGCGCCCGACTTCCTGACCGACTTCGTCTCGCCCGGCCGCGACTTCGGGCCGCTGCCGGGGCCGGGCGTGATCTGGTTCTGGGCCGCGCTCGCCGTCGTCGTGCTGGTGGTGACGCTGCGGACGACGGTCGGCCGCCGCCTCTACGCGACGGGCGCGAACCAGCGGGCCGCGCGCCTGGCGCTCGTCTCCACCACGCGCGTCTGGACCGGCACCTTCGCCGTCAGCGCCTTCTTCTCGGCGGTGGCGGGCACGCTGCTGGTGGGCTTCAGCGGCACGGGCCTGTTCAACATCGGCGACCCGTACCTGTTCACGTCGATCGCGAGCGTCGTCATCGGCGGCACCTCGCTGCTCGGCGCGCGCGGCGACTACCTGCGCACGGTGCTCGGCGCGCTCATCCTGATCCAGACGACGACGATCCTGGCCGGCCGCGACTACGACGCGCCGACGCAGCAGGTCATCCTCGGCGTGCTGATCGTGCTCTTCGTCGCCACGTACGCGCGCGAGTCGCACGTCCGCACGCGCATCTGACCGCCGGCCTACTCCCGCGCGAGCCGCGGCGCGTCGCCGATGACCTGGTCGCGCCCCACCACCAGCGGCACGAGCTGCGCGGCGAGCGCCGTCGACGGCAGCGCCAGCCCGACCTCGTCGCCGACCGCGAGGGCCAGCCGCAGGTCCTTGCCCACCATGTCGCCGACGCCGTCGCCGCCGAGCGGGTGCTCGTGGCGCCACTCGTGCCGCAGCCAGCCCCAGTTGCGCGCGATCCAGGAGTCGCCCGACGAGGCGCGCAGCACCTCGAGCATCGCCTCCTCCGGCACCCCGCCGCGCACGCCGAGCTCGATCGCCTCGTGCACCACGAGCACCGTCGAGAGGCTGGCCAGGTTGTTCGCGAGCTTCGCGACCTGTCCGGTCCCGATGCCACCGAGGTGGAAGATCCGCTCGCCCATGGCCAGCAGGCCGCTGCGGGCGAGCTCGAGGTCCGCGGTGTCGCCGCCGACCAGGAACGTGAGGGTGCCGGCCTGCGCGCGCATCGCCATGCCGCTGATGGGCGCGTCGAGCAGCCGCTGCCCGCGCGCGCCGACCCGCTCCGCCAGCCGCCGGGCGCCGCTCGGGCCGATCGTGGAGTGCAGGACGACGGTGCCTGCGCCCTCCCCGAGGGCGTCGGCGACCTCCACGCACTGCGCCTCGTCGCGCACGCAGACGCCGACGACGTCGCAGCGCTCGAGCAGCTGGCGCGGCGCGTCGACCAGCGCGACGCCGGCCTCCGCGGCCGCGGCGCGCGCGGCGGGATCGGGGTCGTAGCCAGCGGTGGGGATGGCGGCCGCCACGAGGTTCCGCGCCATCGGCAGCCCCATCTCGCCGAGCCCGACCATCCCCCACGTCGTCACCCCGAGGCCTCCCAGTCTTGCGCGCGACGTCCGGCGCTCCTACCGTACCAGAGCGTGGCCCGACCACCGGACCAATCGCTCACCACGGCCGATCTCGGCCGCATCGACCGCGCCGCCGTGCCGACCCAGGCCGTCGCCCGGATCAAGCAGGCGATCCTGCGCGGCGTGCTGCCGGCGGGAAGCCGCCTGCCACCCGAGCGCGAGCTCGCGGCGCAGCTCGGGATCGCGCGCTCGTCGCTCCGCGAGGCGATCCACGTGCTCGTACACCTCAACATCCTCGAGGCGCGGCACGGCCAGGGGACGTTCGTGACCGACCTGCGGCCGGCGCTCCTGATGGAGCCGCTGGACTTCGCGCTCTCCCTCGACGCCCTGTCGGTGCTCGACCTCTTCGAGACCCGTCGCGTCGTGGAGTGCGGCACCGCGCCGCTCGCCGTCGCGCGCATCACGGACGCGCAGGTCGAGGAGCTGGAGGCGCACCACCGCGCGTGCGCCGCGAGCGTCGACGACGTGCCGCGCTTCCTCGACCACGACCTCGCGATGCACGAGCTGCTCGTCGACGCGGCGGGCAACGAGCTCCTGTCGCGGGTCTACCGCAGCCTGCTGGCCATGGGCACGGCGGCGCGGCGGCAGGCCAGCGAGCGCCGCGACGTGCGCGAGCAGGCCCTGCTGCGCCACGGCGAGATCGTCGCAGCCGGTGCGGGCCCGCGACGGCCAGGCGGCGGCGGCCGCGCTGTCCGCGCACCTGCAGGAGTTCGGGGCCAGCGTGGCCCAGACGCGCGCGTAGCGCACGATCACGGAGGACGCGTGGCGACGTACCAGATCGGGATCGACATCGGCGGGACGCACACGGACGCCGTCGTGCTCGTCGACGACGGCTCGCACGTCGTCGCGAAGGCGCCGTCGACGCCGCAGGACTACAGCGACGGCGTCCTGGCGAGCCTCGAGGTGGCCGCGGGCGAGATGGGCACCAGCGTCGCCGATCTGCTGGCCGGCACCGCGGTCTTCGTCAACGGCAGCACGGTGGCGACGAACGTCATCGCGCAGCTCTCGGGCGCCCGCACCGGCGTCATCACGACCGCGGGCTTCGAGGACACCCTGCGCATCGCCCGCTCGGCGCGACGCAACGGCGTCTTCGACTTCCACCGCCAGGTGCCGCCGCCGCAGATCGTCCCCCGCACGCTCGTGCGCGGCGTCGCCGAGCGCGTCGACTACCGCGGCGAGGTGATCGTCCCGCTGCAGCGGGCGGAGGCCGAGCGGGCCGTCCAGGAGCTGCTCGACGCCGGCGTCGAGACGATCGCCGTCTGCCTGCTGTGGTCGTTCCGCAACCCCGCCCACGAGCAGCTGCTCGGCGAGGCCATCCGCGACCTCGCGCCCGGCATGCACCACTCGCTGTCGTGCGAGGTGCACCCCGTCATCCGCGAGTACGAGCGCATGGTCACGACGGTCTTCAACTCCTATGCCGGCCCGCGGGTCACGCAGTACACGACCCGCCTGGCGCAGCGCCTGGAGGAGCTCGGGCTGCGCTCGACGCCGATGATCATGCACTCCGAGGGCGGCTACATGTCGTTCCCGGCCGCGGGCCGCCGCCCCGTCAGCCTGATCCTGTCAGGTCCGGCCGCGGGCGCGATCGGCGCCGCCAAGCTCGGCGTGGCGATGGGCGTCGAGAACGTCATCACGGCCGACATGGGCGGCACGAGCTACGACACGGCCCTCGTGCACCGCGGCCAGGTGCAGAAGCGCCGGCGCGCCCTGGTCGACGACTTCGAGACCGGGCTGAGCCTGGTCGACGTCGTCGCCATCGGCTCGGGCGGCGGCTCGATCGCGTGGATCGACGACCGGGGCCAGCCGAACGTCGGCCCGCAGAGCGCGGGGGCCGACCCCGGGCCCGCCTGCTACGGCCGCGGCGGCACCGAGCCCACCGTCACCGACGCGCTCCTGGTGCTCGGCCACCTCTCGCCGGACCGCTTCCTCGGCGGCCGCGAGCACGTCGACCTCGACCTCGCGCGGGAGGCCATCGAGCGGCGCTTCGCGGGTCCGCTCGGTCGCTCGCTCGAGGAGGCCGCGCAGTGGATCCACACGCTGACGGTGGCGCGCATGTCGAACGCCACGCGCTCGGTGTCCATCGAGCGCGGCTTCGACCCGCGCCAGTTCACGTTCTTCTCGTTCGGCGGCACCTCGCCGCTGTTCCAGTCGGAGATCTGCCGCAGCCTGCGCATCGCGGACATCGTGGTGCCGGGCGACTCGTCGGGCTTCTGCGCGCGCGGCCTGCTGGAGGCGGACCGCTCCGAGTCGTACGTCGAGAGCCTCTACTGGACCAGCGAGCGGCCGCTCGACGAGCTCAACCCCGTCTTCGAGCGCCTGGAGGAGCGCGCGCGCCGGGACTTCGCCGAGCAGGGCTACGCGCCCGGCGACCTGGCGGTCGTGCGCGAGGGCGACCTGCGGTTCGCGGGCCAGTGGTCCGAGCTCACGATCCCGCTGCCGCCGGGCCGCCTGGGCCCGGACGAGGCGCGGCTGATCGAGGAGCGCTTCGTCGAGACGTACGAGACGCTGTACGGCCCCGGCACGGCGTGGACCGGCGCGGCGATCGAGATCCAGAACTGCCGCGTGTCCGTGGTCGCGCCCTCGCAGACCTTCCCGGTCGCGCACGGGCGCCGCGGCGCCGACCCGAGCCCGGACCCCGTCGAGACGCGGCGCGCCTACGTCCCCAGCGAGGGCGCGATGGGCGACGTCGCGGTCTACGACGGCGACCGGCTGCCGGCGGGCTGGGCGGCGCGCGGGCCGGCGCTGATCGAGATGCCGTACACGGTCGTCTACCTCGCGCCGGACGAGGACGTGCGCCTCGACGACGCCGACAACTTCCGCATCACCCGCGACGCGAGGGGCTGACGATGGCGACCACGGAGCGGAACCTGCTGGAGGAGGCGCGGGCCCTGGTGGCGTCCGGCGGCCACGACCCGATCGTGGCCGAGGTGCTGCGCATGCGCTTCAACACGATCGTCGAGGAGATGGGCTCGACCCTCAAGCAGACCTCGGGCTCGCCCATCCTCAGCGAGGCCAACGACTTCTCGACCAACGTGCTCGACGCGCGCGCGGGCATCTGCGCGACGGGCTCGTTCATCCTCTTCCACCTGGGCTCGGCCACGCGCTGCCTGGAGGCCATCCTCGCGCGCTACCCGGAGGACGACATCCGGCCGGGCGACGCGATCATCGTCAACGACCCGTACATCGGCTCGCCGCACAAGCCGGACATCGGGGTGCTGACGCCGATCTTCTACGACGGGGCCATCGTCAACTGGGTGTGGACGGCCGCCCACATGTACGACATCGGCGGCATCTCCCCCGGCTCGTTCTCGCCGCAGGTGCTCGACACGTACGGCGAGGGGCTGATGATCCCGCCGCTGAAGATCATGAAGGAGGGCGTGGTCAACGACGACCTGCGGCAGATCATCGAGGCCAACAGCCGCCTCGGCACCGCGGTCTTCAACGACATCCGCTGCCTGGTCGCGACCAACAACGTCGCGATCGAGCGCATCCACGAGGCCATCGAGTACTACGGCCTGGAGACCTACCGCCTCTACTCCAACGTCATCGGCGTGCTGTCGGAACGTGCGTTTCGCGAGCGCATCGCCCGCATCCCGGACGGCACGTGGCGCACGGTCGACTGGATGGAGCACGACGGCCACGAGCACGCGCTGTACGAGGTGCACTGCGCGCTGACGGTCGACGGCGACGGCATCGTCTTCGACTTCGAGGGCTCCGCCCCGCAGGCGCCGGGCCTCGTCAACTGCGGGCCGGGCGGCCTGCTCGGCAACATCATGTCGCCGATCGTGCAGATGCTCTGCCACGACCTGCAGATCAACTTCGGGCTCATCCACCCGATCGGCATCCGCGCGCCGGAGGGCACGGTCGCGAACGCCACGGAGCCCGCGGCCACCGGCTACGGGCACCTCGACGCCGGCTACAAGATCTCGAAGATGGTCACGGAGCTCCTCTCCCAGGCCTGCCAGACATCGGATGACCCGTGGCTGCGCGGCCGCGCCCTCGGCCAGTGGAACGACTCGTGGTCGATCGAGACCTGGGGCGGCACCGACCAGTACGGCAAGCGCTTCGCGTGGCTCAACATGGACGGCGGCGGCTTCGGCGGCGGCGCCTTCTCGGTGCACGACGGCATGGACGTCGCGGGCGACCTGACCTCGGTCGGCAACGCGATCCCCGACATCGAGTGGACGGAGCAGCTCTACCCGGCCCTGCACCTGTGGCGGCGGCTCGAGCCGAACTCCGGCGGCCCGGGGACCTTCCGCGGCGGCGGCGGGCTCGACCTCGCGTGGACGATGTGGCAGGCGCCGGTCGACGAGTTCACGGGCACCGTCGTCATGGCGATGTTCTCCATCCCGTCGCGCGGTCACGACGGCGGCTGGCCGGGGTCGTCGAGCCGCATCCAGCAGCTCCGCGCCACCGACGTGCACGCGCAGCTCGCCGACGGCCGCTGGCCGACGCCCGAGACGCTGGATAGCGGCGAGACCTTCCTCTCGCCGCCCAAGCACTCGCCGCTGCGCCTGCATCCCGGCGACGTCATACGCCACTTCACGGGCGGCGGCGCCGGGTTCGGCGACCCGCTGCTGCGCGACCCCGAGGCCGTCGCCCGCGGCGTGCGCGACGGCTGGCAGACCGCCGAGCACGCGCGCCTGGTGCACGGCGTGGCGGTGGGCGCGGACGGGGCGCTCGACGCGGCGGGCACCGACGAGCTGCGCCGTTCGCTGCGGCGCGGGCGGATCGGCCGTGATCCGGTCGAGCCGGGGAGCTGGCAGGTGCCGGAGGGCGCGGCGTGGATCGGCCTCTACCTGGTGGAGGTCGACGGGCGCGTGCGCACCACGACGACCGGCGAGGACCTGTGCGCGGTCGGCGAGGACTGGCGCGACCACGTGATCGCGCGCGAGACCGAGCTGGCGCAACGGTTGCAGGAGGTCGGCATGTGGGCGGCGCCGCACCCGGACACGCCGATCGTGCTCATCGAGCACTACGCGCCCGCCTGCGGGACGACGCTGCTGGTCGAGGTGACCGTGCAGGGCCGGCGCCCGACCACCGCGTCGCTGGCGCGGCATGCCGGGCTGAGCCGCGCCGGCGGCTACCTGTCTACGGGCGGATGATGCACTTGATCGTCTCGGGGTCGGCGAGCAGCTGCTCGAACAGCTCCGGCCCCTCGTCGAGGGTGGCGTAGCGGTTGACGATCTCGTCCACCGGCAGCCGGCCCGCGGCAAGCAGGCCGAGGGCGCGCTCGAACTCCTGGCTCGTCATGCCGTAGGACCCGCGCACGTTGAGGTTGCGGGTGACGAGGGTCTGCATGCCGATCTCGATGCGATCGTCGCTGTTGCCCAGCCAGACGACGGTGCCGGCATTGCGGGTGGCGTCGATCGTGTGGCGGGCGGTCGCGCCGGCGCCGACGGCCTCGATGGAGATGTCGGCGCCCGAGCCGCCGGTGGCCTCGCGGACGACCTCGACGACGTCCTGCGCGGTCGCGTCGATCACGATGTCGGCGCCGAGCGCGCGGGCGGTCGCGAGGCGCGCGGGGTGCATGTCGCTGACGAGGATGCGGCCCGCGCCGGCCATGCGCACCAGCACGTGGACGAGCACGCCGATGGGCCCGCCGCCGGCGATGAAGACGTCGTCGCCGGGCCGGATGCCGGCCATGTTGACGCCGTGCAGCGCGACGGCCAGCGGCTCGGCCAGCGCGCCCACCTCGTAGGAGAGCCCCTCGGGCAGGCGCGGCAGGCTGTCCTCGGGCCAGACGACGTACTCCGCGTAGGCCCCGGGTGCGCTCATGCCCATGATCAGGCGGTTCTCGCACAGCGAGCGCTCGCCGGACAGGCACGGGCGGCAGCGCCCGCAGGCGGCGATGGTGTTGGTCGCGACGCGGTCGCCGATCGCCAGGCCCCGCACGCCGTCGCCGACCGCGACGACCTCGCCGGTCGCCTCGTGCCCCATCACCAGCGGTGGCACCCGCCGCCCGGTGTGGCCGGTGTAGCCGTGCAGGTCGGAGCCGCAGACGCCGACCGCGTGCACGCGAACGAGCACGTCGTCCGGCCGGGTCACGGCGGGCCGCGGCTCCTCGACCAGCGTCAGGTGCCGCTGGCGGTCCATCAGCAGCGCGCGGTGCGATTGCGTGGCCATCATGCCCCCACCCGTCCGAGGTTCCAGCCGCCGTCCACCGACAGCGTCTGGCCCGTGATGTACTCGCCCGCGTCCGACACCAGCAGCAGCACGGTGCCGGCGATGTCCTCCGGCACGCTCGAGCGCCCCAGCGGGACCGAGCGGACGACCTCCGCGTGGCGCACCGGATCCGCGAACACGGCCTCCGTCTGGTGCGTGCGCACGCGGCCCGGCGCGACGCCGTTGACGCGGATGCCGTCGCCCGCCCACTCCGCCGCCAGCGAGCGCGTGAGCTGGCGGACGCCGGCCTTGGAGACCGCGTACGGCGTGACGTCGTTCACGGCCAGCAGGTCGGCGCCGGAGGCGATGTTGAGGATGGCCCCGCTGCCCTGCTCGCGCATCACGCGGGCCGCGGCCTGGCAGGTGAAGAACATGGCGCGGATGTTGACGTCGAAGACGACGTCCCAGTCCTCCTGCGTGATCTCGTCGGCCGGCCGGCGCACGTTCAGGCCCGCGCAGTTGACGAGCACGTCGAGGCGGCCGAAGGCGGCATGGACGTCGGCCACGAGGGCCTGCACGTCGCGCGGGTCGCGCACGTCGACGGGGAAGCCGCGCGCCGCCGGGCCGCTCGCGCTCAGCTCCGCCGCCGCGGCCTCGAGCTCGGCCGCCGAGCGGGCCGCGAGCGCCACCGACGCGCCGGCCGCGTGCAGCGTCTGGCCGATGCTCAGGCCGATGCCGCGGCTCGCTCCGACGACCAGCGCGACGCGCCCGTCGAGGCGGAACTGCGCGAGGTCGAACGGCATCCGTCAGGCGCCGATCGAGCCCCGGAAGAGCTCGAGCCCCTCGGCGCCGTCGAGCTCGACCGCCCACAGCACGCCGCCGTAGGCCGCGTCGGCCGACTCGCCGGGCCGCCCGCCGTCGGTGACGATCAGCCGCGAGCCGTCGAAGGCGCAGTTCGTCGGCACCGTGCCCACGGCCAGGAAGTCGATCCGCGAACCGTCGGGCGAGACGATGTCGATGCCGCCGGAGGTCACCGTCGTGACGTAGAGGTCGCCGTTGGCCGCGACCTTGAGGCCGTCCGGGACGTGCTCCTCCGCGAGCGTGGCGACGACGGTCGTCGTCCCGTCGGCGCTGCGGCGGACGACGCGGCGGGTGTAGGACTCGACCCACACCACGTCGCCGGAGGCCTCCACGACGATGCCGTTCGGGTACACGGACGGCAGCTCGGCCAGCAGCTCGCCGCCGCCGGACGGGTCGAGCGCGAAGATGTAGCCCGGGTCGGGCAGCGCGGCCGGGTCGTAGCGGCCCGGGTCGGTGAAGTAGAGGCGGCCGTCGGGGCCGAAGGCGAGGTCGTTGGGGGCCTGGAACGGGATGCCCGCGATCTCGGTCGCGACGGTCTCGATGGCGCCGTCCGGCGTGATGCGCTGGATCGACGGCTGCAGCATCTCGTCCGCCCGCCAGGGGCCGACCACGCCGCCGTTCTGCGTGACGTAGAGGCAGCCGTCGGAGCCGAGCGCGGTGGCGTTGGGGCCGCCCGCCGTGTACGCGAACTGGCCGTACTCGCCGTCGGGCGCGACGTAGCCGATGTGGCTGCGGTACGTCTCGACGAAGACGATGCGCCCGTCGGGCAGGACGGTCGGCCCCTCGGGCCAGGCCAGCCCCGTCGCCAGTTGCTCCTGCTTCACGGCATGCCCTCCGGCTCGACAGCAAGGTCATCAGATGACCTGGTACCCTGCCGCCGGACGCTACCGTATCCTGCCCTGGTCGGGCAACCCGGAGCCGGAGGTGAGGATGGACCCCCGCGCGCGAGACGTCGTCCTCGGCGAACCCGGGTCGTGAGCTGGCGCCTGGACGGTCGCGCGGCGGTCGTCACCGGCGCGGGCCGCGGCATCGGGCGGGCGATCGCCCTCGACCTGGCCGCGCACGGTGCCGGCGTGGCCTGCCTCGGGCGCAACGCGTCGCGTTTGGAATCGATTTCGGCCGAGATCCGCGAGCAGGGCGGCCGGGCGGTCGCCGTGCCCGTCGACCTCGCCGACCGCGACGCGCTCGCGGACGCCGTCGCACGCGGCGAGGACGCGCTCGGCGGCATCGACGTGCTCGTCAACAACGCCGCGGTCGCCTTCCTGGGCGGCGCGGCGGACGCCGAGACGGGCTGGGACGAGACGCTCGCGACCAACCTCACGGCGCCCTTCCTGCTGGTGCAGCACGCGCTGCCCGCGCTGGCGCGGTCGGGCCGCGGCGCGGTCGTCAACGTCGGCTCGATCAACGGCCTCGTGACGATGCGGCGGCTCGCCGCCTACAGCGCGGCCAAGGGCGGGCTCCACCACCTGACGCGGCAGCTCGCGCTCGACCTGGCGCCGCAAGGCATCCGGGTCAATGCCGTCGCGCCGGGCTTCGTGCGCACGGACATGTTCGAGACGAGCCACGGCGCCGCCCGACAGGCCCACATCGCGCGGCTGCACGCGCTGGGCCGTGTGGGGACGCCGGAGGAGGTCGCCGCGGCGGTGACCTTCCTGGCCTCGGACCGGGCCTCGTTCGTGACCGGCGCCGTGCTCGCCGTGGACGGCGGGCTGACCGTGCAGTTCGGACTCTTCGACGCGGAGGATGGCGTGTGACGACGGCGGGTCGGTTGCAGGTCGGGGTCGACACGGGCGGCACGTTCACGGACCTGGTGGTCCTGCAGGACGGCGCGCTGCGCATCGACAAGGTCTCCTCCACCCCGCCCGACTTCGAGCGCGGCATCGTCGACGCGGTCCGCAGCGCCGGCATCGACGCCGGCGCCATCGGCTACTTCGCGCACGGCACCACGGCGACGACGAACGCGATCATCACCAAGCGGGGCGCGCGCACGGGACTGGTCACGACCGCCGGCTTCCGCGACGTGCTGGAGCTGCGGCGCCACAACCGCGGCGACCTCTACGACATCGGCTGGGACCCGCCGCCGCCGCTGGTGCCGCGCCGCGACCGCCTGGAGGTGCGCGAGCGGACGGCCTACGACGGCGCCGAGGTCGAGCCGCTGGACGAGGCGGACGTCGCGCGCGTGGTCGCGCTGGCGCAGGCGCGCGGCTGGGAGGCGGCAGCCGTCGTCTTCCTGCACAGCTACGCAGCACCCGCCCACGAGCAGCGCATGCGCGAGGCGCTCGAGGCGGCGCTGCCGGAGGCCTACGTCGTGGCCTCGGCGGACATCCTGCCGGAGGAGCAGGAGTTCGAGCGGACGGCCACCACGGTCGCCAACGCGTACCTCGGCCCGATCTTCCGCGGCTACGTGGAGCGGCTCGGCGACGCACTGCGGGCGGAGGGCTTCGGCGGCACGGTCTTCGTCATGCACTCCGGCGGCGGGCTGCAGCCGGCGCCGTCGATGGCGCGCCTGCCCGTGCGGACGGTCACCTCGGGCCCGGCGGCCGGCGTCATCGCGGCGGCGGCGATCGGCGAGGCGGCCGGGCGGCGCAACCTGCTGACGATCGACATCGGCGGCACGAGCGCGGACATCGCGACGGTGCGCGACGGCCAGCTCGGCCTCGCCCGCCAGTCGATGCCGGAGTTCGGCCTGCCCATCCGCTTCCCGGCCATCGACCTGGTGACGATGGGCGCGGGCGGCGGCTCGATCGCGTGGATCGACCCCGCCGGCTCGCCCAAGGTCGGCCCGCAGAGCGCCGGCGCGGTGCCGGGCCCGGCGGCCTACGGGCGCGGCGGCGTGGACGCCACGATCACGGACGCCAACCTCGTGCTGGGCCGGCTCTCGGCGGAGCGCGGGCTGGCCGGCGACCTGCACCTCGACGTCGGCCTGGCCCGCGACGCGGTGGCGCGCTTCGGCGACCGCCTGGGGCTCGACGTCGAGGAGGCGGCGGCCGGGATCATCCGCATCGCCAACGCCAACATGACGCGCTGGCTGCGGGTGGTGACGGTGGAGCGCGGCCTCGACCCGCGCGAGTTCGCCCTCTTCGCCTTCGGCGGCGCCGGCCCCATGCACGCCGTCGACCTGGCGCTCGGGCTGGAGATCCCCGAGGTGCTGGTGCCGCGCCACCCGGGCGTCACGTCGGCGCTCGGGCTGCTGTTCGCCGACGTCACGCACGACGTCTCGGCGACGCTCGTGCGGTCGGAGGGCGACCTGGACGGCGACGAGATCGAGCGGCGCTTCGCGGAGCTCGAGGCGTCGGCTGGCGCGTCCCTCGACGCCGACGGCTTCGGCGCGGACGAGCGCACGGTGCAGCGCCTGGCAGACGTCCGCTACGCGGGGCAGGTGAAGGCGCTGACGCTGCCCGTCGACGCAGGCCGCTCGCTGGCGGCGCAGTGGCCCGACGTGCGCGCCCGCTTCCTGGAGGAGTACGAGCGCCGCTTCCAGTACGTGACGGAGGAGATCGGCCTCGAGGTCTCGGCGCTGCGCGTGCAGGGCCGCGGCCACGTGCCCGCGCCGGAGCATCCCCGCGTCGCGCGCGCCGAGGGCGAGCCCCCGGTGCGCGAGCGGCGCCCGGTCTGGTTCGACGGTGCGCCGCACGACACCGCCGTCGTGGCGCGCGACGACCTGCGCGCGGGCCACCGCCTGACCGGGCCGCTGGTGGTGGAGCAGCTCGACACCACGACCGTCGTGCCGCCGGGCATCGCCTGCACGGTGGACGAGCGCGGCAACCTGCTCATCGACTGCCGGCGTCGCCCGGCGGAGGAGGCGTGACCGTGGCCGGCTCCGGCACTCCCCCGCACCCCGAGATCGACCCCATCACCTTCGAGGTGCTGAACAACGCGTTCCGCTCCATCGTCGACGAGATGGGCGCGCTCCTGCAGTCGGTGGCCTTCTCGCTCGTGGTCAGCGAGGGGCGCGACTACAGCGGCACGATCTGCCGCGCGGACGGCGACCTCGTGTCCTCCGGCAGCACCGACCTGCCCGCCCACCTCGGCACCATCCCCTACACCGTCAAGGGCATGCTGGAGTGGATCGGCGTCCCGGCGGAGGAGTACTTCGAGCCGGGCGACCTCGTGGTGGTCAACGACGCCTACGTCGGCGGCACCCACAACAACGACGTGCGGGTCGTGATGCCGGTCTTCCACGAGGGCGAGATCATCGCCTTCGTCCAGAACAGCGCGCACTGGACGGACATCGGCGGCGGCGTGCCGGGGACGTTCGACCCCAACGCGCGCAGCTCGCACGGCGAGGGGCTGATCATCCCGCCGATCAAGCTGGCGCGCCGCGGCGAGCTCGACCGCGACCTGATCCGGGTGCTGCTGCGCAACGTGCGCATGCCGGAGATGGCCTACGGCGACCTGCTGGCCCAGGTCGGGGCGTCGCGCCTCGGCGCCCGGCGCCTGCTGGAGCTGGTCGAGACCTACGGGCGCGACCTCGTGCTGGCCGAGATGGGCGCGCTCATCGGCCACTCGGAGCGGATGCTGCGCGACGCGTTCGCGGGCCTGCCGGACGGGACGTGGTCGTGGGAGGCGAAGATCGACCGCGACCCGGGCACCGACAGCGACGAGCCCCTGTGGGTGGTGCTCGACCTGACCATCGCGGGCGACGGGGCCACGCTCGACTTCTCGCGCTCCAGCCCGCAGGCGGTCGGCGCCATCAACGGGCCGAAGGCGGTGCTGGGCTCCGCGGCGATCGCGGCGCTGAAGGCGGTCTGGGCCGAGGTGCCGATGAACCAGGGCGTGTTCAACGCGGTCGAGTTCGTCGCGCCGCCCGGGCTCATCATCAGCGCGGAGTACCCGGCGCCCATCAGCGGCATGGCGGGCACGTGCTTCCCCGCCATCATCGACTGCGTCCTGGGCTGCCTGATCCAGGTCGTGCCGGAGCGCTCGATGGCCGGCATGTGCGGGCTCTGCAACATCGTCTTCGGCGGTCGCGACCCGCGCCCCGGCAAGGGCGCCGACTACGTCTGCTACGTGTGGCTGGAGGGCGGCTGGGGCGGCCGGGTGGCGAAGCGCGACAACCACACGGCGATGACGCTGTTCGGCTCGAGCGCCACGAACCAGCCCATGGAGATGCAGGAGCGCGTCTTCCCGATGCGCTTCACCGCCTACCGCTACGAGCGCGACTCGGCCGGCGCGGGGCTGCACCGCGGCGGCTTCGGCGTCACGAAGGAGTGGCTCGTGACGCACGGCGACGCGGTGCTCTCGGACATCGGCGACCGCGAGACGCGCGGCTCCTGGGGCTGGGACGGCGGCAGCGACAGCCGCCCGAACTCCTTCCTCTACGCGCCCGGGACCGACGAGGAGCAGCGCGTCGGCATGTTCCGCACGGGCATGGTCGTGCGCGAGGGACGGCGGCTGCAGTACCACCACGCGGGCGGCGGCGGCTACGGCCGACCGGTGGAGCGCGACCCGGCGTGGGTGCTCGACGACGTGCGCGACGAGCTCGTCTCGGTGGAGGCGGCGCGCGAGGTGTACCGGGTGGCGGTCGTGGAGGACCCGACGCACCCGTACGGCTACGTGCTGGACGAGGCGGCGACGCAGGCGCTGCGGGCGGACGGCGCGGCGCCGCGAGGCTGAGGGACGGGCCGCCCGCCCGGTAAGCGACCGGGCGGGCGGCGGGGCGGGGCACTTGTTGTCGAACATGTGTTCGCCTATCCTGCGCCCATGCTCGCCGCCCTGCTCGTGCCCCGCTTCGCGTTCGCGGTCACCGCACGGCGGCAGGGCGGGATCGACCCCGCGGTGGCAGCCGCGCTGGGCCCCGAGCCCGGCAGCCAGCCCATCATCGGCGAGCCCTCCGCGGCGGCCGAGGCGGCCGGCGTGCGGGCCGGGATGCGGCTGACGGAGGCGCTCGCGCTGTGCCCCGGGCTCGCGCTCCTGCCGCCCGACCCGATCGCCGTCGAGGCCGCGGGCGAGACGCTCCTGCAGCGGCTCGAGGCCATCGGCGCGGCCGTCGAGCCCGTGGCGCCGGGCTGCGCGCTGTTCGCCGTCGGCCCCATCGAGCGCCTGTACGGCGGCCTGCAGGGCGTGCTGCGCTCGGCCGCCGCCGTCGTCCCCGTCGCGCTGCGCCCCCGGCTCGGTGCCGCGCCCGGGCGCTTCCCCGCGCTCGCCGCCGCCCGCCGGGCCCGGTCGGGGCGCCCGCTGGTGCTGCGCCCCGACGCCGTCCGCGAGGCCCTCGCGCCGCTGCCGGTGACGTCGCTGAGCGCCGACGCCGGCATCGACCCGCTGGTGGTGCGCACGCTGGAGACGCTCGGCGTCGCGCGGCTGGGCGGGCTCGCGGCGCTCGACCGGCTGCACGTGCGCGACCGCTTCGGCCCCGAGGGGCTGCGGGCGTGGCGGCTGTCCCGCGGCGACGACCCCGCCCGCCTGGCCCCGCGCCCGCCGGTGCAGGCGCTCGTGGAGTCGCTCGAGCTGCCCGACGCCGTCGCCACCGAGCAGGCGCTCGACCACGCGCTGCGCGTGCTCGTGGAGCGCCTGCTGGCCCGGCCCGAGCGCCGCGGCCGCGAGCCCCGCACGGTGCGGCTGATGGCGCGGCTCGTGGGCGGCGGCTCGTGGGAGCGCACGACGCCGCTGCGCGAGCCCACCGCCGACCGCGACCGCCTGCTGCTGGCCCTGATCGCCAAGCTGCGCCTCCTCCCCGCGCCCGCCGACGAGCTGGCCGTCGAGCTCGGCGACCTCGCGCCGGGCGACCGGCAGCAGCCGCTGTTCCGCGAGGAGGGCGCCGCGCGCGCGGCGCGCCTGGAGGCCGCGGCCCGGCAGGTGCGCGCGGCGGTCGGCGACACGAGCGCGCTGCGCATCGTCGAGGTCGACGTCGCGAGCCGCCTGCCCGAGCGCCGCTTCGGCCTCGTGCCCCGCTGACTAGCCGGCCCTGTCGCCATGGCCCGCTCGGTCTCCCACCTTCGCGCCCTCGTGCCCCCGGCCCACCCGCGTGGAGCTCGGCGGCGACGGGCTGCCGCAGCGGGTCGGCGGGCGCGCGGTCGAGACGGTGCGCGAGGAGTGGCGGATCGAGGAGGGCTGGTGGACGGAGCGCCCGGTGCGGCGGCGCTACCTCGAGCTCGTGCTGGCCGACGGGCGCATCGCCGTCGTCTACGAGGACCGCCGCGAGCCCGGGCACTGGTACCCAGCAGCGTGGCTGAGCGCCATGACCGCTACGCCGAGCTGCACTGCCACTCGGGGTTCTCGTTCCTGGACGGGGCCTCGCATCCCGGACGAGCTCGCCGAGCGGGCGGTGGAGCTCGGGCTGCACGCGCTCGCGCTCACCGACCACGACAACCTGTGCGGCGCGCTCGTCTTCGCCCACGTCGCGCGCAGCGTCGGCCTGCAGCCCATCACCGGCTGCGAGCTGACCGTCGAGGACCGCGGCGAGCGGCTGCACCTGACGCTGCTGGTCGAGGACGCCACGGGCTACGGCAACCTCTGCGAGCTGCTGACGGCCGCCCACGCCGACACCCGCGCGCCCGACGGCGGGCCGCTCCTGGCCGAGCCGGCGGTGGCGCTCGACGCCGTGCTGGAGCGGGCGGGCGGCCTCGTCTGCCTCAGCGGCTGCGCCACGCAGGGCGCGCTCGCGGTCCCGCTCGTGCGCGGCGACCGCGCCCTGGCCGAGGCGCGCGCCGGCCGCCTGCGGGAGGCCTTCGGCGCGCGGCTCTGGGTCGAGCTCACGCGGCCCTTCCTGCGCGGCGACCGGGCGCGGGTGCGGGCGCTGGTCGAGCTCGCCCGCCGCTGCGAGCTGCCGCTGGTCGCGACCAACGACGTCCACGTGCACGCGCGGCGGCGCGGGCCGCTGCAGGACGCGCTCGTCGCCATCCGCACCCACGCCACCCTCGACGCGTGCGAGGCGGCCCGGCGCGGCAACCGCGAGCACGTGCTGAAGGCGCCGGCCGAGATGGCGGCGCTGTTCGCCGACCTGCCGCAGGCCCTGCGGGCCACCGTCGAGGTCGCGGAGCGCTGCACGTTCGATCTCACCCGCGACCTCGGCTACCGGCCGCCGCAGACGGCGACCGAGCCCGACCGCGCGCTCGCGGAGCTCTGCCGCACCCGCTTCGCCGAGCGCTACCCCGGCACGTCGCCGCACCGGCGCGAGGCGGCGGGCCGGCTGGAGGAGGAGCTCGCGCTCATCGCCCACCACCGGCTCTCGGGCTTCTTCCTGCTGCACTTCGAGGTGCTGGAGCTGGCCCGCGAGGTCGCGCTCGAGGTGCGGGGGTCGGACGCGGCGCGCCACGTGCTGCCGCCGGGGCGCGGGCGCGGCTCGAGCGTCGGCTCGATCGTCTGCTACCTCACGGGGCTCTCGCACGTCGACCCGGTGGAGGGGCGCCTCTCGCTCGGCCGCTTCCTCAACAAGGAGCTCGCGAGCGTCCCCGACATCGACCTCGACTTCCCGCGCGACATCCGCGAGCGGCTGATCGTGCGGGTGCACGAGACGTACGGGCCGCGGCAGTCCTGCCTCGTCGGCGCCTTCGCGACGTACCGCGCGCGCGGCGCCATCCGCGAGCTCGGCAAGGCGCTGGGGCTGCCGCCGAGCGACATCGCCCGGCTCGCGACGGCCTCCGACGGCTGGAACGCCGCGAACGTCGGCGACGAGCTGCGCAAGCTGCCGGGCATCGCCGAGCGGGCCGGCGACCTGCGCTTCCGGGCCCTCGACGCGCTGTCGAAGGAGATCGCCGGCCTCCCCCGCCACCTCTCGCAGCACCCGGGCGGCATGGTCATCTCCGATCGCCCGCTCGACCGGCTCGTGCCGCTGCAGCCGGCGGCGATGGAGGGGCGCACCCTCTGCCAGTGGGACAAGGACTCGTGCGCCGACGCGGGCTTCCTGAAGATCGACCTGCTGGGGCTGGGGATGCTGTCGGCGGTCGAGTCCTGCGTGGCGGAGCTCGGGCGGGCCACGGGCGAGCACCTCGACCTCTCGCGCATCCCGCTCGACGACCCCGAGGTGTACGCGGAGATCCAGGCGGCGGACACCGTCGGCGTGTTCCAGATCGAGTCGCGGGCCCAGATGCAGATGCTGCTGCGGACGCGGCCCCAGTGCCTCGACGACCTCGTGGTGGAGGTCGCGCTGGTGCGTCCCGGCCCGATCCAGGGCGGCGCGGTGCACCCGTTCCTGCAGCGCCTGCAGGCCGTCCGCAACGACCCCTCGTTCCCCGTGCCGTACGACCACCCGCTGCTGGAGGAGGCGCTCGCCGAGACGCTCGGGGTGATCGTCTTCCAGGACCAGGTGCTCGACGTCGCGCAGGCGCTCGCGGGCTTCACCGCCGGGCAGGCCGAGACGCTGCGGCGAGCGATGAGCCGGCGCCGCTCGCGGGCGGCGATGGAGGCGCAGTGGCAGTCGTTCCGCGACGGCGCCGCGGGTCGCGGCGTGCCCGAGCACACGGCGCGCACCGTCTTCGAGAAGATCCTCGCCTTCTCGGCGTTCGGCTTCCCCAAGGCGCACGCCGCCGCGTTCGCGCTGCTCGCCTACCAGAGCTCCTGGCTGCGGCGGCACCGCCCGGCGGCGTTCCTCTGCTCGCTGCTCAACGCCCAGCCGATGGGCTTCTACCCGCCGGCCTCGCTGGTGCGGGACGCCGAGCGGCGCGGCATCGAGGTGCGCCATCCCGACCTGCACCGCTCGCACGTCGAGTCCCGCCTCGAGGACGGCGCGGTG
The DNA here is from genome assembly GCA_963767885.1 of uncultured Actinomycetota bacterium. GTDB lineage: Bacteria > Actinomycetota > Thermoleophilia > Gaiellales > F1-60-MAGs149 > CAVYFW01. The sequence continues at coordinate 166,662 of CAVYFW010000002.1, forward strand.
CGGGTGGGCCTCGCCTCGATCACGGGGCTCGGCGAGGAGGGCGCGGCCGCGGTGGTGCGCGAGCGCGAGGCGAACGGCCCGTTCGGCTCGGTGCGCGACCTCGCCCGCCGGCTCGACCTGTCGCAGGACCGGCTGGAGCGGCTGGTCGCGTCCGGCGCGTGCGACGCGCTCGGGCCGCGCCGGCGGCTGGTGTGGGAGCTCGGGCTCGCGATGCGCTCGGCGACCGTCCGCGGCGGCCGCCAGCTCGCGCTCGACCTGCACGTCGGCGGCGTGCCGGTGCTGCCGGAGCCCGACGCGTGGGAGCTGCTGGTGGCCGACTACGCCCACGTCGGCCTGTCCGTCCGCGAGCACCCGATCGCGCGCATCCGCCGGGAGCTCGACGACGTCGTCTCCAGCGCCGACCTCTACGAGCTGCGGACGGGCACGAAGCTGGCGCTGCCCGGCCTGGCGATCGCCCGCCAGCGCCCGGCGAGCGCCAACGGCATCGTCTTCCTGCTGCTGGAGGACGAGTTCGGGCTCGTCAACCTGATCCTCTTCCCCGACGTCTACGAGCGCTTCCGGCTGCTGGCGCGCACCGAGCCGCTGCTCCTGACGGAGGGCACGCTCGAGCGCCGCGACCGCAACGTCAACGTGCTGGTGGAGTCGCTCGCGCCGCTCGACGCGCCCGGCCACCGCACCCTGGCGCGCCGGCGCCAGCAGCAGACAGGAGGTCGCCGCGCTGTCCGACCTGCGCGCCGTCGCCCCGCCGCCGCAGCACTTCGCGCAGGGGCGGGCGCGGCGGTGAGCGGCGCCGGGCGGTCTGCCGCGCCTACGATCCGCCGATGCGCGTGCTCGCCGTGGACTGGTCGGGGGCGCAGCAGGGCGAGCAGCGGCTGATCTGGCTGGCGGAGGCGGCGCCGGACGGCGAGCGGCTGCTCCGGCTGGAGGCCGGCCGCACCCGCGAGGAGCTGGTCGCGCACCTGATCGCCGAGCTGCCGCCCGGCGCGCCGGCGCTGGTCGGGCTCGACTTCGCCTTCGCGGTGCCGGCCTGGTACGCGGCGCGTCTCGGCGTGCACACGGCCGACGACCTCTGGGCCCGTGCGGCCGCCGAGGGCGAGCGCTGGCTGCGCGACGTCGAGCCGCCCTGGTGGGGCCGCCCGGGCAAGCGGCGCCCGGAGCTGCCGGCCCACCTGCGGCTCACGGAGCTCGCGCATCCGCCGGCGAAGTCGATCTTCCAGGTCGGCGGCACGGGCGCCGTCGGCACGGGCAGCGTCCGCGGGATGCCGCACCTGCTGACGCTGCGGCGCGCCGGCTTCGCCGTCTGGCCCTTCCACGACGACGGCTGGCCGCGCGTCGTGGAGATCTACCCGCGCCGCTTCACGCGCCCGGTGCGCAAGTCGTCCGCGGGCGCCCGTGCGGCGTACCTGGAGAGCTTCCACCCCGCGCTCGACCCGGCGCACGCCCGCGACGCGGCGGCGTCGGAGCACGCGTTCGACGCAGCCGTGTCGGCGCTCGGCATGGCGGCGGCGCTCGCGGAGGGCGCCGGCTTCCCGCCCGCTGCCGACGCCGTGGAGCGCATCGAGGGCGCGATCTGGCCGCCGCGCTGAGGCGGCGTGGCACCCCGCGGCGCTGGGTACCATCCGCGGATGCGTGCCATCACGGTCCTCGCGGCCGCCGCCCTCGCGGCCGCGCCGGCCGCCGCGAACGCTGCGCCGCGCCTGCAGCCGGTCGCCAGCGGCCTTCAAACACCCGGTCCACGTCGCAGCGCCCGACGGCGATGCCCGCCTGTTCATCGTCGAGCAGCCCGGGCGCATCCGCGTGCTGCGCGCCGGCAAGCTGACGACGTTCCTCGACATCCGCCAGAACGTCGACTCGGGTGGCGAGACGGGGCTCCTGTCGGTCGCCTTCCACCCCGACTTCGCGACCAACCGCAGGCTCTACGTCGACTACACGGCGCAGGGCGCGAACGGCCTGGAGACGCGCATCGTGGAGTACCGCGCCCGCGGCAACCGGGCGCTGCCGGGAAGCGCGCGCGTGCTGCTGCGCATCCACCAGCCGTACGAGAACCACAACGGCGGGCAGCTCGCCTTCGGCCCGGACGGCTTCCTGTACATCGGCATGGGCGACGGCGGCTCGGGCGGCGACCCGGAGAACCGCGCCCAGAACCCGCAGGAGCTGCTGGGCAAGATCCTCCGCATCGACGTCGACCACCGCACGGGCGGCCGGCAGTACGCCATCCCGGCGACGAACCCGTACCGCCGCGGCGGCGGCAAGCCCGAGATCTGGGCGCTCGGCGTGCGCAACCCGTGGCGCTTCTCGTTCGACCGGCAGACCGGCGACCTGTGGATCGGCGACGTCGGCCAGGGCAACATCGAGGAGATCGACTTCGTGAGGCGCGGCACCGGCGGCCTGCTGAACTTCGGCTGGGACGCCTTCGAGGGCACCAGCCCGTTCGACCCGAAGCCGACGCCCGGGCGCCTGATCCGGCCGATCAGCCAGTACACGCACGCCGAGGGCTGCTCGATCACGGGCGGCTTCGTCGTCCGCAGCGCCCGCGCCCCGAGCCTGCGCGGCCGCTACGTCTACGCCGACTACTGCCAGAGCTGGATCCGCTCGATCAAGAAGACGGCGGGCGGGGCCAGCCGCCCCGCGACGCACACGGGCGTCGGCGCCATCACGAGCTTCGGCGAGGGCGGCAACGGCGACGTCTACGTCGCGTCGAGCGCGGACCGGCCGGGTCTACCGCCTGGTCGGCTGACGTCAGGTCGCGGCGTCGAAGAGCCAGACGCCGAGCCAGACCCCGCCGACGAGCGCGGCGAGGATGGCGACGAACATCAGCAGCCGGCCGTTCTGCGTCACGCGGACTGGTCCGCCTCGTCGATGACGGCGCGCTTGGCGGCGTCGTACTCGGCGTCGTCGAGCGAGCCCTCGCGGTGCAGCCGGGCGAGCCGCTCGAGCCGGTCGACGAGATCGCCGCCAGCATCGTCGGGTGGGGCGCCCGGCGGCGTCGGCCCGCGCCGTGGGGCCGCCCCGCTGCGCACGAACGGGCGCGCGTCGACGGGCTCGTCGACCCGCAGCCCGCGCGTCGGCAGCCCGAACCGCCGCAGCGTCCGGCCCTCCGCGTACGGGTCGTCGGACGGCCAGAACAGGCGCCACAGCCGCCGCGGCCGCCACAGGACGGGCAGCAGCGGCAGACCGCCCATCGCGAAGAAGACCACCGCGCAGACGAGCCAGCCGATCTCCACGCCGTCCTGGCCGCCGGGCGGGTCGAGCCCGTAGTCGAGGAAGTTCCAGCCGAGCGAGAGGAACAGCGCCGGCCACGCGAGGAGCACGATCGCGCCGTACCCGCGGTGCATCTTCACGGCCGCGACGCCGGCGACGGCGCACGCGATCACGAGCCCCCAGATGGAGCCGACCATGATGCCGGCGACGTTGTCGGGGCAGGGCTGCGCGGACACGTACGGCCCGCCGTCGGCGCAGCTCCCGCCGACGTCCATGACCGAGCGCATGGACAGGAACATGAGGGTGATGCAGCAGGCCCCGAGCGCGAGCCCGCCGAGAAAGACGATCGCGGCCCCCAACGGGAAGCGGTCCTCGCGAGGTGCGACCACGTCCTCATCGTAGGCGGCGCGCTTGACACCGTCGGCGGCGGGCACGAGTGTCGGCGGCACCCCCAGCGATCAGGAGCCGTCATGCCTGACGTCTACGCGACCATCACCGACGCCGACGAAGCGGTGCTGCGCAGCCTCGCCGAGACGCTGGAGGTGCGCGCCGCCGACCCCGGCCAGGCGGCGATCCGCGCGGCGTTCCTCGCCGGCGTGCCAATTGGCGCAGGTTCGCGGTGCGTCGAGATCGGCTGCGGCACCGGCCCGGTGACGCGCGCGCTGGCGGCGCTCCCGGCGGTCGCCTCCGTCGTCGGCGTCGACCCGTCGCCGTTCTTCCTGGAGCGGGCGCGCCAATTGGCGGCGCGCCAATTGGCGCACGAGGGCGAGCGCGTCGAGTTCCTCGAGGGCGACGCCCGCGCGGTGCCGTTGCCCGACGGCTCGGTCGACGTGGTCGTCTTCTACACGACCCTCTGTCACGTTCCCGGGCCGGAGCGCGCGCTCGCCGAGGCGCACCGGGTGCTGCGGCCGGGCGGCGTGCTGGCGGCATTCGACGGCGACTACGCGACGCCGACCTGCGCGCTGAGCGACGCCGACCCCCTGCAGGCGTGCATCGACGCGTCCGTCGAGTTCCTGGTCCACGACCGCTGGCTCGCCCGCCGGCTGCCTGCGCTGGCGACGGCGGCGGGCTTCGCGGTGGAGGATCAGCGGAGCCACGGCTACGTCGAGGCGCCGACGGCACGCCCGTACTTCCTGGCGCTGATCGACCGCGGCGCGGACCTGCTGGTGGACGCCGGCCGCGCGAACCCGGAGCTCGCCGCGGCGCTGAAGGCGGAGGCGCGCCGCCGCTCGGACGCAGGCGCCTTCTTCGGCCACATCGCGTACGCGAGCGTGATCGCGCGACGCGACGGCTGAGCGACCCCGCCGCGCCGCGCCACTTGGCGCACGGCCGCGCCACTTGGCGCACGGCCGCGCCACTTGGCACGCGGAGCGCGCGCCACTTGGCGCGCGGCGCGGTCAGTCGTCGACGACCGCGATCGCCTGCTCGGGGCACGAGTCGACCGCCAGCTGGGCGTCCTCCTCGTCCGCCGCCGCGACGGTGCCGTCGCCCGCGACGACCGCGTAGCCGAGCTCGTCGTTCGAGAAGACCGTCGGGCAGATGGCGGAGCACTGGGCGTGCCCGACGCACATCGAGCGATCGACCTCGACCTTCACGCGCCTCCTCCGTTGCGTCCGTCCACGTCCCACACGAGCTCCAGCGCGCTCGCCGCGTACCAGCCCGGGATCGGGACCGGGCGCCAGGCGGAAGTCGGGCACGCGGCGCAGGAACTCCTCGATCGCGATGCGCATCTCGAGGCGCGCCAGGTGCGAGCCGACGCAGCGGTGCGGCCCGATGCCGAACGCGACGTGGCGCCCGTCGCGGCGCTCGAGGTGGAACTCGTCGGCGTCCTCGAAGACGGTCTCGTCCCGGTTCGCCGAGCCGAACAGCAGCAGCATCCGCTCGCCCGCACGGATGTGCTGGCCGTTCACGTCGGTGTCCTCCGCGGCCGTGCGGCACAGCGCCGTGACGGGCGAGTACAGGCGCAGCGACTGCTCGACCGCGTTGTGCACGAGCGACGGGTCGGCCAGCACGGCGGCGCGGTGGTCGGGCCGGACCGCGAGGTGGCGGAGGGTCGCGCGGATGCCGAAGCCGGTGTTCTCCAGCCCCGCGATGAGCAGGAAGAAGCAGAGGTCGAGCATCTCCGCCTCGCGGTACGGCCGGCCGTCGACCGTGCCCTGCAGGAGCAGCGAGATGAGGTCGTCGCCGGGCCGGGCGCGGCGCTTCTCGACCTCGCGGCCGAGGTACGCGTACAGCTCGCCGGCGACCTCGAGGATGCGCTCCTGCGAGATGCCCTGGACGCGCCCGTACATGAGCGTGTCCGTCCACTCCCAGAACTCGTCGTCCCGCTCGACGCCGAGCAGCTGGGTGATCATCAGGAGCGGCAGCGGCTTGCAGAGCTGCTCGTAGACGTCGGCCCGCCCGCGGTCGGCGATCTCGTCGACCAGCTCGCGGGCGAGCGCGCGGATGTCGTCCTCGAGCGCGGCGACCGCGGCCGGGGCGAAGCGCGGCAGGAGCAGCTCGCGGTAGGCCGGGTGCTCGGGCGGGTCGCTCTCCATCGGCAGGAGCGGCCGGCCGTGCCCCACCGGCGGCAGCATCACGCCCGGACGCGGACACGAAGCGCTCGATGTCGCGACCGACCTCGTACACGTCCTCGTACCGGCTCGCGACCCAGAAGCCGCCCCACTCGTCGCTGTGGAACACGGGACAGGCGCTGCGGAGCGTGCCGTAGACCTCCGCGCACCGCGCGCGCATCGCGTGGTCGTTGTGGTCGAACCCGGAGGCGAGGTCGTCGGCGGACCCGGCCGGCGCGCCGGGCGAGCTTGGCGGCGACATGCGGCCGATGCTACAGCGCGCGGCGGCCGCCCGTCCGGTCGCCCGGCTACGCGCCGGCCTTGCCCTTGCGCGGCTTCGGCGCCTTCGGCGGCATGGTGGCGGCGTACGCGAACGCGCGCTCGAGCCACGGCCGCGCCGTCGCCGCATCGCCGCGCCACGCCGCGGGCAGCGCGACGTAGCCGCCCATCGGGCGCTCGGCCGGCCCGAACGGCCCGCCGCCGTCGGCGAGCAGCGCCTCGCGGTCGTCGTCGGCCAGCCGCACGCCGACGTCGGCGCCGAACAGCCCGGCGAACATGTTGCCGGCGACGAACGCGCCGAGGTTGCCGAACATCGGCTTCACCTCGACCCGTGCGTCGTCCGGCAGCACCGCCTGGAACCAGGCCCGGTCGTCCTCCGTCGCCTTGGGGATCTGCACGTCTCCCTCCCGGCTCGGCGCGCGGCGGGTCGCCGCGCGCCGGACCAAGCCTAGGCGCTACGCAGCTGGGAACCAGCGCGACCGGTAGTCACGCGAGTCGGCTCCACCGAGAAGCGCGAGCACGGCGACGGCGAGCATGATGGTGACGATGACGAGAAGCGGCATCGGAGATCCCTTCGAGGCAAGATGGTGGACGGGGGACGCAGGCGCTGTCGCGACCGCGTACGTCCAATTGGTACCTCGACCATTCCTTCTGCGGATTTGAGCGAGGCCGGATCGGTCGAGGAGCTGGTGCAGCGGATGGCGACGGGCGTCGCTCACGGCGGGACGCTGTTCCTGGTCGGCCATCGCCCGGTCGACCCGGCCACCGGCACCGCGACGGCCGCGGCCGGGCAGGTGCAGGTCTCCGTCGAGGCCGCGCTCGCGGCCCTCGACCCGGGCCAGTGGCAGCCGATCGCCGCCGAGGAGCGTCCGCGGCCGCAGGCCGGCACCGGCGTCGACGCGGTCATCCGCGCGCGACGACACACCTGACGACCGAGTAGGTCAGCAGCAAATCGTCGCACGGAGTGGCACCGCGCCCTGCGGGTCCGGGTGGACCCGCAGGGCCGGGTGTCAGTCGTTCAGCGTGTCAGCTGCAGCCGGACGTCTCGCCGCACGTCACGCACTTCAGGCACGTGCCGTTGCGGACGAGAGTGAGCTGGCCGCAGTTCCAGCACGCGTCGCCCTCGTAGCCCTTGAGGCGGGCCTCGTCGCGCTCCGTCATCAGCGAGGCCACCGGGCGCACCGGGGCCTCCGAGCCGATCGCCGCGGAGGTCGGGCCTGCCGACGGGCCGCCGACGGCGTCGCCCTCCTCGAACCCCGCGTCCCGCGACGCGCCGCCCGCCGAGGGCCCGTTCGGGCTCGGCGCGCGCACCGGGTCGCCGGCCGCGATGGACGACGCCGGACCGAAGCGCTCGGTGCGCGGCTTGCCGATGGTGTCGTGGTGGAGGTCGCTCTGCCCCGCCTGCGCCAGCTCGTTGCGGCCCAGGTAGGAGATGGCGAGCTCGCGGAAGATGTAGTCGATCACGGACGTCGACATGCGGATGTGCGGGTTGCCCGTGACCATGCCGTTCGGCTCGAAGCGCGTGAACACGAACGCGTCGACGTACTCCTCCAGCGGCACGCCGTGCTGCAGGCCGAGCGAGATCGCGATCGCGAAGCAGTTCATCAGGGAGCGGAAGGCCGCGCCCTCCTTGTGCATGTCGATGAAGATCTCGCCGAGCGGCCGTCCTCGTACTCGCCGGTGCGCAGGTAGATCTTGTGCCCGCCGATCGTCGCCTTCTGCGTGTAGCCCGCGCGGCGGTCCGGCAGCCGCCGGCGCTCGCGCAGGTACTCGACCACGACGCGCTCCGCGACCTCCTCGACCGCCGGCAGCACCGCGGCCGCCTCGAGCGGCTCGAGCTCCCCGACGTCGAGCGTCCTCGTCGCCGGCCGAGCTCAGCGGCTGCGAGAGCTTCGAGCCGTCGCGGTAGAGCGCGACGGCCTTGACCATCTTCTGCCACGACACGCGGTAGCACTCCGCGACGTCGTCGATGGTCGCCTCGTTCGGCAGGTTGATGGTCTTGGAGATCGCGCCCGAGAGGAACGGCTGCGCCGCGGCCATCATCTCGATGTGCGCCAGCGGCGCGGATGAAGCGCGTGCCCTTCTTGCCGCAGCGGTTGGCGCAGTCGAACACCGGCAGGTGCTCGTCCTTGAGGTGCGGCGCGCCCTCGACCGTCATCGTGCCGCAGACGTAGTCGTTCGCCGCCTCGATCTCCTCGTCGGCGAAGCCGAGCGCCGTCAGCAGGTCGAAGCCCGGCTCGTCGAGGCGGTCGGGCTCGACGCCGAGGCGCTCGACGATGGTCTCGTCGCCGAGCGTGAAGCGGTTGAACGCGTAGCGGACGTCGAACGCGCTCGGCAGCGCCGCCTCGACGCGTCGCGATCGCGTCGTCGTCGAAGCCCTGCGCGCGCAGGCTCTCGCGGGTCGAGGTGCGGGCAGCCGGCCAGCGTGCCGGCGCCGACCGCGTAGCGCGACGATCGCGTCGACCTGCTGCGGCCGTGTAGCCGAGGCGCCGCAGCGCCGCCGGCACGGACTGGTTGACGATCTTGAAGTAGCCGCCGCCGGCCAGCTTCTTGAACTTCACGAGCGCGAAGTCGGGCTCGATGCCCGTCGTGTCGCAGTCCATGACCAGGCCGATGGTGCCCGTCGGCGCGATGCACGGTGACCTGCGCGTTGCGGTAGCCGTGCTGCTCGCCGAGCTCCAGCGCCCGGTCGCCAGTCCGCCGCGCGCGGCGGCCAGCAGCGCCGGCTCGCAGTGCGCCGGGTCGATGCCCTGCGGCATCACGGTCAGGCCCTCGTAGTCGCTCGCCGGCGACGCGTACGCGGCGCGGCGGTGGTTGCGCATCACGCGCAGCATGGCGTCGCGGTTGCGGGCGTAGCCGGGGAACGGCCCCATCTCGGCCGCCATCTCGGCGCTCGTCGCGTAGGACGTGACAGTGCATGATCGCGCTGAGGGCGCCGCACAGCGCGACCGCCTCGGGCGAGTCGTAGGGCAGGCCGCGGCGCATCAGCAGCGTGCCGAGGTTCGCGTAGCCGAGGCCGAGCGTGCGGTAGTCGTCAGCTGCGCTCCGCGATCTCGCGCGACGGGAACTGCGCCATCAGCACCGACGATCTCGAGCACGATCGTCCACAGGCGCGACGCGTGGCGGTAGCCCTCGACGTCGAACCCGCCGGCGGTCGTCGAACCTCATCAGGTTGATCGACGCGAGGTTGCAGGCCGTGTCGTCGAGGAACATGTACTCGCTGCACGGGTTGGACGCGTTGATCTCGCCGTCGGCCGGGCAGGTGTGCCACTCGTTGATGGTGTCGTGAACTGGACGCCGGGGTCGGCGCAGGTCCAGGCCGCCTCGCAGATCTCGTCCCACAGGTCGCGCGCGCGCAGCGTCTTGCACGGGCGCGGCGCCCGGCCGGCCTCACGGGCGCGCTCGAGCTCGGTCCGCTCGTAGAGCGGCCACTCGTCGTCCTCCTCGACGGCGCGCATGAAGTCGTTCGTGACGCGCACGGAGTTGTTCGAGTTCTGGCCGGAGACCGTGGTGTAGGCCTCGGACTGCCAGTCCGTGTCGTAGACGTCGATGCGCAGCTCGCGCACGCCCTGGCGCGCGAGGTCGAGGGCGCGCTGGATCGAGGCGTCGGGCACGCCGGCGAGCCGCGCCGCGCGCACCGCCTGCGCCAGCGCCGGGTTCGAGCGCGCGGCGAAGCGCTCGTCGCCGTCGCCCTCCTCCGTCGCCGCGATGACGGCGTTGAGGTGCCGGTCGAGCGCGCGCGAGCCCGCCACGAGCGCGGCGACCTTCTTCTCCTCGACGACCTTCCAGCGGACGTACTGCTCGATGTCCGGGTGGTCGAGGTCGAGCGTCACCATCTTCGCGGCGCGCCGCGTCGTGCCGCCCGACTTGATCGCGCCCGCGGCCCGGTCGCCGATCTTGAGGAAGCTCATGAGGCCGGAGGAGCGGCCGCCGCCCGACAGGCGCTCCTCGGCGCCGCGGATGGCGGAGAAGTTGGAGCCGGTGCCCGACCCGTACTTGAACACGCGGGCCTCGCGCGTCCACAGGTCCATGATGCCGCCCTCGTTCACGAGGTCGTCGGCCACGGACTGGATGAAGCACGCGTGCGGGGCGGGGCGCTCGTACGCGCTCGTCGAGCGGCGCAGGGTGCCGTCGACCTCCGCGAACCAGTGCCCCTGCGGCGGGCCGGCGATGCCGTACGCCCAGTGCAGGCCCGTGTTGAACCACTGCGGCGAGTTCGGCGCGGCGACCTGCAGCGCGAGCATGGCCTGCAGCTCGTCGTAGAACGCGCGCGCGTCCTCGCCCGCGAAGTAGCCGTTCGTGACGCCCCAGTAGGTCCAGCAGCCGGCCATGCGGCGGAACACCTCGCGGGCGTCCGTCTCGCCGCCGGTGCGCTCCTCGGCGGGCAGCTTGCCGAGCGCGTCGTCGTCGGGCTGGTGCCGTTGCAGCCACTCGGGCACGCCGTCCTCGGAGACGGGCTTGAGGGCACGAGCGACACCGGCCTTGCGGCAGTACTTCTGCGCCAGGATGTCGACGGCGACCTGGGACCACGCCTCGGGCGCCGTGACCGTGGCCTCGAACACCACCGAGCCGTCCGGATTGACGATCCGAGACGTGCGCTCGACGAACGCGATCCCTGCATAGGGGTCGGATCCCGCGGTGGTGTATCGACGCTCGACCTTCACAGCTCTCGTCTCCTCCGACAACGTCCGGATGGGGGCTTTCCGTTCCCACCTGGGCACCACTCGGGGTGCCGGACAGGGACGTCAGAGCCTAGTCAGGGCGTCGGACGGATCCGTTGAAGCGTAGACGGGAGCGGGCCGAGCGGCCGCGGACCGGCTACGTGGCGATGGAGGTCTCGTCGCCCTCGACGAAGACCTCGGCGAGCTCCTCGACCACCATCCGCGCCGCATCGGGGTCGTCGCGGAAGAGCGGCGAGGAGGCGCCGTCCGTGAGGAAGGCGCGGAGCTTCTTGATGGCGTTCGGCGCCACGTGGCGGGCGGGGTCCGCGAGGACGCCCTTGATCGCGTGCAGCGCCGGGACGCACGACCACACGACCTCGGCGCGGATGAGCGATCGCGACCCGGGCTCCGCGCACGCCTCGAGCGTGCGGTCGATCGACGCCACCCACATGAGCCGATCCTCGAGCCAGCGGGGTTGGACCGTCTTGGGGGCGATGGCGAGTCGGAGCAGGCGCGCGAGCATGGAGACCTCGAGGTGGTAGCGATCCTTCGCGAGACGTGCTGGCCGCCGGTCGCGGCCGGCCCTGGAGCCCGGTCAGGGCGGAGGGCACGTACGCGTTATCGGCTGTTCACCCTAGGCTTTCGAGCCCAAACACGGGGAGGTTCGGCGGACACTCCAACGGTTGCCGGCGTCCTCCGTCCGTGGGACGTGCTCGGGGCCACCTCCGGGCCGCGGTCAGAGCCAGCGCGCGCGACGCAGGCCGAGGTACAGCAGGCCGCCGATCGTCAGGATGATCACGAACGCCACCAGGTCCCCGTGCCGCCAGCTCAGCAGGCCGAGGTGGTGGAAGTTCATCCCGAACCAGCCCGTCACGACCGTCGGCACGAGCAGGATCGCGCCCCACGCCGAGAGCTTCTTCGTGATCTCGTTCTGCGTGTAGGCGGTGAGCGCGAGGCGCGTGTCGGCGAGGCTGGCCAGCCGCTCGTAGAGGATGTCGAGGTCATCGTGGGCGCGGACGACGTGGTCGTAGACGTCGCGCAGCTCGAGGTCGAGCGCGTCGGTGTGGCCCGGCGCGACCAGCTCGTGGCGCACCAGCACGCCGACCAGCTCGCGCAGCTGTCCGGTGGCCCGTCGCAGCCGCAGCACCGCGTGGCGCACCTCGGCCGTGCGCCGCAGGCTCTCCACCGGGTTGGCCGCCGTCGGCTCGAGCAGCTCGCGGTCCTGCTCCTCGACCTTCTCGGCCAGCCGGTCGGCGTACTCCTCGTACTGGTCGACGAGCCGGTCGAAGAGCGTCGTCACGACGGCCATCGCCCCGTTCTCGTCGAGATCGGCGCGCGCCTGCACGAGCGGCGCGACCTGGTCCATGAGGTGCGGCACGCCGGAGTGCGAGGTCACCAGCCAGTGATCGCCGACGACCATGTCGATCTCCGTGAGCTCGATCGTCTTGCGGTCGTCGATGTACTCGAGCGCGCGGCAGGTGGACGACGATCATCAGCAGGTCGCCGAACTGCTCCGCCTTCTGGCGCTGCCCGCCCTGCGCCAGGCCCTCGCTGATCAGCCGATGCCAATCGAAGAGCCTCGACAGGGTGTCGATCTCCTCCGTCGTCGCGTCCTCGACGTCGACCCAGACGACGTCGCCTCCGCGTGCGCGCTCGCGGACGGACGGCAGGTCGTCGACGCCGATCTCGCAGAACGCGTCGGCACCAGTGGCCGCGCCGCTCAGGCACTCCAGCAGCCGTAGCACGGCGTCCAGCGTACTGCGAGCCCTCCCCGGCACCGCGGCCGGGGCAGCGACGGCCTACGCGGGCGGTGCGGCGGGCTGCGCCGGCGCGCCCGCGGGGCCCAGCACGTCCTTGCCCCAGGCGAAGGAGTCGGCGTGCCAGCCGGTGTCCCAGCGGGCGATCGTGACGCCCTGGCTGGAGGAGTGGATGAAGAGGCCGTTGCCCATCGCGATGCCCGCGTGGTCGACCTGCTTCCACGTCGACCTGCGGCCCTTCGAGCCGAACAGCAGCACGTCGCCGGGCTGCACCGCCTCGGGGGCGAGCCGCTGCGGCTTCGGCGTCGTCTTCGCGATCTCGTAGGTCGAGCGCCCGCCGACGCGCGCCGCGACACCCTGCGGCACCGCGGGGTCGTGCACGAAGACGCGCATCACGAGGCCCGAGCAGTCGAAGCCGCCGTGGGCCTGGTGCTCGCCGTCGGGCGCGTCGGGCTTCTCCCACTCGCCGGCCCACACGTAGGGCTGGCCGATCAGCACGACCGCGCGCTGCAGGGCGGCGTACCGCTCGCCCTCGGTGACCGGCAGGCCCTCCAGCAGCGCGAGCGTGGAGCGGGCGTTCGGCGACCTCCCAGCCGCCCCACTGGAGCACGCGGGCGATGGAGTACGCCGCCTCGGCGCGCGTCGCCGGCTCGGTCACGCTGCGCTCCAGCTCGTCGGTGCCGGTCGGGTGGTTGTAGCGCAGGCCGAGCAGGCGGGCCGTGACCTCGGTGCCGGCGTCGCCGCGGGGCTTGTAGCCGGCGCGGCGGAGGGCCGCCAGTGCGCGGCTCGCGTCGGGCCCGAGGCCGGCGGCGCGGACGAGGGTGGCGTCGAGCTGGCCGATCGTGAGCGCCGTGCGCCCGGCGGGCACGCGCGCACGCACGCTGCCCTGCGGCAGGGCGCCGGCGACGAGCAGCTGCAGCGTCGCCGAGTCGAGCGGCAGGTCGGGCTGGAACGTCGCCGCCGTCACGCCGGGCAGCAGGCCCCGCGCCACGACGGTCGCGATGTCGTTGGCGGCCCAGGACGGCGGCGTGGCGGCGCGGCGCGCGTCGGCGGCGGGCGCGGCCACGAGCGCGAACAGGGCAGCAGCGGTGAGGGCGAGTCGTCGCACAGGCTCGATATCGACTGGAGGGTTCGACCCCTTGAACCCCGGGGAGCCAGCTCACACTATCAGCTAGAGGTTGAGTGTGGTCTCCGCCCTGCGCAATCTTTACTACAACTTTAGAGTTGGCCGAGCGCCTCCGGCAGCGTGAAGGCGCCCGCGAGCAGCGCCCGGCCCACCACGACGCCGTCCGCGCCGACGTCTCGCACGGCCCGCAGATCGTCGATCGAGCCGATCCCCCCGCTCGCCAGCAGCAGGACGTCCGTCGCCTGCCGCACGGCCGCGAGCAGCCGCAGGTCGGGGCCGGCGAGGGTGCCGTCGCGCTCGATGGCCGTGACGAGGAAGGCGCCGACGCCGCGCCCGGCGAGCTCGCGGACGGCCGCGACGACGTCCACCCCGCTGTCCTCCTGCCAGCCGGCCACCCGCACGGAGCCCTCGAGGGTGTCGGCGGTGACGCAGATGCGGTCGCCGTGGCGCGCGACGAGTCGGTCCAGCGCCGGCGGGTCGCGGAAGGCGAGGGTGCCGATGAGGGCGCGGTCGACCCCGAGCGCCAGCGCCGCGTCGACCGCCGCCTCGTCGCGCAGTCCGCCGCCGACCTGGACGAGGCCGCCGTCGGGGCGGCGCGCGAGGATCTCGGCGATGGCGTCGACGTGCGCGGCCGGGCGCTCGCCGGTGCGGGCCGCGTCGAGGTCGATGACGTGCACGGTGGTCGCGCCGTCGCGCCAGAATCCGGTGGCGAGCGCGACCGGGTCGTCGCCGTACGCGGTCTCGGCGGCGAACTGGCCCTGCACGAGGCGCACGACCCGCCCGCCGGCGAGGTCGAGCGCGGGGATGATCTCGAACGTCCGCATCGTGTTAGCATGCTAACATGCTGCGCGTGAACGACGACTGGCGCACGCCCGACTTCGAGGCCCTCTGCCGCGGCCTGCGCAGCCTCGGGAGCGACGAGGAGATGGCGGCGTTCCTGCGCGACGTGTGCACGGTCGCGGAGCTGCAGGCCCTGGGCCACCGCCTGGCCGCCGCGCGCCTCGTCGACCAGGGCGTCCCCTACGCCGAGATCGCGCGCCGCGTCGGCTGCTCCACCACGACCGTCACCCGCGTCGCGCACTGGCTGCGCCACGGCGAGGGCGGCTACCGGCTGGTGCTCGACCGCACGGCGGGTGCGGCGTGACGACGCTGCGGGTCGCCCTGCCGTCGAAGGGCCGCCTCGCCGAGCCGTCGTTCCGCCTCTTCCGCGACGCCGGCATGGACGTCGAGCCCGACGGGCGGCGCCTGCGCATGCGGCTGGCCGAGCACGACCTCGACGTCCTCCTCGCGCGTGCGGACGACATCCCGGTGCTGCTCGACGATCGGGCCGTCGACGTCGGCATCGCGGGCTCGAACCAGGTCGCCGAGGCGGGCGTCGAGCTGGCCTCGCTGCTCGAGCTGGGCTACGGCCGCTGCCGGCTCGCGCTGGCGGCGCCCGCGGGCGGGCCGGTGCGCGAGGCGCGCGACCTGGAGGGGCTGCGGGTGGCGACCTCGTACCCCGCCACCACCCGCGCATACCTGGCGGCGCGGGGCGTCGCGGCCCAGATCATCGCCATCTCGGGCTCCGTCGAGCTCGCGCCGTCGCTGGGCGCCGCCGAGGCGGTGGCCGACCTCGTCTCGAGCGGCGAGACGCTGCGCCAGAACGGGCTCGCCGAGCTGGAGACGATCATCGACTCGCAGGCCGTGCTGCTGGCGTCTCCCGACCTCGCGCCGGAGCTCGCCGAGCGCGTCGAGCACCTGCGCGTCGGCCTCGCGTCCGTGCTCGCCGCGCGCCCCAAGCGCTACCTCATGCTGAACGCGCACGACGAGACGCTCGACTGCCATCCTCGAGCTCCTGCCGGGGATCGACGCCCCGACCGTGCTGCCCCTGGCGCGCGGCGGCATGCACGCCGTGCACGCCGTCGTCGACCAGGGCGACGTCGTCCGGCTGCTCGGCCCGCTCAAGACGCGCGGCGCGAGCGGCATCCTCGTCCTCCCCATCGAGCATCTGATCCCATGACCTCGCCCACGCTGCCCTTCGTCCGGCCCGAGCTCGCCCGCCCCTCGCCCTACCGCTGGCAGGAGGGCGTGCCGGACGGCCCCGTCAGCCGCTTCGACATGAACACCCTGCCGCTGAGCCCGTCCTGGTGGGCAGAGGTCGCGGCCGACGTGGCGACGCTGCCGGCCTGCTCCTACCCCGAGGCGACCTACTGGCCCCTGCGCGAGGCCATCGCCGCGTACGCGGGCGTGCCGCCCGCCCAGGTGGTGCCGGGCGCCGGCGCCGACGAGATCATCCTGCTGACCGCCCAGCTCGCGCTCGGGCGCGGCGACATGGCGGTCGTGGCCAAGCCGACGTACCAGCTGTACGCCGTCGCCACGCGCACGGCGGGAGCCCGTCTGGAGGCGGTCGAGCCGCGGGCGGGCGGCCTCGGGCTCGACCTCGACGCGGTCCTGGCCCAGGCCCCGGCCGCGCGGCTGGTCTGGCTCTGCTCGCCCAACAACCCCACCGGCGAGGAGGTCCCGGCGGAGACCGTGAGCGCTCTGTGCGACGCCTGTCCGGGCGTCGTGCTCGTCGACCAGGCCTACCTCGAGCTCGGCGGCGAGGACCTGGCTGGCCTCATCGAGCGGCACGAGAACCTCGTCGTCGCGCGCACCTTCTCCAAGGGCTGGGGCCTCGGCGGCATCCGCTGCGGCTACGCGCTGGCGGGCCCGGCGCTGGCCGGGGCGCTCGACGCCCTGCGACCGCCGGGCTCGATCTCCTCGCAGACCGCGCGCGCGGCCGAGCTCGCCTGCGCCCGCGCGGCCGACATGCGGGTCGACGCCGCCGCGATCCGGGCCGAGCGGGACCGCCTGGCCGCCGGCGTCGCGGCGCTCGACCTCGAGGTCGTCGGCGGTGCCGGCAACTACGTCACCTTCCGCACCCCGTGGAGCGGCGAGGAGGCGTTCGCCGGGCTCGCCGCCCGCGGGCTCGTGGTGCGCAGCTTCGGCCACGAGCCGCTGCTCGCGGGCGTCATCCGCGCCTCCATCGCGACGCCGCCGGAGAACGATCGGCTCGTCGAGGGCCTCGCGGCGATGCTGGGGCGCCCCGTCCCGGCCCTGCCACCGGCCGCCCCGGCGGGCGTGTGGGGCCGTCGCGGCACCGCCTCGCGCCGCACCCGCGAGACGACGATCGACGTGCGCGTCGACGTCGACGGCAGCGGGCGGGCGAGCGTGGCCACCGGCGTCGGCTTCCTCGACCACATGCTGACCGCGCTCGCCACGCACGGCCTGCTCGACCTCGAGCTCAGCTGCAGCGGCGACCTCCACGTCGACGAGCACCACACGGTCGAGGACTGCGGCATCGCGCTGGGCCAGGCGCTCGATCGCGCGCTCGGCGACCGCACGGGCATCCACCGCTTCGGCGACGCCCGCGCACCGCTGGACGAGGCGCTCGCGAGCTGCACGGTCGACCTCGGCGGGCGCGGCGTCTCCCGCATCGACCTCGCGCTGTCCGGAGCGCCGGTGGGTGGCGTCGGGGCGGCGCTCTGGCCGCACCTGCTCGACTCCGTGGCGCGCGCCGGACGCATCAACCTCCACCTGACATCGACCGGCGAGGACGACCACCACACCGTCGAGGCGAGCTTCAAGGCTCTGGCCCGCGCCCTGCGCGCGGCGACCGAGCGCGACCCCCGCCGCGGCGGCGACGTCCCCTCCACCAAGGGCGTGCTCTAGGTGGCTGCCGCCCCCGAGGTCGTGCTGGTCGACTACGGCGCCGGCAACGTGCGCTCGCTGCGCGCTGCCCTCGAGCGGGCCGGCGCCAGCGCGGTGCTCAGCGGCGACCCCGAGCGGGTGCGCGCGGCGCGGCGGCTGATGGTGCCCGGGCAGGGCGCCGCCGGTCCGGCCATGGCGCGCCTGCGGGCCGACGGGCTGGAGGACGCGATCCGGGACGCCGTCGACGACGGAGCCCACCTGCTCGGCGTCTGCGTGGGCCTGCAGCTGCTGTTCGAGGCGTCGGAGGAGAACGACGCCACGTGCTTCGGCTTCCTCCCCGGCCGCGTGCGCCGGCTGGAGGGCGTCGCGCGGCTGCCGCACATGGGCTGGAACGACGTCGAGGCCGTCGCCGCCAACGGCCACCCGATGGCGGCCGAGCTGCCCGCCGTCGCGTACTTCGCGCACTCGTTCGCCGTGCTCGACGCGGGCGACGCGACGCTCGGCACCACGGAGGTCGACGGCGTGCGCTTCGCCTCCCTCGTCGGCGCCGGTCGCGTGGCCGGCGCGCAGTTCCACCCCGAGCGCTCCGCGGCCGCCGGCGAGGCCATGCTGCGCGGCTTCCTGGCCTGGGCCGATGCTGCGTAGGCGCGTCATCCCCTGCCTCGACGTCTCGGCCGGCCGCGTCGTCAAGGGCGTCAACTTCGTGAACCTGCGCGACTGCGGCGAGCCCGTGGCCGCGGCCGTCCGCTACGCGCGGCAGGGCGCCGACGAGATCTGCTGGCTCAACATCACCGCCGGCGACGAGGCGTGGGACGCGCTGCTGGCCCAGGTGGAGCAGGCCGCGGAGCAGGTCGACGTCCCCGTCACCGTCGGCGGCGGCGTCACGGCCGAGCGCCAGGTGCGCGAGCTGCTGGCCGCCGGCGCGGACAAGGTCTCGATCAACACGGCCGCCCTGCGCGACCCGGGCCTCGTCGACGAGTGCGCGGAGCGGCACGGCAGCCAGTGCATCGTGGTGGCCATCGACGCCAAGGCCGAGGGCGCCTCGTGGCGGGCCTACGAGTCGGGCGGCCGCCGGCCCTCCCCGCGCGACGCCGTCGCGTGGGCGTCCGAGGCCGTCGAGCGCGGCGCGGGCGAGCTGCTCGTGACCTCGATGGACACGGACGGCACCGGCAAGGGCTACGCGCTCGACCTGCTGGGCGAGATCCTGGGGCGGGTCGGCGTGCCGGTCATCGCCTCGGGCGGGGCGGCGGGGCCGGAGCACCTCGCCGACGCCCTCGAGGCCGGCTGCAGCGCGGCCCTCGCGGCCTCGATCTTCCACGACGGGACGCACACGGTGGAGGAGGTGAAGGACGCGTGCCGGAGGCGGGGACTCCCGATCCGCTGAGCCTCGGCGGGCTCGCGGACGCCGTCCGCTACGACGCCGACGGCCTGGTGCCGTGCGTCTGCCAGGACGTCGCGACCGGGTCGGTGCTGATGGTCGCCTGGCAGGACGCCGAGGCGCTGCGACGGACCCTGGAGACGCGGCGGGCGACGTTCTGGAGCCGCTCCCGCGGCGAGCAGTGGGAGAAGGGGGCGACGTCCGGCAACGTGCTCGACGTCGAGTGGGCGCGCCTGGACTGCGACGGCGACACCGTCCTGCTCGGCGTCGTGCCGCGCGGCCCGGCCTGCCACACCGGCGCCACCACGTGCTTCGGCGAGGGCGCCGGCGGCGTCCTGGCCCACCTCGCAGCCACGATCGAGGCGCGCCGCGACGCCGACCCGCAGGCGTCCTACACCGCCCGCTTCCTGCACGGCCCGCGCGAGCACGCGGCCCGCAAGGTCGGCGAGGAGGCCGTCGAGGTGCTGCTCGCGCCGCCGGCGTCGCCGGAGCTCGCGGGCGAGGTCGCCGACCTCTGGTTCCACACGCTGCTGCTGCTCGCGCGCGACGGCGTCGACCCGCTGGAGCCGCTGCGCGTGCTCGCCGCCCGCGCACGCTGACCCGCACCCCGGACCGGCGTTCGGCGCTCCCACCTGCGGTTACCCTGCACGCATGCCCATCAGCGATGAGCTGCGCTCGCTGCTGGCGGACCCGCGGCAGACCACGATGCTGCGAGAGCGGGCGGAGCGCGTCTTCCAGAAGCCGATCACGCTCTTCACGGAGGCGGACGTGCTCGCCGCCTGGGCGCCGCTGACGACGCGCGACCTGGCCCGCGAGCTGCTCGACGCGCTCGCCTTCGCGGAGCGCCTCGACCCGGAGGAGCTCGCGCTCATCGGCGAGCTCGCGCTGGTCGCCGAGGACTGCTACCGCGCCTGGTCGGCCGACCTGGACACCGACGGCGCGGAGTGGCGGCAGGTCGCCTGGTCGTACACCGAGCGCCGGGGGCACCGCTCGATGGTGCTGCACGTGTCGCGCTGGGACGGCGAGGTGGCGAGCGTGCGGACGTCGCCGGAGGGCCTGGGCCGCCTGATCCAGCGCCTGGCCGAGGCGCAGCGGGAGTGGGCTGCGAACGGCGGCTCGATCGACGTCGACGCCGTGGCGCACGCGCGCGACCTCCTGGAGGAGGCCACGGACGTGGACGCCGGGCGCGACGACTCGTAGCGGTGCCGCCCGCGCTCGTGCACTGGGACGAGGTGGCGGGCGGGCACGCGACGTCGGCGGGCGCGGTCGCCGGGCTCGACGCCGAGTGGTTCGACCTCGGGCGCGCCGCGGGCACCGTCGACGTCGGCCTGAACCGCATCCGCGTCCGGCCGGGCCAGTGCTCGACGCCGCCGCACGTGCACCCCGCCGAGGAGGAGATCTTCTACGTGCTCGCCGGCGCCGGCACCGGCTGGGAGGACGGGCGGACGTATCCCGTGCGCGCCGGCGACTGCCTGGTCCACGTCGCCGGCGGCCCGCCGCACACGCTGCGGGCCGGCGCCGAGGGGCTCGACGTGCTGGCCTTCGGCGAGCGGCGGCCGGCCGAGCTCGCGTACCTCCCCCGCGCCGCGGCCGGCTTCCTCGGCACGCGCTGGGTCGCCGCCGACGCCGAGCATCCCTGGCGCAGCGACGCCGCGCAGGGCGCCCTCGCCTTCCCGCCCGAGGGCGAGCGGCCGCCGAACGTCGTCGCGGCCGCGGACGTCGAGCGCGTCGCCCGCCGCGGCGCGACCGTCCGCCGCACGCGCCGCGACCTGGGCGGCGCGGCCGGCTCGCGCCGCACCGGCCTCAAGGTGCTCGAGATCGAGCCGGACAGCCTCGGCGCGCCGCCGCACTGCCACAGCGCCGAGGAGGAGGTCTTCGTGGTCCTGGAGGGCGAGGGGACGCTGCTCCTGGGCGACGCGGAGCACGCCGTGCGCGCCGGGCACGTCGTCGCCCGCCCCGCCGGCACGGGCGTCGCGCACGCCTTCCGCGCCGGCCCGCGCGGCCTCGTGCTGCTCGCCTACGGGCAGCGGGTGCCCGACGACGCGTGCTTCTACCCGCGCTCGGGCAAGATCGCGTTCCGCGGCCTCGGGGTCGTCGGCCGCATCGAGCCGCTCGACCTCTGGGACGGCGAGGACTGAGCTAGGGCGCGGGCGGGGTGCTGGTGACCGGCGCGGGCGCCGGGACCGGCGCCGGAGCCGGGGCGAGCGCGGGCGGCGTCAGCGCCTCCACGGCCGCGTGCGCGACGTCGGCGGCCACTGCGGCGACCTCGGCGGCCTTCGCCTCGGCCATCGCCAGGCGGCCGCGGCGCAGCATCAGGTGCGGGCGGGCGGTGCCGAACAGCAGGCCCGCGGCGATGAGGCCGAGCGCGACGTTGAAGATCGTGATGGCGACCTGCATGCCGACCGAGAACGTGATGGCGGCGGAGGCCGACGCGACGCCGCTGAGGACGAACACGACCGCGACCTGCTGCGAGCCGGCCCCGCCCGGCGCCGCCGGCAGCGCGCCGACGATGCCGCCGACGACGACCAGGAGCACCGCGTCGCCGACCGAGGCCGGGATGTGGAAGGCATGCAGCATGCAGAAGATGAGGGCGATCCGGGCGGCCCACGCGAGCGTCTGGAAGAACGCGACCTCGACCAGGTAGCGCGTCGGCGAGCGCAGCACGGTGGCCGCGGTGCTGATGCCCTGGCGCACGCCCATGAGGGCACCGCGCAGGCGGTGGCGCGAGAGCCAGAGCACGAGGCCGGCCAGCGCGAGGGCGCCGATGGCGATCGAGATGCTGCGCTGGGACGGCGACACCAGCGGGACGCGGGGCAGCGCGTCGAGGTAGATCGCGATGCCCAGGCCGAGCGCGCCGGCGAAGACGTCGAACAGGGCGGTCACGCCGAGCGTGCCCGCGATCGCGGGCACGCCGCTGTGGGGGACGCGGGCGCGGACCAGGAAGATCTTCAGGGGGTTGCCCGCGTGCGCCGGGGCGACGCCGTTGGCCGCCATGCCGCAGGCCGTCGCGGAGGCGACGTCGACGAGGCGGACGCGCTCCGCGGGGTAGGCGGCCTTGATGACGTTGCGCCAGGCCGTCGCGCGCATCGAGAAGGCGAGGAACTGGAACACCAGCGCCAGGCACAGCAGCCGCACGTCGACCCCGGCGAGGTCGCCGAAGCCCGAGGCGACGGCACTGCCGATCTGGTCGATGAATCCCATTCCCCGTGGCCCCTAGCGGTCGGCTTCCCTGCGACCTGCGATCACGGCGTCATCGTCCCCTACCGATATCCAACGCGCCGCGATACAGGTACCCTAGCGGCTGCGTCGACGAGGGCGTCCCCCGAATGGCCGGGCGCACCCGGGCGGGCAGCCGGATTACGCCGGGCTCGCGGGGTCGACCTCGCGCGCGAGGAGGTCGTCGACGGTCTCGCGGCGGGTCACCAGGCGCGCCTCGCCGCCCTCCACGAGCACGGCCGCGGGGCGCGGGAACAGGTTGTAGGGCACGGCCATCGACTGGTGGTAGGCGCCCGTGACGGGGACGGCGATCACGTCGCCCGGGCGCGGGTCGGCGAGCGGCAGGTCCTCGCCGAGCACGTCGCTCGACTCGCAGTGGCGCCCGGCGAGCTGGTACAGGCCGGTCGGCGGGGCCTCGACGCGCGTCGCGATCAGCGGCGCGTAGCGGGCGCCGTACAGCGGCACGCGCAGGTTGTCCCCCATGCCGCCGTCGACCGCGACCCACGTGGTGCCGGCCGCCGTGCGCTTGACGTTCAACACGCGGTAGAGGGTGACCCCGGCCGGTGCGACGACGGACCGTCCCGGCTCCAGCAGCAGGCGCGGCGGGCGGGCGAACGCGGAGCGGGCCAGGCCGATGACGTCCTCGACGTAGCGTCGAGGGTCCGGATCGGGGTCGCCGGGCGCGTAGCCGACGCCGAGCCCGCCGCCGAGATCCAGCACCTCGAGCTCGAGTCGAGCCTCGGATGCGAAGCGCGCGCACCACGCCGCGCTGGACGCCAGCGGCCGTGCGTCGAGCACCTGCGAGCCGAGGTGGACGTGCAGCCCGCGGAAGCGCAGCCCCTGGGGCAGGTCGCGCGCGAGGGCGGCGGCGGCGCGGGGCTCGAGCCCGAACTTCGAGCCGGCGTGGCCCGTCTGGATCTTGCGGTGCGTGTCGACGTGGATGTCGGGGTTGACCCGCAGCAGGACGTCCTGCGCGACGCCGACGCGGCGCGCGCGGGCCCCCAGCGCGGCGGCCTCCTCCGGCACGTCGAGCACCACCAGTCCGGCCCCCGCGGCGAGCGCGGCGTCGAGGTCGTCGCCGCTCTTGGCGTTCCCGTGGACGACGAGGTCCGGTCCGCGGAAGCCCGCCCGCAGGGCCGCCGCCACCTCCCCCGCGCTGGCCACGTCGGCGCCCAGGCCCTCGTCGCGGATGAGCCGCAGCACGCCGGGCGTCGAGAGGGCCTTGAGCGCGAACACGGCGCGCCCGCCCGCGGCGGCGAGCGGCTCCTGGTAGGCCCGGGCGCGGAAGCGGACGGTCGCCGCGTCGTAGACGTAGAGGGGCGTCCCGAAGCGGGTGGCGAGCGCCTCGGCGTCGACGCCGCCGAGCGCGAGCCGGCCGCCCGGCGCGTCGGCGCTGCGCGGGAAGCGCTCCATCACGCGCCCTCGAGCGTCGCGTCGACGAGCCGCTGCAGCGCCTCCACCTGCTCGCGCCAGCGTCCCGGCATGCCGGGCCCCGAGCGCGCCGCCAGGGCCGCGGCGGCCGTCGGCTCGGCGAAGCGCTCGCCGGCGGCGATGCGGCTCGCGACCCGCTCGTGCGCCTCGCGGAACGGCACGCCCTCGCGCACGAGCGCCTCGGCGACGTCGGTCGCCACCGACAGGCCGTCGTCGGCCGCGGCGGCCATGCGCGCCGCGTCGAAGCGGAGCCCGCCGTACGCGAGCGCCAGGACGTCGAGCGCCCCGGCGTACGCGTCGGCCTGCGCGAAGACCGGCTCCTTGTCCTCCTGCAGGTCGCGGTTGTACGCGAGGGGCAGGCCCTTGAGCGTCGCGAGCAGCCCCGTCAGGCGCCCGATGGCGGTGCCCGCGCGGCCGCGCACGAGCTCGCCCACGTCGGGGTTCTTCTTCTGGGGCATCATGCTCGACCCCGTCGCGACGGCGTCGTCGAGCTCGGCCCACCCGAACTCGCCGGACGTCCACAGCACGAGCTCCTCCCCCAGGCGCGAGAGGTGCACGAGGCCGAGGGCGCACGCGTAGGCCAGGTCGCAGGCGAAGTCGCGGTCGGAGACGGCGTCCAGGGAGTTGCTGAAGCTCGACTCGAAGTCGAGGTCTCGGGCGACACCCTCGGGGTCGAGTGGAAGGCTCGACCCGGCCAGCGCCCCCGCTCCCAGCGGGCTGCTCGCCCTGGCCGCCCGCCGTGCCGCGCGCAGCCGCTCGACGTCGCGCTGGATCGCCCACGCGTGGGCGGCGAGGTGGTGGCCGAGGGTCACGGGCTGCGCGCGCTGGAGATGGGTGAAGCCCGGCAGCACGAGGTCGCCGTCCGTCCGGGCCCGCTCCACCAGCACGGCCTGCAGGCCGGCGGCGCGGCGCTCGAGGTCCGACGCGGCATCGACCGCCCAGAGGCGGAACGCCGTCGCCACCTGGTCGTTGCGCGAGCGGCCGGCGTGCACGCGCTTGCCGACCTCGCCGAGCCGGGCGACGAGCTGGCGCTCGATCAGCGAGTGCACGTCCTCGTCGTTCGCGTCCGGCTCGACCGCGACGTGCTCGAGCGCCGCCGCGATCGCCTCGGCGTCGGCCGCCGGCACGATGCCCTGGCGCGCGAGCATGCGCACGTGCGCCTGCGACGCGCGGACGTCGTAGGGCAGCAGGCGCCGATCGACGTCGAGCGACGCCGAGAACGCGAGCACGGTCGGGTGCAGCCCGCCCGCGAGCCGGCCGGCCCACAGCGGGCCGCCGGCCGGCGCGGCGCCGCCCTCGCTCACTCCGCCGCGGCCGGCGCCGGCGCGCCGCCGCGCTGGCGGGCGGCCCACACGCGCGTCGAGAGGCCGAAGACGTGGATGAAGCCGACCGCCGCGTCGTGCTTGTACACGTCGCCCTCCTCGTACGTGGCGAGCCCGAAGTCGTACAGCGGCCGGTCGGCGCGGCGCCCGACGACGCGGATGGAGCCCTTGTGCAGGCGCACCCGGGCCTCGCCGGTCACCACGTGCTGCGTCTCCTCGACGAAGGCGTCCAGCGCCGCGCGGTGCGGCCCGTACCAGAGGCCGTTGTAGACGAGCGTCGCGTACGTGTCCGAGAGGGAGAGCTTCGTCGCCTGCAGGTCGCGGTCGAGCACCATCTCCTCGACCCCGCGGTGGGCCGCCATCAGCAGCGCCGCGGCGGGCACCTCGTAGACCTCGCGCGACTTGATGCCGACGAGGCGGTTCTCGATGTTGTCGAGGCGCCCCACCCCGTGCTCGCCGGCGATCGCGGCGGCCCGCAGGATCAGGTCGTCGAGCGGCAGCTCCTCGCCGTCGATGGCGACCGGGACGCCCTCCACGAAGCGGACGACGACCTCCTGCGGCTCGGCGGGGGCGTCGACGTGCGAGCGCGTGAAGGCGTAGCAGTCCTCCGGCGGCGCGACCCACGGATCCTCCAGCGGGCCGGCCTCGATCGAGCGGCCCCACAGGTTCTGGTCGACGGAGTACGCGGAGCCCGACTTGACCGGCACGTCGATGCCGTGCTGCGTCGGCGTACGCGATCTCCGCCTCGCGGGTCATGGCCCAGTCGCGCACCGGCGCCAGGGTCACGAGGTCGGGCGCCAGCGCGGCGGTCGCGACCTCGAAGCGCACCTGGTCGTTGCCCTTGCCCGTGCAGCCGTGGGCGACCGCGTCGGCACCGTGCTCGCGCGCGACCTCCACCTGCTTGGCGGCGATCAGCGGGCGCGAGAGGGCCGACACCAGCGGGTAGCGCCGCTCGTAGAGCGCACCGGCCCGCAGCACCGGCAGGCAGAACTGCTCGGCGAACTCGCGCTTGCAGTCGGCCACGACGATCTCCGACGCCCCGGCCTGCTCGGCCCGGCGGCGGGCCGCCTCGACGTCCGCGCCCTGGCCGACGTCGACGAGGAGGGCGATGACCTCGGCGTCGTGCGCCTCCTGCAGCCAGCGGACGGCGACCGTGGTGTCGAGGCCGCCGGAGAAGGCCAGGACGATCTTGTCAGGCATGTGCTTCCTTGGAGGACAGGGAGCGGCAGATCTCGGCGACCTCGCTCCCGGTGAAGGGCTCGCGTGCGACGAGCAGGATGGTGTCGTCCCCCGCCAGCGTGCCGCAGACCTCGCCGAGGTCGGCCTGGTCGAAGGCGATGGCGACGGGCATGGCGTTGGCGGGGCCCGTGCGCAGGACGCAGAGGTTGCCGGACGGACTCGACCGAGCGCACGAGCCGCATCGCCTCGCGCAGCCGCACGGCGGGGTCGATCGGGTCGTCCGGCTCCGTCAGCGCGTAGACCATGTGGCCGTTGCGGCGCACGCGGACGGCGCCGAGGCGCTCCAGGTCGCGCGAGACCGTGGCCTGCGTGACCGAGACCTTCTGCGACTGCAGGAGCTCGACGAGCTGCTGCTGCGAGGTGACCTCGTGACGGTCGAGGAGGACGGCGATGAGCCGTTGCCGGTCATTCATCGCGCATGACTATACACAAGGTTGCATAGTCATGCATAGCGAGACGGCCGTGCGGGCCCGGCCGGGATCGCGCGATCGTCGACGCCCGCGATCGCGTCGTCGGCTGCGAGGACGTCCGCCGCCGCAGCTGAGCCAGCGGCGAGCGGTCAGTCGTCGCGCAGGAAGCTCGGCACCTCGAGCACGTCCGGCGGGACGTCGAACGAGGTGTCGCGCGCCGGCGGCGGCCGCAGCGGGGTCTCCTCCGCGGGCGGCTGCGGCTCGGGCGGCTCCGGCAGGTAGGCCTGCTCGCCGCCGAAGTCGTCGCGCGGGCGGCGGTCGAAGCCGGTCGCGATGACGGTCACGCGGATGTGGTCGCCGACGGCCTCGTCGATGACCGCGCCGAAGATGATGTTGGCGTTCTGGTCGGCGGCGCTGGAGACGATCTCCGCGGCCTCGTTGACCTCGAACAGCCCGAGCTCCGTCCCGCCCGTGATGTTGAGCAGGATGCCCGTGGCGCCCTCGACGCTCGACTCCAGCAGCGGCGAGGAGATGGCCTGGCGGGCGGCCTCGGCGGCGCGGTTCTCCCCCGCGGCCGAGCCGATGCCCATGAGCGCCGTGCCGGACTCGCGCATGACGGTGCGCACGTCGGCGAAGTCGAGGTTGATGAGGCCGGGCACCGTGATCAGGTCCGTGATGCCCTGGACGCCCTGCCGCAGCACGTCGTCGGCGAGGCGGAAGGCCTCGACGATCGAGGTGCGGCGCTCGACCATCCCCAGCAGGCGGTCGTTCGGGATCACCACCAGCGTGTCGACCTTCGACGCGAGCTCCTCGATGCCGCGCGTCGCCTGGTCGGCGCGGCGGCGGCCCTCGAAGGAGAACGGGCGCGTGACGATGCCGACGGTCAGCGAGCCGAGCTCGCGGGCCAGCTCCGCGATCACGGGCGCGGCGCCGGTGCCGGTGCCGCCGCCCTCGCCGGCGGTGACGAAGACCATGTCGGCGCCCTTGAGCGCCTCCTTCAGCTCGTCGCGGCTCTCGATCGCGGCCTCGCGGCCGACGTCGGGGTTCGCGCCGGCGCCGAGGCCGCGCGTCACCTTGGAGCCGAGCTGCACCTTCACGTCCGCGTCGGTCATGAGCAGCGCCTGGGCATCCGTGTTGACGGCCAGGAACTCCACGCCCTTGAGGCCGGCGTCGACCATGCGGTTGACGGCGTTCGAGCCGCCCCCGCCCACGCCGACGACCTTGATCACCGACAGGTAGGAGCTTCCACCGCTGTCACGCATCGCGACTCCAGCATCCGCGCGAGCCGCTAAGGCTCCAGCTAAAGTTGAGATTGATAGCCATAAAACACCGAAGGCCCGCTGCCTGAGGGCAGGGGCCGACGTGAGAATACGCGACGCACCCCAGCCCTGTCAACTCCACAACCTCTAGCTCCCGTTTCGCCTCATGGCGTGGCATCTCGACCTCCACTTGATGGTTGTGGATGGCCGAAGAGATCGATGACCAGCTCGGTGGCGTCACCGGCCAGCTCCCAGGGCTCCGGCGCGCCGTCCGGGGACGCGTCGTCCGCCGTGTCGGAGGCCACCTGTTCCCCCGTCCCGGTGCCCTCCGGCGGCGCGATGTCCACGATCGGCGACGTCGACGCGATGCGGGTCGCGGCGTCCGGCGTGACCGTGCGGACGACCGGCACGACCGGCGCCGAGACGTCGATGTAGCGCAGCTCGGCCCGCGCGTCGGCGCTCAGGGTCTTCAGCACCGCGCGGCCGGTGACGAGCTTGCGCGCGGCGTCGTCGGCATCGCCGAGCCGCAGCTCCCACTCGCCGCCCGCGCGGGCGACCAGGCCGTTGTCGGTCCAGCGCAGGCTCTCGATGCGGGCGCCGGGCAGCGCGCTGGCCGCGGCGGCCACCTCGATCTGGTCGAGCACGAAGGGCGCCGTCACGCGGCGGCCCGGCGCGGGCACCTCGCCCGGCGCGGCGGCAATCAGCGGCAGGCTCGCGCTGCGGCCGCGCGGCACGAGCGCTACCACGCGGCCCGAGCGGGAGACGATGGCGTCGCGGCTGCCGGCCGGCAGCCGTCCCACGGGCACCTCGGGGGTGATGCGCACGTCGAGGCGGTGCGGGAACGCGCGGTCGACGCTCGCGTCCTGGATGGCCGGCAGCGCGCGCAGCTGGGCCACGATCGCGTCGGCGTCCAGGTCGAGGAGGCTCCGCTCGCCGACCGCCGCGCGCACCTCGGCGGCGACGGCCTCCTGCGTGGTCGCGCTCCCGCCCTCGACGCGCACCTCGTCGACCGAGAAGGCCGAGGAGGCGCGCAGCCCGACGTAGCCGCCCGCCGCGACGGCGACGAGGCCGACGGCGATGGCGGCGTTGCGCAGCGTGGCCCGCGTCACGCAGGCCGGTTCGCCGCCCGGCTGGCCGCTCCTTCCGGCCCGGGCCGGCCGCATGCCTCCTCCGGCTCTACTCCGGGAGGGCGATGGGACCGAGCAGGTGGACCTCGTGCTCGAGCTCGATCCCGAACGACGCGCGGACGCGCCGCCGCGCCTCGGCCATGAGCTCCACCACGTCGCGCGAGGTCGCCCCGCCGGCGTTCTCGATGAAGTTCGCGTGCTTCGGCGAGATGCGCGCGCCGCCGACGGCGTAGCCCTTGAGCCCGACCGCCTCGACGAGCTGGCCGCTCGTGCGGTCGCCGGGCGGGTTCTTGAACACGGAGCCGAAGGTCCGGGCCTTGCGCGGCTGCGCGGCCGTCCGCCGATCCTGGAAGGCGCGGATGGTGGCCTTGACCGTGGCGGGGTCGTCGGGCGTCAGGCCGAGCACGGCGTGGGACACGACCTCGTCGGACCGCACGTTCGACCCGCGGTAGCGCAGCTCGAGCTCCTGCGGCGTGACGCGCCGGACGCCGCCCGCCGACACGACCACCGCCTGGACCAGGCAGTCCTGCATCTCGCGGCCGTACGCGCCGGCGTTCATGCGCACGGCGCCGCCGACGGTGCCGGGGATGGCGCAGCCGAACTCGATGCCGGCGAGCCCGGCGTCGGACGACTTGCGCACGATGGCGGCGAGGGTCGCGCCGCCGCCGCAGACCACCAGC
Organism: uncultured Actinomycetota bacterium; assembly: GCA_963767885.1. GTDB lineage: Bacteria > Actinomycetota > Thermoleophilia > Gaiellales > F1-60-MAGs149 > CAVYFW01. Next base: position 195,969 of record CAVYFW010000002.1, read on the forward strand.
GGCTGGCGCACCTCGATGGCCGCGAGGTCGCCCTCGAGCCGCAGCACGAGCCCGTCGTACCCCTCGTCCGCCGGCAGCAGGTTCGAGCCGAGCCCGACGACGGCGAACGGCACGCCCGCCTCGGCGGCCCACTCCAGGACGCCGCTGCAGCTCGTCGTCGCTGCCCGGCCTGGCGAAGTAGCGGGCGGGCCCGCCGGTGCCGATCGTCGTCAACCGGGAGAGCGGGTAGCCCTCGCGCACCAGCCGGGGGCGCCTCACGACGCGACCGCCCGCGCCACGCGGTCGACCGGCCCGGCGCCGCAGCACAGCACGAGGTCGCCGGCGCGGACCAGCCCGCGCAGGATCGTCGTCGCGTCGTCGAGGGTCGGCGCCCAGGCAGGCGAGGCGCCCGGCCGCAGCGCGCACAGCGCGTCGAGGATGCGGCGCGCGCTGCCCTCGGGGTCGGGCGCGCCGCGGGCCACGTAGGTCTCGCAGACGACGGCGACGTCCGCCTCGGCCAGCGCCGCCGCGAACTCGCCGGCGAAGCGCTTCGTGCGCCACGGCATGTGCGGCTGGAAGCAGACCACGAGGCGGCCCGGGTGGATGGCGCGAGCGGCGGCCAGCGTCGCGGCGAGCTCCGCGGGATGGTGCGCGTAGTCGTCGACGACGCGGATGCCGTCGCGCTCGCCCACGAGCTCGAAGCGCCGCGCCGCGCCGGTGAAGCGCGCGATGGCGGCGAACGCGTGGTGCAATTGCACGCCCAGGGCCTCCAGCGCGAGGGCCGCCGCGCACGCGTTGAGGGCGTTGTGGTCGCCGGGCACCCGCAGCTCGACCCGCTCGGGCCCGCGCGACGGCCGGAACGCGACGCCGTGCGCACCGGGCTCGGTCGCGAGCACCCGCAGCCCCTCCCCCGGCCCCGCGCCGAAGCGGGCGATGGCGCACGGCGCGTCGATCTCGCACCCCGTCGCCCAGCACCAGCCGCCCGTCCGCCGGCAGACCCGCGACCCACTCCGCGAGCAGGGCGCGGACGTCGTCCACGGAGTCGTAGTGGTCGAGATGGTCGAGGTCGACGTTGAGCACGACCGCGACGTCGGCCGGCAGCTTCGCGACGGAGCGGTCCGACTCGTCGCCCTCGGCGATGCACAGGTCGCCGGCGCCGCGCGCGGCGTTCGCGCCGAGCTGGGGCACGTCGCCGCCGACGAGGTACGTGGGCTCCAGGCCGAGGTCGCTGGCCGCCACCGCCAGCATGGCGCTCGTCGTCGTCTTGCCGTGGGCGCCCGTCACCACGAGCCGCCGGCGATGGTCGGCGAGGATCGCGGCGAGGGCGTCGGAGCGGTGCTCGACGGCGAGCCCCTGCGCGCGGGCGGCGGCGAGCTCGGGCTCGTCCGCGTCGATGGCCGACGAGACGACGAGGCGGTCGACGCCCGCGAGGTGCGCGGGGTCGTGCGGCGCGGAGCAGGCGACGCCGGCCGCCCGCAGCGCGTCGAGGGCCGGCGACTCGGCACGGTCGCAGCCGCTGACGTCCACGCCCGCCGCCGCGAGCACGCGCGCGATCCCGCTCATGCCGATGCCGCCGACGCCGACGAGGTGCGTGCTCACGCCGCGAGCTCCAGCACGGCCTCGGCCGCGTCGCGCGCCGCGTCCGGCCGAGCCAGCCCGCGCATCGCCGTGGCCATGGCGCCGAGCCGCGCCGGATCGCCCAGCAGGGCCTCGACCTCCTGACGCAGGCGCGCCCCGTCGAGCGCGCGCGTCGTCGACCACGAGGGCGGCGCCGGCGCTCTCGAAGTGGGCGGCATTCAGGCGCTGGTGGTCGGCGGTGGCGCCGGGCCAGGGGACGAGGATCGCGGGCCGGCCGGCCGCCGCGACCTCGAAGACGCTGCCGCCCGCGCGGCAGACGACGAGATCGGCCGCCGCGAGCAGGAGCGGCATGCGGTCGCAGAACTCGAACACCCGGTAGCCGTCGGCCGGCGCCACGCCCGTCAGCTTGCCGCGGCCGGTCACGTGCAGCACCGTGACGCCGGGCGGCGCGCCCTCGGCGAACGCGGCGGCCGCGGCGGCGTTGAGCGTGCCGGCGCCGAGCGAGCCGCCGAAGATCGCGACGACCTGCTGCTCGGGCTCGATCGCGTAGGCGGCGCGAGCCTCCTCGCGGGTGGTCGTGACGAAGGCGGGATCGACCGGACGGCCGATGACGCGGTAGCGCGGCGGCTCGCGGCCCGGCACCGGGAAGGCCAGCAGCACCAGCCGCACGAGCGGGGCCGCCAGGCGGTTGGCGAGCCCGAGGTGCGCGTCGGCCTCGAGCAGCGCCGCCGGGATGCGGCGGCCCGCCGCGGCGGCCAGCATCGGGCCGGCCACGTAGCCGCCGGCGCCGAGCACCACGTCGGGCCGCACGCGGCCGAGGATGCGCGCGCAGGACGCCGGCGAGGTCACGGCACGGACCGCCGAGCCGACCAGGGCGGGGCTGAGCCGCCGCTCGAAGCCGGACACCCGGAAGGGGTGGAACGGGTAGCCGCGAGCGGGCACCATCGTCGCCTCGACGCGCTGCGGCGTGCCGGCGAAGTGCACCTCCGCGCCGCGCGCGACGAGCTCGTCCGCGACCGCGAGCGCGGGCGCGACGTGACCGACGGTGCCGCCCGCCGCGATGAGGACGCGCGTCGCCATCCGGCGCGGAAGGCTACCGCGCAGCGGCGCGACGGCGGCGCGGCGCCGGCGCGGCCTGCTGCGCGGTGCGCTGCTGCGCCTCGGCGGGCGCACCGGCCTCGGGCTCGCGCACGGCCGCCGCGGCGACGCCGACCGACTCGCGCGAGATCGCGAGCAGGACGCCGACGAGGAACAGGGTCGCGACGCGGCTCGACGAGCCGTGGGAGATGAGCGGCAGCGGGATGCCGGTGAGGGGCATGATCCCCATGACGGCGCAGAGGTTGACCACGGCCTGGCCGGCGACGAGCGACGTCGCGCCGGCGGCGACCAGCTGCGAGAAGCGGTCGCGCGCGCGCAGGGCGATGGTGAAGCCGGCCCAGGCGAAGGCGGCGAAGAGGACGATCACGAACAGCGCGCCGACGAGCCCGAGCTCCTCGCCGATGACGGCGAAGATCATGTCGGTGTGGGCCTCGGGCAGGTAGTTGACCTTCTGCACGCTGCCGCCGAGCCCGACGCCCGTGACGCCGCCCGAGCCGATCGCGATCATGGACTGCACGACCTGGTAGGCGCCGTCGCCGCTCTGGCTCCACGGATCCATGAACGCGAGCAGGCGGTCGCGGCGGTACGGCTCGGCGAACACCGCGAGCGTGCCGACCGTCACCACGACCAGGGCGACCCGCAGCATCAGCCCGGTGCGGATGCCTGCGACGACGAGCATGCCGCCGATCATCAGCGCCATCGAGATCGCGGTGCCGAGGTCGGGCTCGATCAGCACGAGGCCGCACGCGAAGGCGGCGACGGCGCCGATCGGGACGAGGTCGGCGATCCGCTCCGGCGCGTGCCGGCGGGCGGCGAGCAGGGCGGCGCAGGTGCCGAGCAGGCCGATCTTGGCGAGCTCCGACGGCTGGAAGGTGATCGGCCCGAACGCGAGCCAGCGCCGCGCGCCGTTCACCTCGACGCCGACCCCGGGCACGAGCACCGCCACCAGCAGGCAGAGCGAGACGACGAGGATCAGCGGCCCCGCGACCCGCAGCCACGACGGCCGCGCCCGCATCACGACGAGCAGCGCGAGCACGCCGATGACCGTGTAGATCGCGCCCGCCTTGACGAAGTGCAGCGGGTCGTGGCCGAACTCCTCGTGCGTCAGGGCGTAGGCGCTGGAGGCGGAGTACACCATCACCTGGCCGAACGCGACGAGCACCAGCGTCACGAGCAGCAGGATCTGCCCCTCGAGCGGCAGGTCCCGCCGCCGGGAGGCGTTGGTGCGGCGCCAGCCGAGCATCGGTGGTGCCCCTTCGCCGCGCCACGCGCCCTCCCTTCGCCCCGCGCGCGGAGGTGTGCGGGCGCTCATGTCGCGGCCCGGGACGTGCACGGCTGGCGATGCGCCGCCGCGGACCACCCGACCGGGGGAGCCGCCCGTCGCGCGGCGCGCCATCTCCCGCGCGTGACCCTCTCTCGCCTCCGCCGCCTCCTCGGCCGCCGTCCCCGCGGGCACCTGCTCAGGGTGCTCGCCGCCGCCATCGCCTGTCTCGCCCTCGCCACGCCGGCCGCGGCGTCGACCAGCCTGTCGCCGCCGTCCCTCACCGGCGCGCCGGTCCTCGGCTCGACCCTCGTCGGCGCGCCGGGCGCCTGGAGCGGGAGCCCGGACTTCGCCTCCATGGACCTCTACCGCTGCACCCGCACCGACTGCGCCGACGCCGTGCTGGTCGAGTCGATGGGCATCGGCTACCCGTCGACGTACGCGTTCACGAAGCCGCTCGAGCTCGGCGCCTACTACCGGCTGGTCGTGGCGGTGCACGAGCCGGGGGTCGGCTGGTCGACGAGCGCGGCGAGCGCCGCCGTCGGCCCCGTCCTCCCCCACCCGCCCACGGCCACGGCCGCGCCGACGGTGTCACCGTGGCCCCAGGACGGCGTCGACGCCACGGCGACCGCGGGCGCCTGGTCGAACGGCGGCGCGCCCGGCGAGCCGGCGATCGCCCTGCGCTGGCAGCGCTGCGACGCGGCGGGCAACGGCTGCGCGGACGTCCCGGGTGCGACGGCGGCGACCTACCGCCCGGGCCCGGCGGACGTGGGTCGCCGCCTGCGCGTCGTCGCGACGGCGGCGAACGGCGGCGGCTCGACGGTCGCCGCATCCGCCCCGTCCGACCCCGTCGCGCCCCGGAACACGCTCCCGCCGGCGCTCCACGGCACCGCGGCCGACGGCCAGACGCTGGCCGCCGACCCGGGCGCCTGGAACGGCGTCCCCGCCCTCGACCTGGCGTACGCGTGGGAGCGGTGCTCGCCGTCCGGCACCGCCTGCGCGCCGATCGCGGGCGCGGCGGGGCCGACCTACGCCGCCGGGCCGTCGGACGTCGGCGCCACGCTGCGCGCGGTCGTGCGCGCGTCGGCGGCGGGGTCGGCCGCCACTGCGGCACCGACAGCGGTGACGGCGCCGGTCGCCCCGCGCGCGACCGCCGACCCCGCGATCACCGGCATCGCGCGCGACGGCGCGACGCTGACGGCCACGAGCGGCGGCTGGAACGGCGCGACGGGCCTGGCCTTCGCCTACCGCTGGCTGCGCTGCGACGCCGCCGGCGACCTCTGCGTCGACCTCGCGTCCGCGGCGTCGGCCTCCTACGCCGCCGGGGCCGCCGACGTCGGCGCGACGCTCCGGGTGCGCGTGACCGCCGACGCGAACGGCGGCCGGACGTCCAGCGTCAGCGCGCCGACGCCGGTCGTCGCGCCGCGCCTGCCCGAGGTCGTCGACGCGCCGCTCGTCAGCGGCGCGCCGCGCGACGGGGCGACGCTCGCGGCCACCACGGGCGGCTGGCTGGGGACTCCGCCGCTCGACCTGGCGCGGCAGTGGTTGCGCTGCGACGCGGCGGGCGGCACCTGCCTCGCGATCCCCGGCGCGACCGGGGCGACGTACGACGTCGGCGCCGCGGACGTCGGCAGCCGCCTGCGCGTGCGCGTCACCGCGGCGAACGCCGGCGGGTCGGCCGCGGCCCTGAGCGCGCCGACGGCGGAGATCGAGGCGCTCGCCCCGGCGGCGACCGCGCCGCCCGCCGTCGCGGGCTCGGCGATCGACGGCGGCTCGCTGACGGCGACGGACGGCGCCTGGTCCGGGACCCGGCCCCTCGCGCTCGCCCGCCAGTGGCTGCGCTGCGACGCCGACGGCGCGAACTGCGCCGCGATCGCCGGCGCCGGCCAGGCGACGCTCGTCCTGGACGGCGCGGACGTCGGCCACACGCTGCGCGTGCGCGTCACCGCCACGAATGCCGGCGGGAGTGCGAGCGCGACGAGCGCACCGAGTGGCATCGTCGCCCCGACTTCTCCGCACAACGTGACACTTCCGGAGGTGGTCGGGGACTCGATCGTCGGTGCGACACTCACGGTGACGTCGGGCACGTGGGACCGGGCGGGACTGACACTCGTCTACCAGTGGCAGCGATGCTCCGGCACTGGCGATGCCTGTGTCGATCTGACAGGTGACACGGCCGCGAGGCACGTGGCGGCGGCAGGCGACGTGGGCCACTGCCTCCGCGTCCGCGTCACCGCCGTCGGCGCCGGTGGGACGGCGACCGCGACGAGCAGCCCGACCGCCGCCGTCCGGGCCGCCGCCCCGGATCCGCCGGCGCCGCCGACCGAGCCGCGCGACGGCGCCGACGGACGCGACGGACGCGACGGGCGCGACGCCCCGCCGGCTGCGACGCCGGAGGCCCCGCTCCCGCTGACCGTGACGGCGAGCTTCGACCGCCCGGTCGTCGTCGGCGCCGCCGCCGCGGTCGTGCGCGGTCGCGTCGCGGGACCGGACGTCGCGGGCCGCATGGTGGAGGTGCAGCTCCGCCACGCCTTCGGCGGCCGCACCGCCGTCGCCCGCGGCGTCGTCGGCCCGCACGGTGCGTTCGCCATCGCCGTGCGGCCCCGGGTCGCGAGCGTCGCCGCCGTGGCGGTTCTGGGTGCCGACGGCGCGGTGCTGGCGCGCATGACCACCGCGCCAATTGGCGTGCGCCCCGTGCTGCGGGCGACCGTCACCCGCCGCGATGGCGGCCTGCGCCTCGCCGGCACGCTCGTCCCCGGCGGCGGCCCCGCGGTGCGCCTCGCGTGGCAGGTGCGCACGTCGCCGGGCGCCGCCTGGCAGACGGTGTGCCGCCCGCTGACGGTCGACCGGGCCGGCCGCTTCGCGGCGCGCTGCGGCGCCAGGCTGCCGACGGGCCGGGCGCAGCACCGCGTCGCCTACGTCGCCCAGCCCGGCGGCCCGTACGTCGCGGCGGCGTCGCCGGCCGTGCGAGCTGGGCGGTAGCGCCCGGGCACCGCCCGCGCCAAATGGCGTCGCGGGGCGCCAAGTGGCGGTCGCGGGTGCCAAGTGGCGTTCGTTTGACGATCGAACGAACGCCATTTGGCACCCGCGTACGCCAATCGGCGCGCCGCCGCTACACCTGCGCCCGGGCGCCGGCGTCCAGGAACGCCAGCACCGCCAGCACGCGGCGGTGGTCGGCCGGGGTGGCCGGGAGCTCGAGCTTGGCGAAGACGTTCTTCACGTGCTTCTCGACCGCGCCCTCGCCGACGCCCATCGCGGTCGCGATCGCGACGTTGGAGCGGCCCTCGGCCATGAGGCCCAGCACCTCGAGCTCCCGCGGCGTCAGGACCGAGAGGCGGTCGCCGCGGCGGCGCCCGAGCAGCTGGGCCACGACCTCGGGGTCGATCGCCGTGCCGCCGGCGGCGACCTCGCGCAGACGCTCGACGAAGGTCGACACGTCGGCGACGCGGTCCTTGAGCAGGTAGCCGACGCCACGGGCATCGCGCTGCAGCAGGCGGGTGGCGTAGCGCTCCTCGACGATCTGCGAGAGCACGAGGATGGCGAGGCCCGGATGCCGCTCGCGGAGCTCGAGCGCGGCGCGCAGGCCCTCGTCCGTGTGGGTCGGCGGCATGCGGACGTCGAGCACGCAGACGTCCGGCCGGTGCTCCTCGACGGCCTCCAGCAGCGCCTCGGCATCCGGGACGGCGGCCACGACCTCGAAGCCGCGGTCGTCGAGCAGGCGCTGCAGGCCCGCGCGCAGGAGCAGCGAGTCCTCGGCAATCAGGACGCGCACGGCAGCTCCGCGCGGACGATGGTCGGCCCGCCGGACGGGCTCCACACGGTCAGCCGTCCCTCGACTGCCGTCGCGCGATCGGCGAGGCCGCGCAGGCCGTTGCCGCCCGCGTCCGCGCCGCCGGCGCCGTCGTCCTCGATCTCGACCACCAGCAGGTCGTCCTGCCGGCTCACGCGCACGTGCGCGCGCGTCGCGGTGGCGTGCTTGGCGACGTTGACCAGGGCCTCGGCCACGATGAAGTACGCCGTTCCCTCGATGGCCGGCGCGAAGCGACCCAGGTCCGGGGCGACGTCGACCTCGACCGGCACCGGCGAGCGGGCAGCGACCGCGGACAGGGCGGGGTCGAGCCCCTGCTCAGTCAGGATCGCCGGGTGGATGCCGCGCGCCAGGTCGCGCAGGTCGACGAGCGCGCGCTTGGCCTCCTCGTGCGCCTCGACGACCAGGCGGCGGGCGGCGTCCGGATCGCTGTCGAGCTTCTCGCGCGCCAGGCCGAGGCCCATCGCGAGCGCCACCAGCCGCTGCTGCGCGCCGTCGTGCAGGTCGCGCTCGATGCGGCGGCGCTCCTGCGTCGGCGGTGTCGACCGCCGCGCCGCGGGCGACGTCGAGCTGCGTCACGCGCGCCTCCAGCTGGCCGCGCCCGGCGCCGAGCAGTCCGCGGGCGATCAGGCCCTGGAGCGCGCCGAGGCCGCGGGTGGCCCACGCCGCCAGCACGACGAAGGCCAGGCCGACGAGCGTGCAGATGGCCGCCTCGAGCGGATGGTCGATGACGAGCAGCGAGTCGTTCCCGTCGGTGAACAGCTCCGCGCGGCCATCCGGGAGCAGCCAGTAGTAGGCGGGCATGAACACCAGCCACAGCGCCCAGGCCCACAGCGTCACGGTGATGACGAAGTAGGCGACGCCGAGCGGGAACCGCAGGAACAGGTAGAGCAGGTCCTTCCAGGTCGCGGGGTCGCGCAGGAGCACGGCCCACCGCCTGCGGCGCGTGCCGGCCGGCAGCGGCCGGTGCGGATCCGCGATCGCGACGCCGAGCGCGATCTCCGCCCAGCGGCGCTCGGCCCGCGCCCCCCAGCGCCAGACGAGCACCGTCGCGGCCAGGATGGGCAGGCCGACCCAGATGATCGCGGTCGAGACGCCGACGGCGATGGCGACCACCAGCGCGACGAACCAGGCCGTACCGATCGGGAAGCTCGTGATGAGGTAGACCAGGGCGAGCCACGTGCTCGGCTCGACCAGGACGCGCGCGAGACGCGCGATGGGTCTACGCGGCGTGGGTGCAGCGTGGGCGGCTTCCACGGGACCCAGGATAGGCCGGCAGCGCCCGGCCGCCCCGGGGCCTCCGCGAGTCCGTGGGTGCGGCTAGCCCTACCCGGCGGGCGCGCCAGGTGGCGCGGGCGACGCCAAGTGGCGGGAGCTGCGCCAAGTGGCGCAGGCGGCGCCAAGTGGCGGGAGCTGCGCCAAGTGGCGCGGACGGCGCCAAGTGGCGGGCCCTCGCGCCAAGTGGCGCCACCGCGAACCGGCGCCGCCGCCGCCCGCCACCGCCCGCGCCGCGTCGCCGGGACTGCGGGCTACGGCAGCCGCTCGTACGCGGGCAGCGTCAGGAACTCGCGGAACTCGGGCGCGAGCACGAGCTGGTCGAGCAGCTCGGCGGCCTCCGGCAGCCGCCCGGCGCCGCCGAGCTTGTCGAGCTCCTCGTCGCGGACCTGCGCGTACAGCTCCGCCGTCACCGGTCGCCCGTCGTCGAGGGTCGCGCCGCGATGGATCCACTGCCACAGCTGGGCGCGGCTGATCTCCGCCGTCGCGGCGTCCTCCATCAGGTTGTAGATCGCCACCGCGCCGAGGCCGTCGAGCCACGCGGCGACGTACTGCAGGCCGACCGCGACGTTGTTGCGCAGCCCCGCCTCGGTGATCGCGCCGCCGGGGATCGCGAGGTCGAGCAGCCCGGCGCCGTCCACGGGCACGTCCTCGCGCTGGCGGTCCTTCTGGTTCGGGCGGTCGCCGAGCACGCGGTCGAAGATCTCCGTCGCCACCGGCACCAGGTCGGGGTGCGCGACCCAGGTGCCGTCGAAGCCGTCGCCCGCCTCGCGCTCCTTGTCCTCGCGCACGCGCTCGAGCGCCACGCGGTTCACCTCGGCGTCGCGCCGGCTCGGGATGAACGCCGCCATGCCGCCGATGGCGTGCGCGCCGTGGCGGTGGCAGGCGCGCACGAGCTGCTGCGCGTAGGCCCGCATGAACGGCACGGCCATCGTGACCTGCGCGCGGTCGGGCAGGATCTCGCCGTCGCGGCCGGCCGAGCTTCTTGATGACGCTGAAGATGTAGTCCCAGCGGCCGGCGTTGAGGCCCGCGGCGTGGTCGCGCAGCTCGTAGAGGATCTCCTCCATCTCGAACGCCGCGAGGATGGTCTCGATCAGGACGGTCGCGCGGATCGTGCCCGCGGGAGGCCGAGCGGCGTCCTGCGCGTGGCGGAAGACGTCGTTCCAGAGGCGCGCCTCGAGGTGGCTCTCCAGCTTCGGCAGGTAGTAGTACGGGCCGCTGCCGCGCTCGACGCAGCTCGCGGCCGTTGTGGAAGAGGTGCAGCCCGAAGTCGAACAGGCTCGCCGACATCGGCTCGCCGTCGACCAGCACGTGGCGCTCGCGCAGGTGCCAGCCGCGCGGGCGCACCAGGAGCGTCGCGAGGCTCGTCGTTCAGGCGGTACTCCTTGCCCTCCGGGCTCGTGAACTCGAGCGTGCGGCGGTGCGCCGCGTGCAGCGTCGCCTGGCCCTGCGACGACGTTGGCCCAGGTCGGCGAGAGCGCGTCCTCGAGGTCGGCCATGAAGACGCGCGCGCCGGAGTTGAGCGCGTTGATCGTCATCTTGGGCTCGGCCGGCCCGGTGATCTCGCAGCGGCGGTCGTCCAGGTCGGCCGGCGCCGCGCGCCACCTGCCAGTCGCCTGCGCGGACGTCGGCCGTCTCGGCCAGGAAGCCGGGCTGCTCACCGGCCAGGATCCGCTCGGCGCGCTCGTGGCGGCGCTGCAGGAGCTCGGCGCGCCGCGGGCCGAAGGTGCGCTGCGAGGTCCGCGACCAGCGCGAGGGCGTCGTCGGACAGCACCCACGCGTGCTCGGCGGACGGTCCGCTCAGCACCTCGACGCCAGCCACTCCGGCCACCGCACGCCTCCCTGGTCGCACGCGACCCGGCGGGCCGCGCCGGGCGGGAGGTTACCGCCGACCGGCGCGCCAGGCGTGCCGCATCACGGCGAAGCCGTAGGCGCCCGCGGCCTCGGCGGCGTCGACCTGGCGCTCGAAGCGATCCAGCTCCGCGGCCGGCACCAGCTCCCGGCGCTCCAGCAGCCGGCGGAAGTGCGGCCAGTTGTGCTCGATGAACGTGTCGCCGTCGCGGTGGTCGGAGTGCAGCACCTCGATGCGGTGGGCCAGCGGCTCGAGCCCGGCCGCGACGAGCCAGCCGCGCAGGCGCCGGCCGGCCCAGGGGTCGGGCTTCGTCGCCGCATGCGCCGCCGTGACGCGCCGACCGAGCTCGACGTCCTCGATCGCGAACGCCATCGAGTCCCAGTCGGTGTCGGACGCCAGCACGACGCCGCCCGGGCGCACCAGCCGGGCCGCCTCCCGCAGCACCGCGACCGGGTCGTCGACGTACTCCAGCACCTGCACCACGCAGGCCGCGTCGAATGCCGCGTCCGGGAGGTCGACGCGCGCCGCGTCCGCCACGACGTAGGCGTCGGCCCGCTCGCCCAGGCGGCCGCGCGCGTGCTCCAGCATGGACGGGGCGAAGTCGACGAGCGTCGGACGGCAGCCGCGGTCCGACCAGCGCCTCGGCGAACACGCCCGGGCCGGCCCCGAGATCGACCACGCGCCAGCCGGGCTCGGGGGCGAGCAGGTCGAGCAGCGCCGCGCGCACCCGCACGATGTCCGGCGCGCCGTAGGCCCGCGCCACGCGCTCGGCCTGGCGTGGCCGAGTCCCAGAAGTCCGAGGCGCCCGTCGTCACCAGCGGCTGGCGCGCTCGTCGAGCAGACGCGCGAGGGCGTCGCGCACCTCGGGCTTCTGCGGCACCTCGGCGTTCGAGTAGACGCCGGCCTGCAGCAGCAGCGGCCCGCGCACCCACCAGAGGTCGGAGTAGTTGTCGCCGTTCGGCCCGCGTACGACCCAGGCGCCGGGGAAGAGGGTGCTCGGCGAGCGGCGCGACATGGGCTGGTCGGCCAGCACGGCCTGCAGCGCCCGCTCGGCCGCCGCAGCGTCCGGGAACGCGCGCGAGACGAGGCCGAAGCGCGCCCGCGGCTGGCCGGCCACGAGCACGTTCTGGCCGTAGCCCGCGACGAACCCGGCGTTGCTGAGGGCGTCCAGGAGCGGCGAGGTCGCCCCGACGCCGCCGGACGGCTCCTGGAAGACGGCGTCGCCCCCGAGGACGCGCTCGTCGGTGCTCATGCCGCCCGGGCAGCTCGAGATCCGGCACGCGCAGCGCCAGCAGCCGGTCCCGCACCGACGCGCCCGGCCCGCGACTCGGCGCGGGCGGCGCGGGCACGGGCGGCTGTGAGGCGACGATGCTCTGCTCGTCGACGAGCGCGGCGATCGTGTCGCGCAGCCGGCGCACCGGCTCGAGGTCGTCGTCCGGCACCGCGAACGCGACGCGCAGCAGGAGGCGCCCGCGCACCCACATCAGCTCCGAGATGCCGAGGCCCTCGTCCTCGTACAGCGCGGACACCGGCGCGAAGTCGGCCGGGCGCGTCGGCTTGCCGGCGAGGTCGCGGAGCGCGCGGAAGGCGCGCTGGGCGCCGGACTGACTCTCGAAGGCCCACGCGACGATCGCCGAGCCTCCCGTCCAGACCCGGCCGGACGAAGCTCTGCGCGTGCCCGGCGACGAAGTCCCCGTCGTAGAACTCCATCGCCATCACCGAGCGCGGCGACTGGCCCGGCAGCGGGAACGTGAAGAGGGTGTCCGGCCGCGGCGGATCCTGGTTGTCGAAGCCGTTCGGCGCGAGCTCGAGCCCGAACCCGGCCACCTGGTAGTCGCTCAGGAAGAGCTGCGGCAGCACCTTGCCGACCTGGCGCAGGTTCGCCATGAAGGGCGACTCCGGCGGCGGCGTGTACGCGAGCTTGCCCGAGACCACGCTACCGCCGGACAGGGCGAGCACCGCCGCCGAGCTCACGGCCGCGCCGCCGAGCATCCCGAGCGCCACGTAGGCGACCGCGAAGCGGCGGGCGACGGCACCGACCATCAGACCTGATCGTACCCGCGGCCGATGCCGGTTACGACCCGGTCGCGCGGGTCCCGCCCTTCACCGCTCCGCCACCGAGCCCTCACCGGATCGCTGACCACCACGGCGCTGGCGTCGCCAACGATCGGGGCGATGCGACGACGACGCGAGGGAGGCGGCGCGATGGCCAAGGCGAGGCGGGCGGCGGTGGTGGCACTGGGAGTGGCGGCGCTCGCGGCGGTGGGCACGGCGCCCGCCGGCGCGCGACCGGTCGACGGCTGGTGGCCGGCGGCGAAGGGCGGCGAGCGGACGCTCCTGCAGGGGCGCGCGGTGCTGCCCGCGGCGACGTTCCGGCCCGGCAGCGAGCCGTCGGGCGTCGACGTCGCCAGCCCCTTCTTCCCCAAGGCCAACCCGACCGATCCGGCCTTCCCCGGCCAGCCGGTGCAGGGCATCTCCGCGATCCTCGACGCGGGCGGCGGCGCGCTCTGGGCGATGTCGGACAACGGGTACGGCGCCAAGGACAACTCCGAGGACTTCCTGCTGGGCGTGCACAGGCTGCGCCCCGACTTCCTGACCGCGAGCGGCGGCGCGGGCACGGTGGCGGTCGAGGGCTTCATCGGCCTGTCCGACCCCGTCGGGCGCATCCCGTTCGCGACCGTGCGCGGCGCCGGCGACCGCGCGCTGACGGGCGGCGACTTCGACATCGAGTCCATGCGATAGACCCGCGACGGCAGCCTCTGGTTCGGCCCGGGCGACCCGTTCGCCGTCCCGTTCCAGACCATCGAGAGCATCCTGCCGCTCGACGCGCGGCACGTGCTGATCGCCAACGACAACAACTTCCCCTTCTCGCTCGGGCGCAACCCGAACCTCCCGGACGACAACGAGCTGATCGTCCTGCGCACCGAGAAGCTCTGAGCCCGTCGATCGCGAGCGGGCGCGCCGGCACGTTCGCCGGCGCGCCTCGCTCGCACGCGACGGCCGCGGACGGCACCGGGTTACCGACGGGAGGGCTACCCTCCCGCAGCGTGACTGGCCGCATCGGCGCTGCACTCGCCATCGCGACGCTGCTCGCGGCAGCCGGCTGCGGCGGCTCCGGGGGCGGCGGGTCGTCGACCGAGACCGGCGGGTCGTCGACCGAGACCGCCGCGCCGACGGCATCGGCCGCCCCGACCACCGCGGACACCGCCCCCGCCGAGACCGCCCCTGCGACCGCGGCCTCCGCCGAGCCGACGGAGTCGATCGGCGCCGCGATCGACGACGTCGAGCCGACCGAGGTCAGCGCCGGCGGCCACACGTACTACGTCTCGCGCGACGGCGACGACAACGCCGAGGGCACCAGCGAGGCCACCGCGTGGCGCACGATCAGCCGCGTCAACGGCGCGCAGCTGCAGCCCGGCGACCACGTCCTGTTCCAGGGCGGCGGCACCTGGGCGGAGATGCTGCAGACGCAGTCCAGCGGCACGAAGGACGCGCCCATCGTCTTCGGCACCTACGGCGACGGGCGCGCGGTGCTGAGCGGGAAGGACGGCACGGGCTTCGCCGGCATCGCGCTGGTCGGCAACGCGTGGCTCTCGTTCGAGAACCTCGAGGTCGCCGACCGCAGCGTCGACCAGCAGCAGGACCTGATCTACGTCGAGGGCGTGCACGACATCTCCTTCGCCCACATGGACCTCCACGACGGGTTCGGCGGGGTGCACTCGAGCCCCGACAAGCACTCGGCGCGGGTGACCGTCTCGGACAGCCGCATCACGGGCTTCCACGGCGGCGGCGCCTCGCACGGCGTGAACGTGCCCGCGGGCGACACGGGCTGGCTGGTCCAGGACAGCGAGATCTCGGGCGCCGACGACTCGTGCCTGATCGACCTCGGCACCGCCAACCGCTACGAGCGCCTCGCGGTGCACGACTGCGGCTTCGGGACGTCCGAGCAGGGCGCCCACGGCCTCTACCTGCGCGGGCCGCAGCACGTGGTGTCCGACAGCCACGTGTGGAACACGCGCACCTCGTGCGTGTCGGTGCGCTTCCAGGGCGACCGCGTGCTGGGCAACGACCTGCACGACTGCGAGGTCGGGATCTCGTTCTTCGACTACTCGACGAAGGCCGGCGAGATCGAGATGGCCCGCAACCGCATCTGGGACACCGACATCGGGATCTACGCCGACAACACGAAGCGGATCGGCTTCAAGATCTCCAACAACACCATCCTCGGCGGCCGCGCGGACGGCAAGGCGGGCCAGGGCCTCAACCTGGCGTTCGTGCGCTCGGCGGCGATCACGAACAACATCGTCACCGGCAACGCCGACCCCGCCCTGCGCGTCGACCACACCGACGACGGCTACCAGGAGTCGAACAACGACCTCAGCGTCGAGGCCGCGAAGCCGATCATCTTCGGCCAGAACCCGAAGCTGTCGGTCGAGGAGTACGTCAAGGCATCAGGGCAGGGCGAGGGCACGACGTCCGACGACCCGCAGCTCGTCAGCGTCGACCCCGCCGATCCGGACCTGACCCTGCAGGACGGCTCGCCGCTGATCGACGCCGGTACCGCGGAGTCGGCGGTCGGCACGATGAAGCCCACGTGCGACGGGAGCGTGCTCGCGTACTGCGGCGACGCCCCGGACATCGGCGCCGCCGAGCTCTCACCCTAGGCCGAGGTCGACGCCCGACAGCGCGGCGGCGAGCTCGGCAGCGCCCGCCGTCGCCGTGATCGCCGGCAGCCGGCGGCGCACGGCGTTGAGGGCGACTCGCGCCGTGAAGTGCAGCGAGCGCAGCGTCGGGCGGAGGTCGTCGCGGGCGATGCCCTCGATGCGAGCCCCACGGGCGAGGTAGTCGCCGCCGATCGCCCGCAGCGACTGGAGCGCGCAGGGCCGCGGCGGCGGAGAGCCGATCAGCGAGCCGGCCATCACGCGCAGGTCGCCCGCGAGCCAGCCGACACGGGCGTGCCGCGGCGGGGGCATGGCGGGCAGCCGGCGGCCGCGCGCCCACTCCAGCTGCAGGAAGGCGAAGTCGACGCCCGCGTAGTCCGCGAGCTCGATGGACTGCGAGAGGCGCGCGTTGATCTCCATCAGCCGCGGCTGCCCGCACGCGGTGCGGCGGAACTCGACCTCGCTGTACCCCTCGAGGCCGATGTGCGTGACGAGGCGCGCCGCCATCGCGGCCGTGTCGGCGGGCGGGTCGATCGTCCGCCGCATCGTCGACGACCCGCCGAGCGGCGGCCAGCAGCGCTCCGGCCGCATCACCAGGCTGGCGACGACCTTGCCCTCCGAGACGAAGAGCTTGTGCGTCTCGCGGCCGCCGGGCGCGACCTCCTGCACGAGGGCCGGGCCGTCGGGTCGCACCAGGTCGAGCGCCGCGCTGCGGGCGCCGTCGAGCGTCTCGACGAGCACCGGCGCCACCCGCTCGCCCAGGCCGTCGGGCCGCACCCGCCACGACTCGTGGGGCTTGATGACCGCCGGCAGGCCGATCGCCTCCACGGCGGCCAGCGCGCTGTCCGGGCAGTGGACGCTGATCGAGCGCGGGGCCGGGATGCCGAGCTCCGCGGCGACCTCGAGCGTGCGCGCCTTGGACGCGGCGATGTCGACGGCCCGAGCCGCCCCGACCGCGGGCGCCGTGACGGCGGCGAACCGCTCGCGGTGGCGGTGCAGCACCTCCAGGCCGGCGTCGGTCGACGTGAGCACGACGTCGGTCGGATGCTCGCGGAGCCACGCGAGGATGACCTCGGCGTAGGCGTCGAGGTCCGCACGGGGGTCCGGCACCACCAGGCGCGACGCGGCGTAGCGGCTGTGCATCCCGCTGCAGCGCGTCCCGCCCGCACCCGCGGCGATGCGCAGGCCGCGGCGGCCGAGCGCTCGCAGCATCGCGAGGCCGGCGCGTGTGTCAACGTCCAGGACCAGAGCATCGAAAGCCCCCGTCGGCGCCGCCAGACCCCGTCGGCGGTCACCGCCGGGCGGCGGTGTGTGGTGGGCCACGCCCTCATCTTTACAGAGAAATCGGCGGTTCCTGCATGATGGTTCGATGACGCGCGACACCAACCGGGTCACAGGAACGGACGTTCCGGGACTCCTGACGCGGCCGGCCTGTCCGGCGTGCGGGAGCGCGGCCGGCGCGCCGATCTACCAGGTTGCCTACGACGGCCCGAACCTGCGCGAGTATCTCGCCACGTTCTACGGCGCGCGCGCCGAGGCCCTTCTCCCGTACCTCGCCGGCGGCACGTTCGCGCTCGTGCTGTGCCCCGCGTGCGGGCTCGTCTACCACCGCGACGTGCCGAACGAGGCCCTGCAGCGCCTGCTGTACGACCAGGTGATCGACGTGGACGAGGTCGAGGCGGGCCACGCGAACGACCACGTCGACTACTTCGCGCGCTACGCCCAGGAGATCATGCTGCTGCTGGCCCGCCTCGGCCGGCCGACGTCGCAGGTGCGGGTCCTCGACTTCGGCATGGGCATGGCACGTTGGACACGCATGGCGAAGGCCTTCGGCTGCGACGTCTACGGCTACGACCCATCGCCGGAGCGCCAGCGGCGGGCCGCTGAGCGGGGTGTCCAGACGCTCACGCGGGAGGAGATCGCGGCGGCGCGCTTCGACGTGATCCACACGGAGCAGGTCCTGGAGCACCGGATCGACCCCGCGGAGGACACGCAACTGCTGGCGGGCTCGCTGAACCCGGGCGGTCTGCTGACGATCAGCACGCCCAACGCCGGCGACGTGGCGAAGTCGCTGGGCGAGCTCGACTGGAGCGGCGCGCGCGGGCCGGGCACGACGCTCGGGCTGGTGGCGCCGCTGGAGCACGTCAACGCCTTCACGGCGCAGTCCCTCGACCGCATGGCCGAGCGGGCCGGCCTCGCGTTCACGACCATCCCGCTGCGCACGTACGCGCGCTACGTCTACGACACCGGCGGCGTCAGCACACTGGCCAAGAACGTCGTGAAGCCCGTGTACCGGACGTTGCTGAAGGGCGGGACGTACCGGCTCTATACGCCGCGCTAGAACCTCCCCCGGGGGATCCGGCCTATCCCGCGACCGGCACGCCGAGCGGCACGTTGCCCTGGTTCGCGGGGTCGAACGTCGAGCGCTTCACGAAGCGGCCGTGGCCGGGCTGCGTGAGGATGCGGCCGTCGTCGAAGACCACGGTGCCGCGCGAGAGCGTCGTCCGCGCCGAGCCTGCCACCGTCTTGCCCTCGAACAGGTCGTAGTCGACGTTCATCAGCGACGTGTCCGTCGAGAACGTGAACTGCCGGTTGGGGTCGAAGATGACGATGTCGGCGTCGGCGCCCGGCGCGATGGTGCCCTTCTTCGGGTGCAGGCCGAAGATCTTCGCGATCGCCGTCGACGTCACCTCGACCAGCCGGTTCGGCGAGATGCGGCCCTCGCGCACGCCGTGCTCCCACATGAGCGCGAGCCGGTGCTGGATGCAGGCCAGGCCGTTCGGGATCTTGGAGAAGTCGCCGAAGCCGAGCCGCTTCTGCTCGTCGGTGAACGGGCAGTGGTCGGTCGAGATCGACTGCAGGTGGTCGTAGATGAGGGCGTTCCAGACGTGCTCCTGGTTCCACTCCTCGCGCAGCGGCGGGGAGCAGACGTAGCGGGCGCCCTCGAAGTCCGGCCGCTTCAGGTCCTCGATGGAGGTGAACAGGTACTGGATGCAGGTCTCCGCGTACGCCGGGACGCCGCGGGCGCGGGCGGCGATGATCTCGTCGGCGGCGCGCTTGCAGGAGACGTGGACGATGTAGATCGGCGTGCCCGCGTACTCGGCCAGCCGGATCGCGCGGCCGGTCGCCTCGGCCTCGAACTCCTCGGGCCGCGTGAGCGCGTGGTAGATCGGGTCGGTGTTGCCCTGCGCCAGCGCCTTCTTGACCAGGTAGTCGATGCCGTCGCCGTTCTCGGCGTGCACCATCACCAGGCCGCCGGTCTCCTTGGTGCGGTACAGCGTCGCCAGGAAGAGGTCGTCGGTGACCATCAGCGCGCCGCGGTAGGCGAGGAACACCTTGAAGGTGCTGACGCCCTCGTCGACCATCGCCTGCATGTCGGCGAACGTGCCGTCGTCGGCCTTCGTGATCGCCATGTGGAAGCCGTAGTCGACGTGCGCGGCCCCCTCGGCGCGCCCCTGCCACTCCTCCAGCGAGGAGCGCAGGCCGCCCGGGTGCATCTGCAGGGCGAAGTCGACGAGGCACGTGACCCCGCCGGCCGCCGCCGCCTGCGTGCCCGTGTCGTAGTCGTCGTTCGTCCAGGTGCCGCCGAACGGCATCGACAGGTGCGTGTGGTTGTCGATGAGCGCCCGGCAGCACGTAGCAGCCCGTGGCATCGATCGGCTCCG
The DNA here is from genome assembly GCA_963767885.1 of uncultured Actinomycetota bacterium. GTDB lineage: Bacteria > Actinomycetota > Thermoleophilia > Gaiellales > F1-60-MAGs149 > CAVYFW01. The sequence goes on from CAVYFW010000002.1 coordinate 215,147, forward strand.
CGTCGACGCCGTCGAACGAGCCGACGGCCGCGACCGACTCGCCGTCGATCAACACGTCCGCCTGCACCGTGTCCGTCGCCGTGACGATCGTGCCCCCGCGGATGACCTTCTTCATCGCTGACCCTCCCTGCGCGCATTCGATGGCCGGGCGCCAATTCTACGCAGCGTCCGCGGGCCGCCGAGGGAACCGCCGGGCTGTCGGACGTAAGCGCCTAGTCTTGCGGGACGTGGAGCTCCCGCCGACCGCCCGCCGGATCGTGGTCCTCGGCGACGGCGGACCTGGACGCGGCTGCCGCGCAGGCCATCGCGGAGGCCCTGCCGGCGGACGCCGAGGTCGTCGTCGTCGCGCCGTCGCTGTCCTCGCCGGTCAAGTACTGGACGCAGGACGTGTCGGCCCGCCGCCGGGCCCAGGAGCGGCTCGACGCCTCGCTCCCGCGGCTCGCGGCGGCCGGCGTGGACGCGCGGGGCGAGATCGGCGACGACGACCCGCTGCTCGCGCTGGAGGATGCCGTCGCCGTGCACCGCGCCGACGCGGCGGTGGTCGCCACACCGCCCTCCAGCGAGCGCGGCTGGCTGGAGCAGGGCCTGCCCGCGGCCGCGCGCTCCCGCCTCGGCGTCCCCGTCGCCAGCCTCGTCGTCGGCGGCAGCGGCGCGGCGGAGGAGGACGAGCGGCCACAGCCGCGGCAGCACCCGACGCGCGACGCCGCGGTCGTCATCGTGCTCGGCTTCCTGGCGACCTTCGGCACCGTCGGGACGTTCCTGCTGGCGATGCACGACGTCGACTACGGGGTGCTGGTCGCGTGGGCCTGCTTCTGCGACGTGGTGCCCAAGGTGCTGTTCGCGTGGGCCGGGTGGCGCCTGTACCTGAAGCGCCGCCCCCGCGAGCTCCGCGTCGCCAGCGCGCCGCGCTACGGGCGCGGCCCGCGCCCGTCGAGCTAACGTCCGACTTAAGCCCGGCAGGGGCGGTATCGTCCGCCCGATGCGTGCGATGGAGGACGCATGAAGGTCGTCGGCGTCGACGTGGGCGGTACCTTCACCGACGTCGTGCTGGCCGATCTCGCGACGGGCGCGCTGACGGTCGAGAAGCTGCCGACGACGCCGCACGACCCGTCGGAGGCCGTGGTCGAGGGCATCGCCCGCCTGGCCGACCCGGGCGCGCTGGCCGAGGTCCGCCACGGCACGACCATCGCCACCAACACCATGCTGACGGCGTCGGGCGCGCGGGTCGGCATCGTGACCACCGAGGGCTTCCGCGACGTCCTGCACCTTGCCCGCCACCAGCGGCCGCAGCACTACTCCATCCGCCAGGAGGTGCCGTGGCAGGACCGCCCGCTCGCCCTCCGCCAGCACCGCAAGACCGTCCGCGAGCGCCTCGTGCCGCCGCGCGGCGAGGTGCTCGTGCCGCTGGACGAGGACGGCGTGCGGCGCGCCGCGCGCGAGCTGCGCGCGGAGGGCGTCGAGGCCGTCGCGGTCTGCTTCCTCTTCTCGTACCTCGACCCCGTGCACGAGGAACGCGCCGCCGAGCTCGTGCGCGAGGAGCACCCGGACGCCTTCGTGACCACGTCGAGCTCCGTCTACCCGCAGTTCCGCGAGTTCGAGCGCTTCACGACGGCCGCCGCCAACGCCTACGTCGGGCCGCCGGTGCGGGCGTACCTGGAGCGGCTCGCCGACCGCGCCGCGCAGGCCGGCTTCGGCGGGCGCATCCACGTCATGCGCTCGAACGGCGGCGTGGCGCCCGTCGCGCAGGCCGCCCGCGAGCCGGTCACGCTGCTGCTCTCGGGCCCGGCCGCCGGGGTGCTCGGCGGGGCCCACGCCGGCCGCGCCTCGGGCCGCGACCACCTCGTCACCTTCGACGTCGGCGGCACGTCGGCGGACATCGGCGTCGTCACCGGCAGCGGGCTGGCCGAGGCCTCGGCGCGCGACACCTTCGTGGCCGGCTTCCCGATCATGGCGCCGATGCTCGACCTGGCGACCATCGGCGCCGGCGGCGGCTCCATCGCCTACGTCGACGAGGGCGGCGCCTTCCGCGTCGGCCCGCGCTCGCGCCGGCGCGCGCCCGGGCCCCGCCGCGTACGGCCACGGCGGCACCGAGCCGACCGTCACCGACGCGCACGTGGTGCTCGGCCGGCTCGTCCCGGAGCGCTTCCTGGGCGGCGCGATGCGGCTGGACGCGGATGCCGCGACTGCCGTCGTCGGCGGCCTGGCCGAGCGGCTCGGGCTCGGCCTCGAGGCGACGGCGCAGGGCGTCCTGACGCTGCTCGACGCCAACATGGCCAACGCGATCCGCGGCATGACCGTCGAGCGCGGCCTCGACCCCCGCTCCTACTCGCTGGTGGCGTTCGGCGGCGCCGGGCCGCTGCACGCGATCGAGGTCGCGACGCTGCTCGAGATGCGCGAGGTGATCGTGCCGCCGTTCCCCGGCCTCTCCAGCGCCCTCGGGCTGCTGGCGTCCGACCTGCGCTACGACGCCATCGCGACGGAGTTCATGGTCGAGGCCGCGGTCGACCGCGAGCGCGTGCTGCGCGACCTGCGCCGGCTGGAGGCCGAGGTGCGCGACGCGCTGCAGGAGGACGGCGTGGCCGACGAGGACGTCGTCGTCGAGCGCGCCGCCGACCTCCGCTACGTCGGCCAGGGCTACGAGCTGCGCGTGCCCGTCGACCCGGAGCGCCTGGACGACGTCTGGCCCGCCTTCCACGCACGCCACCGCCAGGAGTACGGGCACGACTTCCCCGGCAACCCGGTCGAGCTCGTCGCCGTCCGTGCCACCGGCCTCGGCCGCACGCCGCCGCCCCCGGAGCCCGCGGCGGGCGGCGGCGGCGAGGCACGGGTGGGCGAGCGCGACGTCGTCTTCGGCGGCGAGCACGTGCGCGCCGCGGTCGTGGAGCGCGCCCGGCTCGCGGCCGGCGACCGGGTCGACGGCCCGGCGATCGTCGTGCAGACCGACACCACGCTGGTCGTCCCGCCGGGCTACGCGGCGACCGCCGACGAGGCCGGCAACCTGCTCGTGCCCGTGAGGGAGCGCACGTGACCAGCGTGAGCGTCAACGTCGCGAAGCGACTTGCACGCGGTGGTGAGCGTCGTGGCACGATCGAGCGAAGCGAGGCCACGGCGTGAATCCGATCGACGCGCAGGTGCTGGGCGGCGCGCTGCAGTCCATCGCCCTGGAGATGGGCCGGCGGCTGGCGCGCATGAGCTACTCGTCGATCATCCGCGAGTCCGAGGACTTCGGCGCCGCGCTGCTCGACGCGCAGGGCCGCCAGCTCGCCGAGTCGACCGACTCCACCCCGCTCCAGCTCGGCCCCATCCCCGGCTACCTGCGCGGCATCCTGCGCTGCCTCGAGGAGCGCGGCGAGACCATCGAGGAGGGCGACGTGCTCATGCACAACTCGCCCTACCACGGCGCCTCGCACGGTCCGGACGTCGGCTTCTGCGTGCCCGTCGTTCGTCGACGGCGCGCTCGTCGGCTACGCGGTCACCACCGCGCACCACCTCGACATCGGCGCCCTCTACCCCGGCTCCTGCGGCATCGTCGACGCGGTCGACGCCTACGCGGAGGGCCTGCAGTTCAAGGCCATCAAGGTCTACGAGGCGGGCCGGCGCGTGAACCCGGTGTGGGCGATCCTGCGCGACAACGTGCGCGCGCCCGACCTCGTGGTCGGCGACATGGAGGCGCAGGTCGCGGCAGGACGGCTCGGCGCGGAGCGCTTCGCGGCCCTCGTCGAGCGCGAGGGACCCGAGCGGGTGCAGGCCGCGGGCGAGGCGCTGATGGACTACTCCGAGCGGATGCTGCGCCAGCGCATCGCCGCGCTGCCCGACGGCACGTACCGCGCGGAGGGCTTCATCGACGGGTTCATCGACTCGCCGCGCGCGGAGGAGCGCGACCTGCGCATCGCGGTCGCGCTCACGGTCGCCGGCGACGCGATCCACGTCGACCTCGAGGGCACCTCGCCGCAGCTCGACCTGCCGATCAACATGCCGTTCGAGGGCACGGTCGACATCGCGATCTACCTGACGCTGCGCTCGATCCTGCTCGACTCCGCGACCACCGAGCACGTGCCGCAGAACGAGGGCCTGACGCGGCCGATCACCATCTCCGCGCCGCTCGGCTGCCTCGCCAACCCGCGCTTCCCGGCGCCGACCATCGCGCGCTTCGCCCCGGGCAACATCCTGGCCGCGACGGTCATGCGCGCGCTCGCCCCGGTCGTGCCGGAGTCGGTCTCCGCCGGCATCGGCAACCTCAAGGTGACGGCGTACTCCGGCCTGCGCGGCGGCGACTACTGGGTGCTGATGGACATCACCGAGGGCTCCTACGGCGGCCGCCACGGGCTCGACGGGATGGACGCCGTCGACACGCTCTACGCCAACACCCGCAACAACCCCATCGAGGACATCGAGAGCCACTACCCCCTGCGCGTCCGCCGCTACGAGCTGCGCGAGGACCTGGCCGGCGCCGGACGCTGGCGCGGCGGGCTCGGCTCCGTGCGCGACGTCGAGTTCCTCGAGGACGGGCGCTTCTCGCTGGAGGGCGACGGGCACCGGCACGCACCGGCGGGCCTCTTCGGCGGCGACGACGGCGCGACGGGCGGGCTGCTGCTGAACCCCGACGGGCCGGGTCGCGAGGAGCTGCCGTCGATGATCCCGGACCGCCGCGTGCGCCGCGGCGACGTCCTGCGGCTGCTCGGCCCGTGCGGCGGCGGCTACGGCGCCAGCGCGCGAGCGCGACCCGGCGGCCGTCGCCCGACGACGTCGCCGACGGGCTCGTGTCGGCGGCGACGGCCCGCGAGCGCTACGCCGTCGCCGTCCGCCCCGACGGCACGCTCGACGCGGCCGCGACCGCGTCCCTGCGCGGCGGCGGCTAGCGACCCCGCGTGGAGGTCGTCCTCCTCGGCGCCCTCGCCGGCATGGCGTTCGGCGCGTACACGGTCGCGATCCGCGTCGCGATGGGGCACCGCCGGGACGCTGCCGCGGGCGGCGCCATCGCGTCCACCGGCGCCTTTCTGATCGTGCTCGCGGTTGCCGCCGCGGCCGGCGACGCCGGCGCCCTGATGGACGACCCGCTGTCCCTGCTGCCCTTCGTCCTGATCGGCGTCGGGGTGCCGGGGCTCTCGCAGCTCGCCTTCGCCAACGCCGTCACCGCGGCCGGGCCGTCCCGCGCGGCGGTGGTCGTGGGCACTGCGCCGCTGCTCTCGTCCGCGCTGGCGGTGATCGTCCTGGGCGAGCCGTGGCGCCCCGCGCTCGCGGTCGGCACGGTGCTGGTGGTGCTGGGCGGGGCGTCGCTGGCCTGGGAGCGCGAGCGGCCGGCCGGGTTCGCCGCGTACGGCATCGCCCTCGCCGCCCTGTGCGCGATCCTCTTCGCGATCCGCGACAACGTCGTGCGCGACCAGGCGGCCGACACCGACGTGCCGGCGCTGCTCGGCACCACCGCCTCGCTGTTCGGGGCAGCGCTCGCGCTGACCGTCGCGGTGGTGGTGACGCGACCCGCCCGCACGGTCGAGCGGCTGCGTGCCGCGACCCGTCCGTTCCTCATCTGCGCGGCCGTGCTCGGCTTCGCGTACGCCTGCCTGTTCATCGCCCTCGACGAAGGCAAGGTCACGATCGTGGCGCCGCTGAACGCGACGCAGTCGCTGTGGGCCGTGGCGTTCTCGGCGATCTTCCTGCGCAAGCACGAGAAGATCGGGCCGCGGCTCCTGGTGGCCGCGGCGCTGATCGTCGCCGGCAGCGCGCTGGTCGCCGCGACGCGCTGACGTCGTCGCCGGGCGGCCAGGGTCGCGCCGTTGCCGCCGCCGGGGCGGCGGACCAGGGCGTCGAGGGGCTGGAACCGCTTGCGGCCTCCCGACCGGCGGTGCATAGTTTCGGGGTGAAACTATTTCGCCCTGTAGGTGATCGGCGGAGCGCATGACGCACGCCGGGCCGAACCGCCACCTCACGACGACGCTGGCCGCCCTGATGCTGGCCACGATCGCGTACGCGATGCAGCAGACGATGGTCGTGCCGGCCCTGCCGGAGATCCAGCGCGACCTCCACACGACCACCACCTGGGCGACCTGGATCTTCACGGGCCTGCTGCTGACGTCCTCGGTGCTGACGCCCATCCTCTCGCAAGCTCGGCGACCAGTACGGCAAGGAGCGCCTGCTCGCCATCAGCCTCGGCCTCTTCATGCTCGGCTCGATCGGCTCCTCGCTGGCCTGGGACATCTGGTCGCTGATCGCCTGGCGCGGCGTGCAGGGCGCGGGCGCGGCGGTCATCCCGCTGGCCTTCGCGATCATCAACGACGAGTTCCCGCGCGACCGGGCCGGCGGCGGCCATCGGCCTCATCTCCGCGGCGCTCGCGACCGGCGCCGGCTTCGGCCTGCCGCTCTCCGGCGTGATCACGGACAACTTCTCCTGGCGCGTCCTCTTCGTCGTCGGCGCGGTCGTCGGCCTGGCCGCGCTCGTGCTGGTCGTCGCGGTGGTGCCGGAGTCGCCGATCAAGACGCCATCGTCGATCGACTACGCCGGCGCGACGATCCTCACGGTCATCCTCGTCGCCTTCCTCGTCGGCCTCAGCGAGGGCGACAACTGGGGCTGGACGTCACCCGCGGTGCTCGGCCTGCTGGCCCTCAGCGCCATCATGATCCCGGTCTGGATCCGCGTCGAGCTGCACCAGCGGGAGCCGCTGGTCGACGTGCGCATGCTCGCCATCCGCCCCGTCGCCGTCGCCAACATGACGGCGATCCTGGCGGGCTTCTCGATGTACGCCGCGTTCGTCGCGATCCCGCAGTTCGTCCAGGCGGGCGCCAACCTGCCGGAGGCGCTCCAGGACGTGCTCCCCTACGGCTTCGCCGGCAGCGCGACGGAGGCCGGGCTGGTGCTGCTGCCCGGCGCGCTGATGGGCCTCGTCATCGGCCCGCTGGCCGGCAGGCTGGGGATGCGCTACGGCTTCATCGTGCCCAACGTGCTGGGCATGCTGGTCGCCTCCGTCGGCCTGGCGATGCTGGCCACGTTCCACGACGAGGTGTGGCAGGTGGTGGTCGGCATGCTCGTGACCGGCGCCGGCATCCCCTTCACCTTCGCGGCGATGGCGAAGCTCGTGGTGGACGCCGTGCGCCCGCAGGAGACCGCGGTCGCCACCGGCATGAACACCGTCATGCGCACGATCGGCGGCGTCATCGGCGGCCAGATCCTCGCGGTCTTCCTGACCTCCGACACGATCGGCCGCACCGGGCTGCCCGCCGAGTCGGCCTACACGACGATGTTCTGGCTGTGCAGCGGGGCGGCCGCGCTCGCGGCCGTGCTCGGGGTCGTGTTCCTCGGCCCCCGCCGGCGACGGGCGCCGGCGCCGGCGCCGCGGGCCGCGGAGCCCATCCCGGCGGGGGTCGCGGAATGAGCGGCGGCGCGGCGCGCGAGCACACGTACGACCTGCTGGAGGAGCTGCGGACGCTCTACTCGCAGCTCGCCCGGCGGGCGGGGATGCCGGAGTCGGCGCTGACGATGACGCAGAAGCTCGCCCTGATGGAGCTGGTGCGCATGGAGCCGCTGCGCCTCGGCGAGCTCGCCGGCCACATCGGCGTCAGCGACCCCACGGCGAGCCGGGCGGTCGAGGCGCTGGTGGTCGCCGGGCTGGTGGAGCGCATCCCGGACCCGGCCGACCGCCGCGCCGTCCTGCTCGCCGTCACGGCGCGCGGCCGCGACGACGTGGCGGAGCGCCGGGCGGCCTCGGAGGCGCACGTCGCGGAGGCCCTCGACGGGCTGTCGGAGGAGGACGCGCGCGTGCTCGTCGACGGGCTGCGCCGCTTCAACGCGCAGCTCGAGCGCACGCGCGGCGGGACCCGCCCGCCGGCCGTCCTGCTGGAGGGGTAGCGCCGCCGCCGGAGCGCCCGCGGGCGCTCTAGTAGCAAACGTCACTCGGTGCTAGCGTAGGCGGCTCCCCGTCCGCCCCCGCCGGATCCGAGGCTCGCCATGCGAAGCACGTATCACGTGGCCGTGAGCGCGCTCGTACGTGGTGCCGGGCGCGTGCCCGGTGCCGCGAGGGCAACCCGAGGCAGCGGGAGCCGCACGCACCGATGAGGGTCTACGAGGCGATCGTCAAGGGGCTCGAGAGCGTCGGCGTCGACGCGGCGTTCGGCGGCGCCGGCGAGAACGCCGCCGGGCTGATGCTGGCGCTCAAGCACTCCGAGCAGATCCGGCCGGTCATCACCCGCCACGAGCAGGCGGCGTCGTTCATGGCCTGCGGCTACGCGATGTACACCGACCGGCTCGGCTTCTGCTTCGCGACCGCCGGCCCGGGCGCGTTCAACCTGTTCTCCGGCCTCGCCGTCGCGATGTCGGACTCCTACCCGGTGCTCGCGGTCTCCGGCTACGCGTCGCTGGAGTGGCGCGGCCGCGGCTCGCTCAACGAGACGTCGGGCCTCAACCGCACGCCCGACTCGCACGCGATGTTCGCAGGCGACGACGAAGCAGTCGTGGCTGCTGACCGACATCGACGACACCTGCGACGTGCTCGAGGAGGCCGTCAACGTCGCGCTTCGAGGGCCGGCCGGGGCCGGTGCACATCCACGTGCCCGAGAACCTCACGCACCACGGCGTCGAGGTGCGCAACTACCACGACGTGCGCCTCGACGTGCGGCCGGTGACGCCCGACCCGGCGCGCGTCGCGGAGGTCGCCGAGGTGCTCGCGGACGCCATCGCGCGCGGGCGGAAGGTCGTCGCGCTGGTCGGCTTCGGCGCCATCCGCAGCGGCGCCGGGCCGGAGATCCGGCACCTGATCGAGCGCTTCCAGATCCCGCTGCTGACGACGCTCGACGGCAAGGGCATCGTCGCCGAGTCGCACCCGCTGTGCGTCGGGCGTGTTCTGCGACAGCGGCCACAAGGCGGCGTGGAAGGCGTTCCTCGAGGCCGACGTCGTGCTCTGCATCGGCAACTCGCTCAACCAGCACGCCACGTTCAACTACCGCGAGGACCTGTTCGAGGGCAAGACGCTGATCCACGTCAACATCTCGGCCGACGAGATCGACAAGGCCTACAAGGCCGACCACGCCATCGTCGCGGACGCGAAGCTCGCCGTCGCCGCGCTGGTCGAGGCGCTCGAGCCGAAGGTCGGCCAGGTGCCGCCGCGTCGAGGTCGACGGCCGCGACTACGAGGACGCAGCAGATCCCGCACCTGACCGGCGACGATCCACCCCGGCCAGCTGGCGCAGGCGATCGGCCGCATGCTGCCGCCGCGCGGCATCCTGCTGGCCGACGCCGGCGCGCACCTCGCGCTGGCTCGGCTACTACGTCGAGCTCGAGGAGGGCCAGAACTTCCGCAAGGCCGGCACCTTCGGGCCGATGGCCGGGCACGTCAACGGCGCGCTGGGCGTGAAGCTGGCCCACCCCGACCGCACCGTGGTCGTCGGCTGCGGCGACGGCTGCTACTCGCTGTCGGGCTTCGAGCTGATGACCGCCGTCCAGCACGACATCCCGGTCATCTGGGTCATCTTCGACGACGGGAGTTCAAGCTCATCAAGATCTACCAGCTCGCCACGTACCTCGAGAGCGGCCTGGTCGAGTTCCAGAACCCCGACTTCGCGGCCTACGCGCGGGCCTGCGGCGCGGACGGCTACCGCGTCGAGACGCCTGGAGGAGTTCGAGGACGCCTTCGCGCGCCGCGCTCGCGCTCCGGCCGGCCGACGGTGATCGACGCCACGCATCACCCGCTGGGCCCTGCCGCACTACAGCCCGTCGCCGGAGGGTGTCGTCCACGGGATCGTCGAGACCCTGGAAGCGAGGTTCGCGGGGAATGAGCCAGCAGCTGGAGCGACACCGCGCACGTCCACCGACGGCCGGAAGCGCGGGCATGGCGCATGGCCGCAACGTGGCAGGAGACGCCGCATCGGCGGCAGCGCCGAGGCGGAGCGCGCTCGAGTTCGAGCGCCTGGCGCGCGACATCATGCGGGTCCAGCTCGCAAGACGCGAAGACGGCCGGCAAGGCGCGGCGTGCCGCACGGCGTCGACCGCGCCTTCCACGCCAAGGCGACGCTCGCCGTCGACGACGCCGAGCTGCGCTTCCTCGACGACCTGCCGCCCGACCTGCAGGCCGGCTTCGCCCGCCCGGGCGCGACCTACCGCACCGTCGTGCGCTTCTCCAACGCCGCCGGCACCGCGGGCTCCGACGCCGCGCCCGACCTGCGCGGCGTCGCGCTGCGGGTGCAGGTGTCCGACGAGCGAGGCGCACGACCTGCTGATGACCAACTTCCCGGTGTCGCACGCCCGCGACGCCCGCCAGTTCGTCGAGTTCGCCAGGGCCACCGCCGGCGGGCCGCGTCGCAGATGGTGCGCGGCGTCGCTGCGGCTGGTCGCGGCTGTTCGGCCTGCGCGAGACGGTCCGCATGCTCCGCAACGTGACGAGCGGCCGGCGGCGCACCGTCACGAGCGTCGCCACCGAGACCTACTGGAGCCGCGGCGCGATCCGCTGGGGCGCCGACCTCGCCGTGCGCTACCTGCTGCGCCCGGCGCCCGGCACGCCGCCCGCGCCGAGCCCGCCGACGGACGACCCGAACTACCTGTCGACGCGAGGCCGCGCGCCGACTCGCCGCGCGGCGACGTGCGCTTCGAGCTGTGCGTCCAGCGCTACGTCGACGAGGCGCGCGACGCCCGATCGAGGACACCGCGGTCGAGTGGTCGGAGCGCGTCGCGCCGCGCGCGAGCCCGTCGCGGTGCTGACGATCGCGCAGCGCGACCTCGGCTCGGTCGACGCGCAGCGCGCGGCGCCGCGCCGATCGACGCGCCTGGCCTTCAACCCGTGGAACACCACCGACGAGTTCCGCCCGCTCGGCAATCTCAACCGGGCGCGCAAGGCGGTCTACGACGCCGAGCGTCGGCGCACCGCGCTGGGCTACCGCTGGCAGACGCCGCGCGCCGCTCCGCAACGACGTCGTCGGCGCGCGCGGCGCGGGCGGTGTTCGTGGCGATCAACCGCGTCGTCGCCGTGGCACCGGCTGCCGCTGCCGCTCGGGCCTGCTCAACCTCGACGCGCTTCCGCCACGTGCTGCGCACGCACAACCTGATCGACACCGAGCCGCGCGAGGCGCCGCCGACGGCGCGGCCGGTGCCGCCGGCCGCCGCCGGACGAGGACGTCGCGCACTCGCGCGCACGCTCGACGGCACGCGACAACGACCTCTCGGCGCCGCGGATGGGCGCCGTCGGCGCCGACCTTCGGCCGCAACCTGCCGCCGCGTCTACCGGCCCGACCTGTTCGACGAGCCGAACCCGGTCGACGGTCAGCCGGCGAGCTGCTGACCCGCGAGCAGTTCATCCCGGCGCGCTCGCTCAACATCCTCGCCGCCGCGTGGATCCAGTTCCAGGTGCACGACTGGGTCGCCCACGCCGCGGCGCCCGCTCGGCGAGGACGACGTCGATCGTGCCGCTGCCCGGCGGCCTGACGCTGGCCGAACACGCCCGGCGGCGAGCCGGAGCGGCAGATGCGGATCGCCGGCAACGTCCCGCTCGCCGCGGACGGCCGACCGACATGGAGCCCGTCTTCGCCAACACCGTCTCGCACTGGTGGGACGGCTCGGAGGTCTACGGCTCCGACGCCGAGCCGATGCCGCGACAGCTGCGCGAGGGCGCGCAAGCTGCGGCTCGACGGCCGACGGCTACCTGCCGACGGACCTCAAGGGCTTCGAGCTCACCGGCTTCAACGAGAGCTGGTGGCTCGGGCTCAGCGGCCTGCACACGCTGTTCGCCCGCGAGCACAACCTGCTCTGCGACGAGCTGCGCGCGCACTACCCGAGGCTGGAGCGACGAGCGCGTCTACCAGACCGCGCGGCTGATCGTCTCGGCGCTGATCGCCAAGATCCACACGGTCGAGTGGACGCCGGCGATCCTCGGCACCGCGCGCCATCGACATCGGGCTGAAGGCCAACTGGAACGGCCCGCCGGCCAACGACTGGCTGACGCGGCTCGGCGTCTGGCTGATCGACGCCCACGCCGCCGATCGGCATCCCGAAGACGCATGCCCGACCACCACGGCGCGCCCTACTCGCTGACCGAGGACTTCGTCACCGTCTACCGGCTGCACCCGCTGCTCCCCGACGAGTACCTCTTCGTCGACCACCGCACCGGCGAGCTGCTGGGCGAGCGCACGCTTCCTCGACATCCAGGGCGCGACGACCGACGACGAGATGCGCGCGCTCGGCCTGCGAGAACGCGCTCTACTCGTTCGGCATCGCGCACCCCGGCGCGATCACGCTGCACAACTACCCGCGCGTCGCTGCGAGCGCTTCGAGCGCGACGGCGAGGTCGATCGACCTCTCGGTCGTCGACCTCGTGCGCACCCGCCGCCGCGGCGTGCCGCGCTACAACGACTTCCGCGAGCGGCCTGCACAAGCCGCGGATGACGCGCTGGGAGGAGCTGTGCACCGACGATCCGGAGTCGGTGCGGCGGCTGCGCGAGGTCTACCGCAGCGTCGACGAGGTCGACACGATGGTCGGCCTGTTCGCCGAGACGCCGCCCGCAGGGCTTCGGCTTCTCCGACACGGCGTTCCGCATCTTCATCCTGATGGCGTCGCGCCGGCTGCAGAGCGACCGCTTCCTGACCGTCGACTTCCGGCCCGAGGTCTACACGCCGTTCGGCATGGACTGGGTCGCGCAACAACGGCATGACGAGCGTCATCCTGCGCCACTGCCCGGAGCTCGCCGCGCGTGCTGCCGCGCGACGCGAGCGCGTTCGCGCCCTGGCGGCCGGTGACCGCGCGGACGGCGCGAGGCGATGAGCACGCAGACGCACGCCGACCACGACACGCCGGCCTCGACGCGCTGCTCGAGCGGCCGCTGCTCGACGACGATCTGGCGCCGGCGCACCCACCGCGTCAGCCGCGGCAGCTCGCTCGACGGCGGGCTCGCATGAGCTACGACGCTCGGACCAGCCGCGCGAGCCGCTGACGGAGCTCGAGGAGGCGATCCTGATCGCGGTCACCGGCTGCACCGGGCTGACCATGCCCGACCGGCCGTTCACCGACCCGCGCGACGGCAAGCCGATCATGGCCAAGCCGAACCTCAACATGGTCGGCCGCACCGCCGGCAGCCCCGACAACGCGCAGGGCACCCACTTCTTCCTCATCAACGACAGCGGCACGTACTTCCTGCGCAAGCTGCCGCCGCCCGAGGACGGCTCCGCGCTGCCCTTCGACGAGGCGACGCTGCTCGCGCCGCGCCGCGCGAGGCCAAGGTGCAGATCCTCGACCGCCGCATCGACGTGCCCGACGGCAAGCGCGACTTCCCGGCCTATCTGGACTCCAACCGCTTCCTCTCGAACCTGCCCGGCACGACGATCCTGTTCCCCGTCGTCGACCTCTCGCGCCAGTACATCAACGGGATGATGTACCTGCTGACCCAGCCCGAGGGCGCGCGGCCGACGATCGTCGACGACCGCAACTTCTACCGCGCCGGCGGGCGTCAAGAAGTGGGTGAAGATCGGGCTTCCTCAACAAGGATATCAAGCTGCCGCTCGGCACGATCTGGGCCGATGCGCACGCAGATCGAGGCCGACCTGCTGCTGCAGAACCTCATGCTGACCGCCGACGCGATGGGCCTCGGCGCCTGGATCCACGCGTCGATCGCACCGCCGATCCTGCTCGGCGACCCGAAGTTCCGCAAGCAGTACGGCCAGCATGCTCGGCTTCGACTGGATGCGTGCCGCGCTGGAAGCTCGCTCGACCTGCTGCGCTGGCAGGTGCCGCTGCCGCGGTACGCCGAACCTCCGCGCGCACCTGCGTCGGGCTGCGGCACAAGGGCGAGCACCTGATCAAGGCGATGTGCCCGCCGAACTACGAGACGCATGGCCGACGGCCGTCGACGCGGTCGTCGCGGACAAGTTCGGCCCGAGCGGCATCTACGCCGACCAGGCGCTGTTCGCGCGCATCTACCAGCGGCGACTTCGGCGAGCGCTACCTGGAGGAGGCGAGCAACTACGCCGCCGACGTGATCGACTGCACGCGCGACATCTGCACGTACATCTACGAGACGCACGGCCGCTTCCCGGCGCACTGCGACACGATCCACGTGCCCGGCGTCTGGCTGCAGGTCCACCACGTCGAGAACGCGTACTACGAGCGCGTACTTCCAGCACGGCCTGACCGACGCGCACGAGCACCACGACGAGCGCTGGCATGGGGCGAGCCCGGCGGCGGGCGCAAGCGGGAACGCCCCGCCTACCGGATGAGGACGGGCGTCCCCTCCGGCAGCGCGCGCATCAGCCACGCGACCTGCGCGTTGTCGAACACCACGCAGCCGTGGGACGAGTACGCCGCCACCGGGCCGGACGGGTTGGAGCGGCCGTGCAGGGCGATGAGGCCCGGGCCGCCGGCGAAGCTGGTCAGCGTCTCGGAGTGCGCCGTCAGCGCGAGCACCCAGCGGCCCACGCCGGGCTGGTCCGTCTCGAACTTCTCCGCCACCGCGAACAGGCCGCGGGGCGTCGGGTAGGCGGGGCGGCCGACGCCGACGCGGACGCGGCGGACGACGCGGCCGTCGCGGCGGATCGTCGCGCTGCGGGCGCCGAGCGAGACCTCGACGCGCCACGGGTTGCGCTGCACGACCGCGTGATCGCCCGGGATCCAGCCCTCGGACGCGTTCGGCCGCGAGGGCAGGCGCACGCGCAGCCACAGGCGGCCGAGGCGCCCGCGCTTCGAGCCCAGCACCAGCAGGCGGTTCGTGCCGCCGGTGTAGCGCGCCTGGGTGTCGAGCAGCCCGCGCACCCGACCGCCGGCGGGACGGCCGGTGGCCACCGTCGGCAGCACGATGCGGGCGCTGTAGCTGACGGCCCGCGTCGGCGCCGGGTAGGTGCGCGGCGCGGCCGTCGCGGCGGGCGCGAGCAGCGCGGCCCCGAGGGTGGCGACGAGCAGCGGGCGGGCGAGGTGCCGGAGGCGCACACGAGAGCCATCGGCCCGCATCCGCCGCCGCTGTTGCCGAATCAGCCTTTCGGGTTACCCCATTTGCGGAGGGTTCGGTGTGAAGTCGTCGAGCTCGCGCGCGACGACGGCTTGATTACGGGCGAGACCAGTGATTAAGGCGTGAGCGAGCCCCGCGCCGAACGCAGTGAGGCGCTTGTCCACCAGGAGCGAAGCGACTGCTGCTGGCGAGCGAGAGCGGAGCGCCGAGGCCCTTTGCGGCGCGCAGCAGATTCTCGTCCGCAGGAGGGGTAGCTCCCCAGCGAGCGACGAAGGAGGGAGCGCCATGGCCACCGGGAGCGAGCGCCGCTGATGCCGCCGTGAGCGACGGTCGCGGCCGCGAAGCGACCCACAAGCACCCCTCCGGAGGACCCGCCCCGGCCAGGGGACGGTCGTGCGATCCTTCGCGGCCATGGGCAACGCGGTCGTCGTCCTCGGAGCCAGCAACACCGGGCTCTCGATCGCCGCGAAGCTCGCCCTCGAGGGCCACGACGTCGTGCTGTGGGAGGCGCCGGCACACGCCGCTGCGATCGAGCCGCTGCGCGCAACCCGGGAGGTGCGACTGACCGGCACGGGCGGCGAGGGCACCGCCACGCTCGCCGCGATCACCACCGACCCGGCCGAGGCGCTCGGCGCCGGCGACGCCCTCATCGCCGCGGTGCCGTCGTACGCCCACCGCGCGTTCGCCGACGCGCTGCTGCCGCACCTGGGATCGCAGCACGTGCTGGCCCTCCTCCCGGGCAACCTCGGCACGCTCGCCCTGCACCGCCTGCGCCAGGATGCGGGCGCGGCGGGCGGCGCCCTGCTGGCGGAGGCGGACACGGCGCCCTACGTGTGCCGCAAGCTCGCACCCGACCACGCCCACATCTTCGGCGTCGTGCCGCACCTCGGCATCGGCGCGCTGCCGGCCGGCGAGACGTCGCGCGCGCTTGCGGCGCTGGAGCCGCTCTTCCCCGGCCTGCGCCCCTACCCGCACGTGGTGGCCGCCGGCATCGGCGCCCTCAACCCCGTCGTGCACCCGCCCGGCGTGCTCATGAACGCCGGCCGCATCGAGCGCTCGCACGGCGACTTCTACTTCTACGAGGAGGGCGTGACGCCGGCCGTCGTGCGCGCGATCGAGGCGCTCGACCGCGAGCGGCAGGCCATCGGCGCCGCGCTCGGCTTCGCGGTCACGCCCGTCGCCGAGGGCTTCGCGGGTGCGGGCTTCGGCCCAGCCGGCGACCTCTGGGCGACCATCAACGGCAGCCGCATGCTGACGGCGATGCGCGCGCCCGGCGCGATCGCGACCCGCTGGCTGAGCGAGGACGTGCCCTACGGGCTGCGGACGTGGGTCGAGCTCGGCGAGCGCTTCGGCGTCGCGCTGCCCGTCGCCCGCGCGCTCGTGACGCTGGCCGACGCCGTCCTGGGCACCGACAGCTGGCGCGACGGGCGCTCGCTCGCGGACCTCGGACTCGAGAGCCTCGACCGCGACGGGCTCCACCGGCTGCTGCGCGAAGGCTGAGCGGGGCTGTCAGGCGGCCGGCGCGAACGCCGCGCGCGCCCACTCCTCGAGCGTCAGCCGCTGGCCGGGCTGCAGCGCCATCTGCGCGGTGTCGCTCGGGACGAGGCCGCCGCGCTCGACGATCTCGCCCCACATCGCGGCGAAGGCGGGCGCCGCCGCCGCCAGGTCCGCGAGCGGCACCTCGCGGTAGACGACCTCGCGGCCCAGCGCGCGGCCAAGCGCCGCGGCGCGCTCGTGGCCGTCGAGCGCCTCCGGGCCGCACACGTCGAGCTCCCCGCCCGCCAGGTCCGGGCGCAGCAGCGCGGCGGCGACCGCCCGGCCCACGTCCGCGACCGCGACGTAGCTCATGCGCACCGCAGCGGGCGCCGGCGTGGGCAGCTCGCCGGCCTCGATCGCCTCCCGGTCGAACAGCAGGTTCTCCATGAACATCGTCGGCACCACGACCAACGTCGGCACCCCGCTCTGGCGGGCGGCCGCGATGATGCGCGGCTTGGCGTCGATGAACGAGGCGCCGATCTCGCGCCCGCCCGTGTCCAGCCCCGACCCGTAGACGAGGTACGGCACGCCCGCCGCCTGCACCGCGGTCACGGCGGCGCGGCCCAGGGCGACCTCGGCCTCCAGGTCGAACAGCAGCGGCAGCGCCAGGAACGCGGCGCGACAGCCGCCGAGGGCGGCGGACAGCGCGCCCTCGTCCTCGATGTCGGCGACGGCGACCTCCGCGCCGCGCGCGGCGAGGGCCTCGACGCTGGCCGGGTCGCGCACGATCGCGCGCACGGGCTCGCCGCGGTCGAGCAGCGTCCCTGCGGCACCCGACCCCTGGCTGCCGTTCGCCCCGATGATCGCGATGGGCCCGATCGCGCGAGCTTATCGCCTGGACCGCGCGGCCGCCTCGGGCGTGCACGGCCTCCAGCCGGTACCCGTCGGGGTCGCGCACGAACGCCGCGTCGTCGCCCGACCCGTAGTGCGGCCGCAGACCCGGTCCTCACTCGTCCGTGCCGCCCGCCGCGAGCGCCGCCGCGTGGAACGCGTCGACCGCCGCGCGGCGCGGCGTCGTAGGGAAGGCCACCGCGCGCGGCAGGTCGGACACGCCGAGCGACACGTGGTCGAGCACCGTCAGACGCGGGCGAGCTCGAACTGCTCGGCCGCGGCGTGGCGGAAGGCCGACCAGGCCTCGGCGAGCCGCGCGACGCCGGCGGCCATGGTCTCGGGGTCGCGCGCGAAGATCACCCGCAGGTGCTGGTCGGCGCCCGGGCGAGCCTCCAGCGCGGACTCCGGCAGCACCTGCACGCCGTGGCGCGTCGCGAGCTGCGTGAACGCGTTGGCGCCCGGCCGCGGCAGCCGCACCCACAGGCTCGGGCCGCCGCGCGGCGTCCGCCACGTCCAGTCGGGGAGGGCGTCGTGCAGGAGCTCCTCGGCCACGGCGAGCTGCGCCGTCAGCATGGCGCGCCGCTCGGCGATGCAGTGCTCGATGCCGGCGTCGAACAGCACCAGCGCGGCGGCCTGCGTCGGCAGCGACGAGCCGAGGTCGGCGACGGCGCGGAAGCGCGAGAGCCGCGCGACGGTGTCCGTGTCGGCGCGCACCCAGCCCACCCGCAGGCCGCCCCAGACGAGCTTGGAGAGGGAGCCCACGGTGATGATCGGCGCGTCGGGCGCGAACGCCGCGAGCGGCGCCGGGACGTCGCCGGTGATCGGCAGCTCCGCGATCGTCTCGTCGTCGATGACGTGCAGGTCCTCGTCGCGCGCGAGCCGCGCGATGGCCCCCCGCCGGCGGTTCGGCACGACGGTGCCGAGCGGGTTGTGGTGCGTCGGCACCATGTAGGCCGCCCGCGCCCCGGTGGCCCGGGCCGCCTCCAGCACGCGCGCCGGCACCGGCCCGTCGTCGTCCGGCGTGACCGGGAGCGTGGCGGGCGCCGTTGAGCGTCACCAGGTCGAGCAGGTTCGGGTACGAGACGTCGTCGACGATGACGCTCTCGCCGCGACCCACCAGCAGGGCCACGATGAGCGCGAGCGCCTGCTGCGCGCCCGAGGTGACGAGCACCTCGTCGGCCGTCGTCGGTAGGCCGCGCTCGGTGTAGTGCGCGGCGATCGCCTCCCGCAGCTCCGGCAGGCCGCGCACCTCGTAGCCCGTCCGCTCCATCAGCTCGAGGCCCGACGCGGCCGCGGCGCGCAGCGCGTCCGACACCGCCGGCAGCGCCGGCAGGCTGCCGAGCGCGAGGTCGATGACGTCGTTGGACCGCTCCTCCATGTAGCGGCGCATGAGCTGGTTCTTGCCCAGCGCACGCTCCAGCGGACGCACGTCGCCGTGCGCGGCTGCCCCGACGGCCACGCGCGTGCCGCTGCCGCGCCGGCTGTCGATGAGGCCGGCGTCCCGCAGCTCCTGGTAGGCGGCGACGACCGTGCCGCGGCTGACGGCGAGCTCCTTGGCCAGCACGCGCTCGGCCGGCAGGCGCAGCCCGGCTTCCAGGTCGCCGCGCCGGATGGCGGCGGCGAGGCCGTCCGCCAGCGCGCGGTAGAGCGGCGCCGACGTGCGGCTCCAGTCGCCGAGCAGTCCCGCGATCCGTTGTTCGATGTCCTGATCCAAAACAGCCACTTCCTCGTGAATTGGCCCTACTACTTGGTCCAATTAGGAGCGATACTACCACTGCACCCAGGAAATGGCCATGTCCAACCAACCGGACCAGGCCACTTGCCGCGAAGTGGAGGTACTCGTCATGGAGCTCGCGATCATCGTCACCCTGCTGGTCGTCCTCGCCGTCGCCGCGGTGCGCTGGGGCGCCGACTCCCGCACCGACGAGCCGTCCTTTCCCCGTTCGGGCGAGCCGCGCACCCTCTGACGAGGCCCCACCCGCCGCGCCGGCCGACGGTCCGGCGCAACCCGCCCCGGCGGAGGCCTAGCCTCTGCCCCGCGCCCCGGCCGCGACGGCCCTCCCGTCGCACGCCGGGGCGTCGTGCTATTTAGGCCCGCGTGACTACGACCTCCACGCCCTCCGGCCCGCCGCACACCTGGGACGCCGCGCAGATCGCGACGGCCGTGCGCGGCGGCGAGGTCTCCGCCGAGGAGGTCGTGCGCGACCACCTCGCCCAGATCGAGGCCCGCGCCGACCTCCACGCCCTCATCACCGTCGTCGCCGACCGGGCGCTCGCCGAGGCGCGCCGGCGGCAGGACGCGGGCGAGCTCACCGGGCTGCTGGCCGGGGTGCCGATCGCGCCCAAGGACCTGCTCGACACGGCCGGCGTGCGGACCACCTACGGCTCGTACCACCACCGCGACCACGTGCCGGCGAGCACCGCCACGTCGATCCAGCGGCTCGTCGACGCCGGCGCGATCCTCGTCGGGAAGGCCAACCTGCACGAGTACGCCTGGGGCATCACGTCCCAGAACCCGTTCCACGGCCACGTGCGTCAACCCGCGGCACCCGGGTCGCATCCCGGGCGGCTCGAGCGGCGGCAGCGCGGTGGCGGTGGCCTCCGGGCAGGCCGCGCTCAGCCTGGGCACGGACACGGGCGGCTCGATCCGCATCCCCTCCGCCTGCTGCGGCACGGCCGGCTACAAGGCCCCGTGGGGCGTCGTGCCGACCGACGGCTGCTACCCGCTCGTGCCGGAGATGGACCACGTCGGCCCGATGGCCCGCACCATGGCGGACTGCGCGCTGGCGTACCAGGCCCTGGCCGGCCGCGAGCCGCCGCCGCCGCGGCTGCGCGGCCTGCACGTCGGGCTGCTGCACCCGATCGCGGACGCCGGGCGCCTGGAGGCCGCCGGCGCCCACGTCGAGGAGGCGGAGCTGCCGCAGTGCGACGTCGTGCTGCCGTACTTCGCGGCGATCTGCGCCGCGACGCACCGCGACCTGCTCGCGCGCGACCCGGAGGGCTACTCCGACGACCTGCGGCGCAAGCTGGAGAGCGGCTGGAAGGTGCAGGCGGCGGACTTCCTCGCCTACCGGGACGAGAAGGAGGCGTGGCAGCGCACCTGCGAGGAGGAGGTGCCCTACGACGTGCTCGTGAGCCCCACCATCCCGCGCGACCTGCCGAGCGCCGACGAGCCCGAGACGCCCGCGCTGCGGCTCGAGGTCACGTACCTGACCCGGCCCTTCAACGCGCTGGGCTGGCCGGCGGCGACGACGCGGGACGGCACGATGTTCACCGGCCGCTCGGAGCGGCTGGTGCTCGGGGCCGCGCTGGCCTGGGAAGAGGGCCTGCCGCCTGTGGCGATCGCCTGAGCGCGACCGCCGGCGGCGGCTGACCTACTTGTAGCGGTAGACGATGCGACCGCGGTTGAGGTCGTACGGCGAGAGCTCGACCTTCACGCGGTCGCCGAGCATGATGCGGATGCGGAAGCGCCGCATCTTGCCGGCGGTGTAGCCGATGGTCTCGTGGCCGTTATCGAGCTTGATGCGGAACATCCCGTTGCGGAGGGCCTCGGTGACCTCGCCCTCCATCTCGATCGTGGCTTCCTTGGTGCTGATAACCGGCTCCTTTCCTGGGTGCGGCGGGGTGTGCTGCCGCCGCAGCAGATGGCATGAATGGCACGCCGAGACGCGAGGGCCTCGGCAGGCCCCGGGGTCAAGGGTACCGCATCGGCCGGTGGACGGTAAGCCCGGCGCTGATCGGGGCTACCCGCCGGGGGCCGATGGTAGGCATGCGCGAGGCCGGGTATCGTCCTGCGGCGTGTGCGGCCGCCGCCAGCCGATCGCGGCGCGCGGGGCTCGTCCGTGAGCACCGCCGCGCCGCTGCAGCGCGCGCTCGTCGTCGGCGCGGACGAGGAGGCGCGCCACGCCCGGCGCCGGGCCCTGGAGCTCGACGGCCTGCTGGTGCTGGAGGCCGCGGACGGCACCGCGGGGCTCCAGGCGGCACGCCGCGAGCGGCCGGACGCCGTGCTCCTCGACGTCGAGCTGCCGGACATCGACGGGGTCGAGGTCGCCCGCCGCCTGCGGGCCGACCCGGGTACGGCGGACGCCGCGATCGTGCTCCTCTCCCCCGCGGCGGACGACCCGGGCGGCCGCGCGGTGGGCCTCGACGCCGGCGCCGACGCGTACCTCGCGCAGCCGGACGACGCCGTGCTGGTGTCGACCGTGCGCGCGGTGCTCCGCGCGCGCGGGGCCGAGCGCGCGGCGGGCGCGGTCGCGGCGCAGTGGCAGTCGGCGTTCGACGCGCTCGACGACGCCGTCGTGCTGGTCAGCATGGACGGCGTGGTGCTGCGCGCCAACGCGGCCTTCGCACGGCTGGCGCGGCGCGGAGTCGACCCCGCCGGGCACGCCGTCGCGGATCTCGTGGCGCTGCAGGACGAGGCGGGCGAGCCGGCGCCGTTGCGCGTGCCCGCCCTCGCCGGCAACGGCGGTGCTGGCCCTCGGCGACGGCTGGCGCCAGGTGCGCTCGGCCCCGGTGCGCGACGCGGGCGGCGTCGTCGTGGCCGCCGTGCACGTCCTGGCCGACGTGACCGAGGAGCAGGCGTCGGCGCTGCAGCTGCGCGCGGAGCGCGACGCGGCCGCGCGCCTCGCGACGTTCTCGCAGCGGGTGTCCGCGGCCCTGCGCCGCGCCGACGTCCTCGCCGCCGTCGCCGAGCACGCGGCCGGCGTCGTCGGCGGCCGGCGGGCCGTCGTCGGCTCGCCCGAGGAGGCGGCGGCCCTCGTGGCCGGCCGCGGCCCGGAGCGCTGGCGCACCGTCGACCTGCGCGTGGCCGGCCGCCAGCTCGGAGTCCTGGCGGTCGACGTCGGCGACGCGTACGCCGAGGCGGGCGACCCCGACGCGCTGCTGACGCGCGTCGCCGCGCACACCGCGCAGGCCCTGGCCCGCGCGGACGCGTACGAGGCCGAGCTGCAGCAGCGCCGTCGCGCGGAGGTCGCCGCGGAGCGCACCCGCCAGCTCCAGGTGGTCAGCGGCGCGCTGCTCGACCTCGACCGCGTGGCCGACGCGCGGCGCCGCGTCCTGGAGGTGGTCGGCGAGGTCACCGGCGCCCGCTCGGGCGCGCTCTACCTGCGCGACGCGGAGGGCGCGAGCCTCGATCTGCACGCGGTGTTCGGCCCCGACAGCCGCACGCTGCCGACCCAGCTGCCGATGGACCGCCGAATGCCCGCAGTGCGCGCCAGCACCGGCCAGGTGGTGCTGATGGCGACGCGCGAGGAGATGGCCGCCGAGCTGCCGGCGCTGCTGCCGCGGGCGGAGCAGACCGGTCAGCACTCCCGCGCCGCCCTGCCGCTCGTCGGCTTCCCGGGCGGCACGATCGTGCTCGGCTTCGAGGAGCCCGTGCAGGAGGGCGAGCGCGAGGAGCAGCTCGCGTCCCTGCTCGCGATCGCGCGGCAGGCCAGCGCGGCGCTGGAGCGCGCCCGGCTGGCGGAGCGCGAGCACGTCGCGGCGAGCCTGACGGCAGCGCTCTCGCCGGCGAGCTCGATCGACGAGATGCGCCGGGTGGTGGCGGAGCAGGCCACGGCCACGCTCGCGGCACACGTCGCGCTGCTCGCGGTCGTCGACGGCGCGGAGCTCGTCGTCGGACCTGCCGGCGCGGAGCCCGCCCGCATCCCGCTCGACGGCGACCACCCGCTCGCCGAGGCGCTGCGCCTGCACCGGACGCTGCACGTCACCGACCCCGCGCTGGTGGCGGACCTCGCCGCCGACATGCACGTGGAGGCGCCCGGCCGCGACGCGGGCTGGGTCGTCGACCCCATCGTGCGCGACGGCCGGGCCCTCGGCGCGCTCGTGCTCGGCTACCGCGGCCGGCGCTGGGCCGACCCCGTGCAGCGCGACGCCGTCGGCGCCTTCGCCGCGCGGATCATCTCGCCCGTCGAGCGCGCCACCCTCTTCGAGGGCGAGCGCCGTCAGCGCCACGACGCCGAGGCGGCGCGGGCCCGGCTCGAGTCGCTGCACCGCGTCAGCGAGGCCGCCCTGGCCAGCGTGCAGCTCGACGAGCTGCTGCCGGGGCTCGTGGCCGAGATCCGCGCGGCCTTCGACTCCGACATGGCCGCCGTCCTGCTGGACGACCGCGAGCGCCGCCGGCTCGTCGTCCGCGCGGCGGCGGGCGTGGAGCACGCGGCCGACGAGCCGGTCGAGGTCGGGTACGGGAGCGCGCTCGCCGCGCTGCTGGAGGGTCCGGCCCGCACCACCCTCGTGAACGACGTCGCCGACGTCGAGCTGGGCTGGCCCGGCCTGCGCGAGCGCGCGCGCACCCTCATGGCGGCGCCGCTGACGGCGGCCGGCGAGCTCGTCGGCGGCATCCTGGTCGGCAGCCGCGCGTCCGAGTTCACGCCCGAGGACCGCCTGCTGCTGGGCCTGGCCGCCGACCGCATCGCGCTGGCCGTCCGCTACGCCCGCGAGCACGAGCGGGAGCGCGACGTGGCCATCACGCTGCAGCGCAGCATGCTGCCGCGCGGGCTGCCGTCGGCGGACGGCGTCGACCTCGCGGCGCGCTACGTGCCGGCGCGCGAGCAGCTCGAGGTCGGCGGCGACTGGTACGACGCGCTGCCGCTGCGCGACGGGCGCCTGGCCCTCGTCATCGGCGACGTCGCCGGGAAGGGCCTCGAGGCGGCGGCCATCATGGGACAGCTGCGCAACGCCCTGCGCGCCTTCCTGATCGAGGGCCGCGGCCCGGCGGACGCGCTCGCGCACCTCGACGCCCTCATGCTGCACATCCAGCTCGACCAGATGGCGACCGCCGCGGTCGCCGTCTTCGACCCGGACGCCGGCCGCCTGGTCTACTCGCTCGCCGGCCACCCACCGCCGCTGCTGGCGGTGGACGGCGAGGCGCCGCGCGCTGCTGGAGGAGGGCCGCACGCCGCCGCTCGGCGTCCTGCGCGGCATCGACCGGATCGAGGAGGCGATCGACACCCCGGGGCCCTTCACGCTCGTGCTCTACACCGACGGCCTCGCCGAGCGGCGCACGCAGCCCATCGACGTGATCCTCGAGCGGCTGCTCGCGACGCTCGGGCGCGAGACGTCATGGGCGGAGCGCACGTGCGAGCGGCTGCTGACGGAGGCCCTCGGCGACGACAGCCCCGAGGACGACGTCGCGCTGCTCGCGCTGCGGCACGGCGCGCCGGTGCGCCTGCGCCTGCAGTTCCCCGCGGACGGGCAGGAGCTCGCGCCGGCCCGCCGCGAGCTGCGCCGCTGGCTGCAGGCGACGAGCCTGGACGAGCGCGCGCGCGACGACCTGCTGCTGGCCGCCGGCGAGGCGTGCGCCAACGCCGTCGAGCACGCCTACGACGGCGGCACGGGGACGGTCGAGCTCGTCGCCGGGATCGACGGCGACGCCATCGACCTGGTCGTCACGGACCACGGCCACTGGCGCGAGCCGCGGCCCTCGACGCGCGGCCGCGGGATCGGCATCATGCGCCGCCTGGTCGACGAGGTCGACGTCGAGACCGGCGAGGACGGCACGCGCGTCCACCTGCGCCGGCGCGTCGCACCGGCCTGAGCGCTACTTCGAGAGGCGCAACGCGCGCCGTTTCTCGCGCCACCGCTTGACCCGCTTGGGGACCGGGATGCCGTGCGAGCGCCCATGGGCATGGGCGCGCTTGTGCTTGTGCTTGGACACGGTCAGACCTCCACAACGATCGGAATCACGAGCGGGCGCTTGCGGGCGCGCCGGTAGACGAGCTCGGCGATGGCGTCGTGCAGGTGCGCCTGGACGATCTTCGTCTCGCGCTCGCCGAGGGCCGCCAGCGTCTCGGCGACGCAGGCCTGCACGTCGGCCAGCAGGCTCTCCGCCTCCTCCGCCCCCTCCGGCGCGAAGCCGCGGGCGATGACCTCGGTGCTGCCGGCGCCGTTGCCGTCCTCGTGCAGCTGGCAGACCACCACCAGCGTGCCGTCCGCCGACAGCTGGCGGCGGTCGCGCAGCACGACGTCCTGGATCGCGCCGATGCCGAGGCCGTCGACGAACGCGACGCCGGCTTCGACGCGGCCGGCCCGGCGCACCTCGCCCGACTCGAGCTCGAAGCAGTCGCCGAGCTCGGGGATGAAGACGTGGTCCTCGGGGACGCCCAGGGAGCGCGCGATGCGGGCGTGCGCGTGCAGGTGGCGCATCTCGCCGTGCACCGGGATCACGTGGTCGGGCCGCACGAGCCCCAGCACGGTCTTCAGCTCCTCCGCCGCGCCGTGGCCGGAGACGTGCACCGGCGCCGTGTCCTGGTGCAGCACCGTCGCGCCGGCCCGCCAGAGCTGGTTCATCGGTGTCGTGCACGGCGAGCTCGTTGCCCGGCACCGGCTTCGCCGACATGATCACGGTGTCGCCGGGGACGATCGTCACCGACTGGTGGTCGTCGTAGGCGATGCGCGTGAGGGCCGAGAGCGGCTCGCCCTGCGACCCGGTGCAGAGGATCACCACGCGGTCGGCGGGCAGCTCGTCCAGCTCCTGCGGCTTGATCAGCAGGCCCTCGGACACGTCGGCGTAGCCCAGGTTGCGGGCGATGTTGAGGTTCTTGACCATCGAGCGGCCGACGACGCAGACCCGCCGCCCGGCCGCCGCCGCCGCGTCGATGACCTCCTGCAGGCGATGGATGTGGGACGCGAAGGAGGTCACGATGACGCGTCCCGGCGCCTCGCGCACGATGCGCCGCAGCGCGTCGGCGACGATCGCCTCGGAGGCCGTGGTACCCGGGTTCTCGGCGTTGGTGGAGTCGCCGAGCATGAGCGCCACGCCGCGCTCGCCGAGGGCCGCCAGCCGCGCGAGGTCGGTGCGGACGCCGTCGATCGGCGTGTGGTCGAGCTTGAAGTCGCCGGTGTGCACGATCGTGCCCTCGGACGTGTGCAGCGCGACCGCCACGGCGTCCGGGATGGAGTGCGTGACGCGCACGAACTCGGCCTCGAAGGGGCCGATCTGGACGGGGCCGCGCTCGGGCTCGATCTCGCGCAGCTCGCTGGCGCGGATCAGGCCGTGCTCGTCCAGCTTCGACTTGACGAGGCCCAGGGTCAGGCGCGTGCCCCAGACCTCGGGGCTGCCGACCTCGCGCAGCAGGTAGGGCAGGCCGCCGACGTGATCCTCGTGGCCGTGGGTCAGGATGACGGCCCGCATGCGATCCGCCTGCCCGCGCAGGTAGGCGAGATCGGGCAGCACGAGGTCGACGCCGAGCATCTCGTCGCGCGGGAAGGCGATGCCGGCGTCGACGACGACGATGCCGTCCGGCGACTCGATCACCGTCATGTTCTTGCCGATCTCCCCCACGCCGCCGAGGGGGATGACGCGAATCGTCATGCGCGTGCGAGCAGGCCCCGGCGCTCGAGCGCTCCGCGGACCTCCGCGCGCTCGGCGTCCGTCGCCGGCACGAGCGGCAGGCGCGGCCGGCCCACCGGGAAGCCCAGGAGCTCCATCGCGGCCTTGACCGGAATCGGGTTCGTGGTGACCGAGAGCGCCTCCAGGAGCGGCGCGAGCTCGGCCTCGATGGCGCGGGCGCGCTCGAGGTCGCCCGCGTCGATGGCCTGCTGCAGCTCCAGCATCTCCTCGCCGGCGACGTGCGACGCCACGCAGATGCCGCCGATGCCGCCGATCTCGCCGAACGGCACCAGCAGGTCGTCGTTGCCGGCGTAGAGGGCGAGCCGGCCGTCCTCGACGATCGCCCGCGCCTGGTCGAGGTCGGTCGTGGCCTGCTTCACGGCCACCACGTTGTCGATGCCCGCGAGCCGCGCCAGCAGCGCCGGCTCCATGTTGAGCACGACGCGCTGCGGGATGTTGTAGAGGACCACCGGCCGGTCGCCCGCGGCCTCGGCGATGGCCTTGAAGTGCTGGTAGATGCCCTCGGCCGGCGGCTTGTTGTAGTACGGCGTCACCGCCAGGATGGCGTCGGCGCCGCGGCGCACCGCCTCGCGCGTGAGGTGCACGGAGTGCGCGGTGTCGTACGTGCCGGTGCCGGCCACGACGGGCACCTCGCCGCCGACCTCGCCGGCGACGGCCTCCACGAGGTCGAGCTTCTCGGCGTCGCTCAGGGTCGGCGCCTCGCCGGTGGTGCCGTGGACGACCAGCCCCTCGGAGCCGTGGCGCACGAGGTAGCGCGCGACGGCCCGCGCCTCGTCGAGGTCGAGCGCGCCGTCGGCGGCGAACGGGGTCACCATCGCGGTGAGGATGCGGCCGAGCGGCGCGGGCATTGCAGAGCTCCCTCCTGTCGCACACGAAGGCGTGCGCCGGCCAGTGTACCGCCACGCTCCACGACACCACGCCGCGCCGCACCTATGCTTGAATGCGACGCGTGAGGGGTCTGCGCCTCGTCGCCAGCCTGGCCCTCGGGCTGGCGCTCATGGTCTTTGCCGCGCCTGCGTTCGGGGCGAACGCGTCCGTGCGCGCGTACGGCGCCGTCGCCGGCACCGCCCGCTTCACGCTCAAGGTCGACGGCAAGAACCGCGCCGTCCGGCTGGGCTTCGAGCAGGCGACGAAGCGCTTCGGCCTGGCTCCCGGCGTGCACGTGGTGTCCGTGCACACCCAGCGGGGCAAGCGCCTGGCCCGCGTGCAGGTGACGGTGCGCGGCAACGAGAAGGTCACGCTGGCCGTCGCGGGCACGGCGGCCAAGCCGACCGTCGCCGCGGTGCGCGAGGCCACGGCGCAGTCCACGACCTTCGCCTGGGCGCGCCTCGCGAACCTCGCGCCCACCCGCACGGTCGACGTCGGCCTCGCCGGTCAGGCCTTCACCTTCGCCCTCGTCAAGGGGCTGAAGTTCGGCAAGACGTCGAAGGCCTTCCGCATCCCGAAGAGCGCCGGCTACTACGACCAGGGCGGCCTCAAGCTCGCGCTGCGCGAGGGCAGCCAGACGCTCCACACGGCGACGTTCCAGTTCGTCGCCGGCGGGGCCACGACGTTCCTCGCGCTCCCGGTGGCCGGCGGCGCGAAGCTCGTCGCGCTGTCGCCGTAGGCGCCGCGTCTGCCCCAACGGCCCTTGTGGCGACTGCCACGAGGTGGGATGCTCGCGCCCCCGCACGACGAAGGAGGGCCCGATGCCCAAGTACCTCGTCGCCGTGAGCTACACGGCAGAGGGCGCCCGCGGCGTGGCGCAGGAGGGCGGCAGCGGACGGCTCGCCGCGGCGCGGGCGCTGGTCGAGAGCGTCGGCGGCACGCTCGAGTCGCTGCACTTCGCGTTCGGCGACGCCGACCTGATCGCCATCGCCGACATCCCGACGGCGAGCGACGCCGCCGCGATGGCGCTGGCCGTCAGCAGCTCCGGCGCGGCGACAGCCCGGACGACGGTGCTGCTGACCGTCGAGGAGATGGACGAGGCGTCGCGGCGCGCCGCCTCGTACCGCGCGCCCGGCACGTAGTCAGCCGGTGTTGCGCAGGCCGGCCGCGACGCCGGCGATCGAGCGCGCCAGCGGACGGCGCAGGCGCTCGCGTCCGGCGTCGTCGAGCGCCGGGTCGCGCCACTCGCGCAGCAGCTCGACCTGGATCGCGTTGATCGGATCGACGTAGGGGTTGCGCAGGCGGATCGTGCGCTGCACGGCCGGGTGGCGGTCGAGCAGCTCGGCGGCGCGCACGATCAGGAGCACCGTCTCGACCGTGCGCTCGTGCTCCTCCTCGATCAGCGTCCACAGGCGGTCGCGGTCGGGTCCCGCCGGCACGAGGTCGAGGTAGAGCCGCGCGATCGAGGGGCTCGACTTGGCCAGGCTCATCTCGACGTTGTCGACGAGCGCGCGGAAGAAGGGCCAGTCGCGGTGCAGGCGGCGCAGCTCGCGCAGGCCGGCGGGCCGGTCGGCGGCGTCGGCCAGCGCGGTGCCGACGCCGTACCACGCTGGCAGCAGGCAGCGGTTCTGCGTCCAGGCGAACACCCACGGGATCGCCCGCAGCGCCGCGACCTCGCCGACCGCGCCCGGCCGGCGGGCGGGCCGCGAGCCGATCTCCAGCAGCGCGAGCTCGTCGATGGGCGTGAAGGCGCGGAAGAACGCGGGGAACGCCGGGTCGCGGTGCACGAGGTCGGCGAAGGCCTCGCGCGAGCGGGCGGCGGCGGCCTCCATGAGCTCGCGCCCGCCGGCGGGGACGTCGGGATGCGACACCTCCGGGAACGCCGACAGCAGCGTCGCCGCGAGCGCCTGCTCCAGGTTGTGGCGCGCCAGCCCCGGCAGCCCGTACTTGAAGGCGATCGTCTCGCCCTGCTCCGTGATGCGCAGGCGTCCAGGCGGGTGCCCGGGCGGCTGGGCCAGGATCGCCTGGTAGGTCGGCCCGCCGCCGCGGCCGGTCGAGCCGCCGCGGCCGTGGAAGACCGTCAGCTCGACCTCGCGCTCCCCCGCCACCCAGGCCAGCCCCGAGAGCGCGCGGTGGATCGCCCACTGCGCGGCCAGGTAGCCGCCGTCCTTGGCCGAGTCGGAGTAGCCGACCATGACGGTGACGCGGCGCTGGCGGCGCTCCAGCATGCCGGCCAGCCGCGGCTCGTCGAGCAGCTCGGCGAGGATCGCCGGGGCGCGCGCGAGGTCGTCGATCGTCTCGAACAGGGGCACGACCCCGACGTCGCAGCCGGCCGCCTCCGCCAGCGCGTTGGCGGCCACGACGTCGTCCGCGCCGCTCGTGCCGGAGACGATGAGGGTGTCGATCGCCTCGGTGCCGTACAGCGCCTGCGCGTCGCGCACGGCCTCCAGCGTCGCCTGCAGGCGCTCGTCCGGCTGGCGCAGCTGGTCGGCGTGCACGCGCACGTCGAGGCGCGCGACGTGCAGGCCGAAGAGGTCGACCCGCGCCAGCAGGTCGGCGAGCCGGCCGTCGGCGATCCGCTCGCCGGCGTGCGCCCGCAGCGAGTGGTCGATCATGCGCAGGTCGGCGAGCAGCTCCGAGGCGTGGCCGTAGCGCGGCGCGTCGCGGCCGGCGAGCTCGTTGTCCAGCCGCTGCCAGATCGCCGTCAGCTTGCGGCGGTACGGCTCCGTCGCGTTGCGCCGGCCGGTCTCCTCGCGGAAGCCCGCCAGCAGCTCCTCGTCGCGGGCGATCGAGGCCAGCAGCGCCGCGTCGGCGCCGACGAGGGTGTCGGAGACGCCGAGCGCGCGGGCGAGCTCGCGCACCTCGTCGCGGTAGACGCGCAGCGCCAGGACGCGGGCGCGGGCCAGGGCGTCGAGCAGCTCCGTCGCCGTCGCGTTGGGGTTGCCGTCCTGGTCGCCGCCGATCCAGGTGCCGAAGCGCAGCGGCATCGGCAGGCCGGGCAGCTCCTCGTGCCAGCGGCGCGCGAGCTCGGCGCCGGCGCCGAACAGGCTCGACTCGAAGAACCAGAGGCCCGTCCGCACCTCGTCCGAGACCGTGGGCCGGAACGAGCGCACCTCGTCCGTCTGCCACAGCATCGTCGTCTCCTCGGCCAGCGCCCCCTCGACGGCGGCGCGCTCGGCGGGCGTCGAGCGCGGGTCGTCGAGCTGGTCGAGCAGCCGGCCGAGCCGCAGCTGGCTCTGCAGGAACGTGCGGCGCGCCGCCTCCGTGGGGTGGGCCGTCAGCACGGGCTCGAGCAGCAGCCCGGCGGCGCGCTCCCGCAGCTCGGCCTCGCCGATGCCCGCCGCGCGGATGGCGGCGAACGACGCGTCCAGGCTCTCGGGCCGCGGGCCGTCCTCCCCCGCGCGCAGGCGCAGGCGGCGGATGCGGTGGTACTGCTCGGCGAGGTTCGCGAGCACGAAGTAGAAGGCGAACGCGCGGACGACCATCGCCCGGGCGTCGCCGTCGATCTCTCCGATGGCCCGCCGCAGCGCCTCGCGCTCCGCCTCGCCCCCGCTCTCCCGCGCCGCGCGGGCCAGCAGCCGCACGTGCTCGACCGCCTCCAGGAGCCCGGGCCCCTCCTGCTCGGCGAGCGTGGTGCCGAGCGTCGTCGCCAGGAGGTCGACGTCGCGCCGCAGGGGCTGGAGCGGGTCGCGATCGGCCATCGCCCGGGAGCGTGGCAGATGCGACCCGCCGGCTAGCGGATCAGAAGCCGAAGACGAAGATGTCGGTGAACGCCGACTTGTTGCCGCTGTTGTCGAAGCACGTCCACGTGGCGAGGTAGACGTCGGGGCGCACCCGCTTCCACGTCGCGCTGCGGACGACGCCGGCCCGCTTGATGGGGATATCGATCTCCCGGCTGAACTTGCGGCCCTTCGTCTGCTTGTGGAACTCCATGTGCAGCCGCCCGGGCTCGGTGCACGTGCCGCGCAGGGTCAGACGGCGACGCGCGTCGGCGGGGATGACCCGCGCCCTGCGCACCTTCGGGGCCTCGCGGTCGCGAACCTTGAGCGTCAGCCGCGCAGTCCCGACGTTGCCGGCGTTGTCCCACACCCGCACCATCGCCGTGCCGCTCCCGGCCTTCCAATCGGTGTTCGGCGGCCACTGGACCGTCATCTCGTCGCCGCCCGGCGACACCGTCACGGGAACCGCCACGGCGGTGGACGATTGGCCGGGTGGCCGGTCGGGCGTGAAGGTTGCCGACCACTCGTAGGCGCGCGCCTTGTCCACGCCCGAACCGTGATCGGCATCTTCGAGCCCGTTGAGGAGGAACCGCGACGTGCCGTTCGGCGCCGCTAGCACGGACGGTGCGCTGATCGAGATCATCGGCGGCTGGATGTCCGTGGCGCGGATGAACAGGTTGAGCAGGCCCGACCCGCTGATGGAGGCGACCTCGACGAAGTACGTATGGCCAGCCTGGGTGACGAAGTCCACGCTCGACGTGCCGCCGATGAGGTTGCCGCGCTCGCAGCGGATGACGTTCGCCTGCGCGATCGAGCTGTCGTAGACGGCGATCGCGGTCTGGTACGTGCTGCCGAGCGTGTCGAGGGTGATCGCCGTGCGCTCGTTGATGCCCGTCAGCCGGTAGAAGACCGTGTCGTCGCCCCGTACCGGGATGGTGTTGCAGTTCGACTGGTCGTTGTCGTTCTTCAGCATCGGGTCGTCGGGCGCGGCCGTCGCCTCCGTCATGTCGATGCCGAAGATCTGGCTGCCGCGCGCGACGTCCGTGGCCGCGACCCGGATGCCGGTCAGGTTGTTGCCCGTGGAGATGTCCGTCGGGGTGGCCGCGCTGTCGTTGGTCGGCGGCGCCGCCGAGGCCACGGCGGGGAGGGCGACGAGCACGGCGCAGGCTGCAGCCAGCACCGCCGTCGCGCGGCGCACGAGCAGGGGTGCCGTCGCCATCAGTAGTACCGGCGGGCTTCCTGCCAGACGCGGTAGATCACGTAACCACATCCTCCCAGGATGGCGAACATCAGCAGGGACGTCGCAAAGGACGTGGCCCAGAACCACGAAGTGAGCAGCACCAGCACCGCGATGACGGCCGCCGTGTAGAGGGCCAGCTTGTGCTTCTGGGGGAGCCACTGGATCTGGCTCCGGTTCTGACGGTAGAGCGTGTAGCCGAAGTACAGGAGGCCCGCGAGGATCAGCAGCGAGAGGATCGTCAGGAGCAGCTGCCCGACCGCGAAGCCGGTGCTGCCGATGGCGACGACGACGAGCGCGATGCCGACGATGATCAGGATGTTGCGGACGTTCGAGCTCACGGGTGCCTCGGGCGAGTCTACCGATGCGGCGACGGGGCTGTCCTACCCTCCGGTCGTCGCGGCCCGGATCGTGAGCCCCGCGATGGCCGCCGCGGCGACCGCGAAGACCAGGACGTTGCGCTTCTGGTCGTCGGTGCGCATGGTGTACGCCACGATCACGATGCCGGCCGGCAGGAAGCCGTAGATCTCGTGCAGGCCCTCGGTCTCGTCGCTCCGCCCGAGCAGCGAGAGGCCGAGCGCGGCCTCCCCGAAGGCGAGGGTGTGCGAGAGCGCGAGCACCTGCGCGAAGGCCCGACCGGCGTCCAGGGTGCCGCGCCACACCAGCACGCCCCAGATCGCCGCGACGACGTTGGAGACGAGCAGCGCGATCCCGAGGTAGACGTGCAAGCTCGACACGGCGCGGGAGTATCCGGCACGGCGGGGGCCCTTTGCGAGAATCCCTCCGTGAGCACACTCCAGGTTGGCGACACCGCCCCCGACTTCACCCTGCAGGACCAGGACGGCAGCGACGTCTCCCTGTCGAGCCTGCGCGGCAGCAAGGTCGTCCTCTACTTCTACCCCCGCGACGACACGCCGGGCTGCACGAAGCAGGCGTGCTCCCTGCGCGATCGCTGGCACGACATCGGCGACACGGGAGCGCAGCTCTACGGCATCTCGACCGACGACGTGGCGTCGCACGTCAAGTTCCGCGCGAAGTACAACCTGCCGTTCCCGCTCCTCGCCGACACGGCGCACGAGACCGCCGAGGCGTACGGCACGTGGGTCGAGAAGTCGAACTACGGCAAGAAGTACTGGGGCATCGAGCGCTCCACGTTCCTCGTCGACGAGGACGGCAAGCTGGAGCGCATCTGGCGCCGCGTGAAGCCGGACCAGCACACCGAGCTCGTGCTGGAGGCCCTGCGGGGGTGAGCCCGACGCCGGCCGGTCC
Organism: uncultured Actinomycetota bacterium; assembly: GCA_963767885.1. Taxonomy (GTDB): domain Bacteria; phylum Actinomycetota; class Thermoleophilia; order Gaiellales; family F1-60-MAGs149; genus CAVYFW01. The sequence goes on from CAVYFW010000002.1 coordinate 248,862, forward strand.
GCTCGCCGGCGTCCGCGTGCTCGACCTGTCCCGCGTGCTCGCGGGGCCGTACTGCACCATGCTCCTGGCCGACCTCGGCGCGGAGGTCGTGAAGGTGGAGCGGCCCGGCGAGGGCGACCAGTCGCGCGCCTGGGGCCCGCCCTTCGCGGGCGGCGAGGCGACCTACTTCATGAGCGTGAACCGCGGCAAGCGGAGCGTCGCCGTCGACCTGCGCGACCCGCGCGGCCAGGCGGTCGTGCGGCGGCTCGCGCTGCGCTCCGACGTCGTCATCGAGAACTTCCTGCCGGGCGGCGCCGAGCGGCTGGGCCTGGGTCGCGACGCCCTCGTCGCCGAGCGGCCGGCGCTGGTCTACACGTCGATCCGGGGCTACCCGCTGGACGCGCCGGAGGCCGACCAGCCGGGCTTCGACTTCGCCATCCAGGGCGCCGGCGGGATCATGAGCATCACGGGCGAGCCGGACGGGGAGCCCATGAAGGTGGGCGTGGCGATCGCGGACATCACGACCGGGATGCTGGCGGCGACCGGCACCCTCGCCGCGCTGCTCGAGGCGCGCGCCACGGGGCGGGGCCGGCACGTCGCGACGTCGCTCCTCGACGCGCAGCTCGCGTGGCTCGGCAACCGCGGCTCGGAGGCGGTGATCGGCGGCGTGGAGCCCGAGCGGTTCGGCAACGCGCACCCCTCGATCTGCCCCTACGAGACGTTCCAGGCGCGCGACGGGTACGTCAACCTCGCCGTCGGCACGGACGGGCAGTTCCAGCGCTTCTGCGAGCTCGCGGGGCTCGACGACGTCGCCGCCGACCCGCGCTACGCCACGAACCGCGACCGCGTCGCGCACCGCACGGAGCTCGTGCCGCGCCTCCAGGCGGCGTTCGCCACGCGCGACGCGGCGGACTGGCTGGAGGCGATGGCCGCGGCCGGCATCCCGTCCGGCCCGGTGCGGACGATCCCGCAGGCGCTGGCGGCCGCCCCCTACGCGCTCGCGGAGCACGACCACGCGACGGCCGGGCGCATCCGCACCATCCGCTCGCCGCTGGCCCTGGACGGCACGTACCACACGGCCACGCCGGCGCCGCCGCTGCTCGGCCAGCACACGCGCGAGGTGCTGGAGGAGCTCGGCTACGACGCCGCGGAGGTCGCGAGCCTGCTGGAGGGGCCGTGCGTGCAGGCCGCCCTGCCGTGACCACGCGGCCGGCCGGGACGGTGCGGCTGGTGCGCGTCCACGCGGCGTTCATCGAGGCGATCCTGGCCGACGACCGCGTGGAGGCCTCGCGGCTGCTCGGCGCGACGGTGCCCGAGAGCTGGCCCGAGGCCGAGCTGCGGTCCGCCCTGCCCGTGCACCTCGACCGCCTGCGCGCGGGCGGCGACGCGGCGCGATGGGGCGTGCGCGCGATCGTGGTCGACGGCGAGCTGCTCGGCAGCGTCGGCTTCAAGGGCGGCCCGGGCGCGGACGGCGCGGTCGAGGTCGGCTACGGCGTCGTGCCGGAGGCCCGCGGGCGCGGGCTGGCGACGCTCTCGGTGGCGACGCTGGTGGAGTGGGCCCTGCGCCAGCGCGGCGTGCGGCGGGTCCGCGCGACGATCGCGCCCGCCAACATGCCGTCGCAGGCGGTCGCGCGGCGCGCCGGCCTGCGGCACGTCGGCGAGGTCGCCGACCGCGAGCACGGCGTCCTGGAGGTGTGGGAGCTGGGCTGGCTGCGTCAGCGGATGAGGCGCGTGAAGCGCTCGCGGACGCCCGGCCACTCCTCGGCCACGATCGAGTAGTAGACCGTGTCGCGGAAGGAGCCGTCGTCGAGCATCACGTCGTGGCGGTGGATGCCCTCCTCGACCGCCCCGAGCCGCTCGATCGAGCGGCGCGACGCCTCGTTCAGCGAGCCCGTCTTGAGCGTCACGCGCTCGGCCTCGAGCTCGTCGAAGGCGTGCAGGAGCAGCAGCCGCTTCATCTCGGTGTTGGCGACCGTGCGCTGGTGGGCACGGGCGAGCCACGTCCAGCCGATCTCGAGCCGCTCGTCGGGCAGCGACACGTTGCCGAAGCGCGTCGTCCCGATCGCCAGGCCCGTCTCGTTCAGGACGAGCGCGAAGGGCAGCTCGCGGCCCGCGTCCCGTGCGTCGAGCGCGCGGTTGAGCCAGGCCCCGAAGCCGCCGGGGCCGTACGGGCCGGCGGGCATCCAGCGGTAGAAGTCGGGCTCGCAGTGGCGCTCGAGGTCCTCCAGGTGCGCGCGGTCGAGCGGTTCCAGCCGCACGTGCGGCCCTGCGAGCGTGACGGGCAGCGGCACCTGCATGGTCGCGTCAGTAGAGCACCACGGAGCGTGCGCGCTCGCGGCGGCGCATCGCGTCGAACGCGTCGTCGATCTCGTCGAGCCCGATGCGGTGCGTGATCAACCGGTCGATCGGCAGCCGGCCGTCCAGGTACAGGCCGGCGATGCGCGGGAAGTCGATGGCGGCGACGGCGCTGCCGTAGTTGGAGCCGAGGATCGACCAGTTCCACTCCACGGCGGTGAAGACGTCGAACGAGGCGCGCTCGCCCTCCGGCGTCATGCCCACCAGCACCGCGGTGCCGCCGCGCGCCAGCAGGGCGGGCATGAGCTCGACGGTCGGCACGAGCCCGATCGCCTCGAACGCGTAGTCGACGCCGTCGGGCACGATCGCGCGCACGTCGGCGGGCACGTCCCCGTCGCCGCGGACGGTGTGGGTGGCGCCGACGGCGACGGCGAGGTCGAGCTTCTCCTGCTCGACGTCGATGGCGATGATCGGGTTGGCGCCGGCGAGCCGCGCGCCCATCAGCACCGAGAGGCCGACGCCGCCGCAGCCGATGACCGCGACCGCGGCGCCGGCCGGCACGCGGGCGGTGTTGACGACGGCGCCGACGCCGGTGGTGACGCCGCAGCCGATCAGGCAGGCCACCTCGAACGGCACCTCGGCCGGCACGCGCACGCAGGCCGACTCCGGCACCACGGAGTGGGCGGCGAAGGTGCCGATGTCGAGGTACGCGTGCAGCTGCTCGCCGCGCGCGCTGCGCATGGGCGTCGTGCCGTCGGCGCGGACGCCGTAGCTGGAGCGCTCGCCGGTGCAGGCCCAGGCGCGGCCGGCGATGCAGGAGCGGCAGCGGCGGCAGGGGTGGAACCAGGAGAGCACGACGTGGTCGCCGACGGCGACGTCGGTCACGCCCTCGCCGACCGCCTCCACCACCCCGGCGCCCTCGTGGCCGAGCACGAGCGGCAGCGCCGACGACCACTCACCCTCGACGACGTGCAGGTCGGAGTGGCAGACGCCGCTCGCTCCCATGCGCAGCAGCACCTCGCCGGCGCGCGGGTCGTCGAGCTCCACCTCCTCGACGCTCAGGCCCTCACCGGGGGCGCGGAGGATGGCGGCGCGCGTCGTCGGCATGGCCGGCAGTGTATGGGCGGCGCGGGGCGGGTGGTCGGCGTGGTAACCATGGCGCCGTGACCGACGACCTCCGACCGCCGATGGTGACCGACTGGCCGATCCCCGGCGCGCCCGCCGGGCTGAACTGGCGCACCTGGGATCGCCCGCCGCAGAACCGCTGGTCGTTCCAGCACGTCGCCGAGCTGCTGCCGACGGCCGTGATCGCCCGCGGCTCACGGACCGGTGCGGGAGCTGCCGCCGGCGCCGCGGGAGCTCGGCGCGATCGCGTTCGAGGACGTCGACGGCAGCACGTCGACGGTCGACGACATGCTCGCGACCACCTGGACCGACGGCTTCCTCGTGCTGCACGAGGGCCGCCTGGTCGCCGAGCAGTACCGCAACGGCATGACGCCCGCGACGCTGCACCTCTCGCAGTCGGTCGCCAAGTCCATGACCAGCGCGCTCGTCGGCATCCTCGTGGGCCGCGGCGAGATCGACGTCGAGCGCACCGTCGACCACTACGTCCCCGCGCTCGCCGACTCCGGCTACGCGGGGGCGACCGTCGACCAGGTGCTCGACATGCGCTCCGGCGTGCGCTTCCGCGAGGAGTACTGGGCGCTCGACTCGGAGGTCGCCGCGCTCGACCGGGCCTGCGGGTGGAAGCCGCTCGACGGGCCCGACGACCCGGCGCCGACCATCCGCTCCTTCATCCCCACGCTACGGCTCGGGCGGCCGCACGGCGGGCCGTTCGTGTACCGCTCGATCGAGACCGACGTGCTCGCCTGGGTGCTCGAGGCCGTCGCCGGCCAGGACCTCGCGACGCTGCTCGGCGCCGAGCTGTGGGGCCCGATGGGCGCCGGGGCCGACGCCAACGTGACCATCGACCGCGAGGGCACCGGCCTCGCCGACGGCGGCGTCAGCGCGACCCTGCGCGACTACGCCCGCTTCGGCCAGCTGTTCCTGGACGGCGGCGCGGTCGGCGGCCGGCAGGTCGTCCCGGAGGCGTGGACGCGCGCCTGCCGCGCGGGCGACGTCGAGGCCTTCCGACCCTTCTACGGCCCGCTCTTCCCCGACTTCCCGCACGCCGCCTACAGCCGCCAGTTCTGGGTGCTCGACACGCGGACCGGCCGCCACGCCGCCGTCGGCATCCACGGACAGCTCGTGCACGTCGACCCCGCGCGGCGCGTGGTGGTGGCCAAGCTCTCGTCCTGGCCCGACCCGCTGGACGAGCCGCTGCGCCTGCGCACGTACCGCGCGGTCGACGCGATCGGCCGCGAGCTCGCCGGCGGCTGACGTGCTCGCGGCCCGGTCCGCCCCGCGCGGGACCCGGGCCGCGAACCTCGGCGGGTCAGGAGACCCGGATGCGGTGGTTGGCGCGGAACAGGTCGGCGGGGTCGTACGTCCGCTTCGCCGCCCGCAGCCGCGCGTAGGCGTCGGCGCCGAACGCCGTCTCCGTGTCGAGCTCCTGCTCGGCGAAGTTGAGGAACACGCGGCCGCCGTTCCACGGCTCGAGGGCGTCGCGCAGCCGGCCGAACTGGGCGCGGATCGCGTCCAGCGCGCCCGGGCCCATCGGCACGCCCACGCCGAACAGCGCGAACTCGCCGTCGAGCGTCGCCAGCGCGCCGTGGGCGGCGTCCGGGCGGGCGAGCGCGCCGCCGAGGTGGCGCAGCTCCACGGACACCAGCGGCGAGCCCGAGCCCGGGCCGGCCGCGGCGACGAGCGCGTCGAGGGCGCCCGCGTCGAGCGTGTCCAGGAGGAAGCCGTCGCCGTCGCCGGGGATCGGGCCGGGCGGGTCCATGTGCAGCTCCTGCAGCTGCGGCGCCGGGATCGTCGCGAGCGTGTCCATGGCCGGCCCGAGGTGGCGCAGCCCGGCCAGCAGCCGATCGGCGTCGGCCGGGTCGCCGAGGTGAGCGACCTCCACGACCACGAACTGCCCGCCGCGCAGGAACTCGGGGATCTGCGGCAGCGGCGGCACCTGCAGCAGACGGCCGACGCTCATGAGCTCGTCCGGCGCGATCCGCGTCAGCTCGTGCCAGGCGCCGAGCACCTCGCGGGCGCGCTCCCACGGCCAGAGCAGCATGCCGGCGTACACCTCGGCGATCGGGTACAGGCGGAACTCCAGCGCCGTCACCGCGGCGAAGTTGCCGCCGCCGCCGCGCAGGGCCCAGAACAGCTCGGGCTCGCTCTCCGCGTCGACGCGCAGCAGCCGCCCGTCGGCCGTGACGACCTCGGCCGCGACGACGCTGTTGGCGGCGAGCCCGTGCCGGCGCGCGAGCCAGGAGAGGCCGCCGCCGAGGGTGTAGCCGACGACGCCGACGTCGTTCGCCGAGCCGGCCAGCGCGGCCAGCCCGAACGCGGCGGCGGCCGGCGTCACGTCCATCCACAGCGTCCCGGCCTGCACGCGGGCGACGCGGCGATCGGGGTCGATCAGGACGCCGCGCATGCGCTCCGTCTTGACCAGGATCGCGCCCTCCAGGCAGAGCGGCGCGGCGGCGTGGCCGGTGCCCTGCAGCGCGACCGCGAGCCCGTGCTCGTGGGCGTAGCCGACCAGCTCGGCGACGTCCTCCGCGTGCTCCGGATAGGCGACGAGCACCGGCTGCTGGTCGACGGCGGCGTTCCAGGCGCCGCGCGCGCGGTCCCAGTCGGCCTCGCCGGGCAGGACGATGGTGCCGTGCAGGCGCAGGCGCAGGTGCTCGGCGACGAGGTCGGTGGCGGACATCAGGGCTCCGATGCGTGGAGGAGTTGGTGGAGACGGGCCGGGGGGAGCGGCCGCGAGACCATCCTCCGTGCGGCGCGGCCCGCGGGCATCGGGGAGCTCCCCAGGGAAGGCCGCCGCCTAGGGAGCGGCGTCCGCCGTTTGACACTGCGGCGGCCTGGCACCAGGATGCGATCGATGCGGTTGCGCCGGCTGCTCGCCGTCACGGTCGCCGCGGTCGCCCTCGGCTGGGCGCCCGCTCCCGTCGCCGACCCGGTCGAGCCCGCGGCGGCGCACGCGTGCGGCCGCGGCTCCACCCACGCCGTGCTGCCGACGGGGCACAAGTGCCTGCGGCGCGGCCAGTACTGCGCGATCCGCTTCGCGGCGGCGTACCGGCGCTACGGCTTCGTCTGCAAGGGCGATCCCGCGCGGCTGCGGGGCTTCGTGCTGCCCCCGCTCAAGCCGGCGGGCCGTCCGGCCTAGAAACAGCCCCTCGGCGGCGGGCCGCCTGCTGCCAGCGCCGAGGACACGAGGCCCTCGGTAGAGGCGTCGCGCCAGACCCACGAGGCGACCGTACGAGCGGCGGCGGTGACGTTGACGGTGCTGGTCTTGCTGGTCATGACGATCTCCTCCGGTCCCTGATGACACGCGTAGCTTCCTCCTCACGCGCAGGGGCGACGGTGGAGCCCGCCGGTGTGTGGCGGTGACGGAGCCGCACCCGTCGGTACGGATAGCCGCACCGCCGGGCAGGGCGGTCGCTAGGCGGGTTGCGCGGCCGTGGCGGCGGGCTGCGGCAGGGCCGCGCGGCGCCACCGGTCTCCGACCACGGATCGCGGGGCTCCTCCTCTACGCCGCCGAGGCGGCGCACGCGCTCGCGGACGCGCACGGCGCGGCGGGCGCCGTGGCCGAGGCCGGCGCCGCCCGCGCGCGGGCCGTCGCGCTCGACGCCGAGAAGGGCGTCGTCCGGGCCGGCTGAGGGCGCCGGACGCCGCTCCTGGCAACGGGTGTCACGAGCCCGCCGCCAGCGGGCGAGACCACGGAACCTCCTGTTCGGTCAGGTTCGCCTGGAGGATCGTGCGGCCTTGCCAAGGAGCGGGTGAACGTTCGGCTTCCAGGGCTCAACCCGACGCCGCGCGCGGCCGACGAACATCGCGGGCCAGGCAGACTCCCCCGCCCCGCCCGAACCGCACCCGCGTTGCCCCGCCGTCGTCACCTCACCCGCCTCGCCGTGCTCGCGCTGGCCCTCGTGCCCGCTACGAGCCTGCTACCGGCGACCGCCGACGCGCGGCCCAGGCCGCCGCACATCACGGCGCCCGCGCGGCCCGCCGTCGTCGTCACCAGCAGCCGCGTCGTGTTCCGCTGGACGAGCGCCGGCCGCGGCGCCCGCTACGAGCTGCGGGTCTCCCGGAACCGCGGCTTCTCGAGCAGCACCACCTACGCGACGTCGAAGCAGCGCGCCACGGTGCTGCTGGCCCGCGGCAGCTGGGTCTACAAGGTGCGCTCCCGCGTCGGCCGCCAGGCCTGGAGCTCCTGGTCGCCCCGGCGCGTCATCAGCGTCGCCCCGAAGCGCGACCTGCTGCCGCCGACCCGGCCGACGGCCCTGCGCGTCCTCTCCGTCGACGCCACGAGCGCCGCGCTCGCCTTCGGCGCCGCGAAGGACGAGTTCGGCGTCAAGGCCTACGAGGTCCTGGCGAACGGGCACCGCGTCGCGCTCGCCCCCGGCACGACGCCGGTGGTGAGCGGCCTCCACTGCGGCACCGCCTACACCTTCACCGTCGTCGCCCGCGACGCGGCGGGCAACCGCTCGCGGCCGTCGCCGCCCGCCCGGGCCCACACCAGCGCCTGCATCGACAGCGCGCCGCCGAGCGTGCCGACCGGCCTCGAGGCGGCGAGCGTGACCGACGTCGCCGTCGCCCTGCGCTGGCCGGCCAGCGTCGACCCCGAGGGCAACCTCGCGGGCTACATCGTGACCCGCGACGGCGCCGAGCTCGGTCGCCCCACCACCCCCGACTTCACGGCCGCGCCCCTGGCCGCCGATCGCACCTACGTCTTCGGCGTCCGCAGCCGCGACAAGGCCGGCCACATCTCCGACGAGGCGACGCTGACGGTGCGGACCGGCCTGCCGCAGCAGTCGCACGGCCTCGTGCACGCCTTCCTGCTGGCCAGCGACGGAGAGAGCTTCCGCGACTTCCAGGCGCACTACACCGCGGTCGGCGTCGTCTACCCGACGTACTACGTCCTGGGCGACGACCTCGGCCTCGCGGGCGCCGACCAGCCCCACGTCACGCGCTTCGCCCAGCAGCGCGGCGTCAAGGTGCTGCCGCGCGTCGAGTGCCAGGACGCCGACCGCATCGCCGCGCTGCTCAACAGCGCCGCGGCCCGCAACCGGCTGATCGACCAGATCGCCGCCGCGGTCGACGCGCAGGGCTACGACGGCGTCAACGTCGACTTCGAGTCCGGCGCCGCGTCGCTGCGCAGCCTGTTCAGCCAGTTCATCGCCGACCTCTCGGCCCGCCTGCACGCCAAGGGCAAGACGGTCAGCGTCGCCGTGTCGTCGATGACGAGCTACACGACGACCGGCCGCGCGGGGTTCTACGACTACGCCGCGCTCAGCACGACGGCCGACGAGCTCTTCGTCATGGCCTGGAACGAGCACTGGTCGACGAGCCCGCCCGGATCGCTGGCCAGCATCGGCTGGGTCTCGCGCATCGCCGGCTACCTCGACACCTTCGGCCGCCCCCAGAAGTTCACGATCGGCACCCACCTGTACGGCATGGACTGGCCCGCGGGGTCGGCCGCCAAGCCGATCGAGTGGCGCAACCTGATGGCCCTCAAGCCCCGCGTCGGCGCCGTGGACGGCTACGACGCCGCGGCCCACGAGCCCACGTTCACCTACAGCGCCGGAGGCACTGTGCACACCGTCTACTACGCGACCGGATCGTCCATCGCCGAGCGTCTCGGCTACTACCGCTCCAAGGGCTACGGCATTGGCATGTGGCGGCTCGGCCGCGAGGACCCGAGCATCTGGTCGGATCCGGCGGTGCTGCCGTGAGAGGTGTCGTCCGCATCAGCGCGCTGGCCGTGTGGCACGGCGCGATCCTGTTCTACGCGCTGGCCCTGGTCGGCGTGGTGCTGGTGCTCAAGGGCGCGTACCTGCCGGCGTTCCTGCACGACACCCTCTTCGCGGTCTACGGCCTCGCGGTCTCCATCTACCTGCTCAGCCGCTTCGCCCTCAGCCTCATGTACCGCCCCTCGACGGCGACCGGCGACCTGCCGAGCGTCGCGATCGTCGTGCCGGCGATGAACGAGGAGGACGGCATCGGCCCGACCATCGACGCCGCCTTCGCCGTCGACTACCCGTCGGAGCTGCTCAGCGTGTACGTCGTCGACGACGGCTCCACGGACGGCACCTGGCGCGAGATCTGCAAGGCCGCGCGGCGCCATCCCACCCTGTCCGCGCTGCGCTTCTCGTGCAACCGCGGCAAGCGCGCGGCGATGGCGGCAGGCATCCGGGCCTCCGACGCCGACGTGCTCTGCTTCGTCGACTCCGACTCCACGCTCGCGCCGAACGCGCTGCAGGAGATCGTGCGGCCGTTCGACGACCCGCGCGTGGCCATCGTCACGGGGCACGCCGACGTGCTCAACCGCGGTCAGAACCTGCTGACGCGGCTGCAGCAGGTGCGCTACTACGTCGCCTTCCGCGTGGTGAAGGCCGCGGAGTCCGTCTTCGGCGCCGTCTCCTGCGCGTCCGGCTGCTTCTCCGCCTACCGCCGCGAGCCGCTCGTGGAGGTGCTGGAGAGCTGGGAGCACCAGCGCTTCCTGGGCCGCGAGGCGACGTTCGGCGACGACCGCGCGCTCACCAACGCGCTGCTGCGCAACTGGCGCGTCGTCTACCAGTCGACCGCGACCTGCGAGACGATCGTGCCGGCGACGATGCGCCGCTTCCTCGTGCAGCAGGTGCGCTGGAAGAAGAGCTGGACGCGCGAGTCGATCGCCGCCGCGAAGTTCTTCTGGCGCAAGCACCCGGCCGCCGCGGCGTCGCAGTACTCGTCGATCCTGTTCCAGCTCATCGGCCCGCTGATCGCCTTCCGGGCGCTCGTCTGGGGGCCGCTGACGAGCGGAGCCTCGCCGCTGATGTACCTCATCGGCCTCTACACGATGGCGCTGATCTACAGCCTCTACTACGCCTGGCAGCGGCGCTCGCCGTACTGGTGGGCCGGCATCGCCTTCGTGGTGCTGTACGCGGGCGTGCTGATCTGGCAGACGTACTGGGCGATCCTCTCGTCGCGCCGCACGCAGTGGGGCACGCGGGCGGGCCGGGTGGACGACGGCGCCGGCCTGCGCATCATCGGCCTCATCGGCCTGCCCGGCAACAGCGGCATCCCCGTCTCGCAGGACGTCGAGATCGTGCGGCCCGCGGTGCCGCAGGCGGCCTAGCCCATGCGGGACGCGTCCCTCGCCGACGACCGCATCAACTGGCCCGAGCGCGTCGCGCTCGGGCCGGGCGGCGGCGCGCCGCGCCCGCCGCACCGGCCGACCGTGAAGGGCGTCATCTCGTGGATCGTGGGCCTCCTGGCGCTGCCGCTGTCCGTGCTGCCGTTCGTCGCCTACACGCACTTCGACCGCACGGGCAACCTGCTGCTGCTGCGGGTCGAGCGCTACTTCGCCGACCCGGCCGCGCCCCAGCTGCCGCCCGGCGAGGCCGCCGCCTACAGGGCGACCGCGCTGCACTTCCGCGACGCGGTCGCCGTGCTGGCGCTACCCGAGGTCATCGACGGCCCCGACCACCCCGGCTCGCTGTCGCCGGCGCGCTTCGCCCGCCACATGCGCATGCTCGAGGCGGCCGGCTACCACGCCGTCGCGCCCGAGCAGGTGGTCGACTGGCTCGACGGCAAGACCGCGCTGCCCGAGAACGCCATCCTGCTGACCTTCGACGCCGCGCGCGCCGACGTCGTCCTCAACGCCGCGCCGGTGCTGAAGGACGTCGACATGCGGGCGACGGTCTTCCCGATCGGCGGCGCCTACGAGAAGAACCCCGTCTGGTTCTCGAGCCCGGAGCAGCTGCGCGACCTCGAGGGCCGCTTCGGCTGGTCGATCGGCGCCTTCGCGGCGCGGAACCACGGCGAGATCGCGGTCGACGGCGGCGCCGCGCCGTACCTCTCGGCGCTCGAGCCGGGCGAGGACCTCGACCAGTTCCGCGCCCGCGCGCACGACGAGTACGCCGGCGCGCTCGAGGCCGCCAACGACATCGGCACCCGGCCGGCGATCGCGTACGCGTGGCCCTACGGCGCGTGGGGCGGCGACCGGCGCGCGAACGACCCCGGCATCGGGCCGATCAACCTCGAGGAGGCGCGCCAGATGTTCCGCCTCGGCTTCACGCTCGACGCGCAGGAGTCGTTCCGCCTGCTGACGCGCGCCGACGATCCCATGCGCGCCGCCCGCCTGGCGGTGTCCGCCGAGTGGACGCCCGCCGACCTGCTGGAGCGGCTCAACGTCGCCGCTGCCGCCTCCGCTCCGGTGCTGGACGATGCGACGTCGTAGCGCCCTCGTCGCGTGCGCCGCGTCGGCTGCGCTGGCCGCCGCCGGCGTCACCGCGCTGCTCTGGCCGGAGCCCGAGCACCATGCCGCCGCCCCGCCGCCGCCCGCCGCGCGCGCCACCGGCCCGCTGGTCGCGGCGCTCGTCTCCGAGCATCCCGACGGTCCCACCCGCGGCGCGCTCGAGCACCGCCTCCCCCACCTCGGCGTCGTGGCGCCGGACTGGGCGCGCGTGCGCAAGGACGGCTACTTCGACTACACGACGGTCGAGCAGTCGACCCGCGACCTGCAGGCGCGCGGCGCCAAGCTGCTGCCGGTCGTGCACGACCCCGCGGGGGCGATCGGCGACGTGCTGGGCGACCCGGGCCTCGCCAACCGCTTCGCGCTGCGCCTGGCCGCCGGGCTGAAGACGATCCACGCGGACGGCGTGCTGCTCGACGTCGACGACGTGCCGTCGTCCGGCCGCACGGCCTATCCGCAGCTGGTGCGGACGCTCCGCAAGCTGCTCGGCGAGGACGCCACGATCGTCGTGTCCGTGCCCGCCTCCGCCGCGCTCGGCTGGGCCACCGGCTACGACCTGCGCGACCTGTCCCGGCCCGCGCTGGTGCTGGTGGACGCGTACGGCGAGCACGGTCCCGACACCGGCCCGGGCCCGGTCGCGTCGCTGGGCTGGTTCCGCGGCGTCGTCCGCGCCGCGGTCAACGCCGCGCCGCGCGACCGCCTGGTGCTCGGCATCCCGACGTGGGGCTACCGCTGGCAGGGCGAGAGCGTGCTGCGCGTCTCGCAGGCGCAGTCCTACCCGGCGCTGACGGAGCTGGCGCGGCAGGGCGAGGACGGCGCCGAGCTGCAGCTGGACGGCGACGCGACGTGGGTCGAGACCGACCGCAGCGTGGAGCTGAAGCTGAAGGTGGCGCGGGCGGCGAAGGTCGCCGGCATCGCGCTGGAGCTCGGGGGCGGCGAGTCGACGCACCTCTGGGACGCGCCGCTCCTGGGCCTCCAGCCGGCGGCGTAGGGCGAGGAGCTAGGGGCGGGTGCGGGCCCGGCCGGCGGCCGGGCCCCGCGCCGCCATCACGGCAGGACGCCGGTGACGGCGTCGAAGGTGTCCTCGATGCCGATCGCGAGGTGGCCGAGGGCGACGAGGATGACGACGGTGACGAGGACGAGCACCGCGGCGTACTCGGCCATGGTCTGGCCACGCTGGCCGGCACCGCGGCGCTGGCTGCCGGCGTGCACCAGGGTGCGGTCGTCCATCGGGCTCCTTCCGGGCGGAGGGCGGTGCGGGGGCGCCTCCACCCTCGGCCCGGCGCGGCCGCCGACGAGTCCCCCGATCGAGGGAGGGCCGGGCACGCCTCCTCGCCGTCCGGGTGGCCGGCCATCCGGGGAGGGCTCGACCTACGTACCGCCACCGTGTACGTTCGAGGAGGCATGAGGGTACCCCGCGAGCCGGCCCACGACGTCGAGCGCGAGACGTCGCAGGCCGCGCCGACCCGCCAGGCCCCGGCGGATCGCGTGCTGGCCCTGCAGAGCACCGCAGGCAACCGCGCGGTGGCGGCCATGCTGGCCCGCGACCCGGACGCCCCGGTGCAGGCGGACGCGAAGGACGCACCGAAGGACAAGAAGCCGGCCGCGCCGTCGGGTCCGCACATCGTCGCTGGGCGAGCTGGGCGCGATCGCGCTGGAGAGCTGGTCGATCTCCGCGCACGCGGTCCCCCGGCGTCGGGCGCGGCACCGGGCGAGGACGCGACGAGCACCCGACGCCGGTCGAGATCCAGCTGATGACGAAGCAGGGCGCGCACAGCTCCAGGCTGGCCGAGGCGGCGATGACGCGGCGGAGCCTTCGACGGCGAGATCGTCCTCGGCGGCGGCGCAGAAGATCATCGTCAAGGGCGCGCTCGTCACGAACTACACCGTCACGCGACGCCGGCGGCAAGGAGCCGCTGGAGTCCTGGACGATCAACGTCCAGTCCATGGAGTTCGTCCGACCGCCGAAGCGAAGGACGACGACGCCGAAGCCCGGACACCACGAGTACGACCTCGGCGACAGAAGGGAAGCTGAGGCCGGAAGCCGTCAGCGCGAGCGGTCGAACGCGTCGGCCACGGCGCGCATGTGCGCCTCGACGTCACCCAGCAGCTCGCGCACGCCCGGCGAGAGGCGCCGGCCCGGCGCTGGTGGCGTCGGCCTGAGACGGGCGGCGGCCACGCCCTCGCGTCTCAGCCCCGAAAGAGGAAGTTGCCTCCCCTCCTGAGTCGACCAGGCGTGACCGCCGCCGCAACGCACCGTACGCCAGGCGTCTGTGCGCCGGATGCTCGATGGCGGGCTGCGCCGGCGAGCCAGGCCACGTTCGCCTGACGTCGCCGAGGACGTGCTCGCTGCGCCGCAACGGCGCAGCGAGCACGTGACGCCTCCGCGGGCTAGGGCCGGACGCCGAGGGACTCGTGGATCGTCCGCGGCGGCGGCGCGACGGTGTGCGCGCGGCGCCGGGCCCGCCCGACGACCGACCGCACGACACGGACCGCGGCGCGGAGGAGGTCGTACGCGACGCCGAGAGCGACGACATGCAGGAAGAGGCCGAGGAGCTCGAGCAGGCGAGGCACCCGCAGATGGCCGGCATCGATCGGAGCAGCAGACATGGGGATCTCCTGACAGTGGAGCAGCGGGGGTCGCTGCATCGGTCGGGAGAACGGGGCGACGGCACGAAGTGGATTCCGCCGCCGACGGTCGGGATCACGCGGACCGGGGAACGCGCGCCGTCGCCGGCGTGGCGCCGGGCGCGTCGAGCTCGCTACCTCGGGCTCGCTGGAGTGCTGCCGCGGCCATCTGCGCCAGGTGCACGAGCACCGCGCGGTCGACGGCACTGAAGCGGTCGCCGGCGGTGGCGTAGGCCCGCAGCTCGCCGAGCGGGTCGCCGTCGGCCCCGACGATCGAGACGGCCAGCACCTCGCCGGCAGGCCGCTCGCTGGGCCGGGGAACGAGCGCGAATGCCCACTCTCCGGCGCCCCAGGCGCCATCCGGGACCGCGGCGGGCTCCGCCTGTGCGCTGACCGCCACCGACGGTTGATCGGCCGAGCCGTGGACATCGGCCGTGACGAGCGCCGCGGCCGTCAACTCGCGCGCGTGCTCGGCGACGAGCGCGAGGATCTCCGTCTCCGCTGCCGCGCCGTCGACGAGCGAGGCGTCTGCCAGGAAGGACGAGAGCCGGCGCAGCATGTCCGCGTGGCGCTGCTCGGCGCGCACGCGCTCGTGCGCCTCGCGGAAGCCGCGGCTCTGCATCTCGTACGCGGACAGCGTCTCGAGGACGAAATCGGCCGCGGCGTCGATGATCCCCTGCGGATCGACGCCGGGCGACCGCCGCAGCTCGGCGAGCAGCGCCGCGTGGTGGGCGATGACGAGGTCGAGCATGCTGCATTGCTGGACGACCGCGGCGCGCCCGAGCTCGTAGGCGGTCTGCAGGCCCTGTTCGGACGGCGCCCGAACGTAGCGTCGGAACCCGAACTCGTATGCGAGGACGGCGTCCGAGCCCTGGCCGGACGGCCGCCCCGCCAGCTGCTCAGCCACTCCGCTGGCGAGCCGCGGATAGGCGCTCGAGCGGTGACCGGCTACGCCACTTCTCCATGGTGACGGTCGTCCCCCCGTCCGGCGCCGACGCAACCTCGAACACGTCCATCAGGCGGCGCGCGCCCGGAAGCCCGAGTCCGAACCCACCCCGACCCGACGCGCCGTCGAGGAGCGCCGTGTCGAGATCCCGGATGCCGGGCCCATCGTCGCGCGCCACGACCTTCAGTCCCTGACGGTCGCCGTCGTCGAGGGCCTCGACCAGCAGCTCGCCGTCGCCGGCGTGCACGAGGATGTTGCGGACGATCTCGGAGATGGCGGTGGCGATCAGCGTGGCGTCGGTGCGCGAGAAGCCGAGCTCCACGGCGATCCGCCGTGCCTCGGCGCGCGCCGTGACGAGGTCGTCGTCGGCGCCAATCGGGATGCGGACGCGGTACACCACGCCTCACGACCACTCGTGCCCGAGGCGATCGAGCAGTGCACGGCCCTCGTCGAGATCGAGCGAGGCGTGCAGTGGCCGGAGGTCGAGGTTGAAGTGGACGAGCGCGATCGCGACGTCGGGTTGGATGCCCACGATCACGGTGCGCGCGCCGCGCAGCGACGTCGTCACGGCGATCGAGCGCAGCGAACGGGCCACGAACGAGTCGATCACGTCCAGGGCCGAGACGTCGACGATGATGCCGCGCGCGCGCGTCGCGGTGATGTGCTCGGCGAGGTCGTCCCGCAGCCGCAGGACCTCGGCGTCGGTGAGGTCCGACTGGATCGAGGCGATGAGGTACTCGCCGTGCCGGAGGATCGCGACGGACACGGCCGAGCCCGCTACACCGGCGGTTCGGACGCCGGCCCGGCGTCTGCTGGCCGGCGACCCAGGAGCCGCTCCGCCTCCTCGAGGCCACCCTGCAGGTCCCCCACCGTGCGCATCATGCTGAGGTCGACGCCCAGGTCCGTGAGCGTGTGGGCGATGCGGGACGACATGCCGGTGATGATCGCGCTCGCGCCCATCAGCCGCGAGGCCTCCACGGTCTGGACGAGCCGGTTCGCGACCGCGATGTCGATCGTCGCCACCCCGGTGATGTCGATGACGACGACGCGCGCGCGGTTCGCCTTGATGGCGCCGAGCAGCTGCTCCGTGAGCTGCCGCGCCCGCCCCGCGTCGAGGCTGCCGATGATCGGCAGGATGAGCAGGCGCTCCCGGACCTGGAGCACCGGGGTCGAGAGCTCCCGGATGGCCTCCTCCTGCTCGCGGATGACGCGCTCGCGCTCCTCGACGAAGCTCACGCTGACGGTCACCGCGATCCGGTTGGCCGCCGGCTCGTAGGAGTCGAGGATGCGGCCGAGCAGCTCCGGGTCCTCCTGGTAGTGCACGAACAGCGACCGCGCCAGCACGTCGCGGAGCAGCAGCACGATGCCCAGCACCTCGTGCGTCTCGACGCCCCGCGGGATGATGCGCTCGGAGAGGTCGCGGGCATAGGCCTGGAGCGCCTCGACGCTGCCGGTCTCCAGCGCGTCCACGTAGTTGTCGTAGACCGCCGTGACCTCGGAGAAGATCTCCTCCGACGTCATCACGCTCAGGAGGCGCGCCTCCGTGATGCGCTGCACCCACTCCTCGCGCAGCTGCGTGCGGCTCTCGCGGAGATAGGCCACCAGCTCGCGGAGCAGCGCCGCGTCGCCTCGCACCTCGAACGGCGTGGTGGGCGCTTCCGACTCCTGCTCCATCCCAGCTCCTCTGTCGCGCCGCTCACCCGTGCCGACGTGCCGCCGACACCGGACGTCACGCGCCGGGCGAAGACCCGCGCGCGCCGTCGAGGAAGAGGCTCGTGATGGCGGCGATCGTATCCTCGCGACCGCGGCCGGGGGGTGTCGACGGGATGCTCACGACGAGCCCGACGAGCGACTCCACGAGCCACGACGTCGGGACGTCGCGCCGTATGCGGCCGTCGGCCTGGCCGCGCGCGAACAGTCGCTGCAGCGGTTCGGCGACGCGCTCCTCGAACTCCGCGGGCTCGGTAGCGGCGCGCTCCTGTGCCAGCACGACGAACGGGTCGCCCACGTCGATGAGCGCGCGAACCGCGCGCCGCATGCCCTCCTCGACCGGGACGTCGTCGAGACCGGCGGCCTCGAGCCGCTCCGAGGCGTCGCCCCGCGCGACCTGGACCAGCGCGTCGAGGAGCGCCTGCCGGCTCGGAAAGTAGCGATAGACCGTGGCCCTGGCGAGCCCGGCGGCATGGGAGACGTCGGTCATGTTCGCGTGCCCGCCTCGGCTCGCGAGCACGCCGGCGGCCGAGTCGAGGATCGCGGCCACGACGTGCTGCTGCAGGGTCGTGCGGCGAGGCGAGGGAGGCGTCGACATCTCTTCCGATCGATGACCATAGCAGTCCACAGTGCGGACTTCTAGACTGGTTGACGAGACATAAATTCTCATGTATGGTCACCGCGGTCTGGATCCGTGCGGTACGCCGCCGGTGAGCGCCGCGTTCCTGGGCGTCGGCCGGCCGTGCCGAGGAAGGCGATTGCCGTGCACGACGCGCAGGAACGAACACCCGCCGACGACGTGATCTTCAGTAGCGGAGACGCCGTCGTGCTCACCACCAGGCTCCCGGCGCAGCTGGCCGGCGCACTGTTCGCGGAGGCCGCGGCACGCGGCGTCCAGCCGAGCGAGGTCATCGCGCTCGCGCTGCGCGCGATGCTCGAGAACGAGGACGGGCGATGACGCTGTACGACGCCAGTCACAACGGGGCTAGCCGCCAGGCGCCGCCCATGCGGATCGCCGTTCTCAGCCCGCCCTGGTTCGCTGTCCCTCCCGACGGCTACGGCGGCATCGAGTCCGTCGTGGCGCTGTTGACCGACGGCCTCGTCGCTGCCGGGCATGACGTGACGCTGTTCGCGACGGGGGATTCGGACACGCGAGCGCGACTCGTCGCCCCGTACGCCGATGGGCAGGGTCAGCGCCTCGGCCAGTGGCTGCCCGAGCTGCGTCAGGCGCTCGCCTGCCTGACCGAGGCCGAGTCGTTCGACGTCATCAGCGACCACACCAGCCCCGTCGCGCTGTCCATCGCGGCGCGCGGCGTGGTGCCGGTCCTGCACACGGTGCACGGACCGCTCGACGGTGAGCTGGGGGCGGTCTACGACGAGGCCTGCGCGCTCGCACCCCGTGCGGCGCTGGCCTCGATCTCCGTCACGGCAGCGCGCCGCGCGGCCGAACCTGCCGTGGGTTGCGAACTGTCCGAACGCCCTCGACCTGGATGCGTATCCGTTCGCCCCGACGCGCGGCGAGGACCTCGTGTTCGTCGGCCGGATGTGCGCAGAGAAGGGCGCGCACCGGGCGATCGCCGTCGCGCGGGACCTCGGCCTGCCGCTGAAGCTCGCCGGGAAGTGCCGCGAGTCCGCCGAGCTGGAGTACTTCGAGCGCAACGTGCGGCCGGAGCTCGGCAGCGGCATCGAGTACCTGGGCGAGGTCGACCATGCCGAGAAGCTCGAGCTCCTGCGGTCGGCCCGCGCCGTGCTGTTCCCGATCGACTGGGAGGAGCCGTTCGGGCTCGTCATGGTGGAGGCCATGGCCTGCGGCGCGCCGGTCATCGCGACGCGGCGCGGTGCGGTTCCCGAGGTCATCGACGACGGCGTCACCGGCGTCGTGGTCGACGACTGGCGCGCGATGGCCGACGGCGATCGGCCGAGCGGACTCGATCGACCCCGAACGCAACGCGAGGTCGTGGAAGCCCGCTTCTCGCAGGCCCGGATGGTCGCCGACTACGAGGATGCCTTCGACGCGGCGATGGCGGCCTGGGCCGGAGGCGGCCCGGCCGCCCGCCGCCTCCGGTCGGTTCCCGCCGCCGCAGCGCCACGGCGAGGACGAGGACGACGCCGAGCTGCTGGTGGGCGGCGTCGACGGCGCGACCGGAGGCGGGAACTCGCACGCCCCGTCGCAGTGAAGGCCGCGCTGGCGATGAGCGATGCGATCCTCTTCGAGGACGACCGCGTCGACCATCTGGAGTCGCTCGCCGATCGTCCACCGAAGCTAAGCGAGTCGATGCTGCTCTGGGTGGACCTCCCCCGCGGCTCGGAGTTGAGTGCCGCGGAGGCAGCGATCAGTGACTGGCGCCGCGGAGACGGCCGGCGAGCTGCTTGAGGAGCACGATCGAGATCGAGGACTCGTCGCGCAGGAGCTTCAGGAACCGGCTGCGCGGGATCTCCAGCAGCAGCACCTCGGTCTCGGTGGCCACGGTCGCCGTGCGCGGACCGTCGTCCAGGAGCGCCAGCTCGCCGAAGTACTCGCCGGGCCCCAGGCGGATGCGCCGGTCCCCTGCCAGGACCACGGCTTCGCCGTCGACGATGACGAAGAAGGCGTCGCCGCGCGCGCCCTCGCGCACCACCTGCGTGTGCTTCCCCATGCGCCGCAGGCGTCCGATCGACGCCACCTTCCGCAGGTGACGCTTGCTGAGCCCCGAGAACAGCGGAATGTCCGCGAGGACCGGCACCCAGTCCCCCGCGCTCGGCTCGCGGCTTCGCGCGATGCCGGCGAGATCCTGGAAGTAGACGGTCGACGCGGAGTCCCCAGCCATGGTCGGCGAGTCTAGGGCCGCGCGCGAGGGAGCGCCACAGACGAAGCGTCACAGCGGCGCCCGATGGTGATCGGCACGCGTGCGGAGCCGGGGCTCCGCACGCGTGCGCGTTGCCGGCTGTTGAAGGCCGGCCGGGGCGCCTCAGCGTCCCTCGTCGCGATCGGCCCAGTACGGCTCGCGGCTGCCGGACTTCGCGAGGCCCCGGCTGATGAGGTAGGCACCGACGACGATCGAGACGTACAGCCACGCCTGGTCGGCGCGGAACGCGTCGTTCGCGTCGTCGCGGCCGACGTACCAGCACGCGATCAGGATGCCTGCGACCGCCAGGATCATCGCGTAAAGCTCGGTCGTCTTGCTCGAGTGCTTCGTCTCGGTCGTCAGCCGACGCGTGCGCGTCCGGCTGAACTCGGCATCGCTGCGGACAGCTGCCATTCGAACCCCTCCTGTAGCGGTAGGCTCACAGGCTTTCCGCCGCGCTGGAACCGAAACCACCTGCACATCGCATGACACATACCCGTCAACGCGTAGGGCCATTTCCTGTATCAACGGGAGCGCCGCGACGCCGGCCCTCAGCGAGGCTCGACGGGCTGCGCAGGTCGCGGCGCCCCTCTCCCGGTGCGCTCCGCGACGAGCTCCGCCACGCGGGCGCAGGCGTTGCGAGCGAACCGCTGCTGGAGGCGCCGGCCGACGAGGCGGAATCCGACCCGGACGAGCGGGTTGCGGATGGCGGCATGGCGCGAGACGACGTGGATGCGGAAGTCCACGGCACCGTCCACGAGCCGCTTTCCGACCTCGTAGTCCATCGTGCCCATCTCGAAGTGGCCCGCGAGCGTCGCGTAGCCCCAGCCCCACGCTCGCACATCCGTGCCGTCGGCGTCGCGTCGGAGCTCGTCGACCACGCGGTACACCCGGGTGCCGATCCGGAGGCGCAGGCCCAGATAGCGTGCTTCCAGCAGCATCGAACGGCCCTCGAGCGCGGCCTCGGGATCCCAGGTGCCGCGAATGAGGTCGGGATCGGCGAACTCGTATCGCTCGACGACGGAGACCGCGGCCTCGAACGGGCCGCCTGCCTCTGGCTCCCCGGGCTGCTCCGGCGGCAAGGGCTGGACGTAGTCGTCGACGATCCAGCCCGCTGCCTGCGTCCAGTCGGCGCGGCGGTCGAGATCGACGCTGTAGTCCAGCGCATCGAGGGCCTCCAGCGTCAGCCGCCGCCGCGGGCTCACGACCGCTCGCGCTCCGTCGTGACGTGGATCGGCCCGACGCGCTGGCCACCGGAGACCTGCTGGACGCGCTCGAGGAACGACGCCCACATGCTCTCCTGGATCGCCTTGGCGATGCCGACGTGGCGGTACAGGAGGTGCTGCCACCGGTTCGCGCTGCGCGCCCAGGACTCGATCTCGAAGGTCACGGCCATCGCCTCGCCCGCCGCCCGGAACGCGATCGTGCCCGCCTCCAGGTGGCCGGGGCGCGTCGCCAGCCGAAACGAGCGCGCGTCGCGGTCGATGACCTCGACCGGCCCGTTCCAGGGACCGGGCATGCGGATCAGGAACCGGTCACCGACGTCCATCCGACCGATTGCTCCCTGCGTCTTCTCGAAGATCGCCACCTCCGTCGGCGCGGCAACGTTCGGGTCGGCGGCGACGATGTCGATCAGCGTCTCCGCCGACACCTTGGCGCCGTCGAGACGGATCCGGTACAGCCGATGGAACAGGGGCCCGACCCCGAAGCTAGCCCGATCGACGCCCGGGGGCAGATCGCCGCGCTCCACGGCGGCCGGAGCGAGATCACGCTGCGCGCTCTCGACCTCCGACCGCCGCCGCAGATACCGCAGCGAGGCGAGCGGGACACCGAACGTCCAGACCAGCAGCCGCAGCGATCGTGCGCGCACGCCTACCGAGGACACGTCGCCACCATCGCTACGGCGTCGACTCCGCGATCGAGTCGTCGCGCAGACCGTCGACGCCGACCGACGCTCCGTCGCCGTCGACGAAGTAGTCCCAGAGCTCGACCACGTTGCCCTCGGGATCCTCGGTGTAGAGCGAGCGATCCCCGCCGTCGTGCTCGTGCGGGCCGTCGACGCGTGCGCCCAGGGCGTGCAGGCGGGCGGCGACGCGGTAGAGCTCGCCACGGCGAACCGCCAGGGCGAAGTGCACGTGCCGCCCGCCCTCGTCGCCGAACTCCTTCTCACCCGGCGCCCACAGGCCGAGCCGAGTGCGCTCGCTGATCGCCAGCCAGGTGCGATCGCCCTCGCGCGAGAGCGGACGGAGTCCGAGCGCGTCGACGTAGAAGCGCTCCAGCCGCCCCTGCTGTCGCGTCTCCAGCGTGAGCTCGCAGATGCCGTGAAGGTGCACGACCCCCCTATCGCGCCCGCAAGGCGATCGGTGGACTGCACGTCGGCAACGGTGGGCGGGACTACGGAGCGTCGCCCGGTGCCGGGATGCCGGCACGGACAGCGCGCTGAATGACCAACGGGTGCACCGGGTACCACGCCGGGATGGCGAACTACTACGTGGTTCGGCGCCGCGACGGCAAGTGGTCCACGCGACGAGCAGGGGCTTCGCGGGCGTCGAGCGTGCACGCGACGCGGGCCGAGGCGCAGGACGCCGCGACGGGCTTCGCGCTCCGCAGCGGCGGCGGCGAGGTGCGCATCATCCGCGGCGCAGACGGCCGCATCCGCGAGGCGGACACGATCGGCACGCCCGACCCGCGGCGCAGCTAGGGCTCGTCACCGTCACGTGGATCGGCGTGCGCGACCTGTCACACCTTCGTCCCGACTGCCGAGAGCGCTTGCAGGATCACATCCGTCCGGCGTCGGGCTGCGAGATCATGATGACGTGCGAGCCATCGAGCTCCGTGATCGTCGCGCCGGCCCGCTGCGCCATCGAGCGGATGACGTCCGCGCCCGCGGCGGTGTCAGACCGCGCGTCATAGCCATGACACACACGCAGGAGTCACACATGCCAAACTCGCACGTACCCGGACTCACACGTACGGATCTCCAACGGCACGATCTGAGCGTCGCGGGTCGCGAGGTGATCCAGAACCGCGTCGACATCTCGACGGACGCACCGCCCGTCAGGCACACGCACCCGGGCGAGGAGATCATCTACGTGCTCGAGGGAACGCTCGAGTACTCCATCGACGGCCACGAACCGGCGACGTTCAACGCGGGAGACGTCCTGCTCGTCCCGCCCGAGACGCCGCACTCGGTTCGCAACGTCGGCCCCGGGAACGCGGCCGAGCTCGCCACGTACATCGTCGAGAAGGGCAAGCCGCTCCTAGTGCTGGTCGACTAGGCGAGGTGCTCGACGCGTCGGCTCACACGACGTCTACGAGCACGGCGTTCCCGCGAACGACAAAACCCCGCCGGAGCGGGGCTTTCGTCAGGTGCGGATGAGAGGACTTGAACCTCCACGGGGTTTCCCCCACACGGACCTGAACCGTGCGCGTCTACCAATTCCGCCACATCCGCGTGGCCGGTCGATTCTAGCCTACCCCGCTGCCAGGGCCTCCAGCCGGTCGAGGAAGCGGTCGACCTCCTCGGTCGTCGTGTAGTGGAGGTAGCCCGCGCGCAGGGCGCCGCCCGTCGCCTCCAGGCCGAGGGCGCGGATCGCCTCCAGCGCGTAGTAGTTGCCGTCCCACGTGAAGATGCCCTCGCGGCCGAGCGCCTCGGCCGTCTCGCGGGGCGAGCGGCGGTCGAGGGTGAGGCAGAACGTCGGCGTGCGCTCGTCGGCCCGCGCCGGGTCGGCGATGCCGTGCAGGCGGACGCCGGCCATGCCCTGCAGGCGCTCCAGCGTGCGCACCGTCAGCGCGCGCTCGTGGGCGGCGATGCGCGCGAAGGCGCGCGTCCAGCCGCTCCGCGGGTCGCCGCCGGGCCGGCCGTGTCGTCGTCGCCGAGCGACGCCAGGTAGTCGATCGCCGCGATCAGGCCGGCCAGCGCCTCGTGCGACTGCGTGCCCGTCTCGAAGCGGTGGCCCGCCGGCTCCTCGTCGGCCGGGCGCACGCGGTCGGCCGGCCAGCTGCGGGCGAGGTCGTGGCGGATCGCGGCGATGCCGAGGTGCGGGCCGAAGAACTTGTACGGCGAGCAGAGCAGCACGTCGAGCCCGAGCGCGTCCCGGTCGAGGCGGCGGTGCGGCGCGTAGTGGACGCCGTCGGCCCAGGCGAGCGCGCCCGCGGCGTGCGCGAGGTCGGCGATGCGCCGCGCGTCCGTGACCGTGCCGAGGGCGTTCGACGCCAGCGTGAAGGCGACGATCCGCACCCGGTCGCTGGCCAGGTGCTCCTCCAGCACGGCGAGGTCGAGCGTGCCGTCCGCGGTGCGCAGCGGCACCGTGTGCACCGTGAGCTCGTGGTCGCGACGCCACCCGCAGCCACGGCGACACGTTCGCGTCGTGGTCGAGCTGCGTCACGAGGATCTCGTCGCCCGGCTCCAGCGTGCGCGCCACCGCGTGCGCCAGCAGGAAGTTGAGCGTCGTCATGTTCGGCGCCGAACGCGATCTCCTCCGGCTGCGCGCCGGTGAAGTCGGCGGCGGCGACGCGCGCGTCGTCGACGACGGCGATCGACTCCTCGCGAGGTCACGAACGGCGCCGCCGAGGTTCGCGTTCGACCGCTCCAGGTAGCCGGCCACGGCGTCGATCACCGTCCGCGGCACCTGCGAGCCGCCGGGCCCGTCGAGGTACAGCGCCGGCTGGCCGGCGACCGCGCGCTCGAGGGCCGGGAAATGGCCGCGAGCGGCGGCGACGTCGAGGGATGCGAGCACGTGGCGTCATCGCCGCGGAGCGTAGCGAGACGGCGCGCCGCGGCTGGTCTACGATCGGACGCATGCAGCGCCAGACGCCGGATCGCAACCTCGCCCTCGAACTCGTCCGTGTCACCGAGGCCGCGGCGCTGTCCGCCGCGCGCTGGGTCGGGCGCGGCGACAAGAACGCCGCCGACCAGGCGGCCGTCGACGCGATGCGGCACATGATGTCGACCGTCTCGATGGACGGCATCGTGGTCATCGGCGAGGGCGAGAAGGACGAGGCCCCGATGCTCTACAACGGCGAGCGCATCGGCGACGGCTCGCCGCCGCAGGTCGACATCGCCGTCGACCCGCTGGAGGGGACGACGCTGTGCGCCAAGGGCCAGCCCAACGCGCTCGCGGTCATCGCGCTCTCGGAGCGCGGCACGATGTTCGACCCCGGGCCGTGCTTCTACATGGAGAAGATGGCCGGCGGCGACGACATCGCCGACCTGCATCTCGCTCGACGACCCCATCGAGACCGTGCTGCGACGCATCGCCGAGCGCCGCGGCGTGCAGGTCGGCGACCTGATGGTGGTGGTGCTCGAGCGCCCGCGCCACGACGAGGGCATCGCCCGCATCCGGGCGGCGGGCGCGCGCATCCGGCTGATCACGGACGGCGACGTCGCCGGCGTGCTGATGGCGGTGCGGCCCGGCACCGGCGTCGACCTGCTGTGGGGCGTCGGCGGCACGCCGGAGGGCGTGATCGCGGGCGCCGCCGTCAAGAGCACCGGCGGCGCGCCTGCTGGGCCGGCTCTGGCCCCGCGACGACGACGAGCGCAGGCGCGTCGTCGACGCCGGCATCGACCCCGACCGCGTGCTGCAGACGGACGACCTCGTCGGCGGCGACAACTGCTTCTTCGCCGCCACGGGCGTGACCGACGGCGACATCGTCAAGGGCGTCCGCTTCACCCGCAACGCCGCCACCACGGAGTCGATCGTGATGCGCTCGCGCTCGGGCACCGTCCGCGTCGTCGACGGCGTCCACGACCGCTCCAAGCTGCGCACGGTCGGCGGCTACAACTAGGCCGCAGGCGGCGCGCGCCGGCACGCGCCGCGTCAGGCCTTGCGGGCGACGTAGTAGGTGTTGAAGACGTCCCCCTCGACGTGCCGCACGTCGATCTGGGCGAACCCGGCCTCGCGCAGCATCGAGACCGCCAACTGCTCTCCCCAGACGGTACCCAGGCCGGCGCCGCCCAGGGCGAGCGAGACGGTCATGCAGTGCATGGTCGACACCGCGTAGAGGAACGTGCCGAGCGGATGGTCGAGGTTGTCCTCGAGGTTGCTCGAGGCCTGGACGTCGACCATCAGGAACACGCCGTCCGTCGCGCAGCGCCCGCGCGATCCCCGCCAGGACCTCCGCCGGACGCGCCTGGTCGTGGATGGTGTCGAAGGCCGTCACCAGATCGAACCGGTCGTGCTCGCCGAGGCGCGCCGCGTCGCGCACCTCGAAGGCGGCGTTCTCGAGGCCGAGCTCCTCGGCCTCGCGTCTGGCGGCGCCGATCGCCTCCTCGGTGAAGTCGTAGCCGACGAAGCGGCTCGCGGGGAACGCCCGGGCGAGCAGGTTGATGGCGTGGCCGCTGCCGCAGCCGACGTCGGCGACGTCGATGCCCTCCCGCAACCGATCGGCGAGCCCGGGCACGAGCGGGACGACCGCGTCGAGGAGGGCGGCGTCGAGCGCGTTCGCCGTCTCCTCGGCCATGACCTCGTGGATCGTGCCGAAGGCCGCGTACGGCACCCCGCCGCCGTGGCGAAAGCACTCGACGAGCTGCGGCTCGACGCCCGCCAGCAACGGGATGTACTGCATGCCGACCGACGCGCTCGCAGCCCCGGCCGACCGCCCCAGCGAGACGGCGTGTTCGGGCGGCAGGTGGTATCTCCGCGTGGCAGGGTCGTAGTCGACGACGCGCCCGGTCGTCATGGCCCCGAGCCATTCGCGCACGTACCGCTCGTCGAGGTCGGCCGCGAGGGCGAGCTCCTCGCTGGTCGTCGGCGGGCGTCCGGCCATCGCATCGAGCAGCCCGACGCGGTGGCCGAGGCTGAGCATGAGCGCGAGGCTGGCGTCGTTGAGCACGCCGCCCAGCCGCTCGGAGAACGCCGCCGCCCGATCACCGTCGAGGGCCGGCCCGTCAGTGGCATGTGGCATCTCGCCTCCTGCCAGCGGAGTATGCGCCGGCGAGGGCGAGCAGTCGATACGGCAACGTCCCGCGGCTCCGGCAGGGTGGGCTACCCCGGCGCAGGCTCCGCAAACCGCGTCGGACGGCCGGCCAGGGCGAACGTCGCGACGTCCGCGTCCGGCGTCCGGCCCTCGGCGAGGTCGGCCAGGATCAGGCCCATCAGCGCGGAGAACTTGAAGCCCTCGCCGCCGTCGCCGCACGCCAGCACGACGCCGCCCGGGAGCCGATCGACGACGAAGCGGCCGTCCGGCGGCATCGTCCACGAGCAGACCTGCGCGTCGAGGGCGCGCGGACGATCGCCGGGCAGGTCGCGCCGCACCCGCTCCTCGGTGTCGGCGACCAGCCCGGCGTCGGCGTACGGTCGTCGTCGCCGGGCGCGAGCGGCGCGCAGGGCCACGTCGATGCCGACCTTGTAGCCGCGGCCGGGCGTCGGCATCGCGTAGATGCCGGGCCGTTCGCCGGTCGCGCGTGTCGACGAGGCACGGCGAAGCCGTCGGCGGCGCCCGGATGGCGGGGTCGCCGAGGTGCACGACCTGCTCCAGGTGCGGCCGCAGCTCGAGCTCGACGCCGCAGGCTCGCCAGGAGCGGCCCCGCGCCCGGGCCCGGCGCGAGCACCGCCACGTCGGCGTCGATCGTCGCGCCGTCCTCGCAGGCGAGCCGCACGCCGGCCGGCGTCGTCTCGACCGCCCGCACCACGCGCCCCACGCTCGAGCCGTGCCGCCGTCGCGCTCCAGCAGCCCGACCTGCGCCTCCAGGCTCGCGGCGGCGAGCACCGGCCCGGCCTCGGCGCCACACGGCGCCGCCGCCCGTCCGGTCGCAGGCGCGGGACCGGCGCCCGACGTCGTCGGCCTCCAGCACCTCGTGCTCGGCGCCCCCGCCGGCCAGCGCGGCGACCACGTGCGCGAGCCGCGGGCCGTCGCGCCACAGGAGGCCGCGACGCAGGAACACCTCGCGCCGCTGCGCCGCCCGAGCCGCTCCATCGCCTCGACGCTGCGCAGCCCGAGCCGGACGCGCACGGCGTCGGGATGGGCAGGCGCCAGAGCCGGGTCGGGCCGGGCGACGAGCCGAGCGCGTTGCCGACGCCGAAGCGGTCGAGCAGCACGACCTCGTGCCCGCGCGCGGCGAGCTCGGCGGCGGCCGGCAGCCCCCAGGCCCCGGCGCCCACGACGACGCAGCGCACTACGGGAGGCGAGGGGGTCGAGCGCGTCGCCGGTGCGGCCGACGACCACGACGGGCTGCTCCGGCGCGCTCGGCCCCGGCGCGTGGCCGCGCGCCCAGAGGATGCCGGAGTCCGGGAACTCGTTGATGTCCGGCCCGTGCATCGTGCTCACCATCAGCAGGCGCACGGGCTCGTCGCTGCGGTTGTCGATGCGGTGCGCGCCGTCGCGGCCGCGCGGGAAGGCCGCGACGTCGCCGGGCGCGAGCCGCGCTCCCCGTCCACGCCGCGCAGCGTCGGCCGCCCGGCCAGCACCACGAGCAGCTCCTCGTTGGCGTGGTGCGCGTGCAGGGGGAAGGTCGAGCCGCCGGGCGGCACCTCGAACAGCGACGCCCCGAGCTCGCGCGACCCCGCCTGCTGCCCGACGTGCGCGCGGCGCCAGCGGTACGGCGGCCGCTCGGTCTCGCGGTCCCACTGCGGGTCGAAGACGTTCGACGGCATCGGCGCTCCTCCGGGTCGAGGCGGGGACGCGGGATGGTACCCGCGCCGCCCGGGCGCGTCAGCCGGGGCGGCTGCGGAAGCGGTCCTCGAGCTCCCAGGTATGCCGCCCGGGGCGCGGCCGCTTGCGCGCGCCCTTCGTGCCGGCGGCCGGCCGGTCGGAGCGCAGGACGGGCTCGCTCGGCTCGACCCACCGCCCCTCGCGCTCGTTCACGGGCCGCGTGTCCGGCGAGGTCGGGGCGGTCGGGCCGACGAGATCGGCGCTGGCCAGGATGCGCCGCCCGTCGGGGTGCTTCTCGGCATAGGCGAGGACGCGGTCGCGGAAGGCGGAGCGGCGCAGGTAGTGCGTGGCGCTCGCGTCGAGGCCCGTCACGTCGAGCTCCAGCACCATGACGCGCCCGTCCGCGGTCTCCACGGTGGTCGCACCCCGCACGCGTGCGTCGCCGGCGACGGGACTGCCCGCCACGAGCGCGCGGAACTTCGCGCCGACCCCGGCCGGCGGGATCACGTCCTCCGGCCCGAGCTCGACCTTCAGCCGGCTCGGCGAGACGCCGTGCGAGAGCACGTGGAGCGTGCCGCCGCCCTCCAGCTCGAGGGTGATCGGGACGCGCTGATGGGACATTCGATCCACGGTCGTGCGCCTCCGCGGGGTGCGCGGCGGGGTGCGCTCGGAGCGCACCGGTGGCGGGGAGCCTCCGGTACGAATATCGACCCGGACGCGGCGCACATTTAGTCCCCGACGGAGGATCTGCAGTCGGCGGCGCCTGCTCGCAGCCGCGGCCCGCGCTGGCCGGAATGCGCCGCCGCGGCGGGCCGTTGCCCTGACCATGCCGCTGCAGGGAACCTACGCCACCCACTCCACGGACTGGGTGCGCACGCAGATCGACACGATCCTCGAGACCGGCACCACGGCGTCGGTCGACATCCGGGGCCGAGACGTGGTGATGGTGACGATGCACGCCAAGGAGCCCGGCATGCTCCGCCGCGTCCCGTTGATGCGCGTGGAGCACGACGGCGTGTACGCGATCGTCGCGTCCCAGGGCGGAGCGCCAAAGCACCCGCGCTGGTACTACAACCTCAAGCGCGATCCGCACGTGGAGCTGCAGGACGGCGACGGAGACGGGCGACTTCGTCGCGCGCGAGGTGACCGGCGACGAGAAGGCGCTGTGGTGGGATCGCGCGGTCGCCGCCTATCCCGACTACGCGGACTACCAGCGCCGCACGGACCGCGAGATCCCGGTGTTCGTGCTCGAGCCGGCAACCTGAGCGCGGCATCCGCCCGCGCGCAGCAGGCCTTGGCGGCTGCGGTCGGAGGAGTAGGGAACACCCCCATGCGACCTTCGGAACGCGCCGGGTAGCGTCCGGCCTCCGTCCTGACCACCGCGGCGCGTCGCTCGCCGGCCGCCGCCGACGATGCGGAGTGCCCCATGCGCAATGCCCTCACGTTCCTGCTCGCGCTGGCGGCCGTTGCCGCTGCGACAGTGGTGCTCGCAACGCTCGGCCGCTCCGACGCCAGGGCCGACTCCCAGCGGCGCATGCAGCTGCGCCTGACGCAGGCCTTCGACGACTTCTTCGGCCTCGACCTGGGCGCCGAGGGCCCGAGCCTCGGCGACGTGTTCGGCGGGCCGGTCACGTTGTTCCGCGGAGGGAACAGCGTCGGGACGCTCGGATTCACCTGCACGCAGACGAGGCTCGTGCCGCAGCCCGAGGACCTCTGTGTCTTCTCCGCACGCTTCGCGAACGGCGTCTTGACCGCGCAGACGCTGTTCGACGAGAGCTCCACCGCTCCGGCGGACTGGGCGATCACCGGCGGCACCGGCGCCTACCGGGACGCCGGCGGCTTCGTCCTCATCGAAGGCGACAGCGTCACGCTCTTCATCGACAACCTCGGTCGCGCCGATCGCTAGGGGCCGCCGCGGCTCAGCCGGCGGCCAGCAGCGCGTCGAGCTCCGCGCACTTCGCCCGCACGGCCTCCGCGGCCGCGTGCAGCGCCGCGCGCTCGTCCGCCGCCAGCGGCAGCTCGCGCACCTCCTCCACCCCGCGCCGCGAGAGCACCGCGGGGACGCCGACGAACGCGTCGCGCAGCCCGTACTCGCCCGTCAGGTACGCGCAGGCGGGGTGCACCTCGCGGCGGTCCTGCAGGATCGCCCGCACCATCGCCGCCGTCGCCGCCGAGGGCGCGTAGTACGCCGAGCCGCGCTTGAGCAGCCCGACGATCTCCGCGCCGCCGTCGCGCGTGCGCTGGAAGAGGGCGTCGAGGTCGTCCGCCCCCAGCAGCTCGGTGGCAGGGCGGCCGGCGACCGTCGCGCGGCCGGGCAGCGGCACCATCGTGTCGCCGTGGGAGCCGAGCGTCATGGCCTCGACGTCCCGCGCCGGCACGTCGCAGCGCTCGGCCAGGAACCAGGCCAGGCGGGCCGAGTCGAGGTCGCCGGCCATGCCGACCACCCGCTCGGGCGCGAAGCCGGACACGCGCCACGCGAGGTACGTCATCTCGTCGAGCGGGTTGGTGACCACGAGCAGGATCGCGAACGGCGAGCGGGCGGCCGCCGCGCCGACGCACGCCTGCACGACCTCGGCGTTCGTCCGCAGCAGGTCCTGGCGGCTCATGCCGGGCTGGCGCGGGCGGCCCGCCGTCATCACGACGACGTCGGAGTTCGCCGTCGCCGCGTAGTCCGTCGTGCCGACCAGCCGGGTGGCGAAGCGCTCGATCGGCGCCGACTGGTTGAGGTCGAGCGCGAGGCCCTCGGCGAGGCCCGGGACGACGTCGACGAGCACCAGCTCCCGGCACACGTCCTGCTGCGCGATGCGCATGGCGGTCGTCGCGCCGACGTTGCCGGCGCCGATGACGGTGACCTTCACGCCCCGGGCGCCGGCGGCGCGTCGAGGATGCCGAGCACCAGCGAGCGGACCGGCGCCGGGCCCCCGACGAGCTCGCGCGCGTAGCCCGGCGGGCGGCCCACCAGCACGTCGTCGCCGACGCCGGCGCCCATCGCGTCGAGGGCCAGGAAGGTCGCGCCGAGCGCGCCGCCGCGCCGGTACGGGCGCACCGCGAGCAGCGAGCGCCCGGCGTACGCGGGGTGGCGGACGGTGCCGGCGACGCTCGCGACGACCCGTCCCGCGATCACGGCGCCGCCCCGTGACGCGGTCGACGAGGCCGACCACGACCGCGTCCACCGGCTCGCGCGCCGGCAGCGCGTCGACGGCGTCCGAGCCGTTCACGAACCAGACGGTCGCGCCCTCCCCGGCACGCACGTCGGGGTCGGCCGCCACCAGCGGGAGGCCCGACGGCGCCTCGTGCTCGTCGAGCGGCTGCAGCAGCACGAGCCGCGCGCTGCCGAGCTCGTCCACCCGGCGCGGTCGCGACGACGCGGCCCTCGACGCGCGCGAGGTTCACGCCGTCCCCGCCGCGTCGTAGACGCGCTCGCCGTCGTGCTCGACCGTGTCCACGATCGCGACGACCAGCGCGTCCAGCGGCAGGCCCTGCGTCGCCGCCGTCAGCCGCGCCGCCGAGCCGATGGTCACGAGCACGAGGTCGCCGGCGCCGGCGCCGATGGCGTCGGCCGCGACGTGCAGCTCGTCGCGCTCCGCCGCCGTCGGGGTCGGTCTCGGCCACCACGAGCAGCTTCGTGCCCTCGAGCTTGGCGTCCTTGCGCGTGGCGATGGTGCTGCCGAGCACGCGGCAGAGGATCACGGCGGCACCTCCGAGGCAGGCGGGCGGGCCGTCGAGGACGGCGACGACCGCGAGGTCGACGGGCAGCTCGTCGAGGCCCTCGACCAGGCGCGCCGAGGCAGCGGCGGCCGTCAGCACGAGCTGGCCCTCGGCCGCGCCGAGCGCGTCGACGGCGACGTAGCGGCGGCCCGTGCCGGCGAGCCGGCGGTCGACGGTCTCCAGCAGGTCGAGGCGGCGGCCGGCGAGCTCCGAGGCCCGCCGGTCGGACGAGACGCGCCCGACGACGCGGCAGAGCAGCATCAGCTCGCCTCCCGCACCAGCTCCACGCCGCGCTCGGCGGCGGCGTCGCGCGCCAGCGGCGTGACCACCGCGCCGCGCGGCACCACGAGCCGGCCGCCGGGCACGGCGTCGACGACGTCCCGCTCGACGATCACGCGTCCTCCGCCGGCGACTCCGCCGGCCGCGCCGGCCGAGCACGCCCAGCACCGCCCGCAGGCACCGCCATCGCGTCGCGCACCACGGCCTCGGGCGTCGACCGGCGCGCCGCGGCGCTCGGCCGCCGCGCGATGGCGGGAGACGACGGCGCGCACGGCGGCCTCCACGACGGCCTCCAGCTCCGGGTCGACGGACGCCGCCGCCACGCGCTCACACCGCGCCGATGCGCGAGACCGCGCCGGGCCTGCACGTAGTGGCGCGGCGCCGTCACGCCCTCGCCCGTCACGGTGCCGATCGTGAAGCCCGGGTAGCCCTCGCCCTCGACGCCCAGGCCGCGCAGCGAGTTGCCGTTGACGACGGTGATCACGCAGCGCGTCTCGCGGGCGAAGCGCTCGACGTTGCGGCCCGTAGTGGGAGTAGATCATCGCCGTGTGGCGGTTGCCGCCCTCGACCTCGACGCCCAGGTCGACGGCCGCCTCGCCGTTGCGCGTGCGCGCGACGGGCAGGAACGGAAGGAACTGCTCCATCCAGAGCAGCGGGTGGGCGCGGTCGACCGGCGCCACCAGCGAGCCCCACGGGCTTGCGGCTCTCGAGGCCGGCGGCCGCCAGCAGCACCTCGGCGTCCTTGCCGACGAACTCGGCGCGCGTGCGCGGGTGGTCGCCCGAGTCGTCGATGACGGTGCGGTAGACCTGCTCGACCTCGTCGGCCGTGAGGATGCGCGCCGGCAGGTCGGCGAAGGCCGCCAGCAGCCGGTCGTGGACGGCGTCGGCCGCCACCACGCTCTTCTCGCCGATGCACAGGATCGTGTTCTCGTAGACCGCGCCGGCGAAGATCTCGCGCGCCGCGTGCACCGGGTCGGCGGTCTCGTCGAGCACCGCGACCGGCACGCCGGGGCCGGCGGCGATGACCCGCTTGCCGGTGCCGAAGGCGTCGCGGATGAGCGCCGCGCCGCCCGTGATGACCAGCATGTCGACGCCCGCGGTGCGTCACCAGGGCGCGCGCCGACTCCAGGGTCGGGATCGACGACGCCGGCGCACAGGTTGTCCGGCCCGCCGGCCGCGACGATCGCCTCGTTCAGCAGCTCGACCGTGCGCATCGACGTCCAGCGGCAGTTGGGATGCACGTTGAAGGCGACCGCGTTGCCGCCCGCGATCATGGTGATCGCGTGGTTGACGATGAACGCCGACGGCGAGTTGATCGGCGTCACCGAGCCGACCACGCCCCACGGCACCCAGTCCTCGAGGGTCAGGCCGTGCTCGCCGGCGAAGGCGCGCGTCTCCAGGTCCTCGACGCCGAGCGAGGCGCGCGCGGCGAACTCGTTCTTGCCGACCTTGTCGCGCACCCGCCCGAGGCCCGTCTCCTCGTGCGCGTGGCGCGCGAGCTCCTCGGCGTGGCGCAGGCCGGCCTCGCGGATCGCCTCGATGGCGCGCCGGCGCGGCGCGATCCCGCCGCGCTCCAGCGCCCGCTGCGCGTCGCGCGCGGCGGCGACGACCTCGTCGGGCGGTCGCGAACAGCCCGTGCCGGCCGCGTCGCCTGCAGCGGGTCGCGGCGCTTGGGGTGGGCCAGCGTCGCCGACCCGGCGCCGGCGCGAGCCGCCGCCGCGACGACCGCTTCGCCGCGGGCGGCGGCGCGTCGTCGTCCAGCAGGCGCGAGACGACGCGCCGGACGACCTGCTCGAGCTCGGCAGGGGTGCTATCGGGCATGCGGCGCCTCCCTCCGGCCGGGCGCGCTACGAGCGGGCGCGCTGCCGGCGCTCGGCGGCAGCGCCGATCGGCACGGTCTGCCGAGGCTCTCGTGCGGCTTGGCGATCACGTGCACCGCCGCCACCTCGCCGATCCGCGCGGCCGCCGCGGCACCGGCGTCCGTGGCCGCCTTCACCGCCGCCACGTCGCCGCGCACGATCGCCGTCACGAGGCCGCCGCCGATGGACTCGTAGCCCACCAGCTCGACGTTCGCCGCCTTCACCATCGCGTCGCCCGCCTCGACGGCGGGCACGTAGCCCTTCGTCTCGACCAGGCCGACCGCGTCCTGGGCCTTCGCCATCTGGAGCCTGCCTCAGCCCATCCGGCCGGTGACGGCCGGGTCGGGGCTCGGGATCACGTTGACGCTCATGACGTCGCCGACGCGCCGGGCGGCGGCGGCGCCCGCATCGACCGCCGCCTTGACGGCGCCGACGTCGCCGCGCACGGAGACGGAGACGATGCCCGCGCCGATCTTGTGGTACTGGCCGGCCGTCACGTCGGCGGCCTTGAGCATGGCGTCGAGGGCCTCGACGATCGCCGCGAAGCCCTTCGTCTCGATCATGCCCAGGGACTGCTGTGCCATCTCGCTCCTTGCCGTCCTTCCGTCAGTAGATCTCGAGGTACTCGTCGCGCTCCCAGTCCGTGACGTGGTCGTCGAACCGCTGCAGCTCGTAGCGGCGGACGGCGCACCAGGCGTCGACGAACTCCTGCCCCAGCAGCTCCACGATCGGCTTCGACGCCTCCAGCGCCTCGAGCGACGCGCGCGGGTCGAGCGGCAGCGGCTCGTGGCGGTCGTCGTCCTCCGCCGGGAGGTCGCCGGACGGCGGGATGGTCAGGGCGAGCCGCTCCCGGATCCCGAGCAGCCCCGCGGCGAGCGTGCCCGCGGCGACCAGGTACGGGTTCGAGAGCCCCGAGGGCGCGCGCTGCTCGACGTGGCGCGACGTCGATGCTGCCGCCCTTGATGCGGATGAGGGCCGACCGGTCCTCGACGCCCCAGGAGATGTTGGAGGGCGAGAACGTGTGCGGCCGCCGGCGCTTGTAGCAGTTCAGCGTCGGCACGAGCAGGCTGTAGATGGCCCTGGCGTACTTGAGGTTGCCGGCCACGAACTGGCGGCACAGCTTCGACATGCCGAGCGGGTCCGACTCGTCGCCCATCAGCGTCTCGCCCGACGTCGCGTCGAGCAGCGAGATGTGGAAGTGCGCGCCGCAGCCGGCCGCGCCGTTGATCGGCTTCGACATGAAGGTGCCGATCAGCCCGTGGCGCGCCGCGATCTCCTTGACGGCGTTCTTGAACGTGTAGCTCGTGTCCGGCCCCGCGATGCCGTTGGCGGGGCCCCAGTTGAACTCGAACTGGCCCGGGCCGTACTCCGCGTTGGCGGTGATGAAGTCGACGCCGACGCCGGGCAGGGTGTCGAGCAGCTCGCGGATGACGGGATGGGCGTGCATCCGCGTGTGGTTGAAGATGTGGTAGCCGCCGATCAGCGTGCTGCGATCGCCGTTGAGCAGGTAGAACTCGTACTCGGCGCCGGTCTTGATCTCGTACCCCAGCTCCTGGGCCAGGCCGAGCACCCGCTCCAGCACCTGCCGCGGGGAGGCCTCGAGCGGCGCTCCGCCGTCCCAGTGGGCGCGGCAGATGAAGCGCGCCGTGGCGGCCTCCCACGGCACGACCGTGGCGCTGCGCGGGTCGGGGAACAGCAGCTGGTCGGCGTACTTGACCGCGGTGTCGTAGGCCATGCCGCCGACGACGTCGGAGCGCGAGTCGAGCACCCCCGCGCCGCCGTACATGTTCAGCCCGCTGCTGGCGTAGTCCCGCGCGGCCGCCGATCGGCACGAGCTTGACGCGCGCCGTCCCGTGCAGGTCGGGCAGCTCGAAGCGGACGTAGCGGACGCCCTCCCGCTCCCAGCTGTCGAGGATGTGGCCGAGCTCGGTCGCCTCGTCGGCAGTCACGGCACGAGCTCCAGGCGGTCGTCGAGGGTGTGCCACGGGATGATGCGATCGACCCACGCCTGCAGGCGGTCGGCCGCCAGCATCAGGTGCTCGCACAGCTCGCGGAACTCGTCGTGCGTGCGCGCGCCGCCCGCCTCGGTGAAGTTCGCGACGTCGCCGAGCAGCTCCAACGAGTCGACCAGGTGCCACTTCGAGAGGCGGATGGCGTGCCGGTTGCAGAGCGTGCCGAGCAGCTCGTTGAGGGCGCGCACGTCGATGCTGCCGGCCTTCGCCTTGTCGCGCAGCGTCTGCACCTCCTCGCCGAGCCAGAAGAGGTTGAAGCAGGCGTAGAAGACGCCGGGCATGCGGCCCATCGGCGGGCGCGAGAGCTGGCGCAGGCGCTGCACGTCCTGCGGCTCGGAGCGCCACACGAGATCGGTGAAGCGGTCGAGCCGGGCGATCATCTCGGCGGTCGAGCCGCGGCCGCGCGCCCCTTGCGCGAGTAGACGGCGGGCTCCATGCAGCCGCCGCACTGCGTGCAGTAGTCGGAGCCGGACTGCCGCCCGTGGGCCTCCTTCGGCGACGCCCCGCCGGCCTGGGGCTGGGCACGGCGCCCACTCCGCGACGGCACCGGCTGGCCCGCCTCGACGAGGGCGACGCCGAGGCGCTCGGCCTCCTCGCGGGCCAGCGGCGTCACGATCGCGCCGGCCGGCAGGGCCAGGGCGGCGCCCGCGGCGTCGGCCCGCAGGACGTCCTCGACGGTGACCACGCGGCCGGCGTCGATGGCGTTCGCGGCGCGTGGCGGGGCGACCGTGGCGGTGCCGCCGCCCGTGGGCCGCGATCCGCCGCCGTTGCCGCGCACGGCGAGCTCCTCGGCGACGAGGGCGGCGATGCGGGCGGTCAGGTCGTCGCTCACTGCGCCATCCGCATCTGCACGGGCAGCGAGCCCTGCTGCAGGATCTCGCGGCCCCAGGCGCGCAGCA
This sequence comes from uncultured Actinomycetota bacterium, assembly GCA_963767885.1. Taxonomy (GTDB): domain Bacteria; phylum Actinomycetota; class Thermoleophilia; order Gaiellales; family F1-60-MAGs149; genus CAVYFW01. Next base: position 285,931 of record CAVYFW010000002.1, read on the forward strand.
CGTCGAGCCCCTCGGTGACCTTCGCGAACACGCTCACCTCGCCGAACGGCTCGGTGTCGCCGTAGAAGATGCAGATCGTCTGGCGGCCCGGGTAGTAGCCGATGTCCCCGGGCTCGACGGCGAAGATCTCGTTCTCCGGCTCGCAGAAGAACGGCACCATCACGATGAGCTCGTCGCCGGCGAACTTCGCGTGCACCGAGAAGCTCTCGCACGGCATGGCGTCGGCGAACCTGCGCGCGACGTTCGGCGCCTCCCGCTCGAGCAGCCGCGCGACGACCCGCTGGTTGCCCGAGACGATCTCGATGGTCCCTGCCACGCCACCTCCACGGGCGTCCCGGGCGGTCGCCCGAGTGGGGGCGATCCTAGGGGGAGGGTCGGACGGCGAGGACGGAGCGGGCGGCCGGACCTCCGTGCCGGGGCTGTGCACGGTGCACAGGGTCGCGTGGCGCGTTGGCGGGGCGGCGCTGACGACGAGCGCACGCGGTGTGGGCGGCGCGGAACTCGAGACTCGCCGCGGGTCGAACCGCCGACAGTGCTTGAGGACGCTCGACGCCAGTGTTTCAAGTGTGAGCGAGGCCCTGCCCGGAGCGACGAAGGAGCGAAGGGCTTGGTCACCGGGAGCGACGCGCCGCGGACCTTGGTCTGCGCCCATGATCGTTGCCGCGGAGCGACGGCTGCCGGCCGAGCGAGAGCCGCAGCGGCACAGCAGTACCGTGCCGCGGAGGCGGTCATGGACGGAGGAGGGGTAGCCCTTGAGCGATGGTCGGCGTTCGAAAGAGCGACCGCGCCCCTCCCCGACCATCGTCGGCGCGAGCGAGCGCAACCACGCCCGCCCGCCGGCGTCGCGGCCGGGCTCGCGGTCGTCCTGCTGCTCGGCGGCTGAGCCCGCGCAGCGGCGCCCGTCCCCGCGCCCGGTACCATGCCCGTCATGGCCCGGACGACGCACCTCGGCGCCTGCCCGCTCGACTGCCCCGACACCTGCGTCTGGGAGCTGACCGTCGAGGACGGCAAGGCCGTCGGCATCCGCGGCCACCGCGACCACCCGTTCACGCGCGGCGCCCTGTGCGGCAAGGTCAACCACTACCTCGACGCCGTCAACGGGCCCGACCGGCTGACCTTCCCGCTGGTGCGCGTCGGCCCCAAGGGCGTGGGCGCGAGGCTCGTTCCGCCGCGCCACCTGGGAGCGAGGCCATCGAGCGGGTCGCGGCCGGGCTGCAGGCCACCCTCGACCGTGACGGCCCCGAGGCGATCCTGCCCTACTACTTCGCCGGCACCATGGGCCACGTGCAGGGCTGGACGATGGGCCCGCGCCTCTTCGCCCACCTCGGCGCCTCGCGGCTGCGCACCACGATCTGCACGGCCGCCGCGACCGCCGCGATGCGCTCGATCTACGGCCGCTCGGTCGGGCTTCGAGCCGGAGACGATCGTCGAGGCGCGGCTGATCGTCCTCTGGGGCGCCAACCTGACGTCCGCGAACCTCCACCAGTGGCCGTTCGTGCGCGAGGCGCAGGAGCGGGGCGCGCACGTCGTCGCCATCGATCCGATCCGCACCGACACGGCGAGCCGCTGCGACGAGCACATCGCCCCGCTGCCCGGCACCGACGCCGCCCTCGCCCTCGGCCTGATGCGCCACGTGCTCGACGCCGGCGCGGCCGACCGCGAGTGGCTGGAGGCGCACACCGTCGGCTGGCCGGAGCTCGAGGCGCGGCTCGGCGAGTGGTCGGTCGAGCGCGCCGCCGCGGAGTGCGGGCTCGAGGTCGAGGTCGTGCGCGGCCTCGGCGAGCGCATCGCCGCCACGCGGCCCACGGCCATCCGCGTCGGGCTCGGACTGCAGCGCCACTACGGCGCCGGCCAGGCGATCCGCACCATCCTGGCGCTGCCGCTGGTCACCGGCGACTTCCGCCATCCCGGCGGCGGCGGGCTGTGCATGAGCGCCGGCCACCACCGCGTCGACGAGGACGCCGTCGTGCGCCCCGAGGGCATGCCGGCCCCGGGCGCGCGCTCGATCAACATGAGCCGCCTGGCCGCGGTGCTGACGGGCGAGGCCGACCCGCCGATCACGTCGCTCGTGGTCTTCAACGCGAACCCGGCCGCGACGGTGCCCGACCAGACCCGCGCCCACGAGGGCCTGCGGCGCGAGGACCTGTTCACGACGGTGCTGGAGCAGCGCTGGACGGACACGTGCGACTTCGCCGACGTCGTCCTGCCGGCCACCATGCAGCCCGAGCACCTCGACCTGCACTCGTCCTACGGCCACCACTACACCACGCTCAACGTGCCGGTGGCCGACCCGCCGGGCGAGGCGCTGCCGAACACCGAGATCTTCCGCCGCATCGCCGCCGCCATGGGGCTCGACCACCCGCGCCTGCGCGACAGCGACGAGGACCTCGTGCGCCAGCTGCTGGCGGGCACCGGCATCACGTACGAGGAGCTGCGCGAGACGACGTACGCCCGGCTGACCGGCGTCGAGCGCGGCACCGCGCCGTTCGCCGAGGGCGGGTTCCCCACTCCCAGCGGGCGCGCCCGCATCGTCGACCCCGAGCTCGCGCGCCGCGGCGTCGACCCGCTGGTCGGCTACACGCCGCCGGTCGAGGCGGCCGACGCGGTGCTGGCCGAGCGCTTCCCGCTGGTGCTCGTGGCGCCCGCCGGCCGCTACTTCATGAACTCGACGTTCGCCTCGCTGCCCTGGCACGTCGGCAAGCAGGGGCCGCCGCGCGTCCACCTGCACCCCGACGACGCGGAGGCGCGCGGCCTGGTCGACGGCAGCCCGGTGCGGGTGCACAACGACCGCGGCTCGTTCCTGGCGGCCGTGGCGGTCGACGACGCGACCCGGCCGGGCCTGGCGTTCACCTACAAGGCCTACTGGGCGCGGTTGAGCCCCGGCCGGCAGAACGTCAACGCCGTGACGGCCGTGCGCGACACCGACCTCGGCGGCGGCCCGACCTTCCACGACACCCGCGTGGAGGTCGAGGGCGTGCCGGCCGAGCTGCTGGAGACGCCGCCGCCCGAGGTCGAGCAGCTGGTCGCGGGCGACTGACGGGCCCGCTCGCGGCCCGCCGCCCTACCCCGCCAGCGCCCGCTTGACCGCGTCGGACACCGTGCGGCCGTCGGCGCGGCCCGCCACGCGCGGGGTCAGCAGCTTCATGACGGCGCCCATCTCGCGGGGCGTGGTCGCGCCCGCCTCGGCCACGGCCTCCGCGACCATGCGGTCGAGCTCCGCCGGGTCGAGCGCCGCCGGCATGTAGCCCTCGATGAGCACGCCCTCGGCGTCCTCGCGCGCGGCGTCCTCCTCGCGGCCCGCCTCGCGGAAGCTCTCGGCCGCCTCGGCGCGGCGCTTGCGCTCCCGGCGCAGCACGGCCGTGGCGGCCGCGTCGTCCAGCGCGCCGCCGGCGTCCTTCTCGGCGCCCTGCAGCGCCGCGAGCAGCGTCCCCAGCACCTGCACGCGCGCCGCATCCCGTGCCAGGCGCGCCTCCCGCAGGTCGGCCTGCACCCGAGCGATCACGCGATCCTCCCCTCCAGGCCGTCGGCGCTCGCCGCCACGGCCACGACATCGACGATCTCCCCCGGCTCCGCCGCGCCCGCCACGCGCCAGGGCGTGTAGTCGCGGCCGTAGCCCAGCAGCGCGCCGCTCCCGTCGCGCCGCTCCACCAGCACCCGGTCGCGCTGCCCGAGCCGCGCCGCTCGCCGCGCCCCGCCCTGGCGCTCGGCCAGCGCGCGCACGGCCGCCGAGCGGTGGCGCTTGACGGCCGGCGGCACGTCGTCCGCGCCCTCGGTCGCGGTGCCCGGGCGCGGCGAGTACGGGAACGCGTGCACGCGCGCCAGCCCGGCGCGCTCCACGACGTCGAGGGTGGCCGCGAAGTCGTCGTCCGTCTCGCCGGGGTAGCCCACGATCACGTCGGCGGTGACCTGCACGTCGCCGAGCGCCTCGCGCGCCCGCTGCACCCGCGCCAGGTAGCGCTCGCGGCCGTAGCGGCGGCGCATGCGGCGCAGCACGTCGTCCGAGCCCGACTGCAGCGGCACGTGCAGGTGCGGCAGCCACGCCGGCGTGCGGGCGAGCGCGGCGACGAGCGCGTCGTCCACGTGGTCGACCTCGATGGACGACAGGCGCAGCCGCTCCAGGCCCTCGACGCGCCCGAGGCGCTCCAGCAGCCCGGGCAGCCGCACGCCCGCCGTGCGATCGCGGTAGAGGCCGACGTTGACCCCGGTGACGACGAGCTCGCGGTGCCCGGCGGCGATGCGCCGTTCGGCCTCGGCCACCACCTCGTCCAGCGGCCGCGAGCGGGTCGCGCCGCGCACCTGCGGGATGACGCAGAAGGCGCAGCGGAACGAGCAGCCGTCCTGCACCCGCAGGAAGGCGCGCACCCGTGCGGCGGCGGCGTCGCGGGGCCGGCCGCCGCGGCAGCCGAGGCCGCGCAGCAGGTCGACCACCGTGGCCGGGGCGCGCTCGGCCGGGCCGCGCACGACGTGCACGCGCGGCCCGAGGTCGGCCAGCGCCTCACCTGGCAGGTTCGCCGCGCAGCCCGTCACCACGACGACGCCGTCGGCGCTGCGGGCGAGCGCCTGGCGCACGCTCTGCCGCGTCTTGCGGACCGCCTCCCGCGTCACGCAGCAGCCGTTGACGACGTGGACGTCACCCGCGCTCGCGACCTCCTCCAGGCCCTCGGCGGCGAGCCGCTCGCGCAGCACCTCGAGATCGGTGCGCGACACCTTGCAGCCGAGGAACTCGCCGGAGTAGGTCGCCGTCATACGGACGGCATGGTACCCCGGCCCCGGCGTGCGCTCTCACGGAGCTCCTACCCGTCCTTCAGGCACGTCTCAGGGTCGTCGGGCAGCCTGCAGCCACGAGCCGCCCACCACGACGAGGAGCAGGTCATGGCCCGATCGACCCGCACGCCGATCCGCAGCGCGTTCCGCCTCGAGCTCCTCGTCGACGGGCACCTCGCCGCCACCTACGCCATGGACTGCTGCGTCGGCGCCATCGAGGCCGCCGTGGCGATCGCGCGCGGGCGCCCCGGCCACGCGATCGACCTCGTGCGCCGTGGCACCGGCACGCCGTCCGAGCCGGTCCTGCACCTCGGCCCGACGCACGACGAGAGCGCCGTCGGCTGGGCCGCCTAGGACGCCTGCTCGCGCGGCTGCAGCGCGCCGAGCCGGTCGAGCGCCAGCACGGCCGCCGCGATCGCCGCCGTCTCCGTCCGCAGCACGATGTCGCCGAGCGTGGCGATCGGCACGCCGGCCGCCCGCGCCGCGGCGTGCTCCTCGGGCGCGAACCCGCTCTCGGGGCCGACCAGCAGCGCCAGCGGGCGGCCGGCGCGCTCCAGGGCGGCGTCGAACGTCCCGTCCGGATCCTCGTGCGAGAGCAGCACCGCGCCCGGCGCGAGGGCGTCGCGGGAGGGCGATGCAGGCGGCGATGCGCGGGACGCGCGGGCGCTTGGCCTGCGCGGCGGCCGCGGCCGCGATGCGCTGCCAGCGGTCGGTGCGCGTCTCGCGCCGCTTGAGCGCGGTCTCCAGCGGCCCGATCTCCTCCACGCCGAGCTCCACGAGCTTCTCGACCGCCGTGTCCGCGCGCGGGCCCGTCAGCGCCAGCCGGACGACGAGCGGCGCGGGCGGCGTCGGCTCGCAGCGCACGTCGCCCAGCGCGACCCGACCGCCGTCGAGCATCATCGCCGCCAGCACCCGGCCCGCGGGCGTCGGCCACCTCGACCGCCTCCCCGGCCCGCAGGCGCAGCACCCGCTCCGCGCGCCGGGCGTCGACGGCCGAGAGGGCGCGCTCCTGGCCGGGCTCGCCGGGAGCCGCGTCGGGCAGGAAGAAGCGGAAGACGTGGGTCACGACCGCTCGAGCAGCAGCGCCCGCCAGCCGCCGCGGTCGGCCCGGTCGGCGGCGCGCCAGCCCGCGTGGTCGAGCGGCTCGTCGCTGAGCAGGCCGGAGACGAGCAGCCGGGGCGGCAGCCCGCCGCGCACCAGCAGCGGCTCCAGCAGGCGGCGCTCCAGGTTGGCCAGCGCGAACGGCACGGCGGGCAGCGGGTCGGCCAGCGCGTCCGCCTGCCACGCCTCCAGGGCGACGCCGTTACGGGCCGCGTTCTCGCGGGTGGCGGCGACGGCGAGCACGTCGACGTCGACGGCCTGGATCGGCCCCCAGCCCAGCCGCGCCGCGAGGATCGCGAGGACGCCCGAGCCGCAGCCGATGTCCAGCAGCGCGCCGCCGGGCTCGCGCTCCAGGAGCAGCGCCGCGGCGGCCTGCGTCGACCCGTGGGCCCCCGTGCCGAAGGCGGCCCCGGGCTCGATCACGACGGCCTCGGCGTCGACGTCCGGCTCGCACCAGGGCGGCCCGACCCAGAAGCGCCCCATCCGCACGGGCTGGTGGAACGCACGCCAGGCCTCGCGCCAGCCGGGCTCGACGGGCGACGCCCGCAGCTCGAGGCCGCCGCCGACGACCGGGGTCACGCCGGTCGGCAGGTAGCCCGCGAGCTCCACGAGGTCGCCGACCCGCTCCTCCTCCAGGCCGTCCGGGAACGCGTCGAGCAGCAGGACCAGCGCCGTCTCGGCCTCCGCCGCCGGCACGCGCACGGCGTGGCGCACGAGGCGCGGCTCGGCGTCCGGCTCAGCCGGCATGGCGCGAGCGCCGCAGCCGGCCCAGCAGGCCGTCCGGCTGGTCGGCGTAGGCCTTGTCGTCCAGCGTCGCGTCGAGCTGCTCCACCGCGCGCCGCTGGTCGGCGTCGAGGCGCCGCGGCACGAGCACGTTGACCAGCACCTTGATGTCGCCGCGCCGGCCGCCGCGCAGCGCCGGGACGCCGAGGTTGCGCAGCACCCGCACCTCGCCGGGCTGGGTGCCGGGCTTGAACTCGATCTGCGCCGAGCCCTCCAGCGTCGGCACCTCGACCTCGCAGCCCAGCGCGGCCTGGGTCATGGTCAGGTCGACCGCGCAGATGAGGTCGTCGCCGTCGCGCTCGAAGCGCGGGTCGTCGCGCACGGCCACGCGCACGTAGAGGTTGCCGGGGCTCGCCCCGGGCTCGCCGGCGTGCCCCTGCCCGACCACGCGCACCCGCTGGCCGCTCTCCACGCCGCCGGGGATGGCGACCGAGACCGTGCGGCGCTCGGGCCGCCTGCCCTGGCCGCGGCACGTGCGGCAGCGGTTCTCGACGACCATGCCCCGCCCGCGGCAGGTCGGGCACGGCGACGTGCGCACCATCTGCCCGAACATCGTGCGCGCCACCTGCTGCACGTGACCCTGGCCCTGGCAGGTGGGGCAGCGGGTGGGCTGCGAGGGCGGCTCGGCGCCGGAGCCGTGGCAGTGGTCGCAGGTCGCGAGCACCTCGACCACGACCTCCTTGCGCGCCCCGAACGCCGCCTCGACGAGGTCGAGCTCGATGTCCGCCTGCGCGTCTGCCCCGGCCATCGGCCCGCGCCGCTGGGCGGTCGCCCCGCCGCCGAACAGGTCCTCCCCGAACAGCATCGAGAAGATGTCCGCGATGTTGCCGCTCTGGTAGGCGCGCTCGCTCTGCAGCGGCCGTCCCGAGACGCCCTCGTGGCCGTAGCGGTCGTAGAGCGCGCGCGTCTCGGCGTTGGACAGCACCTCGTAGGCCTCGGCGATCTCGCGGAAGCGCTCGGACGCGGCGGGATCGTCGGGGTTGACGTCCGGATGGTGCTGGCGCGCGAGGGCCCGGAACGCGCGCTTGAGCTCGTCGTCGCTCGCCCCGCGGTCGACGCCGAGCACGTCGTAGTAGTCCTGCTGCGCCATGTGCGCTCCGGACGATACGGCCACGGCCGTCGTCCCGCGCCGCCCGTCCTGGGGACGCGGCCGACACCGGCGCGGTTGCCGGGCGAAGTACGATCCGTTGCGATGGCCGTCCGGCTGATCGCGGCCGTGACCGCGTCCGGTGTGCTCTGCGCCTGCCTGGTGACGATCGTCGTCGCCTCCGGCGGGCCCCCGGTCGGCTCCGGCCTTGCCGCGCTGGCCGGCGCGGCGCCGGGGGCCGACGTCGCGAGCACCGAGAAGCCGCCGCGCCCCTCCCCGGAGCCCGCCCTGACCGACCCCGCCATCCCGAGCGCGGCGTCGGACGCGCCCGCGACGACCGACACGAGCAGGCGGCGACCGGAGACGATCGCGGCGCGGACGGGCGCCCCCACCGCCCCGGCCTGGTGGACGCGCCGCGCGAGGTGCTGCTGTACAGCAAGGGCTGCGGCATCTACCGCGCGGTCGAGCCCTGGGAGGACGGCCAGACGTACGACGTCCAGGGGGTCGAGCGACGGACCTGCGCGCTGCAGTGGACGCCCGGCGGCGACCTCGTGTCGGTGGACTTCGACGACGGCGGCGACCGCATCGGCCTGCTGCGCCGCGACGGCGACGGGAGCCGGCTGCAGGTGCTCGGCTACCACGTGCGAGGCCCCATCGCGCTCGGCACGAAGGAGCTCGTGCTGTGCGCGAGCCGCACCCGGGCGAGCGGCCCCGGCGTCCTGTTCCGCTGGACGATGGGCCAGGACGTGATCCGCCAGTGGCGCTCCGGCTGCACGCCGGCGACCTCCCGCGCGGGCGTGCTGGCCTGGTCGGAGCCGGTCGCGGCCGCCGACGGCAGCGCGGCGGGCTCGACGATCGCCGTCGACCGCAGCGCGCAAGGCGGTCGCCTGCTCGCACGCTTCCAGACCGGCACGGTGGAGTCGCTGGAGTGGACGGGCGACAGCCGCCTGCTCATCGCGGTCGTGCGGTCGGCCGACCGCTGGCGCGCGTTCGCCCTGGATCGCGACGGCCACCGCGTCCTGCTCGGCGCCATGCGCGGCGGCGAGCTGCGGGCGTATCCCAGCCCGGCCGGCGACCGCGTGATCCTCGTCCGGGCGACCCGCGACGGCCCGGCCCAGGTGCAGGCGGTCGACCCGGAGACCGGGCTCACGGAGTGGTCCGACGAGGGGAACGTCGACGTGGACGTCACGTGGTCGCCGAGCGGCAGCCGCCTGCTGCTCGCCGACCATCGCACGTGGCGGTTCGTCGAGCCGGCCACCGGCGTCGTGCGCCTGCAGCTCGGGCGTCTCGGCGGCGCGCCGACGTGGTGCTGCCCCGATCCGGTGCAGGCCTCGTGACGGCCGCGCGCGCCTTCCACATCGCCGTCGCGGCGGCCTGCCTCGCGCTGCTGGCGTTCGTCGTCGCCCTCGTGGCGCCCGCCCAGCGCAGCGGCGGGACCGGCGTGGCGGCACCGGAGGCGGCCTCGACGTCGGCCGACCCGGCCTCCGCGCCCGACCCTGCGGAGTCGTTCGACGCGCGCGGCGCACCCGACGCGCTGTCGGTGGAGGCCGCCGCGAACGCCGCCATCGCGGAGGACGCGCAGACCGAGGCGCGGCGGCGGAACCGCCTCATCGACGCGCCGCGCGAGCTCATCGCCTTCGCCGTCTCCTGCGGCGACCTGCGCGCGATCGCGCCGGACCAGAGCAGCGAGGAGTACGAGGTCTTCGGCGCCGCCAACGCGTGCGCGCCGGGATGGGCGCCCGACGGGCGGCTCGCCCTCGTCGGGCCGCTGGGCCGCCCGCCGGGGTCGGTGTCCTCGCTGTGGCTGCTGGCCCGCAACGGCGGCACCGAGGTGATCGACGTGCCCGATCGCAGCGTCAACGGGCGCCCGGCGTTCTGGGACGACCGCACGATCGACATGTGCACCGTCAGCCGCCGCGCGCCGCTGCGGCCGATGATCTACCGCCGCGAGTACGGCCATGCCGCCGAGCCGCTCGCGCCGGGCTGCTTCCCCTCCGTCGCCGCCCGACGGCCGCCTCGCCTACGCCGCGCCGGCCGACGAGAGCCCCGACGCCGCGCAGCGACCTGCAGGCGCTGCGGATCGTGCGCGTCGTCGACCGCGACGGCGCCGTGCTCGCCAGCTACCCCGTGCCCGACCCCATCCAGGACGTGCGCTTCACGGGCGACGGGAGCCGCGTCGTCGTCGTGACCTCGAACGGCTCGGGCATGACCGTCACGTCCTTCGGCGGCGCCGAGCCGCGCGTCCTGATGCGCACCCGCGAGCGGTGCCCTGTCGATCTACCCGTCGCCCGTCCGGGCGGACGTCGGCGTCGTGCGCACGCTCGGCAACGGCCGCACGCAGGCGCTGCTGCTCGACGCCCGCAACGGGGCGACGCGGTGGTCACGCGGCACCGACGGGGTGACGCGGCTGGCCTTCAGCCCCGACGGGCAGTCGATCCTCGTGGCGGACGACCGCACGCTGGGTCACCGTCGGCCGCGACGACGGCCAGGTGCGCACCGAGCTGCCGCGGCTCGGCGGCGAGCCGGCCTGGTGCTGCCCGGCCGCGGCCGCCAGCTAGACGCTCAGCTCTGGTAGACGTCCTCGACGAAGGCCGAGAGCAGGGCCGCGGCGCCGCGCAGGGCGCCGAGCGCGGCCGGGTAGTCCATGCGCGTCGGGCCGACGAGCGAGATCGTGCCGAGCGGGCGGCGCGCGATGCCGTAGCTCGCCGCGATGACCGCGAGCGGCTGCAGCACGGGGTCGCTGTGCTCGATGCCGATGCGGACGGACACGGCGGCCGGGCCGAGCACCTCGCGCAGCAGCTCCAGCAGCTGCGCGCGCTCCTCCAGCAGCGACGCGAGGCGCGCCAGGTCGCCGGTCTCGCGCGCTCGCAGCTCGCTCATCAGCCGCGACGCGCCGCCGACGTACATGCGGTCGTCGTCGAACACGTCGGAGAAGACCGGCGCCAGGGCCGCCAGGAAGTCGCGCTCGCGGACGGTGAGGTCGGGCGCCTCCAGGTGGCGGCGCAGGACGGCCGTCCCCATCGCGGTGCCGGTCAGGGTCTCGTTGAGGTACTCGCGGGCGAACTCGGCGAGCTTGGGGTCGACCGGGGCGTCGAGGGCCACCGTGCGCTTGGCGACCGCGCCGCTGGCGGTGATGACGACGACCATCACGATCTGCGGCTGCAGCACGAGCACCTCGACGTGCCGGATGACGGTCGTCGAGAGGGCCGGCGCCGACGCGACCGCCAGCAGGTTCGTCACCTGGGACAGCGCCTCGGTCGTGGCGCGCAGCGCCGAGTCGATCTCGCGGTGGGCGGTGAGGAGGTCGACCGGCAGGTCGAGCACGGGCGCGCGCTCGGCGATGAGCTCCTCGACGAGGTAGCGGTAGCCGAGGTCGGTCGGCACGCGGCCGGCGGACGTGTGCGGGTGGTTCAGCAGGCCCACGCGCTCCAGCCACGCCAGCTCGTAGCGCAGCGTCGACGGCGCCACCGAGAAGCCGCCGGTCTCCACGAGCGTCTTGGAGCCGACCGGCTGGCCCGTGTCGACGTGCTCGCGGATGACGGCGCGCAGGATCTCCCGCCGTCGCGGGGTCAGGTCGTCGTCAAGCGCTCCGGGCGTCGTCGTCATCGCGCAGCAGCCGCGTCGTCACGTCGTTGGCGAGCATCCGTCCGCGGCGCGTCAGGTGGATCCTGACCGTCACCCTCCCCCACGACGCCCGCCGCGACCAGCTGGCGCAGCGCCGCCGCGTCCAGGACGGACTCGACCGGGGCACGCTCGACGCCCGCGGCCAGGCGCAGGCCGAGCATGAGCCGCTCCACGCTGCGGGTGCGGGCGTCGAGCGGCTCCGTGGCGTGCGGCGGGTCGCGACCCTCCCGCGCCGCCGCCAGGTACGGCGCGAGCCGCGGGGCGTTGCGGCGGCGCACCCCGTCGACGGTGCCGACGGCGCCGACGCCCAGCCCGAGGTAGTCGCGCGCCCGCCAGTAGGCGCTGTTGTGCCGTCCCTCGTGGCCCGGCCGCGCGAAGCTGGCCGTCTCGTACCACGCGTACCCGGCCGCCTCGAGCCGGTCCACGACGCGCTCCAGGTGGTCCTCGAGGAGCTCGGCCTGCGCCGCCAGCGCGCGCCCGTGGCGGTACGTGAAGCGCGTGCCGGGCTTGGCCTCGAGCTCGTAGCAGGAGAGGTGGTCGGGCTCCAGCGCCAGCAGGCCGTCGAGGTCGGCGTCGAGGAGCGCGCCGCTCTCGCCGGGGACGCCGTAGATGAGGTCGAGCGAGAGGTCGTCGACGCCCGCCGCGCGCAGCGTCGCCACGGCCGCGCGCACGCCCTCCGGCACGGTCCGCCGCTCCAGCACCGCCAGCAGGCCGGCGTCGAGGCTCTGGGCACCCAGCGAGACGCGGCAGCCGCGCGCCGCCAGCACCCCGGCGAGCGCGGCGTCGACGGTCTCGGGATTGACCTCCACGGTGCGCTCGACGGACGCCGTCGGCAGGGCGTCGAGCAGGCGGCCGAGCAGCGCCGGGCCGAGCAGCGACGGTGTGCCGCCACCCAGGTAGACCGTCTCGACGTCGTCTGCGAGCACGCCGCCGCGCAGCTCCAGCTCGGCCAGCAGGGCGTCGACGTACGGCGCGTGCTGCTGCTCGCGGCCCGTGACGGTCACGAAGTCGCAGTAGCCGCAGCGGTGTGCGCAGAACGGGACGTGGACGTAGAGGTGGCGGACGTCGCCCACGACGGCATTGTCCCGTACCCTCCCGGGCGTGGAGCCCCTGCGCATCGGCCTCGTCGGCGACCGCTCGGACGATGTCCCCGCCCACGTAGCCATCCCGCCCGCCCTGCGCGGCGCGGGCCGCCGCCTCGGCGTCGCGGTCGAGCCGGTCTGGCTGCCGACCGACGAGCTGCCCGACGACGACGCGCTGGCCGCCTTCGACGCCCTCTGGTGCGTCCCGGCGAGCCCGTACCGCGACATGGACGGCGCCCTGCGCGCGATCAGGGTCGCCCGCGAGCGCGAGCGCCCGTTCCTCGGCACCTGCGGCGGCTTCCAGCACGCGCTGCTGGAGTGGGCGCGCGACGTGGCCGGCATCGCCGCCGCCGAGCACGCGGAGTCGAGCCCGGAGGCGGAGACGCACGTCGTCGTGCCGCTCGCCTGCTCGCTGCTGGGCGTCGAGGGCCCGATCCGCCTGGAGCCGGGCTCGCGCGCCGCCGCGCTCATGGGCACGACGGCCTCGACGGAACGCTACTTCTGCTCCTACGGCCTGAGCCCGACGTTCGCGCCGGCGCTGCTCGGCGGCCCGCTCGTGGCGACCGGCTGGGACGACGAGGGCGACGTCCGCGTCGTCGAGCTGCACGGCCACCCGTTCTACCTGGCGACCCTCTTCCAGCCGGAGCGCTCGTCGACCGAGGCGGCGCCGCACGGGCTGATCGTCGGGCTCGTCGCGGCTGCCGCGGGCGTCGAGGCGCCGGCCCCGAGCGGAGCCGTGCGGTGAGCGACCCGGTCTGGGTGTTCGCCTCGAGCTCCGGGGCCTTCGCCGCCTGGCCGCGCGCCCTGGCGCTGCCGCGCGTGCCGCTCGACCTGACGCGCGAGGAGCGGCCGGTGGTCCCCGTCGCGGCCGTGCCCGGCGACGTGCTGCTGGCCTTCACGGCCGACGGCACGGCCTACCCGGTGCACGTCGGCGAGCTGCCGGTGGTGCGGACGATCGTGCGCGGCGCCCGGCCGCTCGCCCTGCAGCGCGGCCAGACGCTCGCCGCGCTGACGCAGAGCCGCCCCGAGGGCGACCACCTGCTGCTGGTGACCGCGCTCGGCGAGATCAAGCGCTGCGAGGCCCGCAGCCTGGCGACGGTGCCGCCCGAGGGCGCGCCGGCCTACGACGTGCCCGAGGGCGACCGCCTGCTGACGGTCGTCGAGCACGGGCCGGGCGACGACGCGATCCTGCAGTCGCGGGCCGGCAAGGCGCTGCGCCTGCAGCTGGACGGCATCCGCACGGTCAAGACGGCGTCGGCCGGCGGCGTCGCCGGCATGCGGCTGGAGCGCCAGGACGACGTCGTGGCCGCCACGCGCGCCCGGGACGGCGAGCTGCTGCTGGTGCTGCACCGCCGCGGCGCGGGCAAGGCCGTCCCGGTCGCCGACTACCCCGCCAAGGGCCGCGGGACCGGCGGCGTCGTGAGCGCGTCGGTCGACACGCCGAGGCGCTCGCCGGCCGGTCCCGTGCACACCGCGATCGCCGCGCCGCCGGACGCCGAGGTGCTGGTCGTGACGTCGGCGGGCGCCGCCATCCGCGCCCGGCCGGGGACGCTGGAGCCCTCGACGCGCGCCACCGTCTCGCGTACCGCAGCGCGGACGGACGCAGGTCACGAGGTGGTCGGCGCGGTGCGGGTACCATGACCTCGATGCCCGCTCGTCCCTGCGTCTGCGACCTGCACCTGGCCCGCTGCGACGCGTCGTGCAACCGCGCGATGCTGGAGAAGACCTTCTACATGGCGTGCCTCGACCTGACGGGGCGGCCGTGCCTCGTGGTCGGCGCGGGCCCGGTCGGGCTGGAGAAGGTCGAGGGCCTCCTGGCGGCGGGCGCGCGCATCACGGTCATCGCGCCCGAGGCGGTGCCGGAGATCCAGGAGCTCGCGCGCGAGGGCTCGATCGAGTGGGAGCAGCGCGAGTACGCGACGTCCGACCTCGAGGGCCGCATGATGGTGGTGGCGGCGACGAGCGACACGCCGCTCAACATCCGCGTCTTCGAGGACGCCGAGCGCCGCGCGATGCTGGTCAACGTCGTCGACGTGCCGCCCCTGTGCAACTTCATCCTGCCGGCGATCGTGCGCACGGGCCCGATCGCGATCGCGATCTCGACGTCCGGCGCGAGCCCCGCGCTGGCCAAGCGCCTGAAGCGCGAGATCGCGGAGGCCTTCGGCGCCCCGCACGCCCGCCTGGCGGAGATCCTCAACGAGCTGCGCGGCTGGGCGAAGGACACGTTCCCGACCTACGAGGAGCGGCGCGACTTCTTCGAGGGCATCGTGAACGGCGACCCGGACCCGATCGCCCTGCTGCGCGCGGGCGACGAGGCGGCGGTGCACGCGCTGATCGCGGAGCGCCAGCGGGACGCGCTGGTGCAGCTGGGCGACGCGGCGGCGGCGCGGTAGGGCTCGCGGCGCGCCGACGGCGTCGCGAGCACGCGCGGTCTCGAGCGGCGACCGTCACGCGTGCGCTTGAGGACGCCTAGCGACGGACCAGGTCATGAAAGTGTGAGCGAGCCCTGCCGCGCAGCGACGAAGGAGCGTAGGGGCTTGTCGATAGGAGCGAAGCGACTGCTGGCGGCGAGCGAGAGCCGGAGCAGCACGGCAGTATCTGTGCTGCGCGGAGGCGGTGCCATCGTCCGGAGGAGGGGTCGCTCTTCGAGCGCAGCGACGAAGCGAGCGAGCGTTCTGGGCCGACCGGGAGCGCAGCGCCGCAGGCGTCGCCGTCTGGCGACCGTCGTGGCCGCGGAGCGACCCACAACCACCCCTCCGTAGGACCCGCCGCCCACGACAGCCCAGCAGCGGAGCACCGTCGATCCGACAAGGTCAGGGTGACGACCGCCCACGGGCGACGTCGTTGGCGAGGTCTTCGGCACGCGAGGTACGTCGTTGCGAGCCGAGGCGGATCGGTCGAGGGCGGATCGGCCGAGGGCGGATCGCCGGCGTCGGCTGCGGTCCCGACAAGCGCCTCACTTCGTTCAACGCGGGGCCGGCTCACACTGAATATCGCTCACGTCTCGCTCGCCGCCACCGGCGTAGAGGGCGCCACGGCCTTGGGCCGCGGGGCAGGACCGAGCGCTCGATTCGTTCGCCGAGACCAGGGCCAGCGGCGGCCTGACGGAGGCGGGCTGGTCATGCCGCAGCCGCCTGGCGGTCGACGCCGGCCCCAGCTATCGTGGCCTCACCGCACCGCTGGCTGCCCCGGCCGGTTGCCCGTGCGCGAATCCAGGAGGACCCGATGGCCACCCGAACCCCTGTGCAGCTCGACCGCCAGCGCATCGCCGAACTGACGGAGCGCGAGGCGAAGCGGCTGAACGAGCGCACCGGCGGCTCGAAGGCCATGTACGCGCGGGCCCGCGGCGCGCTGTCCGGCGGCGTCGCGTCGTCCTACCAGCTGCGCGATCCCTGGCCGATCTACCTCGAGCGCGGCGACGGGGCGTACGTGTGGGACGTCGACGGCACCCGCATGATCGACTACCACAACGGCTTCGGCTCGATGGTGCAGGGGCACGGCCACCCCGTCATCACGAAGGCCGTCGCCGAGCGGATGCCCGAGGGCACGCACTTCGCCGCCCCGACCGAGGACGCGATCATCGTCGCCGAGGAGCTCAAGCGGCGCTGGGGCCTGCCGCAGTGGCGCTACGTGAACTCGGGCTCCGAGGCCACGATGGACGCCATCCGCATCGCGCGCGCCAAGACGGGCCGCGACACCATCGTCAAGATCTTCGGCTCCTACCACGGCCACCACGACTACGTGATGGTCTCGATCGGCGTTCCCTACGACAAGATCGGCGACCCCGACAACCTCGCGTCGCTGCCCTACGGCGGCGGCATCCCGCAGGTCGGTCGCCGACATGACCATCGCCGTGCCGTTCAACGACCTCGGCGCCATGGAGCGCCGCATCGAGCGCCTGATCAGCGAGGGCCGGAAGCCCGCCTGCGTGATCATGGAGGCGGCGATGATGAACCTCGGGGTCGTGCTGCCCGAGCCGGGCTACCTCGAGGGCGTCCGCGCGCTCACCCGCAAGCACGACATCGTGCTCATCTTCGACGAGGTCAAGACCGGCCTGACGATCGCCCCGGGCGGCGCGACCGAGTACTTCGGCGTCATGCCGGACATGGTCACGCTGGCCAAGGCGCTCGGCGGCGGCCTCCCGTGCGGCGCGATCGGCGGCACCGAGGACGTCATGTCCGTCGTCGAGGACGGCACCGTCTACCAGGTCGGCACCTACAACGGGAACCCGCTCGTCGATGGCGGCGGCCCGCGCCAACCTGCTCGACGTCATGACCCCCGAGGCGTACGCGCACCTCGCAGGGCTCAACGACCGCATCATCGCCGGCTGCGACGGCGTGCTGGAGAAGTACAACCTGCCGGGCTACACCGTCGGCATCGGCTCCAAGGGCGTCGTCACGTTCTCGCCCGAGAAGATCGTCGACTACGCGACCTTCAAGGCCAACCAGGACGGCGAGCTCTGCGACCTCGCGTGGCTCTACAACATGAACCGCGGCATCTTCATGACGCCCGGGCGCGAGGAGGAGTGGACGCTCTCCATCCGCCACTCCCACGAGGACATCGACGCCTTCGTCGCGGCCTTCGAGGAGATGGCGCACGACCTGACGGCGTAGCCGCCGCCACGCGTCGGACCTGGCCGTCCGGGGAGGCGGCGCGGAACGTGCCGGCGGGCCGACCACCACGGCTCGCCGGCTCTCTGGTACAACCAGACGGTGCCGGTTGACCCGGACGGCCTAGCCGGCCTGGCACGTGGCTTCCCAGACCTCCTCGTGCTCGTCGGGCACGACGGTCGCGTGCTGGCCGCGAGCGCGCCCGCCAGCGTCCGCCTGGGGCTCGAGACCGGCACCGACCTGGTCGCGCGGTCGCCCGAGCCCGAGTCGGTGCAGGTGCTGCTGGCGCGAGCGGGGCGCGGCGAGGAGCTGCCGGCCGCCGCCGTCGCCCTGCGCGACCGCGACGGCGAGCTCGGCACCTGGCACGTCGACGCCTGGCGCGCCGGCGACGCCGTCGCCCTGCGGCTGCGGGCGCCCGACGAGGGCGCGCTCTACCGCACCATCGTCACGACCATGGCGGAGGGCCTCGTGGTGCGCGACCGCGAGGGCCGCATCCTCGTGATGAACACCCGCGCCGAGGAGCTGCTCGGCCTCCCCCGCGCCACCTTCGAGCCGGGCGCCGAGCGCGATCCGCGCTGGCAGGCCCACGGCGAGAGCGGCGAGCCGCTGGGGATGGAGGACTGGCCCGCCTTCACGGCCCTGCGCACCGGCCAGCCGCAGCGCGACGTGATCGTCCGCATCACGCGGCCCGACGGCAGCGTGCGCTGGGTCTCGGCCAACGCGGAGCCCGTCGTGCCGCCCGGCGCCGGCGCCGCGTACGCCTCGGTCAACACGTTCGCCGACATCACCGAGCGGATGCTGCGCGACGAGGAGCGCCGCCGGGCCGCGGCCCAGCAGGGCGCCGTCGCCGACCTCGGCGTGCTCGCGCTGGCCGGCACCATCCCGGGCCGGCTGATGCGCGAGGCGGCCGTCGCCATGGCCACCACGCTCGGCCTCGACGCCGCGGCGGTGCTGGAGCGCGACCTGCGCCGCGGCGTGCTCGTCCCGGCGGCGACCATCGGCGAGTGGCCCGCCGTCGTGCCGGTCGAGTCGGGCAGCCTGGCGGGCCAGCTGCTGGAGGCGACGGGCGCCGTCGTGGTGCGCGACCTGCGCGCCGACTCGCGCCGGGCCGGCGACGCGGCCTGGACGCACGCCGGCGCCCGCTTCGTGCTCGGCGCGCCCGTGCGGGTGGGCGGCGAGGTCGTGGCCGTGCTCGTGGGCACCGCGCGCCAGCCGCGCGCGGCCACGGGCGTCGACGCCTCCTTCGCCCAGGCCGTCGCGAACGTGCTGGCGAGCGCGCTCGAGCGGGCGCGCACCGAGGACCTGATCCGCCATCGCGCCCTGCACGACGCCCTCACCGAGCTGCCGAACCGCGCCCTCGTGATGGAGCGCGTGGAGCACGCCCTCGTGCGCGCGGAGCGCAGCGGCGATCGGATCGCGCTGCTCTTCCTCGACCTCGACCACTTCAAGGACGTCAACGACTCGCTGGGCCACGCGCGCGGCGACGAGCTCCTGGTCGCCGTCGGCCAGCGCATCCGCCAGGCGGTCCGCCCGCCCGACACCGTGGGCCGGCTCGGCGGCGACGAGTACGTCGTGCTGTGCGAGGACGTCGGGGACGAGCACGGGCCGCTGGTCGTCGCCGAGCGCCTCGCGGCCGCGCTGCGCCGGCCGTTCCGGCTCGGCGAGGAGGAGGTCTTCGTCTCCGCCTCCATCGGCGTCGCGCTGCCCGGCCCGGAGTCGCGCACGCCGGTCGAGCTGCTGCGCGACGCGGACGCCGCGATGTACCGCGCCAAGGCCGCCGGCCGGGCGCGCCACGAGGTGTTCGACGCGTCGCTGCGGGCCCGCGCGCTGGAGCGGGTGCGCTCCGAGGCCGCGCTGCGCCGCGCCGTCGAGCGCGAGGAGCTCGTCCTCCACTACCAGCCGATCGTGGGCATGGCCGGCGGCGCGGTCGACGGCGTCGAGGCGCTCGTGCGCTGGGAGCGGCCCGGTGTCGGACTGGTGCCGCCCGGCGACTTCGTCCCGCTGGCCGAGGCGAGCGGGCTGATCGTCGACCTCGGGGCCTGGGTCGTGCGCGAGGCCTGCCGGCAGCTGGCGCAGTGGAACGCCTCGCGGCCCGACGACCCGCCGCTCTGCATCTCGATCAACCTCTCGGCGCGGCAGGTGCAGGACGACGGCCTGCCCGCCGTCGTCGGCGACGCCATCACCGAGTGGGGCCTCGACCCCGACCAGCTGCAGCTGGAGATCACCGAGACCGTGCTGATCGAGGACACGCCCGCGACGTCCCGCCGGGTGGGCGCGCTGCTCGACCTCGGCGTGCGGCTGGTGCTGGACGACTTCGGCCGCGGCTACTCGTCGCTGCACTACCTGACGCGCTTCCCCATCACCGGCCTCAAGCTCGACCGCGCCTTCGTGGCGGGCCTGGGCGAGCGCTCGACGGCCGCCATCACCGCCGGCGTCGTCGGCATCGCCCGCTCGCTCGACCTCGCCGTGGTGGCCGAGGGCGTGGAGACGACCGAGCAGCTCGCCGCCGTGCAGGAGCTCGGCTGCGCGCGCGTGCAGGGCTTCCTGCTCTCGCCGCCGGTCGTGGCCGACGCGGTCGACCCGCTGCGCGCCGAGCGGCCCTGGCGGCCGCTGCTCGCGGCGAACGCGCCGGGTAGCGGTCAGGCCTCGAGGAAGCGGAGCACCGCGAGCACGCGGCGGTGGTCCTTCTCCGCGTCGCGGAGCCCGAGCTTCGCGAAGATGTTGGTGACGTGCTTCTCGACGGCGCGCGGGGTGACGACGAGCTTCGTCGGCGATCGCGCCGTTGGAGCGGCCCTCGGCCATCAGCCCCAGCACCTCGCGCTCGCGCGCCGTGAGCTCCGCCAGCGGGTCGTCGCGGCGGCGGCGGCCCACCAGCTGCGAGACGACCGACGGATCGAGCGCCGAGCCGCCCTCGGCGACGCGGCGCACGGCGGCGGCGAACTCGTCGACGTCCGCGACGCGGTCCTTGAGCAGGTAGCCCACGCCCTCGGCCGAGTCCTGCAGCAGCTCGAGCGCGTAGGCCGGCTCGACGTACTGCGAGAGGACGAGCACGCCGACGGACGGCCACTGGGCGCGGATCGACTTCGCCGCAACCAGGCCCTCGTCCGTGTGCGTCGGCGGCATGCGGATGTCGATCACTGCGACGTCGGGCTGGTGCATGCGCACCTTGCGCACCAGGTCGTCTGCGGTGCCGGCCTGCGCCACCACGTCGAAGCCGCAGTCCGAGAGCAGGCGCGCCACGCCCTCGCGGAGGAGCACCGAGTCATCAGCCAGCACGACGCGCACAGGGCAATCCTACGCCACGGGGTGGCCAGCGTCCCCGCCAGCGCGGCCGGCGCGGTCAGGACTCGGGCAGGAGCGCGGTCAGCGCGGCGCCGGAGAGCTCTGCCTTCGGCACGAACCCGCGCGCGCCGGAGCGGCCGATGAGGGCGCCGTAGTCGCCGGAGTCGCGGCTCGACGTGAGCACGACGTCGGGGGCCGATCCGTTGGAGAGGAGCTCCGCGCAGACCGTGAACCCGTCCTTGTCCGGCAGCTGCACGTCGAGCAGGACGAGCTGCGGGCGCAGGCGCCGGCAGGTGTCCACGGCCGACGCGCCGTCGACCGCCTCGCCGATGACGTCGAAGCCCTCGGCCTCGAGCAGCGCACGGGCGGTGGCCCGGAAGCTCGGGTGGTCGTCGACGATGAGGACTCGCATCGGCACGACCTCATCGTCTCATCGGGAACCGGGCCGGGTAGTACGGACAACACCACCTCCAACCGGCGGTTAGATCGCGAAACGGGCTCCGGCACACGCGTTGCCGACGAATGGGGGACGTCTGGACCGGATCGGGGCACCGGCGCAGAACCGGTTACCCTTCGCCGCTGCATGGGTCTGGAGCACGAGGTCGGCTTCGAGCAGGCGCTGCTCGCCGCGGCGCGGACCGCGATCGTCGTCTGCGACGCCGGCGGCCGCATCGCGTACGCGTCGCCCGACGCCGTCCGCCTGCTCGGTCCGGGCATCGTGGGCCATCCCCTGACGGCGCTGCTGGCGGAGGACGGGCGCGACGCCGCCGAGGCCTACCTGCAGCGCCTGGCGGGGAGCGGCCCGGGCGACGTCGCCTTCCTGGACGTGCGCACGGGCCTGGCCGGCCGGACGCGCTCGCTGGAGCTGCTCGGCGTCAACCGCCTCGACGACCCGCGGCTGCGCGGGATCGTGGTCTCGCTGCACGACGTCACCGAGCGCGACCGCCGCGAGCACGAGCTGACGCGGGCGGCCACCACCGACACGCTGACCGGCCTCGCGAACCGCGTGGTGCTGCGCGACCGCCTGGACGAGCTCGCGCGCGCGGGCCGCTCGGGCGCCGTGGTGCTCATCGACCTCGACCAGTTCAAGACCGTCAACGACGGCGCCGGCCACCGCGTCGGCGACGCCGTGCTGCAGGAGGTCGCCCGCCGCCTGGCCGCGGGCGTCGCCGGGCAGCGCTCCTCGACGATCGCGCGGGTCGGCGGCGACGAGTTCGCCGTGCTGCTGCCGGGCGCCGCGATCGCGCAGGCCGAGGCCGTCGCCGAGCAGCTGCGCGACGCCGTGGCCGCCCCGATCGCGCTCGACGACCGCTTCGCCGCCGTCACGGCCTGCTTCGGCGTGGCCGCCGTCGACGGATCGAGTCCCGACGCCGCCCTGCAGGCCGCCGACCGGGCCGCCTACGCCGCCAAGCGCACCGGCCGCAACCGCGTGGTCGTGCACACCGCGGAGCTCGACCGGCCGCGGCACACGACGCACCAGGAGCTCGAGGCGCTGCGGGTGCGGGCGGCGCAGCTGGAGGTCGAGGCCCGCATCGACGAGCTGACCGGCCTGCCCAACCGCCGCCGCTTCAACGAGGACCTGGCGCGGCTGGACGCCGACGCGCGCGCCCGCCGGCGGCCGTACAGCGTCGTGTTCCTCGACCTCGACCACTTCGGCGCGCTCAACAAGCACGCCACCACCCAGGCCGGCGACGTGGCCCTGCAGGCCGCCGCACAGGCCTTCCGGGCCGCGCTGCGCACCCTCGACGTCGTCTACCGCCATGGCGGCGAGGAGTTCGCCGCCCTGCTGCCGGACACGCGCCTGCGCACCGCCCTCGCCGTCGCGGAGCGCATGCGCGAGGCACTCGCCGCGCTCGAGCACCCCCACGGCGGCCATCCGGCCTGCGCCGTCGTCACCGTCAGCGTCGGCGTGTCCGAGCTCGACGAGGAGGCCCACGCCAACGCCGCGGCGGTCGTGGCGGCCGCCGACCGCGCGATGCTGCAGGCGAAGGCCGCCGGGCGCGACTGCGTCGTCGCCGCGGGGCTGCCCGCGATGCCGGGCGGCCCGCGCTGAGCGCCGTGCGCGTCGCGGTCATCGCCGACGTGCACGGCAACGCCCCGGCCCTCGAGGCCGTGCTCGCCGACATCGAGCGAGCCGGTGTCGAGCTCATCGTCGACCTCGGCGACCTGCTCGCGGGGCCGCTGCCCGTGGACACCATGGCGCTGGTCGAGGCGCTCGGCGACCGCATCGTGCACGTCTCCGGCAACGGCGACCGCGAGCTCGTGGCCGCGTTCGACGCGCCGGGCCAGGCCGCGCCGGATCTGCCGCCCGCCGTCACCGAGATCATGGGCTACGCCGCCGGCGCCGTCGACCGCGGCACCCGCGACGCGCTCGCCGCCTTCCCGCCGACCCTGGTGCTCGACGTCGACGGGCTCGGCCCGACGTGCTTCTGCCACGGCACGCCCCGCTCCGACGTCGAGATCGTCACCGCGGGCTCGGACGAGGCGCGCGTGGCCGGGATCCTCGCCGCGGTGCCGCAGCACGTCGTCGTCGGCGGCCACACGCACATGCGCCTCGACCGCCGCGTGGGCCGCCACCGCGTGCTCAACCCGGGCAGCGTCGGGATGCCGTACGAGGGGCGGCCCGGCGCCTTCTGGGCCGTCCTCGGGCCGGACGTGGAGTTCCGGGAGACCGCGTACGACCTCGACGCCGCTGCCGCCCGCATCCGCGCCGCCGGCTACCCGGCCGCGGAGGACTTCGTCGCCGAGAACCTGTTCGCGCCGCCGGGGCCCGACGTCGTCGTGCCCCACTTCGAGGCGCGGACGTAGGCCCTACGGCGTCGGGGCCGTCTCGGGGCCGGTGGCGCCGGTGGCGGTGCCGGCCGTATCGACCGGATTGGCCTGGTCCCAGGCGGCCTGGTACTTGGCCGAGGCGTCCTGGTAGCCCTTGGAGTAGCCCATCTTCTCGCCCGCCTCGCGCCCCTCGGCGCGGCCCGCGGTCAGGCCGCGCTGGTACGCCTTCTTGCGGGCCGGCTCGGTCTGCAGCTTGCCGGCCGCCACGCCCTTCTTGTAGCCGGCCTTGCGCCCGGCGACCCACGCCTCCTGGAGCGCCTTCTGCGGGTCGGCGGCCACGGCCGCGGCCGCGACGTCCGCGTCGGGCTTCGGGTCGCTGTCCAGGGCGATGCGGGCGTCGACCTTCACGCCGTCCAGGTAGACGGCGGTCGCGAACGCGGATGCGGCGCACAGCAGGAGCGCGAAGAACAGCGCGATGAACACGCTGAACGTCCGGCTGCGTCGCCGCTCCACCTCCCGTTCCCAGGAGGACGGGGCGGTGAGGTCGGGCAGGTACGCCATGTCCTGGTCACCCAAGGAACCACGATCCCGCCGGAAATGCAAGGTTGGATAGGAGCCGGCCACCAGCCGCAACACTTCGCGTGCGCCGCGCGATTCCCTCGTGTCGACCACGATGGAGGTGCGGATGGCGACTGCCGGCACACGATCCGACGCGGCCCTGCTCGCGGCCGCCCGGAGCGACCCACGGGCGTTCCGCGAGCTCTACGACCGGTACGCCGAGCGGGTGCACGGCTACCACCTGCGCAGGAGCCGCGACCGTGACGCGGCCCACGACCTGACGGCGGAGACCTTCGCCCAGGCGTGGCTGGCGCGTGCGCGGTTCCGCGACGAGGCGGACGGCTCCGCCGGGCCGTGGCTGTTCGGCATCGCGCGGCACGTGCTGCAGGCGTCCGTGCGCCGCGGCGCCCTGGAGCGCGGGGCGTGCGAGCGCCTGGGCGTCCTGGAGCGCCTCGGCCGCGAGCCGGCGGCGGCGGTGCCCGACGAGCGCTGGCTCGACGGGCTCGACGAGGCGCTCGACGCCCTGCCCGAGACGCAGCGCGAGGCCGTGCGCCTGCGCGTGCTGGACGACCTCGCGTACGACGACGTGGCCGACCGGCTGGGCACGACGCCCCTCGGTGCGCGGGTCCGCGTCTCGCGCGGCCTCGCCACTCTCCGCCACAAGCTGTCCGAGGAGGACGCCCGATGAGCGACGTCAGGAGCACGCTCGACCGACCTCGGCGACGCGCTCGAGGACGCTGCCGCCGCCGACCTGTACCGCAGCGAGGTGCTGCAGCCCCGCGCCGCCGCACCGCCGCTGGCGCGGCCATCGCCGCCTGCTGCTGGTGGCCGCGGCGCTGGTCGTGGTCGTCCCCGGCGCCGCGCTGGCCGCCGACCGCCTGCTCGTCGACGAGCAGGACGTCGCCGCGAGCCTGCCGGCGGGCACGCTGGCCCTGGCCGGCACGAATCCGACCTGCACCGTGGTGCGGGAGAACGTCGAGTACCACTGCGTCCTGGAGAAGGCGCCGGCGCCCGAGGTCGAGGACTGGAAGGGCACCGTGGAGCCGTCCGTGGACGCCACCAGCCACATCAACGGCGGCTGCCGCTCGCTGAACTCGGCCGGCACCGAGTGGTCGTGCTACATCGGTCAGGAGGCCGTCGACCAGCAGATCATCGGCCCCGCGCTGCTGGGCGAGTCGTAGCCTCGGTGCCGTCGCGCGGCCAGCGGCGCGTCGGCTGAGCGCGAGACGGACAGTGACGGGCCCGCCGCGCGCCTGCGCGGGAGCGCGCGGCGCCCGCGCGATCTCGCCCACGAACTAGTCGGCGCGGGCCTCCGCGGCAGCTCACGGACCCGCCTGCCCGCGCTCCAGGTGCGCCGCCGCGCCCCGGATGCGCTCCAGCGACTCCTCGCGGCCGAGCAGCGCGATCGACTCGAACAGGCCCGGCGAGACCGTGCGGCCCGTGATCGCCACGCGCAGCGGCGTGAACGCCGTCCGCGGCTTCAGGCCCAGCCCCTCCACCACCCCGCGCAGCGCCGCGTCGACCGCCTCGGTGGTGAGGTCGCCGTCGATCGCCTCGAGCGCCGCGGCCGCGCCGTCCAGCACCGCCCGCGCCTCCGCGACGGCGGCCAGGCGCTGCCACGCCTCCGGCTCGTAGACGACGGGGCGGAACAGGAAGCCCGCGAAGTCCTCGAACTCGCCCAGGGCGCCGATCTTCTCCTGCACCAGCGGCACCGCGTCCTCCAGCCCCTCCACCTCGGCGAGGGGCGAGTGGCGCTCCGCCAGGTACGCCGCGCAGCCGGCGGCCGTAGTCCGCCTGGTCGAGGTCGCGCAGGTAGACGCCGTTCATCCAGGCCAGCTTCTGGTGGTCGAAGACGGCGGGCGACGGGTTCACGCGCTCGATCGTGAAGCGCTCGACGAGCTCGTCGCGCGTCATCAGCTCGGTCGAGTCGTCGAAGCTCCAGCCCAGCAGCGCGAGGTAGTTGAGCACCGCCTCGGGCAGGTAGCCGGCGTCGCGGAACTCCTCCACGGACGCCGCGCCGTGGCGCTTGGAGAGGCGCTTCTTGTCCGGCCCGAGGATCATCGCCAGGTGCCCCGTGACGGGATACGTGCCGCCGATCGCCTCGACCAGCAGGCGCTGGCGCGGCGTCGAGGGCAGCAGGTCCTCGCCGCGGATGACGTGCGTGATCTCGTGGTCGAGGTCGTCGACGGGGTTCGCGAGCTGATAGGTCGGGATGCGGTCGCCGCGCATGAGGACGTGGTCGCCGAGCAGCCGGTGCTCCCAGCGCACCTCGCCGCGCACGAGGTCCTCGATGACCGTCTCGCCCTCGGTCGGCGCACGGAAGCGGATGGCCGGCAGGCGGCCCTCGGCCTCGTACTCGGCGATCTGCGCGCGGCGTCAGGTCGCGCTGCGCCCGCGTCGCGCTGGCGGGGTCGTCGGTCTCGCGCGCCGCGAGCCGCGCCGCCTCGACCTCCTCCGGCGTGCGGAAGTCGGGATAGGCCCGCCCCTCCGCCAGCAGGCGGTCGACGACCTCGCGGTAGCGCCCGAGCCGCTCGCTCTGCCGGTAGGGCGCGAGCGGCCCGCCGCGCGCCGGCGACTCGTCGAAGTCCAGGCCGAGCCAGTCCAGCGAGGCCTGGATCTGCTCGATCGCGCCGGCCGTCTCGCGGCCCACGTCCGTGTCCTCGATGCGCAGCACGGCGACGCCGCCGGCATGGCGGGCGAAGAGCCAGTTGTACAGCGCGGTGCGCACGCCGCCGACGTGGAGGAAGCCCGTCGGCGACGGGGCGAAGCGGACGCGGACCCCCACGGCCCCGGTATCGTACGGGCGATGCTCTTCGGCGCGCACGTCTCGTCGGGCGGCGGCGTCTGGCGGGCACCCGAGCGCGCGGTCGAGCTGGGCTGCGACAGCTACCAGGTGTTCACCCAGAACTCGCGGACCTGGCGTCTCACCCACCACTCGGACGAGGACGTCGCGCGGTTCCGCGAGCTCGCCCGCGACCTCGGGCCGGCCGTCGCGCACGCCATCTACTTCATCAACCTCGCCACCGACGACCCCGAGGTCTACCGCAAGAGCGTCGACACGCTGCGCGACACGGCGCTCAACGCCCGCCGGCTCGGCCTCGCCGGCGTCGTCTTCCACGTCGGCTCGCACAAGGGCAAGGGCCTCGACGCCACGCTGCCGCAGATCGTGACGGGGATGCGCTGGGCGCTCGAGGAGCTCGGCGACGACGCCTCGCTGCTGCTCGAGAACTCCGCCGGCGCCGGCGACACCATCGGCCGCGACACGAGCGACCTCGCGCGCGTCCTCGAGGCCGTCGACGACCCGCGCGTCGGCGTCTGCATCGACACCTGCCACGTCTACGTCTCGGGCGTCGACATCCGCCGGCGCGCCGACGCGGACGCCCTCGTCGAGCGCATCGACCGCGAGATCGGCCTCGAGCGCCTGCGCTGCCTGCACGTCAACGACAGCGCCGCGCCGCTCGGCTCGAACCGCGACCGCCACGCCAACATCGGCGAGGGCGAGCTCGGCCCCGACATCGGCGTGCTGCTCGCCCACCCCCGCCTGCAGGGCCTGCCGGCGATCCTGGAGACCGCCGGGCCCGAGGGCAAGGGCGCCGACCGGGCCGAGATCGACCTCGCGCGGCGCTTCCACGCCGCCGCGCTGGCCGCCCGCGCGAGCGCCGCCTGAGCATGGACGTCCTGCTGATCCGCCACGCCGAGTCGGCCAACAACGCGCTCTGGGCGCGCGACCGCGACGCCTTCACGACCTCGCGCACGCACGACCCGCCGCTGACCGAGCTCGGGCTCGAGCAGGCGGACGTGCTGGCCCGCCACCTCGCCGAGCGCGGCGCGCGCATCGACCGCCTGGTCGCGAGCCCGATGCTGCGCGCGATCCAGACCGCGCGGCCCATCGCGGCGGCCCTCGGCCTCGAGCTCGAGATCTGGGTCGAGGTGCACGAGCGCGGCGGCATCTACGTCGGCGACCCGGCGACCGGCGAGGGCTTCGTGGCCCACCCGGGGCTGTCGCGCAGCGCCATCGACGAGCTCGTGCCGGGCGCGAGCGTGCCGGACGCGATCGACGACGCGGGCTGGTGGCGCGGCGGACACGAGGGCGACGACGTCTTCGCCGTCCGCGCCGGCGACGCGTTCGCCCGCCTCGTGGACGAGTCCGGACGGGCCGCCGAGGACGACGTGATCGCGGTCGTCACCCACGGCGACTTCGCCAACGGCCTGCTCGGGGCCGCGGTCGGCGCGTCTCCGGGCCGCGTCTTCTTCAACCACGTGAACACCGGCCTGACCCGCCTGCGGCTGCGCGCCGACGGCAGCGTCAGCCTGGGCTACGTCAACCGCACGCCGCACCTCGACGGCGCCCGCACGCTGCAGGACCAGCCGCTGCCGCCGCCCTGACCGCGGCGCGGGACCTCCGGCCGCGCCGCCGATAGGGAGGACATGCGCCTCCTCCTCCCCGCCGCCGCCCTCGTCGCGGCGCTCGCCCTGGCCGCCGCCCCGGCCAGCGCCCACCGCACGCCGAAGGGCGCCGAGGCCGCCGCGCTCCAGCGCGTCGCCCGGACGTACGTCGTGTCGCACGGCCACTACACCGCCAGCCAGCGCCTGATCTACCGCCTCCGCGTCTCCACGGTCGACCCGCGCACGGCCGCGCTGATGGCCGGCGGCGAGTACGACGCCATCTCGATGGTCGCGCGCCACACGGGCGGCCGCTGGCGCGTCGTCTCGACCGACCCGTGCGGCTACGGCCCGGCCGCGGTGCGCGCCGACCTGTGGGACTTCTGCTGACGGGTCAGCCGGCGTCGAGCAGCTCGAGTACCTCCGCGAACGCCTCGACGCCGTCGACGCCCGTGGGCTGTACGTAGACGATCGCGTGGGAGATGCCCTCGTCGGCCAGTCCGCGGAAGAGATCGGCGATCTGCCGGACCGAGCCCGTCGCCGGCGGCGAGCGGTGGCTACGAAGCGCCGCTGCGAACGGCGTCGGCGCCACCGATCCCGGCATGTCGAGCAGGACGGCAACCGTCCGCTGCAGCGTCGTCGGGTCGCGCCCGGCCTCGCGACAGGCCGCGTCCACGGCCGCCCGCAGCGGCGCCACCTGCTCGACGCGGTTGACCGCCCAGGCGGTCCACAGGTCGGCGTAGCGCGCCACGAGGCCGAGCATCCGCGGCGCGTCGGCGATGGCGCCGATGAGCAACGGCGGGCCCCCGACCGTCGGGCCGCGCGGTCGCAGCTCGCAGTCCTGCGCGCTGTACCAGCGACCCTCGACGTCGACCCGGCCGTGGCGCAGCAGGCCGTGGATGATCGGCAGCGCCTCCTCGAAGCGCGCCACCTTGCGGTCCGCGGGAAACCCGAACATGGCGTACTCGTAGTCGTAGTACCCGGCGCCGAGGCCCAGGATCAGCCGCCCGCCGCTGATCTCGTCGATGGTGTCGGCCGTCTTGGCCAGGAGGGCCGGGTTGCGGAATCCGGAGCACGCCACGAGGGGGCCGAGCCGGATCCGAGTCGTGCAGGCGGCGAGCGCCGCGAGCAGCGAGAAGGCGTCCCAGAGGCCGACCCGCTGGCCCTCCTCCTCGCCCTCGATGATCACGTGGTCGGGCATCCAGAGCGCGTCGTAGCCGAGCGCCTCCGCACGCTGCGCGAACCGCAGCAGCTCGCTCCAGCGCGGGACGCGACCGCCGTCGAGGTACGCCTCGAACGTCGGCATGCCGAGCCCGATCTCGAGGGGACGAGCGCGCCCGCCCATGGCCCATCATCCGCCGCGCGGCAGACGCGTGCAAGGCTGTCGGCGAGCGGACGGCGGCTCAGCCCTCGAGCAGCGCCCGGCGCGCCTCCGCGATCGGCTCGGTGGCGATCAGCGCCTGCTCGCGCAGCCGGGTCGCCGCGGCGCGCGCGGCGTCGTCCATGGGCCGCACGCCGGTGCGCAGCCGCTCCGGCGGCTCGGTCGCGGCGCTCAGGTCCGGGAAGAGGATGGTCGTCACGCGCGCGAACGTGTCGAGGCCGCCGAGCTCCGCGGTCGTCAGCGGCCCCGTGGCGACCCAGCGCCGCGCGAGGCCGAGCTCGATGCACGCGTCGATCGTCGCCGCGTCGGCCACGCCGTCCTCCAGCATCTGCAGCGCCTCACGCAGCAGGGCGGCCTGCAGGCGGTTCCAGACCAGGCCGGTGCTGTCGACGCGCACCTGGATCGGCACGCGGCCCATGGCCCGCACCAGGTCGACCAGCCGCTCGACGACGTCGGCGTCCGTGGCGGGCCCCGGCATGACCTCCACGAGCGGCGAGCGGTGCGCCGGGAACAGGAAGTGCAGCGCCGCGAGCCGGCCGGGACGCTCCATGCCGTCGGCCATGTCGCCGACCCGCAGGCTCGACGTGTTGCTCGCCACGACGGCGCCGGTCTCCAGCCACGGCTCGATGCGCTGCAGCAGCTCGCGCTTGGCCGTCAGGTCCTCGACGATGTTCTCCACCACCAGGTCGGCGCCTGCCAGCGCCTCGGCGTCGATGCCGGTCGCGCCGACCTCGCGCCCCGCCAGCTGGGCCGCGGCGTCGGCTGCGAGGCGCGCGCGGCCCGGCACGCGCCCGGCCACGGACACGTCGCAGCCTGCACCCACGAGGGCGGCGCCGAGCCCCGGCGCCATCCGCCCCGTGCCGATGACGACGGCACGGCGAAACGGCGGCGCGGGCGGCATCGCCGTATCTAACCACGCGCGGTGCCGCGGGGCGGCCGCGCGGGCGTGCTCAGAGCGCGACGCGCGCCACGACCCGGAACGAGTCGGACGCGGGCGGCTCGCTGAACTCGGGGTTCAGGCAGCCGAGCGGGGTGGTGCGCTGCGGGTAGGCGCGCTCGACGCCGGCGCGGCAGATCGGCAACGGCTCGCGCAGGCAGCGCAGGCCGCCGAAGGCCTGCCGCCGGGCGTGCGAGCGCTCCAGCTGGTCGGCGTCGATCTCGGGCCCGAAGACGCGCATCATGCAGCCGACGTAGCGTCGCCCGTCGGATGCCTCGACGGCGTAGAGGTTCACGCACTCGCTCTCGACGCAGGCCGTGGGCTCGACCACCCAGTCGCAGTAGACGCGGCAGCGACGGCACTCGGTGGGGCGGGCGTGCTCGACGGCATCCGTCGGGGCGCTCATCCCCTGGATTCTCCCTGCGCTCGCGGCCTGCGGCAAGCCGCGCGCCGGCGGGGCCACCCCCGGATGGTCAGGCCGGTGCGGCGACCGAGAGGTGCACGCCGTCCTTCGAGCCGACCAGCCGGCCCTTGACGACGACGGCCCGGAACGTCCAGCGGCCGGGGTTCTTGCGCAGGGTCGCCACCACGCTGCGCTGCCCGACCTTGGGCCGGAAGCAGACGAGGTAGTTGGACGGGTCCTGCTCGGGGTTCGGCGAGGAGACCTTGAACTGCCAGCGCCACTTCTCGCCGCGCGGGCCCTCGGCCGTGACCTGGAAGGTGGAGCCGACACCGCGCTTGACGTCGCCCCAGCTCGCGTCGAGGCGCAGCACGAGGAACAGGTTGCGCATCCGGGGGCCGACGCGGGCGATCGACGGGCCCGGCTCGACGTGCTGCACGCGCCGCACGTCGCCGTCCGAGAAGCGCACGTAGACGAGCTTGGGCTGGCAGGTGCGCGTGGCCTCGACGCGCATGCCGACGACGCGCGCCTGGGCGGGCGCGGCCACGGCGAGCGCGAGCAGCGCGAGAGGAAGGAGGGCGAGCAGGCGTCGGGCCATCGCGTCTCATCCTAGCCAGCGTCGGGAAACCTGCACGCCCCTCGGGGTGACGGCGCGGCCCCGCGGCCCCTGCTACCCGGGCTCGTCGGCGCCGTCGCCGAGGTGCAGGAGCAGCTTGCGCAGCAGGGCGGCGAGCGTCTCGCGCTCCTCCGCGTCGAGCGCCGCGAGCAGCCGCTGCTCGTTGGCGAGGTGGTCGACGACGGCACGCTCGATGCGCTCGAAGCCGGCCGGCGTCAGCGTCACGAGCAGGGCCCGCCGGTCGGCCGGGTCCGGCTCGCGCGCCACCAGCCCGGCCTCCTCCAGGCGGTCGAGCCGCGCCGTCATCGACCCGGAGGCGATCATCAGCTGCCGGTGCAGCTGCGACGGCGACATGCGGTACGGCGCCCCGTTGCGGCGCAGCGTCGCCAGCACGTCGAAGCCGCCCGGCTGCAGCCCGTGCTGCGCGAACACCTCGTCCAGCCGGCGCTGCAGCCGCACGCTGGTGCGCGAGACCCGGCCGACGACGCCGATCGGCGACGGGTCGAGGTCCGGCCGCTCCGCGCGCCAGGCGGCCACGATGCGATCGACGGCGTCGACAGGCGGGCCGGACGGCTCGGACATGCGCCGATCGTAGCCGCCGCCGCACCAAGACTCGACGTCGAGCTACTTGAAATCGAGCGATCCGCCGCATTATTGTCTCGATGTCGAGATATTCGAGATCAAGAGACTATTCCCATGACCGACGACCGCCTCGCCCTCCAGACCGCCATCGCGCCCGTGGCCTGGGGCACCACCTACATCGCGCTCTCGGAGCTGCTGCCGCCCGACCGGCCGCTGCTCGCGGCGCTCGGACGGGCGCTGCCGGCCGGGCTGCTGCTGGCGGCGCTGTTCCGCGGGCGGCCGCAGGGCGCGTGGTGGTGGAAGGCGCCGCTGCTCGGACTGCTCAACGTCGGCGCCTTCTTCGCGCTGCTGCTCGTCTCCGCCGACCGGCTGCCCGGCGGCGTGACGGCGACCTTCGGCGCCGTCGGGCCCGCTGGTCGTCGCCGGCCTGGCCTGGGCGCTCCTCGGCACCCGGCCCACGCTGCGGATCGTCGCCGGCGGGCCTGGCGGGCGTCGTCGGCGTGGCCCTGCTCGTGCTGACCGCGAGCGCGGCGCTCGACCCCCTCGGCGTCGCGGCCGGCGTCGGCGCCACCCTCTCCGCCTCCACCGGCATCGTGCTCACGCGCCGCCTCGGGACGCCGCCGCAGGGCGCGCTGGTCTCGGCCGGCTGGCAGCTGCTCGCGGCGAGCGCGCTTCCTGCTGCCGCTGACCCTCGCCGTCGAGGGCACGCCGGCCGATGCCGAGCGGGTCGCAGCTCGCGGGCTTCGCCTACCTCGCCCTCGTGACGACGGCGCTGCCCTACGCCCTCTGGTTCCGCGGCATGGCGGTCCTGCGCCCGACGCGCGTCGCCTTCCTGACCCTGCTCAGCCCGACCGTGGCGGCCACCGTCTCGGGTGGGCCGCGCTCGGCCAGGGCCTGACGCCCCTGCAGGCGCTGGGCATGGTGATCGCCCTCGGCAGCGTCGTCGCCGGGCAGGGCGCGCTGCGGCGGCCGGAGCTGCGCGCGCGCCTGGCCCGCCGCCGGCTGCCCGCGCTCAGCGAGCGCGCAGCACCGGCTCCTTCGCGGCGCGGACCTCGTCCAGGCGCCGCACCGGCGTCGACGTGCGGGGCCTCGTGCACGCAGCTCCGGCTGCTCGCCGCCTCCGTGCGCGATCGCGCCGCATGGCGGCCACGAAGCGGTCGAGCGTCTCCTTCGACTCGGTCTCGGTCGGCTCGATCATCAGCGCCTCGTCCACGAGCAGCGGGAAGTAGATCGTCGGCGGGTGGATGCCGAAGTCCATGAGCCGCTTGGCGACGTCGAGCGCGCGCACGCCGTGCTCGCGCTTGAGGCGTGCGCGCCGAGAGCACGAACTCGTGCTTGCAGGTGCGGTCGAACGGCACGTCGTAGACGTCGCGCAGGCCGCGCCAGCAGGTAGTTGGCGTTGAGCACCGCGGTCTCGGCGACGTCGCGCAGCCCGGCGCGGCCGAGCGCGCGGATGTAGGCGTAGGCGCGCACGAGGATGCCGACGTTGCCGTGGAAGCCCTTCAGCGGCCGATCGAGAGCGGGCGGTCGTGGTCGAGCACGAACGAGCCGTCGTCGCGCCGCGCGCACCACCGGCGCCGGCAGGTACGGCTCCAGCGCCTCGGTCACCGCGACCGGCCCGGCGCCCGGGCCGCCGCCGCCGTGCGGCGTCGTGAACGTCTTGTGCGTGTTGAAGTGGACGATGTCGAAGCCCATGTCGCCCGGGCCGCGACTTGCCCACGATCGCGTTCAGGTTCGCGCCGTCGTAGTAGAGGAGCGCGCCGTGCCGGTGGACCAGGTGCGGCGATCTCGACGATCTGCTCCTCGAACAGGCCGAGCGTGGACGGGTTGGTGAGCATCAGGCCGGCCGTCGTCCTCGTCGACCTTCGCTCTCGCAGGTCCTCGAGGTCGACGTCGCCGCGCGGGTCCGTCTTCACCCGCACGACCTCGTAGCCCGCCATGCGCCACGCTGCGCCGGGTTGGTGCCGTGCGCCGTGTCGGGGATCACGACCGTGCGCCGCTGGCGGCCCTGCGCGCTCGTGGTAGGCGCGCATCAGCAGCAGGCCGCAGCAGCTCGCCCTGGGCGCCGGCGGCCGGCTGCAGCGTCACGTGCGGCAGGCCCGACGATCGACGGCCAGGTAGCCCTGCAGGCGGTACATCAGCTCGAGCGCGCCCTGCGCCGCCGGCGTCCTCCTGCAGCGGGTGCAGGTCGCCGCGAAGCCCGGCAGCGCCGCGACGCTTCTCGTTGCACCTTCGGGTTGTACTTCATCGTGCACGAGCCGAGCGGGTAGAACTGCGTGTCGATCGAGGCGTTGAGCTGCGAGAGGCGCACGTAGTGGCGCACGAGCTCGAGCTCGGAGACCTCCGGCAGCCGCGGCGGCTCGCGCGCGCGCGCAGGCCCTGCGGGAGCAGCGTCGTCGAGGTCGGCGCTCCGGCACGTCGAGCGCCGGCAGGGAGCAGCGCGCGCGCCCGGGCGCGAGCGCTCGAAGATCGTCTGCGCACTCGTGCAGCGGCTCGTCGAGCGCCGCCGCGGCGCCTCGTGCACGGTCATCCGACCACCTCCGCGAGCGCGAAGGCCAGGCGGTCGATGTCGCGCTTCGTGCGCTTCTCGGTGACCGCCACGAGCAGGCACGTCGTCGAGCTCCGGGTAGGCGCGGCCGAGCGCAGTAGCCCGGGTGCACGCCGCGCTCGCGGCAGTCGCGCATCGACGTCGCGCGCCGTCGCGCGGCCGACGCGCACCGCGAACTCCTTGAAGTGCGGCGCGTCGAAGGCCGGCTCGACGCCGGCGTCCGCGAGCCGCGGCCTGCGCGTACTCGCGCGCGGCTGAGGCACTGGCGGCCGAGCTCGACGCAGCCCCTGCGGGCCGAGGCACGAGAGGTACACGATGCCGGCGAGCGCGTTCAGCGCCTGGTTCGTGCAGATGTTCGAGGTCGCCTTCTCGCGGCGGATGTGCTGCTCGCGCGTCTGCAGCGTCAGCACGAAGCCGCGGCGCCCGTCGCCGTCGACGCGTCTCGCCCACGATGCGGCCGGGCATGCGGCGGATCAGCGCCTCGGTGGCGGCGAAGAAGCCGAACGCCGGGCCCGCCGAGCGCGGGTGGTTGCCGAGCGCCTGCCCCTCGCCGACGCACGATGTCGGCGCCGTAGCGCGCCGGGCGCCTCGAGCAGGCCGAGCGACGATCGGGTCGGCCGCGACGACCGCCAGCGCGCCCGCGCCGTGCGCCGCCTCGACCAGCGCCGGCACGTCCTCCAGCGCGCCGAGGAAGTTGGGCTGCTGCACGAGCAGGCAGGCGACGTCGTCGCCGAGCGCCGCGCGCAGCGGCGTCGGGTCGGTCAGCCCGCCCTCGGGCGCGCACCTCGTCGACCGTGTAGCCGAGCGCCCTCGGCGAAGGTCGCGCATGACGCTCGCGGGTGTGCGGGTGGACCGCGCCGCGCCACGAGCACGCGCGCGGCGGCCGGTGTGCGCGCACGGCCATCGCCGACCGCCTCGGCCGCCGCCGTCGGCGCCGTCGTACATCGACGCGTTCGCCACCGGCAGGCCGGTCAGCTCCGCAGATCGCCGTCTGGAACTCGAAGATCGCCGTCAGCGTGCCCTGCGAGACCTCGGGCTGGTACGGCGTGTAGGCCGTCTGGAACTCGGAGCGGCCCGTGATCCACGTCCACGCACCGCCGGCACGTGGTGGTCGTACATGCCCGCGCCGAGGAACGAGCAGCTCGTTCGCGAACGTGGCGTTGCGGCGCGGCCAGCTCGCCGAGCTCGCGCAGGAGCTCGGGCTCCGACAGCGGCGGCGGGATGGCGAGCCGGCCGGTGAAGCGCAGCCAGCCCCGGGATGTCCTCGAAGAGCGCGTCGACCGAGCTCGACGCCGATCGCGGCGAGCATCTCGCGCGCGATCGCTGGTCGGTGTGGGCGTGTAGCGCACGGCGGCTCCGGCCTACAGCGTCTGCAGGTGCGCGCGGTAGGCGTCGGCGTCCATCAGGCCGTCCGCGGACGCCGGGTCGTCCAGGCGCACGCGGATCAGCCAGCCCTCGCCGTACGGATCCTGGTTGACGAGCTCGGGCGACTCGACGACGGCCTCGTTGACCTCGACGACCTCGCCGGTCGAGCGGCGCGATCACGTCGGAGACGGCCTTGACGGACTCGAGCTCGCCGTACGGCGCGTCGGCCTCGACGCGTCGCCGACGCCTCGGGCGGCTCGTAGTACGACGATCTCGCCGAGCGCGTCCTGGGCGAACCAGGTGATCCCGAAGACGGCCTCGTCCCCGTCGATCCGCACCCAGTCGTGCTCCGGGTGGTAGCGGAGGTCGTCCGGGTAGCTCTCGCTCGGCCGCCATGCTCAGGTCTCCTTCCTGTAGAGCGGCTTCTGCGCCACCTCGGCGTCCCGCGCACGCCCGCGAACGTCGACCTGCACGACGCTCCCGGGCGCGGCGAGGTCCGCGCGAAGATAGCCGAGGCCGATACCGCGGTCGAGGCTCGGCGACAGCGTGCCGCTCGTGACCGCGCCGATCGTGCTCGCCCTCGTCGAGCAGCGGGTGGCCGGCGCGCGGGATGGCGCGATCGAGCATGCGGAGGGCCACCAGGCGGCGCTTCGGGCCCTCGGCCTTGACGCGCCGCAGCACGTCGGCGCCGATGAAGTCCTTGTCGAGCGCGCAGACCCAGCCCAGGCCCGCCTCGATCGCGTTGGTCTCGGGCGTGATGTCGTTGCCGTGCAGCGGGTAGCAGACCTCGAGCCGCAGCGTGTCCCGCGCGCCGAGCCCGCACGGCACGACCCCGTGCTCGCGGCGGCGCAGCAGCGCGTCGAACAGCGGCTCGGTGTCGGCCCAGGCGGCGATCAGCTCGACGCCGGGCTCGCCGGTGTAGCCGGTGCGCGCGATGCAGGCAGCGGATGCCGCCGACGCGTAGCCCTCCATGACCTCGAACTCGTCGAGGCCGTCGAGCGGCGGGTTGCCGCGATCCCAGAGGGTCTCGAGCACCTCCATCGCGACGGGGCCCTGCAGCGCGACCATGCCGTAGTCGGCCGGAGCGGTCGACGAGCTCGACGCCCGCGCCGGGATGCTGCGCCTGCAGGTGGGCGACGTCCGCCGTCGACGTTGCGAGGCGTTGACCACCAGCAGCCAGCGATCCGTCGCCCAGGCGGTAGGCGATCAGGTCGTCGACGATGCCGCCCTGCGTCGTTCGGCAGCAGCGTGTACTGCGCCTGGCGCGTGCGCGAGGCGGTCGAGGTCGTTGGACAGCACGCGCTGCAGGAACGCCTTGCGAGCCGTCGCCAGAGACCTCGAGCTGGCCCATGTGCGAGACGTCGAAGACGCCGGCGCGCGCGCGCACGGCGCGGTGCTCCTCGGTGATGCCGACGTAGTAGACCGGCATCTCCCAGCCGGCGAACGGCACCATGCGGGCGCCGAGCTCGACGTGGCGGGCGTACAGCGGCGTGCGCCGGAGCGCGGTGCTCATGTCCCCCTTCGCCTCGATCGTCGTCCAGGCGCGCCGAAGCGTACCTCGTGGGCCGTCGCGTTCGCGGCCCGCGCCTCGTCGGGGTGCAGCGCGCCGATGCGGCAGAGGAAGTCGAACTCGTCGCGCAGGTGGGTGCGCATCATCTCGGGCCCGTCCGTGGAGACGGTCACCGCGCACGCCGCCCTCGAGGAAGGTGCGGAAGACGCGCACGACCTCCTCGTCGTCGCCGAGCGCGCCGGTCAGCAGGTTCGAGGTCGGGCAGATCTCCAGCACGGTGCCGGTGTCGCGCAGCAGCCGCGACGAGCTCCGGATCGCTGGCGGCCAGGATGCCGTGGCCGATGCGGTCGGGCCGCAGGTGCTCGACGACCTCGCCGATCTCGTCGGCGAAGCCCTCCTCGCCGACGTGGATCGTGACGCCCAGGCCGGCGTCGCGCGCGGTCTCGACGTGCGGCCTCGAGCTCGCGGTACGGGTAGCGGCCCGGCGCGGGCCGCGGGCCGGCGATGTCGACGCCGACGACGCCGCGCGGCGCGTAGCGGATCGCCTTCTCGACGATGATCGCGTTCTGCTCGGCGCGTGAACGTGCGGTCCATCATCAGGATCAGCCCGGCGTGCACCTGCGGGTAGGCCAGCTCGGCGAGGTCGAGCGCGTGGATGGCGGCCAGGATCGTGTGGTCGAGGTCGCGCTCGCCGCCGCGGTTGCGCTTCATCGGGTTGAAGCGCACCTCGCTGGTGGTGATGCGCTGCGAGCGGTAGCCGCCGCCGATCATGCCGTAGACCGAGCGCTCGACCGCGAGCGGGCTCGACTGGATGAGCTCCGTCAGGTGGTAGATGCGATCGAGGCCCGCGAGCCCGTCGACGCCGCGCGGGTCGGAGATCGACGTGAGGTCGACGAACTCCCAGTAGTCCTTCGTCGGCAGCGCGATGCCCTGCAGGTGCGCGATCTCCCACAGGACGTGCGGCGGCACCGAGCCGCCGAGGTGCGCGTGGAGCTCGGCGAGCTCGTCGGACGGTGCGAAGGGGCTCGCGGCGGCCACTGCGGCCGGCAATGTACCCGGGCTCCAACGGTCGCGTCTCACGCGCCGGGTGCGGCGAGCCCGTCGCCGGGCCGTGGGCGCCGCGGGCGATCCGTGGGGCGGCTCACGCGCGCAATGGCCCCTGCTACAGTCGCGCCTTCGCACGGCCGGCCCGGACGACCCCGGGCCTTCCGACGCATGCGCCGGCTCTTCGTCTCCTTCATCGTCCTGCTCGTGGCCGCCCCTGCGGCGTCCGCCAAGAGCACGCTCCCGACCCTGATCTTCCCGGTCGTCGGCGGCTCGACGTACTACGAGGACGACTTCGGCGACCCGCGGCCGCAGGGCTCGCACGAGGGCAACGACCTGCTCGCGCCGCGCAACACGCCGGTGGTCGCGGCCGAGGACGGCGTCGTGCGCCCGTACGTGTCCGGTCGCGGCGGGCTGATGCTGTACCTGCGCAGCAAGACGCGCGAGTACCTGTACATCCACCTCTCGAACGACCGTGGGCCCGAGGACGACGACCTCGGCGGACCCGAGACGGCCTTCGCGCCGGGCATCAAGGACGGCGTGCGGGTGAAGGCCGGGCAGCACATCGGCTGGCTCGGCGACTCCGGCGACGCCGAGGGCGGCGTGACGCACCTGCACTTCGAGGAGCACCTGCTCAGCGGTGCGGCCGTCGACCCCTACAAGCGCCTGCGCGCGGCCTCCATCGTCGCGTTCGCCTCGCCGTCCCCGGGCGCCGTCGCGAGCAACGGCAACGTCAACAGCCGCACGCCGACGACCATCGCGATGACGATGACCGGGCGCATCTCCTGGGTCGCCGCGACGCCCGACGGCACCGGCCGTCTGGCGCTGCGCCTGGAGCGGATGGGCCTCGTCGGGACCGAGGGCTTCGAGACCCGTCAGATGGTGGTGCTCACCGCGCCGGCGGAGGTCCTGGCGGCCGCCGCCGCACTCGGAGTCGGGACGCGGGTGCACGTCGCGACGGCGCCCGCTCCGCCGACCCTCGCCCGGCAGGCCCTGCGGCCGGGGGCGTGGCAGGCGGCGACGGTCGAGGCCGCTCCGGCCGCCCGCCGGTAGCGTCGCCGCCGTCCCAGCGCGGCGCGAGGTCGCGCAGCACGCGCTGGACGAGCTCGAACTCGGCGGGGCCGAGCCCGTCGCCGGCGTCGAGCCGCATCCCGGCGACGATCTCCGGGGGGAGCGCCTCGCCCGCAGCGGCGACCGACACCTGCCCCGCCAGCGCCTGGCCCACGACGTCCTCGAGCAGGGACGGGTAGGCCGCGGAGCCCTGGCTGAACGTCAGGACCATCAGCTCGTCGCCGCCCAGGCGCTCGAACGTCTCGTAGGAGTGCACGCGCAGCGATCGTGCGAGCCGGGCCCACGCCTCGTTGCCTCGGCGCTCCTCGGGGTCGTCGAGGTCAGTCCCCGCCGTCGGCACGAGCTCGATCCAGGCCGCCACGACCGCCGGATGCACCACGGCCTGGCCGACCGCGGAGCCGAGCTCCAGCCAGCCCACCAGCAGGTCGATCGGCGCGGGCGGCGCCAGCTCGTCGAGCCGGCGGCCCGCCATGTCCAGGGCGTGCTCCGCCAGCGCGACGACCTCGGCCTCCGCCCGCTCCCCGAGCGGGGCCGCGAGCGCCGTCTCCAGGACGTCGAGCAGGCGCACGACGTCCTCGTCGCGCCCGTAGCGCAGGACGTCGTGCATGCGGTCGGCGAGCGCGTCCCAGTCGGCGTCCTCGCGCAGCAGCGGGAGCGAGCGCTCCCCCGCCGCGCCGCCGGCGAC
Organism: uncultured Actinomycetota bacterium; assembly: GCA_963767885.1. Lineage (GTDB taxonomy): Bacteria > Actinomycetota > Thermoleophilia > Gaiellales > F1-60-MAGs149 > CAVYFW01. The sequence goes on from CAVYFW010000002.1 coordinate 326,116, forward strand.
CGAGAGCGCGAGCGCCAGCCCGTCGACCTCGCAGGCGTGCAGGAACCGCTGCCGCTCTCCGGCGTCGTCGGCCAGCGCCTCGATCGCGACGTCCCGCCACGACGGGTGCACCCACGTCACGGACTGGGGCGGCACGACCCGCACGAAGTGGTCGGTCAGCGCGTCGACGAGCTCGCCCGGCGGGCGCGGCAGGCCGCCCTCCAGGTGGCGGCGCGCGGCGACGGCCAGCTCGCGCTCGGCCACGGGACCCGGCGGCTGGTCGAGCAGGGCCAGGAGCAGCGCGCGGTGCGCCTCGGGCAGCGCGGCGAAGGACGCCCGCATCGCCGTCGTCGGCTCCCGGATCTCGGCGGCGACCAGCCGGCGCAGGCCGACCGGCAGCACGCGCCTGGCCCCGCCGTCGATCTGCGGCAGCCGCTGCGTGACGAAGCGGCGGATGCGCTCCGGCGTCAGGTGCGGGTGGCCGACGATCGTCGACGCGGAGCTGCGGATGATCGCCACCTGGGCCAGCGGCACCTGGGACGCCCGCGCGTGGCGGAACAGCATCGCGGCCCGCTCGCCCACGTCGAGGTCGGCGGCGTCGACCTGGACCTCGGCCGGCTGCGGGAAGCGCTCGACGCCGTGCTCGCGGTGCACGCGGGCGAGGCCGGCGCGCAGCGGCGCGGGACGCGACGTCCAGACGAGCCAGTGCCGCTCGTCGAGGACGCCGAGCACGCTCGGGAGCTCGAGGGCCCAGCGCTCGGCGGCGTCGGGCCGGTACTCCGTGGAGCCGAAGGCGTCGTCGGCGATGAAGATCTGCGGGCGGTCGGCGTCGTAGCGCTCCCACAGCTGCTCCGGCCGCACGCACTCGTGCGCCTCCCAGCCCTCCGTCAGCCGCGCCAGCGCGACGGTGCGGGCGATCGCCGTCTTGCCCATCTCGGGCGGGCCGCTGACGACGGCGAAGGCGTGGCGCTCCAGCACGTCCACCGTCGAGCGGTATGCGCGCGTGGTGACGAAGACGCGCGCGAGGTCGTGGGCGGCCGCGACGTCGAGCGTCGAGCGCGCCACGACCGCGTCGTCGACGAGGCCCTCCAGCTCGCGCACGCCGAGCACGAACGGCACCCGCCGGCGGATCAGCGGGTCGCCGTCGAGGATCGCGGAGAGGTGCGGGCCGTCGAGCACGACCACCGGCGAGGAGCCGAGCGCGACCCCGATCTCCTCCGCGAGCTCCCCGGTCGGGTCGTCGGTGGCGAAGAGGACGCTGCCGGCCGCGTACTCGTGCTGCAGGCCGCGGTCGATCAGGCTCCACACGTTGGCGCCCGGACGCCACAGGACGAGCGCCGACGTCGGGCCGGGCAGCGCGCGCAGGCCGGGCAGCGCGAGGCCGTCGGCGATCGTCGTGCGGCGGTCGCAGACGTCGGCGGCCCCGCGCCACTCGACGCGCTCCGCGCCGGCGTGGCGGGCCACGACGGCGTCGACGACCTCCTGGAAGAGGAGCCAGCCCAGCTCCTGGAAGCGGTAGCCCACCTATCGAGGGTAGGTGGCGAATGCCGCTTCCGCTAGGGGCCTTGACGCAAGCCGCACGGTCCGGTCCGATGCGCGCGTTAGGTCCATAGGTCTGACGAAAGGAGCGGCATGCGGCTGGAGGGCAAGCTGGCGCTCGTGACGGGCGCCGCATCGGGGATCGGGCGCGAGACGGCTGCCCGCTTCGCGGCCGAGGGCGCGCGCGTGGCGCTCGCCGACCTGCGCGCGGACGCTGCGCGCACGGCGGCGCAGGAGCTGGGCGGCGGCGCGTTCGGCCTCGGCGTCGACGTCACCAGCCGCGCCTCCGTGGAGGCCGCGGTGGCGGAGGCGGTGGCCGAGCTCGGCGGCCTCGACGTCGTCGTCTGCAACGCGGGGGTGACGATCGTCGGCTCCGTGATCGAGCTCAGCGAGGAGCAGTGGGACCAGGAGCTCGACACGAACCTCAAGAGCGTGTTCCTGTGCGCGAAGGCCGCGTGGCCCCACCTCGAGGCGCGCGGCGGTGGGGCGATCCTCTCGACGGCCTCGATCGCCGGCATGTGGGCGATCCCGGCCGACGCCGCGTACTGCGCGTCGAAGGCCGGCGTGATCATGCTGACCAAGTGCCTGGCGCTCGACGGCGCGCGGCAGGGCATCCGCGCCAACTGCGTCTGCCCGGGCTACACGCAGACGCCGATGATCGACGGCTACTTCGACGCGCAGCCCGATCCCGCCGCCGCGCGCGACTTCGCGGCCCGCATGCACCCGCTCGGCCGGCTCGGCCAGCCGCGCGACCACGCGGACGCGTTCGTGTACCTGGCCTCCGACGAGGCGGCGTGGGTCACCGGCACCGCCCTCGTCGTCGACGGCGGCCTCACCTCCGGCATCTGGGGCGGCTGACATGGCTGACGAGCTCGCGATCTCCTTCGACCTCACCGGCACGGCCGCCGTCGTGACCGGCGCCGCGCAGGGCATCGGCCAGGCGGTGGCCGTCGCGCTCGCCGGGCAGGGCGCCGACGTCGCCTGCGTCGACCTGGACGCCGAGCGGCAGGCCGACACCGTCGCGCGCGTCGAGGCGCACGGCCGCCGCGCCCTCGCGCTCGGCTGCGACGTCGCCGACCGCGCCGCCGTCGAGGCCGCGGCCGACCGCGCGGCGACGGAGCTCGGCCCCATCGCCTCGCTGGTCTGCTGCGCGGGCGTCATCAGCCCCAACGTGCCGGCCGAGCAGGTCGACGAGGCCGACCTCGACCGCCTGTGGGCGATCAACGTCAAGGGCTCGTTCCACTGGTCGGTGGCCGTCGCGCAGCGCTCGATGATCCCGGCCGGCGCAGGCAGCATCGTGCTCATGGCGTCGCAGGCCGCGCTGGTCTCGCTCCCGAGCCAGTCCGCCTACACGGCCTCGAAGGGCGCCGTCGCCGCGCTGACCCGCAGCCTGGCCATCGACTGGGCCGGCCACGGCGTGCGCGTCAACGCGATCTGCCCGACCTTCATCTGGACGCCGATGGCCGCGCCGATGCTGGAGATCGAGGCGGTGCACGCGGCGGCGGTGCGGCGCATCCCGCTGGGCCGCGTGGGCCGGCCGGCGGAGGTCGCGGGCGTCGTGGCGTTCCTGTGCTCGCCGGCCGCCAGCCTGGTCACGGGGCACGTCATGCCCGTCGACGGCGGCTGGACCGCGGGCGAGCCGGAGCTGCCGCTGTAGGGGCTCGCCCGTCGGGCGGCTGGACGGCGCGGCGCCGGATGCGCGAGCATGAGGACGCCGTGGCTGCGGACGACGCACTCCGGCAGGGCCGCGAGGCGTACGCACGCCGCGCCTGGCCGGACGCCCGCAACGCGCTGCAGCGAACCGACGCGGCACACGGCCTCGAGCCGGCGGACCTGGAGCTGCTGGCCACCTGCGCGTACATGCTCGGCCACGACGACGAGGTCGTGCGACGGCCTCACGCGCGCCCACCACGCGCACGCGCAGCGCGGCGAGCAGCCGGCGGCCGCGCGCTGCGCCTTCTGGCTCGGCCTGCTGCTGATGCCCCACGACGCGACGCTCGCGACGGGATGGATCGCACGCGCCCAGCGGATGCTGGAGGGCCGGGACGAGCCGTGCGTCGAGGACGGCTGGCTGCTGCTGCCGGTGCTCCTGCGGCACGTCGCGAGCGAGGAGTGGGCGGCGGCCGGCGCCGTCGCCGCGGAGGCGGCGCGCATCGCCGCGCGCTTCGGCGACGCCGACCTGCTGGCCCTCGCCGGCCACGAGGAGGGCTTCGCGCTGATCCGGCAGGGTCGGGTGCCGGACGGCCTGGCGCGCATCGACGAGGCCATGGTCGCCGTCGTCGCCGGCGAGCTCTCCCCCATCGTCACCGGCCTCCTCTACTGCAGCGTGCTGGCGGGCTGCCACGAGCTCTGCCAGCTGCGGCGCGCGTCGGCGTGGACGGACGCGCTGGAGACGTGGTGCGACGGTCAGCCCGCGCTCGTGGCGTTCACCGGTCACTGCCTGCTGCACCGGGCGGAGCTGCTGCAGCAGCAGGGTGCCTGGGAGGACGCGCTGGTGGAGGCGCAGCGGGCGCTGGTGCGGCTCGAGGAGCGGCGCAGCACGGACACCGCAGCTGCGGCGGCGTACCGCCAGGGCGAGATCCATCGGCTGCGCGGCGATCTGGCCGCGGCGGAGGAGGCGTACCGCGCCGCGAGCCGGCGGGGCTTCGAGCCGCAACCCGGACTCGCGCTGCTGCGGCTCGCCCAGGGGACGCCCGACGTCGCGCACGCCGCGATCGTCCGGACGGTGGCCGAGCAGCGCGACCCCGCGCGGCGCGGGCGCCTCCTGCCGGCCTGCGTCGAGATCGCCCTCGCGGCCGGCGACCGGCAGGCCGCCGAGGACGCCGCCGCCGAGCTGCAGCGGCTGGCGACGGACGACGGCGCGGGCATGCTCGCGGCGATGGCGGCGGACGCGCGCGGCGCGCTCCGCCTCGCGGCCGGCGACGCCGCCGGGGCGCTCGCCGACCTGCGCGGCGCCGCGCGGCTGTGGCACGGGCTGCAGGTGCCGTACGAGGCGGCGCGCGCCCGCGTCCAGCTCGCCGCGGCATGCCGGGCGCTGGGCGACGACGACGCCGCGGAGATGGAGCTCGACGCAGCGGCCGACGTGTTCGCCGAGCTCGGCGCCGAGCCCGACCTGACCCGTCTGGCCGGTCTCCGCGGCGGACCGGCGCCCGCACGCGGCGGCCTCAGCGCGCGCGAGCTGGAGGTGCTTCGCCTCGTGGCCGCGGGCGAGACCAACCGCGCGATCGCCGCGCGGCTCGTCCTGAGCGAGCGCACGGTCGACCGCCACGTCAGCAACATCCTCGCGAAGCTGCGTGTGCCCTCCCGCGCCGCCGCCACCGCGCGCGCGTACGAGCACGGCCTGCTCTGAGCGGCGGGCGTGGGTGGAACCACCCACGCCCGCCAGCACCGCGGTTGGGTGGTCCCGCCGATGGCGGCGGCACCGGCCACGCCTAGCGTCGGGGCATCCAGTCCCCCGACCCGGGAGCCCGCCATGGCCACCACCGAGCACACCACGACCGACCCGCGGGCCGCGCTGCTCGCCGGCCTGCCCGTCAGCGAGCGCCGCGTCACGGTCGCGGACGTGTCCACCGCCGTGCTGGAGGGCGGCGACGGCCCGCCGCTCGTGCTGCTGCACGGCCCCGCGGCCTACGCCGCGCAGTGGCGGTACGTGATCCCGGCGCTCGCCGGCACGCACCGGGTCATCGCACCGGACCTGCCGGGTCACGGCGCGTCGGAGCCGCTGGTCGGCGTACTGGACGCGGCGCGCCTCGTCGCGTGGCTCGACGGGCTCGTCGCCGCCACGTGCGGCGAGCCGCCGATCATCGTGGGCCAGGTGCTCGGCGGCGCGATGGCCGCACGGCTCGCCGCGGCGCGGCCCGCGGCCCTGCGACGGCTCGTGCTCGTGGAGAGCCTCGGCCTCGCACCGTTCGCGCCCGACCCCGGCATGGGCCAGGCGATCGGCGCCTTCATCGCCGACCCGCAGCCCGCGACCCACCGCGCGCTGTGGCAGTACTGCGCCCACGACCTCGACGGGCTCGTGGCGCGCACGGGCCCGACGTGGGCGGCCCTCGAGGCGTACGCGATCGAGCGGGCCCGCACCCCGAGCGTCCAGGCCGCGATCGGCGCGTCGCTGGAGGCGCTGGCGATGGCGATGCCGCCCGCGCAGCTCGCCCGCCTCGGCGTGCCGACGTGCCTGCTCTGGGGCCGGCACGCCATGGCGATTCCCCTGGGCGTGGCGGAAGCGGCCCGGGACCGCTACGGCTGGCCGCTGCACGTCGTCGAGGACGCCGGGGACGACGCGCCGATCGAGCAGCCCGACGCGTTCGTGGCCGCCCTGCGCGCGTGCCTGGCGGAGGACGGGCGATGAGCACCGCCGCGATCCGCGTCGCGCGCCTCGACGGCGGCGGGCGGGCGTCGTTCGGCGCCGCCGACGTGGCCGCCCTGCAGGACCGCCTGCAGGGCGACGTCCTCCTGCCCGGCGACGACGGCTGGGACGACGCGACGACGCTCTGGAACGCGATGGCGGAGACCCGACCCGCGCTCGTGGTGCGGCCCGCGTCCGCGCACGACGTCGCAGCGGTGGTCGAGGTCGCGAGCCGCGAGGGCCTGCTCCTGAGCGTGCGCGGCGGCGGCCACAACATCGCCGGCACGGCGCTCGCGCCGGGGGCCGTGACGCTCGACCTGTCGCGTCTGCGGGAGGTGACCGTCGACCCGGACGCGCGGACGGCGACCGTCGGCGGCGGCGCCCTGCTGGGCGACGTGGACCGGGCGACGCAGGAGCACGGCCTCGCGACGGTCCTCGGGTTCTTCTCGGAGGTCGGCGTCGGCGGCCTCACCCTCGGCGGCGGGCTCGGCTACCTCTGCCGCCGCTTCGGCTGGACCGTCGACAACCTCCTGGCGGTGGAGGTCGTCACCCCCGACGGCGTCATCCGCCGGGCGAGCCGCGATGAGCACCCCGACCTGTTCTGGGCCGTGCGCGGCGCCGGCGCGAACGTCGGCGTCGTCACGTCGTTCACGTTCCGCCTGCACCCGGTCGGCCCGACGGTGCACGGCGGCCTGATCGCGTGGCCGTTCGCACGCGCGGCGGAGCTCCTGCGGGCCTACCGCGCGCTCGACGGTCGCGGCGCCGCGCGAGCTGACCGTGTTCCTGATCGTGCTCCGCGCGCCGCCGGCGCCGTTCGTGCCCCGGCCTGGCACGGCGAGCTGCTCTGCGCCATGGCCGTCTGCTACAGCGGACCGCCCGAGCGGGCCGACGCGGCGCTCGCGCCGATCCGCGCGCTCGGCGAGCCCGGTCGTCGACCTGCTGCGCGAGCAGCCGTACGTCGAGCTGCAGTCGTACCTCGACGCGACGGAGCCGAAGGGCCGCCACTACTACTGGCGGACCGCGTACGTGGCGGAGCTCGCCGACGGGCTGCTCGAGACGCTGCAGGACCTCGCCGCGACGTGCCCGATCCCCGACGCCGAGGTCGGGATCCTGCACGTCGGCGGCGCCCTCGAGGAGCGCGCGTGGGACGACGGGGCCGTCGGCAACCGCGACGCCCGCTACGTGATCGGCGTCAACGGCGCGTGGGACGCGGGCGAGCCGGAGGCCGACGCCTTCGCCGCCTGGGTCCGGGCGGCCGGCGAACGCTGCCAGCCCTTCACGACGGGCGCGAGCTACGTGAACTTCCAGACCGCCGACGAGGGGCGACGAGCGCCTGCGGGCCACGTACGGCGCGAACCTCGAGCGCCTGCTGGAGGTCAAGCGCCGCTACGACCCGGACAACCTCCTGCGGGTCAACCGCAACCTGCGGGCGTGAGCGCGCTCAGCCCGCGCGCTCGGCGCTGCGCAGGCCGCGGACCGCCCACGGCAGCGCGACCACCAGCAGGGCCACCGCGCAGCCGAAGGCCGCGCCGATGCTGACGAGGTCGCCCTGCAGCAGGCCGCGCGCCGCCTCCAGCATCGGCGTCACGGGGTTGACCTGCGCGACGCTCTGGATCCAGCCGTGCAGCAGGTTGACCGGCACGTAGACCGGGGCCAGGAAGAGGATCAGGAAGACGGGCACCTGCATCGCCGGAGCCGCGCTGATGGTGCGGAAGCGCAGCGCCATGCCCGCCGCGAACAGGGTGGCGGTGACGTTCACCAGCAGCGCGAGCAGCAGCAGGGCGCCGAAGTCCGCCGCGTCGCCGTTGACCTCCATGCCGCCGGCCATGGCCAGGCCGCCGATGAGCACGGCCGTGAAGACGCAGCGGCCGATCGAGACGAGCGCGTAGCCCGCGATGATCCCCGACCGCCGCGGCGCGGCCAGCAGCAGGCGGCGCGCGAAGCCGAACTCGAAGTCCGCCGCGATGGTGAAGCCCGCGAAGACGCCCGCGAACGCCGACGACTGCAGCAGCACGAAGGCGAACTGGAAGGCGGTGTAGTCGGGGTAGTCGAAGTTCGGCACGTCCCCGACCGCCGAGAGGCCGCCGGCGAACGCGATGAGGAAGAAGATCGGGAAGATCAGCGGCGGCAGCAGGAACGCGGGGTTCTTGCGGATGTTGGTGAGGTAGCGCCACGCCACGCCGAGGGCCACCGACGTGAACGAGGCGTTGCCCCGGATCTCCGGGGAGTTCGTCCCCCGGGAAGTCCATGGTGCTCACGTCCGCGTCAACCTGGTGCGCAGGGCCATCGTCGCGCCGGTCAGGAAGACGACGAAGATGACGGCCGCGATGCCGAACCCGATCGCCAGCGCCTCCCAGTCCCAGCCGTAGATCAGCGGGGCGCGCATCGCCTCGACGATGTAGGAGACCGGGTTGTAGGTCGCGATCGTGCGGAACCAGTCGACCTGGATCAGGTCGCGCGGCAGCGACGAGCTCGACAGGAAGAGGAACACGAAGACCAGCGGGAAGATGCTCTGCACCGCCTCGCCCGACCCCGTCCGCAGCGCCACGAGCATCCCCAGCGAGCCGAAGCCGAGGGCGGACAGCACCGTCAGCAGGACGATCACGGCGGCGCCGGCGACGCCCGCCGCGAACGACGCGCCGGCGATGTAGCCGACCAGCAGGAACACGGTGCCCTGCATGGTGGCGAGCACCGCGATGCCCGCCAGGTGCCCGAGCAGCAGCGCGGCGCCCTGCATCGGCGTCAGCGAGAGGCGGTCGAGGAAGCCCGTGCGGATGTCCTGGGCCAGGTCGGAGCCGGCGCCGCCGATGGCGAACAGGCCGGCCTGCAGGCACGGCACGCCGAGCGCGAAGGTGAGGTAGTCGTCCGTCGGGAAGCCGGGGATCTCGGTCGCGGCCTGGAGGCCACCGGAGTTGACGGCCAGCAGGAAGAGCGGGAAGCAGAAGGCGAAGAAGACCGTCGCCGGCTGCCGCGCCGTGCGCACGATCGAGCGCCGCGCCAGCACGCCGACCTGCGTCCAGAGCGACGGCGTCAGCCCGAAGCGCGCGGTGCGGAGCCGGGTGCAGCGATCGCACTCACGCCTCGACCGCCTCCGTGGCCTCCGGGGCCTCCGCCTCGCCCTGCCCGTCGGACGCGCCCTCCAGGTGGCGACCGGTCTTGGCCAGGAAGACGTCGTCGAGCGTGGGCGCGTGCAGCTGCAGGTCGGCGATCGCGAGGCCCTCGCCGTCGAGGGCGCGGATGACGTCCGCGAGCGCCGTCGCGCCGTCGTCGAGCTGCACCGCCACGGCGTTCGGCCCGCCCTGCGTCGCGGGCCCGAAGCGATCGAGCACGAGCGCCATCGCCTGCCGGTCGTCGGTCCGGCAGGGCACGATCTCCAGCGTCGGGCGCGCGATCTCCGCCTTCAGCTCGTCCGGCGTGCCCTCCGCGACGATGCGGCCGCGGTCGATGATGCCGACGCGGCCGGCCAGGACGTCGGCCTCCTCCAGGTACTGCGTCGTCAGGAACACGGTCACGCCGTCCTCGCGCGCGAGCCGGGCGACCTCCTCCCAGAGCGCGGTGCGGCTCTGCGGGTCGAGGCCGGTGGTCGGCTCGTCGAGGAACAGCACGCGCGGGTTGCTGACCAGCGCGAGCGCGAGGTCGAGGCGCCGCTTCATGCCGCCGGAGTAGCCGCGCACGCGCCGGTCGGCGGCCTCGGTCAGGCCAACGCGGTCGAGCAGCTCCTGCGCCCGCGTCATGCGGATCTCGCGCGGCAGGCCCTGCAGCGACGCCTGCAGCCGCAGGTGCTCACGGCCCGTCAGCAGCGGGTCGAGCGCGGCCTCCTGCAGCGCCGCGCCGATGGCCGCCCGCACGTCCTTGCCCTGCGTGACGACGTCGTACCCCGCGACGCGCGCCGTGCCGCTGGTCGGCGGCAGGAGCGTCGTCAGCATGTGCACGGTCGTCGACTTCCCGGCGCCGTTGGGCCCCAGGAAGCCGTAGATCTCGCCCGTCGCGACCGCCAGATCGATGCCGTCGACGGCGCGGGGGCCCTTCTTGAACTCGCGGACGAGGTCGAGCGCCTCGATGGCGGGGGCTTCCGGCATGGAAAGGAAGGGTAGCTCCAATATGGATGGAGTCAACTATTTGTGAAGTCCAGTATGATGTGGCTGTGAGAACCGCCGGCGAGCGCGGCGTCGCCGCCCCGAGCAGCGCCCACGAGGCGTGGCGCCTGCTCTTCGGCCTCTGGACGTCGCTCCGGCCGCACCTCTCCGCGACGCTCGCGGAGGAGGACCTGACGCCCATGCAGGCGATGACCCTCAGCGTCCTCGACCCGGACGAGCCGCGGCCCATGGGCGACCTCGCCCGCGTGCTGGCGTGCGACAACTCCAACGTGACGGGCATCGTCGACCGGCTGGAGGAGCGCGGCCTGCTCGAGCGGCGGCCCGCCCCCGGCGACCGTCGCGTGAAGATGCTCGCGCTGACCGAGGAGGGCGCCGCGGTGCGGGCCCGCCATCGTGCGCGCCTGTTCGACCCGCCCGCGCCGATCCGGCACCTGTCCGAGGACGACCAGCGCGCGCTCTGCGAGATCCTGGCACGGGCGCTCGCCGCGTCGAGCGACGAGCTGCACCCGTGAACCTCGGGCTCGTCGGCGCCCGCGCGCTCGTCGGCGGGGGCAGCCGCGGGATCGGAGCGGCGATCGCCACGTCGCTGGCCGCCGAGGGCGCGCGCGTCGCCGTCGCCTCCCGCCCGAGCGCGTCGCTCGACGAGCGGGCCGCGGCCATCGGCGGCCTCGCCGTGCCGTCCGACCTCGCCACGGCCGACGGGCCCGGCGCCGCCGTGCAGGCGGCCGTCGACGGCCTCGGCGGCCTCGACCTGCTGGTGGTGAACTCGGGCGGCCCGCCGCCGGGCACCTTCGCGTCGCTCGACGAGGAGGCGTGGGCACGCGCCATCGACGGCACGCTGCTCTCGGCCGTGCGCACGATCCGCGCCGCGCTGCCGGCCCTGCGGGAGAGCGAGCGCGCGGCGATCTGCGTCGTCCTGTCGATCTCGGTGCGCGCGCCGCTGCCCGGGCTCGTGACGTCGAACGCCATCCGACCGGGGCTCAACGGCCTCGTCAAGTCCCTGGCCGCCGAGCTCGCGCCCGGGATCCGCATCAACGGCGTCGCCCCGGGCCGCATCGAGACCGAGCGCGCGCTGGCCTACGACGAGGCCCGCGCCCGCGACACGGGCCAGCCGCTCGAGGCCGTGCGCGCCGCGTCCGAGGCGACGATCCCGATGGGCCGCTACGGCGCGCCCGACGAGCTCGCGCGCGTGGCGACGTTCCTGCTCTCGCCGGCGGCGTCGTACGTCACGGGCCAGGTGCTGCCCGTCGACGGCGGCGTCTCGCGCTCCCTGCCGTAGCCGCCGGACGCCGTACCCTGCGCGGATGCCGAACCTCGCGCCCGGACGCATCCGCCACACCGTCGTCTTCACGCCGCACCACGCCGAGGGCTCGCCGGAGGAGGCCGCCTTCCTGGCCGCCGCACGGGCGCTGTCCTCGATCGCCGGCGTCGAGGCCTTCGAGGTGCTGCGCGAGGTGAGCCCGAAGAACGGCTACCGCTACGGCATCTCGATGGAGTTCGCCGACCAGGCGGCCTACACCGCCTACAACGAGCACCCCGACCACGTCGCGTTCGTGCAGGGCCGCTGGATCCCCGAGGTCGCGGACTTCCTCGAGGTCGACTACGTGGCGCTCCCCTGACGGGCGGGGCGCCGGGGGCGGGCGGCCTGACCGGCCAGGTGACCTGCTCCACGGGCGCCGCCCGCCGACGGTCACTGATGACGAGCGCGACGATGGCAGAACGCCGACGGTCCTCGCTGGCCTACGCGCCAGTCATTAAGCGTGAGCGAGGCCCTGCCCGCAGCGACGAAGGAGCGGAGGGCTTGTCCACCGGAGCGACGCGCCGCGGTCCTTGGTCTGGCGTCCATGATCGTTGCCGCGGAGCGACCTGCTGGCGGCCGAGCGAGAGCGCAGCGCCGGGGCTCTTTGCGGCGCGGAGCGGTCATGGACGGAGGAGGGGTAGCTCTTGAGCGAGCGCAGTGAGCGCGTTGGGCGCCCGAGCGACGCGCCGCCGACCTCCGGTCTGGCGTCGGTCGTCGCCGCGGAGCGAGCCACAACCACCCCTCCGGAGGACCCGCCGCGGACGACGATCCAGCAGCGGAGACAGCCGGTGTACGAAGAGAACAGGGTACGGCCGCCCACGTGCCGACGTCACCGACCCTGACCTCGGCTCGCAGGCGGGTTCCGCTGGGGGCGAGTACGGTTCGGGCGGATCGGCCGTCCTCCGCTGCTAGCCGCACGTGGGCGGCGGGTCCTACGGAGGGGTGCCAGTGGTCGCTCGCGAGAACGATGGCCGCCAGAGCCGTGTCCGCGGCGCTCGCGACGGCGGCCAACGCGCTCACTGCGCTCGCTCAACTGCGACCCCTCCTCCGGACGAGGAAACCGCCTCCGACGGCACGGTACTGCTGTGCCGCTCCGGCTCTCGCTCGCCGGCAGCAGTCGCTTCGCTCCTGGGTGGCAAGCCCCTACGCTCCTTCGTCGCTGCGGGGCAGGGCTCGCTCACGCTTTCATAACTGGCGCCGATGTTGGCGACCATCGACGGCGTTCTGCGCAGTCGGACGAGTCTCAACGACCGTCGGCGACGGATCGGTCGATACGCGGGCTGCACTCACGGCGGTTTTACCCCCGCGCGACGGTGCGCAGCACCCCGGCCGGGCGCTCGCCGTACGCGTACTCCAGCAGCCGCCCGTCCGGTGCGATGGCGACGAGGCGGTCGGCGCGGGCGGCGACCAGCTCCTCGTGCGTCGCCACCAGCACGGCGGCCCGCTCGCTGCGCGCCGCGGCGAGCAGGAGGTCGGCGACCAGCGCGCTCGTGTCCTCGTCGAGGCGCGACGTGGGCTCGTCGGCGACCAGGAGCGCCGGACGGGCCGCGAGGGCGCGCGCGATCGAGACGCGCTGGCGCTCGCCGCCCGAGAGGCGCTCGACGGGCTGCGCGGCGCGGTGCGCCAGCCCGACGGCCTCCAGCCAGTGCGCAGCCTCCCGCTGGGCGTCGGCCTCGGGCACGCCGCGGACCGCGAGGGCCAGCACGACGTTCTCCGTGGCGCTGAGGAACGGCGTCAGTCCGCTCTCCTGACCGACGACCGCGACCGTCGAGCGCCGCACGTCGGCGGCCTCGGCCCGACCGAGCTCGTCCAACCGCTGGCCCGCGAGCTCGATGCGGCCGGCCTCCACCCGCTCCAGCCCCACCAGCGTACGCAGCAGGGTGCTCTTGCCGGTGCCCGAGCGGCCGGCCACCACGACGAGCTCGCCCGACGACACCTGCAGGTCGACGTCCTCGAGCACGACGCGGCGGGCGCGGCCGCTGCCGAAGCCGCGAGTCACCCCGCTCGCGCGCAGCACCACGAGGCCCGGCTCCGGCGCGGCGGCCGGCGCGACGGGCTCGGCGCGCGGCGGCGGCGTGCCGACGGGCCACTCCAGCGACGCGCCGCCAGGCTGGGCGTGCACGGCCGCGAGCTGCACGCCGCCGGCCGGCAGCAGCGCCGCCGGCAGCTGCAGGCGCCCGCGGTCGTCGACGACGATGCGGCGCGGCTCGCCGGGCGGGCCGAGCTCCTCCGAGACGCGCCCGTCGCGCAGCACCACCGCGCGATCGGCGATGCGCGCGACGTCGGGGTCGTGGCTGACCACCACCACCGTCGAGCCGGACTCCGAGGCCAGCTCGCGGATCAGCCGGTAGACGACGTCGACGCTCGTGGCATCGAGCTCGCCGGCCGGCTCGTCGGCCAGCAGCACGCTGGGACGGTGCACGAGGGCCGCCGCGAGGGCCACGCGCTGGCGCTCGCCACCGGAGAGCTCGGGCGGCCGGGCGTCGGCGTAGGCCTCCAGGCCGACGCGCTCGAGCAGCGCGTAGGCCGCCGTCAGCGCCTCGCGCTTCGTCGCGCCGAGCAGCAGCAGGCCGTCGGCGACGATGCTCTTCGCGGTGCGGTCGGGCTGCAGCGCGGCGTCGTAGTGCTGGTCGACGAAGCCGACGAGGCGCGCGCGCTCGCGGGCCCTGCGGCGGGCACCGAGGCGGGACAGCTCCACCCCGTGGAGCGCCGCGACGCCGGCCGACGGCGCCTCCAGGCCGCCCACGACCCGCAGCAGCGTCGTCTTGCCAGCGCCGCTCGGCCCCAGCACCGCCAGCACCTGTCCCGCCGGCACGTCGAGGTCGACGCCCTGGAGCGCCGCCGTATCGCCCTGGTCGGTGCGGTGCACGCGGAAGACGTCGCGCAGGTGGATCGCGGGCAGCGGCGCGTCCGTCATCCGTCCACCCCCGCGGGGCGCACCGGCGCCGGCTCGCGGAACGTCGCGCGGGCGACCGCCCACACCGCGACCGCGCCGAGCACCAGCACGACGGCGAGGATGGCCGCCAGCCGCCCGGCGCCGAGCTCCGTGAGCAGCGGCGGCTCCGGCGTGCCGGCGTTGGCGGAGACGCGCACGAGGTCGACCACGAAGCTCGCGAGCACGGCGCCGAGCGCGAAGCCGAGCGGGATCGCGAGCGCCGCGAGCAGGGCGGCGCGCACGCCGAGCCGGCGCCGCAGGCTGGCCGGTCGCAGGCCGAGCGCCTCGAGGTCGTACAGCTCGCCCCGCCCGTCGCGGACGTCGCCGAGCACGCCGACCACGAGGCCCGCGCCCGCCAGGAGCAGCGACAGCGCGGACGTGCAGGCGAGCACGATGAGGATGCCGCGGGCCAGCGGGTCGTCGACGAGGGCCCGTTCCGCGGCGGCGTACGTGGTGACGTCGAGCAGCCCGTACGGCGGCGCGGCGAGCGATTGCGTGAGCGCGGCGGCGTCGGGCGCGCCGACCCAGACCTCGCCGGGTCGGCCCTGGCCGGGCGCCGCGGCCTCGATCGCCGTGCGCAGGCGGTCGAGGTCGGCCAGCACCACGGGCCGGTCCTCGCCCGTCGGGAAGCGCGCCAGCGAGGCCACGATCACCCCGTTGACGCGGTAGCCGCCGAAGCCGAGCGCGATGGTGCGGTCCGGGCCGGCGGCCGCGGCGACGCCCGGCCCGACGGCGACCGGGATCGCCGTGTCGTCGGTCGCCTGCGGCAGGCGCACGACGCCGTGGCCGCCGCTGGAGAGGATGTAGCTGAACGGCGCGCCGGCGGCGGCCGCCTCGCCGCCCGGGCGCAGGCCGTCGATGCCGGTGAAGCCGTTCCAGTCGGTGACGGGGGTCCAGGCGTCCCCGCCGGTGCCGGCCTGCAGCGGGCCCAGCACGATCGTGCCCGACGCGGAGCCGACGCCCGTGCCGCCCTCGGCGTCCTGGTGCGCCTCGATGCCGCTGGCGGTGGCCGTCTGCGCGACGTCGAGCCCGACGATGGAACCGCCGGCGAGCCCGGGCGGCGCGTCGATCTCGACGGTCTGCTGGCCCGACTTCACGACGCCCAGGTCCATGCGCACGGGCTGCCCGCCGGCGGTCTGCCCGTACAGCAGCAGGACGACGGAGACGCCGTCGAGCGTCACCGGCAGGCGCAGCCGCGTCGTGCCCTCCGGCACCGGCGTGGTCCGCAGCCCCGTGAAGTCGCCCGGCGCCAGGGCCGCCGCGAGCTGCGACGGCGAGCGGTCGGCGTAGTCGGAGCGCCAGCGCAGGTCGGTCAGCCCCGAGGCGGGCACCCCCAGCACCTCGACGCGCAGCGGAAGCGTCCCGACGCTCGGCACGGTCGCGTTGCGGCGCAGCACCGGCAGCGCGACGGCGCCCGGCTGGATCGCGGCGTACTGGTCGATGGCCGCCGCGTCGAGCGGCTGCACCAGGGCGCGGCCGGCGGTCACGGTGGCGTCGAGCGGCTCCGCGAACGCCGCCTGGTCGCGCTGCCCCCGCTCGAGCGTCGCGCGGTAGGACTCCGCGAAGACCGCGAGGCCGATGCTGACGGCGAGGAACGCGACCGTCGCCGCCGCCGCCTCCGGACGGCGGGCGATCGCCACGAGCGCCAGGCGGGCCGTGGAGGCGCCGCGGGTGGCGCGCTCGCCGAGCCGGGCCAGCGGGCCGACGATGCGGTAGGCCAGGATGCCGACCACGAGCGACGCGAGCACCGGCACCAGCGGCAGCAGCGGATCGGTGTCCTGGTCGAGGCCGCCGGCGCCTGCCGTGCCGCGCTCGGCGGCGAGCACCAGCGCGCCGAGCGCTGCCACGGCGACGACGTCCAGGGTGCCGATGCGCCCGCGCGACGGCAGCGACGGCCGCTGCGCCGCCACCAGCACCACGGTCGCGACGACCCACGCGAGCGCGAGCGCCAGCAGGCCGTCGGTCGCGAGCAGCGAGCGCGACACGATCTCCCAGGCCCCCAGGCCCGCGAGGTCGGCGGCGAGGGCGACGGCGGCGACGGCGGCCACCACCCCGACCACCAGGCCGGCGAGCGCGATCCACCCCAGCTCGGCGACGGCGAACAGCCACAGGTGCCAGCGCCGCGCCCCGCGCACGTCGAGGCGCCGCCACTCGGCGTGCACGTCGCGCCGCACGGTGCTCGCCGCGAGCAGCGCGAAGCCGAGCAGCAGCGCCGCGCCGACGCCGCCGACCACGAGGATGCGCCGCTCGGCGACCCGCGAGTCCGTCCGCACGTCGCGCAGGGCCGCGTCCGGCGCCTCCAGCGTGAAGGCCGCGTTCGCCCGCTGCAGCGACGTCTTCGCCTCGGCCTCCGCCGCGAGCAGGTCCTCGATGTCCCAGCTGTGGATGGCGCCGGGCTCGATGGGCGCGATCCAGCCGTACGTGCGGAACTGCGATTGCAGCGCGGGCAGCGTGTCGAGCCCGTCCAGATCGGGCGCCACGAGGAAGACCGGCGGCGGCCCCTCGCCGTCCCCGGTCGGCGTGAACGCGCCGCCGAACGGCACCTGGTCGGTGAGGGTGCCGGTGCCGACCACGACCACCGGCAGCGAGTCGTCGCGCACGGGCTCCGCGTCCGCCGGCCCGATCTGCAGCACCTCGCAGCGCTCCTCGGTGCAGGCCCCCGGCATGCGGCCCGACGTGACGCGGACGTGGCTCGCCGCGTCGGAGAGGCCGCCGATCTGCACGTCGCGGCCGCCGATGGCGATCTCGCGCATCAGCAGCACCTGCGTCACGGGCGCGTCCGTGACCGAGCCCACCGCCTCCCGCGCCGTCCGGTCGGCGGCCGGCTCCTCGGCGCGCGGCAGGGCCTGCCCGTAGACGGCGGCGACGACCCGGTCGCCCGGCGGGATCGTCTCCGCCGCGCGCTGCAGCGAGCGCTCGCCGGCGACCAGGCCGCCGCCGACGACGCCGCCGAGGACGGCGACCGCGGCAGCGACGCCGGCGGCGACGGCCAGGCCGCGCCCGGGCCGCGCCCGCGTCCGGGCGGCCGCGACGGCGAGCGGCGGTCGCGCGGACCGCAGCGCGGCGACGAGCCGGCGATGCGCGGTGACGGCCATGCGTTGCCCGGGACGATACCGGTACGCCCGCAGGCGCCGGCCCGCGCGCGTCGCCGGGAACGCGAACGGTCAGGCGGCGCCAGGGTGGCGGCGGCGGTAGGCCCGGCGGTTCTTGGCCCGGTTGCCGCAGACGGCCATCGAGCACCAGCGCCCCGACTGGTTGCGCGACGCGTCGTAGAACGCCCAGCGGCAGCCGTCCTCGGCGCACGCCTTGAGCCGCCCCCAGGAGCCGTCGCGCATCGCGCCCGCCGCCGCCGCGACGATGCGCCCCACTGCCGCGTCGACGCCCGCGCCGGCGGGCTCGAGCCGGGCGTCGCCGGCCGGGCCGAAGCGGGGGCGCAGCGCGGCGCGCTCGGCCGCGGCGTCGAGCACGGCCGCTGCCCACGGCGCGGGCGGCGCGCCCGCGTTGACCAGCAGGAGGCCGCGCAGCGCCTCACGCACCTCGGTGGCCCGCGCCAGCGCCGGGGCGTCCGCCGCGCCACCGCCCGCCAGCAGCCCGCGCTCGCGCAGCCACGCCGTCAGCGCCGCCGGCGAGGCCAGCGTGTCGAGCCCGGCCTCGCGGTCGTTCGTGTTGACGAAGGCGGCGACGAGGGCCAGGTCCCGCGGGACCGCCGGGTCGCTCGCGGCGCGCACGCGGTCAGCGTACCAGCGTCCGGCGGTTGCCGGTCAGGGACCCTCGATCAGCCCGCGACGGCGGGCGTGCTCCACGGCCTCGGCCCGGGTGCCGGCGTCGAGCTTGCGCAGGATCGCGCGCACGTGCGACTTCACGGTGTTGATGGAGACGAAGAGCGCCGCGCCGATCTCGCGCTGGCTCAGGTCGGTGGCGAGCAGCCGCAGCACGTCGAGCTCGCGCGCGCTGAGCGGCTCGTGGGCGGCGGGCACCGCGGCACCGAGGCGCATCTCGAGCGCGGCCGCGCAGGAGGCGATGTACGCCGCGTCGCCGGCGCCGGCGATGGCGGCGCGCACGCGCTGCAGCGTGTGCAGGGCCCCCGGCGCGTCGCCGGCCGTGGCCGAGGCCCGGGCCAGCACGAGCAGCGCGTGGCCGTAGGTGACGTCCGGCGCCGGCATCGCCTGCAGCTCCGCGGCCCGGGCCGCCAGCGGCAGCGCCCGCTCGACCTCGCCGGCCGCGAGCAGGGCCTCCGCGGCGGCGGTGTAGGCCGAGCCGATGGAGGGCGACGACGCCAGGTCGTGCTGGGCGATGAAGGCGAGGGCGCGCTCCGCCAGGTCGCGGCCGCGCTCCACGCGGCCGCAGTGCGCCTCGGCCGACGCCAGCAGCGCCAGCGTGGAGTCGTGGACGATGGCGTGCCGCGGGTCGGTCGACCGGGCCAGGGAGGCGTTGAGCGGCGCGATCGCCTCGGCGAAGCGGCCGGCGTGCAGCAGGGCGATGCCGAGCAGCGTCTGCGCGATGCAGGAGCTCGGGTCGTCGCGCGGCACGATCCGCGCCGCGGCGCGTGCCGCGTGCACGGTCGCGCCGACGTCGTCGTACGCCTCGAAGATGCGCAGCAGCGCGACCTCGGTCGCCTGGGTCCCGGCCACGCCGACCCAGGGCCGCTCACCGTCGGGGAGCGCGGCCCAGCGCGCGTAGGCCCGGAACGTCAGCTGGTCGAGGCCCGACATGCGGGCGTACCAGGCGGCGCTCGCGGCGAGCTGCGGATCGCGCGCTGCGTAGTCGTCGGGCAGCAGGTCCAGCCAGGCGGCGACGGTGGCGGGGCGTCCGTGGCGCGTCCACAGCGGGCCGTTGGACACGATCATGGCCGCCGCGTCCTCGTAGGCGCCGCCGGCGGCCGCATGGTGGATCGCCAGGTTCACGTCGGCGGTGGCGCGGAGCCACGCCGCGGCCCGGCGGTGCAGCACGGGCACCAGCTCGGGCTCCTGCGCCAGCAGCTCGCCGCGCAGGAAGTCCGCGAACAGGTGGTGGTAGCGGTACCACTCGTGGTGCTCGTCGAGCGGGATCAGGAACTGGTTGCGCCGCTCCAGCGTCGCCAGCAGCGCCGCGGAGCCGGTGCGCTCGAGCATCGCGTCGCAGAGCGCGCCGGACAGCCGCGCCGGCAGCGAGGTGCGCAGCAGGAACTCCCGCACCTCGGGCGGCTCGGCGCGCAGGACCTCCTCCATGAGGTACTCGCCGACGTGGCGGTGGTCGCCGGCGAAGTCGCGCACGAACGCCGGCGGATCCGGATGGTCGCGCAGCGAGAGCCCGGCCAGGCAGAGGCCCGCCGGCCAGCCCTCCGTGCGCTCGACCAGGCGCTGCACCTCGGGGGCGTCGAGCGCAACGCCGAACCCGTCGTGCAGCAGCGCGCGCGCCTCGCGGGCGGTGAAGCGCAGGTCGTGGGCGCGGATCTCCTGGAGCATGCCGCGCGCGCGGAGCCGCCCGAGCGGCACGGCGGGGTCGCCGCGCATCGCGAGCACGACCCGCGTCGGCTCCGGCAGGTGCTCGACGAGGAACTCCAGCACCTCCAGGCTGGCGGCCCCGGACACGAGGTGGCAGTCGTCGAGCACCAGCACGACCGGCACGCCGGCGGCCTCCAGGCCGTTGGCCAGCGTCGTCAGGGCCGCCTGGCGCGTGGTCGGCGCACCGGCGGACGGCAGCGCCAGGGCGATGGCCGGGTCGGCGCGCGCCAGGGCCGCGGTGACGTGCGCCAGCAGGCGGGCCGAGTCGACGTCGCGCTCGTCCAGCGACACCCACGCCGCCGCGCGCTCCGGGTCGGCCGCCAGCCACGACGCGAGCAGCGTCGTCTTGCCGAAGCCCGCCGGGGCGTCGAGCACCGTGACGCGACGCGCCAGCGGCTCCGCGAGCAGGTGCGCCAGCCGTGCGCGGTCCACGACGTCCGGCCGGACCGGCGGCACCCGCAGCTTGCTCTGCAGGAGCGTGGGCGCGCAGGGTTGTGCGGGCGCCTCGACGTGAGGGCGCGATGACCGGCTTCGACGTCGCGGGCGTACGGCCACGCGGAGCCTCCACAGACCGCGTCGATGCGGGTCCCGGGTAGACCCGCGGCGGCATCGTACCCGCGCCCGCCGTCGCCGGTGCCCCCCGAATGGTGCACGGATGGTGAGGTTCCGGGGGGTCGGAGAACGGACAGGGGATGCGGCGGATCAGCCGTCGAGCGGCGGCCGCGGCAGCGGGCCGCGCGCCTGCTCCAGCGCCATGCCGACCCGCAGCACCGTCTCCTCGTCGAAGCGGCGCCCGACCACCTGCACGCCGATCGGCAGGCCCTCGGGCGACGTGCCGAAGGGAACCGCGAGCGCCGGCGAGCCCGTGAGGTCGAAGGGGATCGTCGCCCGCATCACGCTCCGCGGATGGTGCGCCTCGCCGTCGAGGACGAGCTCGGCCATGTCGTGCGCGTGCGCCGGGACGGCGGCGACCGGGCAGAGCAGGACGTCGTGCGCCCGCAGGAACCGCGTCAGCCGCTCGCGGATGCGCTCGACCTCCGCCTCGGCCTCGACGTAGTCGGCGAGCGGCGGCAGCGGCCGGCCGAGCCGGGCGCGCAGGAACGGGTGCAGGTCGTCCTCCCGCCCGGCGGTCACGCCGGCGAAGTAGCCGCTCGCCTCGCAGCCGTACAGCGTCAGCGTCAGCAGGTTGCAGTCGGGCAGCTCCGGCGTCGCGGCCTCGACGGTCGCGCCGGCCGCCGCGAGCGCGGCGCCGGCGGCGTCGACGACGGCCGCGACGTCGCCGGCCGTCGGCCCGAAGCCGCCCGGGGAGCAGGCCACGCGCAGCCCGCGCAGGTCGCCGGGCCCGTCCGGCACCTCGGGCGGCGGCACCGGCACGGCGTGCCAGTCGGCACCGTCGGGCCCTGCGAGCAGGCGCAGCGCGAGCGCGACGTCGCGCACCGAGCGGGCCATCGGCCCGACGTGCATGAAGCGCTGCAGCGACTCCGGCCAGTGGCCCGTGATCGGCACCCGGCCGTGCGTCGCCTTCAGGCCGACGATGCCGCAGTGGCTCGAGGGGATGCGGATGGAGCCGCCGACGTCCGAGCCGAGGCCGAGCGCCGTCAGCCCCGCCGCGAGCGCGGCCGCCTCGCCCCCGGTCGAGCCGCCGGACGTGCGGTCGGGGTCCCACGGGTTGCGCGTCGTCCCGTAGACCCGGTTGCCGGTCTCCCACCAGAGGGCGAACTCCGGCAGGTTCGTCTTGCCCACGAGGATCGCGCCGGCCCGGCGCAGCCGCGCCACCGCCTCGGCGTCGCGCGACGGCACGTGGTCGGCGAAGAGGAGCGAGCCGCGCGTCGCGGGCAGGCCGGCGACGTCCAGCGAGTCCTTGGCGGTGAACGGCACGCCGTGCAGCGGCCCCACGGCGTCGCCCCGGGCCAGCGCCCGCTCGGCCGCGCGCGCCGCGTCCTCCGCCCGCTCGTCGACGGCGACGATCGCGTTGAGCGAGCCGTTCAGCCGGTCGGCGCGAGCCCGGTACGCGGCGAGCGCCTCCACGGGCGAGACGTCGCCCGCGCGGATCGCCGCCGCGAGCGCGGTCGCGTCGAGGCGCGTGGGATCGCCGGCGTCCACCGCCGCTCCGCTCCCCGGCCCGGCGTCAGGCCGCGCCCTCGACGGCGGTGACGCCGAGGAAGCGCTGCTGCAGGGTCGGGTCCTCGTTGACCGCCGTGGCGGTGGTCTCCGTGAAGATCTCGCCGGCCACCATCACCAGCAGGCGCTCCGCGAGCGTGGTGGCCGCACCGAGGTTCTGCTCGACGACGAGCACCGACATGCCCTCGCCGACCAGCGTCTTCACGGTGTCGACGAGGCTGTCGACGATCGTCGGCGCGAGGCCCTCGGACGGCTCGTCCATCACCAGCAGGCGCGGGTTCGTGAGCAGCGCGCGCGAGATCGCGAGCATCTGCTGCTCGCCGCCGGAGAGCTGCGTGCCGCCGACGTCCTTGCGCTCGGCCAGGCGCGGGAAGAGCTCGTAGAGTCGCTTGATCGTCCACTGCCCGCCGCTCGTCGGCTTGAGCATGCGGAAGTGCTCGTCGACCGTCAGCGACTGGAAGAGGCGGCGGCCCTGCGGCACGAAGCCGAGGCCCGCCGACGCGATCTGGTACGGGTGGCGGCCCATCAGCTCCTTGCCGCGAAGCGAGACGGAGCCCTCGGCCTTCGGCATCAGCCCCATCAGCGCGAGGCAGAGGCTCGTCTTGCCCATGCCGTTGCGGCCGATCACGGCGACCGACTCGGTGCCCATCTCGAAGCCGACGCCGTGCAGGACCTGCGCGCGGCCGTACCACGCGTTGAGCCCGCTGACCGCGAGCAGCGGCGCGCCGTCGGCGGCCATCAGTGCTCGCCTCCTCCGCCGCGCCCCAGGTACAGGTCGTGGACGGTCTGGTTGGCCTTGATCTCCTCGGGCGTGCCCTCGACGATCACGCGGCCGTCGTGCATCATCGTGACCCGCTCGGCGACGCGCAGGGCGACGTCCATGTCGTGCTCGATGAGCAGCAGCGTGACGTCGCGGTCGAGCCGCAGGAGCAGGTCGGTGAGCGCGACGCGCTCGCCGCGCGAGAGGCCGGCGGCGGGCTCGTCGAGCATCATGATCTTGGGATCGCCGGCCCGGGCCATCGCGACCTCGAGCTGGCGCTGTTCGCCGTGCGAGAGCGAGCCGACGACGGCCCGCAGCTTGCTGCCGAGGCCGACGATGCCGGCGAGCTCGCGGGCCCGCGTGCGCATCTGGCGGTCGGCGCCCGTGCGGATCGGGCGCAGGTGCCCCCGCTTCACGCCGAGCACGGCGAGGTAGATGTTGTCCTCGACGCTGAGGCCGAGGAACAGCCTGGACTTCTGGAAGGTGCGCGTCAGCCCCATGTGCGGGCGGGCGCGCGCCGGCAGGCGCGTCACGTCGCGGCCGAAGACCTCGATGCTGCCCTCGGTCGGCGGGAACTCGCCCGAGATCAGGTTGAAGAGCGTGGTCTTCCCCGCTCCGTTCGGCCCCAGGATGGCGCGCCGCTCGCCGGCCGCGACGTCGAGATCGACGTCGCGGACGGCGAGGACGCCGCCGAAGCGCCGGCCGACCCCCCGCAAGCGGAGGATCGGCTCGGCACCTTCGGGTCGCTCGTGTGCGACAGCAGTCACGTGGTGATTGCCCGGCTCGTTCCGTACCGGCGGATCAGCCGCCGGCGCTGTAGTCGATGGTCTCCGCGTTGCCGATCCACGGCGGCGGCGTGTCGAGCTTCTCGCACTTCGGGTTGTCGCGGTCGGGCGACGGCGTGTCCTTGGTGAACACCCCGCCGAACGCCTGGTCGACGCCCGAGACCTTCAGCATCGTCTTGACGCCGTAGCCATCGTCGGTCTTGACGACCTGCTGGACGTAGTTGTCCGTGATGGCGTTGCGGTTCTCGTCGAGCGTGATCTGGCCGTACGCGCCGTCGATCGTGAGGCCGGAGAGCGCCTCGCGGAACGCGGCGTGCCCGTCCGAGAGGTCGCCGTTGACGGCCTCCAGGCCGGCGATCATGGCCAGTGCCGCGTTGTAGTAGTTGTACGCGAACACGGACGAGGCGGTGCCCGCCTGGTCCGGGTAGGCCGCGTCGTAGGCGGCGGCGTACTCGACGGCCTTCGGGTCGGTGGAGTCGCCGGCCGTCGGGCCAGCGGCCACGCCGCCCTCGAGCTGGGCGCCGATCTCCTTGAGGACCACCGGGTCCGGCCAGAAGACGTTGCCCATGAACTTCTTGCCGTCGATCTTGCCCCGCTCCTCCTCGTACTGCTTGATGAAGGTCACGAGACCGGCGCCGCCGATGCCGACCATGACACCGTCGACGTCCTCCGGGATCTGCGCGATGAACGACGAGTAGTCCGTCTCGCCCAGCGCAGGCCAGACACGGGACGTGACCTGGCCGCCGAGGGCGCAGAACTCGGCCACGAAGCCGGCGAGCGACGTGTACGGGAACGAGTAGTCGTCGCCGATGATCGCGGCCGTCTTCCAGCCGAGCGTGTTGTACGCGTAGTCGCCGAGACCGGCCGACCACTGGGCGCCATCCGAGTTGAAGCGGAAGAAGTTCGGCGCCTGCACCTTCAGGGTCGTGTCCTGGGCGCCCGAGGTGCCGTTGATGAACGTGACCTCGGGGTGCTCCAGCGCGTAGTTCGCGACCGCGATGCCCTCGTCGCCCGAGAGCGGGCCGATGAGGATCTCGGCGCCGAGCTGCTCGACCAGGCGGCGAGTCTCCTCGATCGCCTTGTCGGCCGTGTCGTCGGCGCAGCCGTAGCCCACGATCTCGATCGGGCGGCCGGCGACGGTCGCACCGTCGAGGCCGTCGCTGGGCTTGCCCTTGGCGGTCGCGCCCTTCTGGATCAGCGCCAGCTGCGCGCCGGCGATGTCGACCTCGTAGAACGACGCGAATGCGCCCTCGCAGTCGGACAGGATGCCGATCTTGAGCGTCTCGCCGGCGGCCGAGCCACCGGTCGCCGCTGCACTCGACTCGCCCGTCGCCTCGGTGGCCTCGGTGGCCTCGCTCTCGACGGACGACGCCTCGCTCGCGACCTCCGACTCGACCGACGCGGCCGCGGACGTGGCTTCCGACGCCACGGACTCGGCTGCCGAGGTGGCCTCGGCCGCCGCGCTCGTGGCGGACGAGCTGTCGCTGTCGTCGTCACCGCACGCGGCGCCGACCACTGCGAGCCCCAGCACCATCACGGCGAGCAGGCCCCACAGACGGAGCCTCCTGCCTTCACTCGTACGTTGCATTCGTTCCTCCCTTGAATCTCCCCGACGCAATCGCCGCCGGTCGTCGTGCGCCGGCGGCGTCGCCGGCCCAACCCTCACGTACCTGCGCGAACCCTCGCTCGCGCGCCCTTCCCTCGGTCTCTCTCGTCCGCCTCCTTCCCTCCTCCGAACCTCTGCGCGGGCAGTCCCCCACGACTACGTGCCGCCCGGCTCCGTCGCGGGCGTCGGCGGCGGCACCGCCGGCGTTCGCGGTCGGCGCAGGCGATCCTTGACCATCGCGTAGATCCCCATGATGCCGCCCGGGGAGACGAGCACGATCACGAGGAAGATGACCCCGATGACCGTGTTGAAGCGCTCGCCGATCAGGTCGGTTCCACGCGTGTAGTTGTCGAGCACCACGAAGACGATCGCCCCGATCCAGGCGCCCTCGAGCCGCAGCAGGCCGCCGATGACGGCGATCACCAGGACGTCGATGGTCTGCCCGAGGTTGATCGAGTTCGGGTCGATGCGGGTGTTCCACCAGACGTTGAGGATCCCGGCGATGGCCGCGATGAAGGACGCGAACGCGAACGCCAGCGTCCGGTGGAGGACGACGTTGTAGCCCAGGGCGCGCATGCGCGTGGGGTCGTCGCGGATGCCCTGGAGCGTCAGCCCGAACGGCGTGCGCGCGATGTAGCGGATCAGCAGGAACACGAGCACGCAGCAGACGACGACCACGTAGTAGAGGCCGTTGGGCTCCGTCGTCGGGTTGTCGACCACGGACGGCGACGCGATGTCGTTGAGGCCGCCGAACCCGGAGAGATCGGTGACCTTGCCCCAGAACAGGTAGACGATCACGCCCAGCGCGAGCGTGATCATCAGGAAGTAGATGCCCTCGCTGCGGCTCGAGACGAGGCCGAACAGCGCGCCCACCAGCGTCGCGACCAGCAGCGCGGCCACGAGCGCGACCCACGGGTTCCAGGCCGCGTCGACGCCGCCGTCGGCCGCGACCAGGTTGCCGTAGGTGAAGCCCGCGACGCCGTAGATCGCGACCTGGCACAGCGAGACCATGCCGCCGTAGCCCGCGAGGTAGATCAGGCTGGCCGCCGCGATGCCGATCCACAGGGCCTGCGTGAGGATGGCGCTGACGAAGTACTCCGTCGCGATGACCGGCATCAGCAGCAGCACGACGATCACGACGGCGCCCACGATCCAGTCGACCGGCGACGCGCGCCGCGCCGAGGGGATCTCGAGGTCCTGGTGGGTGTCGAGCGTCATGCCGGCCGTCCGAAGAGCCCGAGTGGCCGCACCGCGAGCACCGCGACCAGCAGCGCGAAGGTCAGCAGCACGCCGTAGTTCGTGTACTCCTGCGGCAGGTAGATGTCGGAGAAGGTGTCGACGAGGCCGAACAGCACGGCGCCGATCGCCGCGCCGCCGAGCGACCCCATGCCGCCGATGATCACGACGATCAGCGAGATCAGCAGGAAGTCCGCGTCCTTGCCGGCCTGGATGCCGCCGTAGTTGGCGTAGAGGACGCCGCCGAGGCCCGCGAGCACCGGTGCCCACGGCGAACGCGATCATGAAGACGCGCTGGATGTTGATGCCGAGCGCCGACACCATCGCGCGGTCGTCGACGCCGGCGCGGATGACCATGCCGGTGCGCGTCTTCTTGAGCCAGAGCCAGAGCCCGAGCCCGGTCAGGATGCCGGCCGAGAGGATGAGCAGGCGGGTGAACGAGTACTCGATGCCGTAGAGGCCGATCGGCACCTTGCGGTCGAACCAGTCCGGCCACGTCATGTCGGTGGGGACGCCGCCGTACTTGGCCAGCATCTGGTCGGCGAGGATGACCGACACGGCGATCGTGATCAGCGCCTGCCGCAGGTCCTGGCCCTGGTTCCAGCGCAGCAGGGTCTGCTGCATGATCACGCCGAGGATGGCGACGAACACGCACGCCACCACGAGGCCGACCAGCCACTGATCGTGGTCCTTGTCCCACTCCGCCGCGATGTAGCCGGCGAGCAGGAAGAACGAGCCGTGCGCCATGTTGACCACGCGCATGAGGCCGAAGATGAGGGTGAAGCCGCTCGCGACCACGAAGTAGAGCCCGCTCAGGGTGATCGCGTTGAGCGTCGTGGTGATGAAGAGCTCGGGCCGCTCGAGGGCCGAGTTGTCGGCCAGGAACAGCACCCAGATCACGCAGAAGACCGCGATCACGATCAGCAGCACGCGGCCGACGTAGCGCGCGATGTGCCCGAGCGTCAGCTCGGGTCGCGCGGCCGCCGCGGGCGCCGTCGTGGTCGTGGCCTGCTCGGTCATCGCGTCAGCGCCCCGGGGGAGGGGCGGCGACCATACCACCGCGGCCCGACGGCGGCGAACCCGCCCGCCAGCCCACGTCAGACGTACCGAGCAACCGCACCCTCTCTCCCTCGAACGCCATCGCCCTCGCCCGCGGCTCCCGGAGAGCGATCGGCCCCTCCCCGTTCCTCCCCCGCGAACGTGTTCCACCTTAGAGCGGCGGAATTGGCCTGTCAACTTAGTTAGTCCACGGCCCGAACTTATGTCAGGGGGCGGCTGCCAGCGCCCGTTCGCGGGTCGCGGAGAGGGTCGCGACGGGCGTCAGGGCCTCGGGATCCACGCGCAGCGAGAGGAGCGCCGGGCGGCCGCTCGCGAGGGCCCGCTCGAACGCCGCGGGGAACTCCGCCGTGCGCTCGACCGTCTCGCCGTGGGCCCCGTGGGCCTGCGCCAGCGCGGCGAAGTCGGGGTTCGCGAGGTCGGTGCCCGAGACGCGCCCGGGGTAGTGCCGCTCCTGGTGCATGCGGATCGTCCCGTACATGCGGTTGTCCGCCACGACGACGACGATCGGGAGGTCGTGCTGGACGGCCGTGGCGAGCTCCGAGGCGGCCATCAGGAAGCAGCCGTCGCCGGCGAAGGCGACGACGGTGCGGTCGGGGTGCACCGCCTTGGCGGCGACGGCGGCCGGCAGCCCGTAGCCCATCGCGCCGGACGTCGGGCCGAGCTGGGTGCGGAAGCGCCGGTAGCGGTAGAAGCGGTGCAGCCAGACGGTGTAGTTGCCCGCGCCGTTGGTGACGATCGCATCGTCGGGCAGCGTCTCGGCCAGCCACGCGACGATCTCGCCCAGGTTGACGCCGCCCGGCTGCGGCGTCGGCGTCTGCCAGGCCTCGTACTCGGCCCGGGCCGCGGCGGTCTCGCCGGCCCAGAGCGGGGCCGCCGCGGGCTCGGTGGCGCGCAGGGCGGCCAGGAAGGCGGGCGGCGACGCGCAGATCCCGAGGGCCGGCGCGTAGACGCGGCCGAGCTCCTCCGGATCGGCGTGCACGTGGACGAGCTCCTGCCGCGGCACCGGGACGTCGACGAGCGTGTACCCGGAGGTCGTGGCCTCGCCGAGCCGCGCGCCGATCACGAGCAGCAGGTCCGCCTCGCGGACCCGCCGCGCCAGCGCCGGGTTGATCCCGAGGCCGACGTCGCCGGCGTACGACGGCGAGCGGTTGTCGAGGTAGTCCTGGCAGCGGAACGACGCGCCGACCGGCAGGCGGTTGATCTCCGCCCACACGCGCAGGTCGTCGGACGCCTCGGCCGTCCAGGGCGCGCCGCCGACCAGCACGAAGGGGCGCGCGGCCCGCTCCAGCCGCGCCTGCACGTCGGCGACGTCGGCCGGCGAGGGGTGCGCCTGCACGGGGCGGTAGCGCGGCACGTCGGGGACGTCGGCGCGCTCCACCAGCATGTCCTCGGGCAGCGCCAGCACCACCGGCCCGGGGCGCCCGGCGGTCGCGGTGTGGAAGGCGTGCGAGACGAGCTCCGGGATGCGCGCCGCGTCGTCGATCTGCGCGACCCACTTCGCGAGCTGCCCGAACATGCGCCGGAAGTCGACCTCCTGGAAGGCCTCGCGCTCGATCGCGTCGCGCGCCACCTGGCCGATCAGGAACAGCATCGGCGTCGAGTCCTGGAAGGCGGTGTGGACGCCGACCGAGCCGTGCGCCGCCCCCGGCCCGCGGGTGACGAGGCAGATGCCCGGCCGGCCGGTCAGCTTGCCGTACGCCTCGGCCATGTTGGCGGCGCCGGCCTCGTGGCGGCACGTGATGAAGCGCAGCCGATCGGCACGGTCGTGGAGCGCGTCGAGCAGGGCGAGGTAGCTCTCGCCGGGAACGCCGAACGCGAGGTCGGCGCCGTGCCCGATCAGGGCGTCGGCAAGGGCTTCGCCCCCAGTCCGTTTCGGTCCTTCGGAGGGATGGTTGTGGCTCGCTGGCGCTCGCGGCGACAACGCGCTCACTGCGCTCGCTCAACTGCTATCCCTCCTCCGTCTATGACCGCTCCGCGCCGCATGACTGCCGCGGCGCTGCGCTCTCGCCGGGCCGCACTGATTTCGATGCTTCGAAATCTCCGGTCATGTCCAAGCGCCTCACTGCGTTCGGCGCGGGCCCGGCTCACGCCTTCATAACTGGTCGCGCTGCTACCAAGCCGCGAGGGCGCGCGGGAAGAGCGGCGTCGACGTAGCGTCACGGCAGCTCGACCGGCTCGTCCACGAACACGGTGTAGCGCTGGCTCTTCGGCCGGTCGCGGTCCTCGTCGCGCACGTAGCGGATCGAGCTCTGGCCCAGCAGGCGGCGCGGCAGCACCATCACCCGCGCGAAGGCGGCCGGCGCGTCGGGCCCCGCCTGCGCGTAGACCGGGCTCGGGCCGGCCTCGAACCACGGGCCGTAGGCGTCCAGCTCGAGGACGTGGCCGTCCGTCTCCACGCGGAACGTCCCGAACAGGAGGCAGCGGATGCCCGGCCCCTGGTGCGTGTGCAGGAGCGCCTCGCCGCCGGGCGGGAAGTCGACGCGATCGCAGCGGATCAGGTGCTCCTCCGCCGGGTCGAGGTCGACCTCGGCGGCGAGCAGCGGGGCGCCGTCGGGGCCGCCGGCCGTCAGCTCCCAGCGCAGCAGCGTGGCGCCCGGGGCCGACACGTCGACCTCGCCGGTGCCGTGCCAGGCGGCGTTGGCCTCGAGCGGCGCGCCGTCCACGGTCGCCGCGCCCTCGGCGACGTAGATCACGCGCGCGCACGCGCGAAGGCGCTCGCCGGCGGCGTCCGGGCGGTCGAGGTGGAGTGCGAGGGTGTGCGCCATCAGTTGAAGTACGCGCCGCCGTCGACCACGAGCGCCTGGCCGGTGATGAACGCGGACTCGGGGCCGCAGAAGAAGACGACGGAGCCGACGATGTCCGCCGGGTGCTGGTCGCGCTGGATGACGCGGGCCTTGAGCGAGATCTCCTGCAGCGCCTCGACCTGCACCGGGTTGGCGAGCACGCCGTCGGACATCGTGAAGCCCGGCGCGACGGTGTTGACGAGCACGCCCGCCCCGCCGACCTCCTTGGCCAGCGACCGGGTCAGCGCCACCACCGCGCCCTTGGACACGACGTAGTGCAGCAGGAACGGGACGCCCTTGAACGGGGTGCCGGAGGCGATGTTGACGATCCGCCCCTCGCCCTGCGCCTTCATCTGCGGCATCACCGCGCGGCAGCACAGGAACATGCCGAGCACGTTGACGTCCATGACGCTGCGCCACTCGGCGGCGTCGATCTCCTCGAACGGCTTGGGCACCAGCGACGCGTAGATGCCGGCGTTGTTGACGAGCGCGTCGATGCGGCCGAAGCGGTCGATCGCCGCAGCCGCCATCGCCGCGGCGTCCTCCTCGCCGCGAGACGTCGACGCGCAGCCCGATCGCATCCGTCGGCAGCGCCGCCGCGGCCTCCTCGGCGCCCTGCAGGTCGGCGACGACGATGCGCGCGCCCTCGGCCGCCAGGGCCTCCGCGATGGCCCGGCCGATGCCCATCGAACCGCCGGTCACGATCGCCACGCGGTCGTCCAGCCTACCCACCGTGGCGGACCTCGATCCGTGGCGGCGGCGCGAACGGCGCGGGGATCAGGATCTTGTTCTCCATCGTGACCAGGAAGGGCCGCACCTTCTTCAGGTACTCCTTCCAGCGCTCGTCCGCGACCAGCCGCGCGCGCCGCTCGCGGCGGTCCTCCAGGTCCTGGTAGGCCCACATGTGGACGATCTGGTTGAGCGGGCCGATCTCGGTCGTGTAGTAGCCGACGAGGTGCCCGAGGATGGGCTCCTGGATGGCGAGCCCCGCCTCCTGGTAGAGCCGCACGTACTCCGGCGCCGCGCCGGCCTGCAGGGTGTAGATCCGCTCCTCGACGATCACGCGAGCCCTCCCATCGCCAGGTACTTCATCTCGACCCACTCCTCGATCCCGTGGTGCGATCCCTCCCGGCCGATCCCCGACTCCTTGACGCCCCCGAAGGGCGCCACCTCGGTGGAGATGAAGCCGGTGTTGATGCCGATCATGCCGTACTCCAGCGCGTCGGACGCGCGCCACACGCGGCCCACGTCGCGCGCGTAGAAGTAGGCCGCGAGGCCGTACGGCGTGTCGTTGGCGATGGCGATCGCCTCGTCCTCGGTGCCGAAGCGCGTGAGGCCGGCGACGGGGCCGAACGTCTCCTCCGTGGCCATCGCCGCGTCCATCGGCACGCCGGTCAGCACCGTCGGCTGGAAGAAGGTCTGCCCGAGCGCGTGCCGCTCGCCGCCGAGCACGAGCCGCGCGCCGCGGTCGAGCGCGTCCGCGACGTGGCGCTCCACCTTCTCCAGCGCCGGCCCGTCGATGAGCGGGCCGACCTGCGCCGAGGGGTCGGTGCCGCGGCCGACGACGAGCGCCGTCGCGGCCGCCGTCAGCCGCCGCGTGAACTCGTCGAAGACGCCGTCCTGCACGAGGATGCGGTTGGCCGAGATGCAGGTCTGGCCGCTGTTGCGGTACTTGCAGACCAGCGCGCCGGCCACCGCCGCGTCGAGGTCGGCGTCGTCGAAGACGATGAACGGCGCGTTGCCGCCGAGCTCCAGCGAGATCTTCTTCACCTGGCCCGCGCACTGGCGCATGAGCAGCTTGCCGACCTCGGTGGAGCCCGTGAAGCCGAGCTTGCGCACGGTCGGGTTGGAGGTCATCTCGCGGCCGATCTCCGGCGCGTCCTCGGCGGCGCCGGTGACGATCGAGAGCACGCCGGGCGGCAGCCCCGCGCGCTCGCCCAGGGCGACCACCGCGAGCGCCGAGAGCGGCGTCTGCTCGGCCGGCTTCAGCACCATCGTGCAGCCCGCCGCCAGGGCCGGCGCGGACTTGCGGGTGACCATCGCCGTCGGGAAGTTCCACGGCGTGATGCCGGCCGTCACGCCGACCGGCTCCTTGACCACGACGATGCGGCGGTCCGGCAGGGGCTGCGGGATCGTCTCGCCGTAGACGCGCTTGGCCTCCTCGCCGAACCACTCGTAGAACGACGCGGCGTAGTCGATCTCGGCCCGCGACTCGGCCAGCGGCTTGCCCTGCTCCGCGGTCATCAGCAGCGCGAGCTCCTCGCGGTGCTCGAGCATCAGGTCGCTCCAGCGGCGCAGGATGCGCGCGCGCTCCTTCGCCAGCATCCGCCGCCACGCCGGCTGCGCCGCGCGCGCGGCCTCGATGGCCCGGCGCGTCTCGGCGGCGCCCATGCGCGGGACGCTGCCGAGCTCGGCGCCCGTCGCCGGGTCGAGCACCGGCAGCACGTCGCCGCCGTCGGCGTCCACCCACTCGCCGGCCACGTAGGCGCGGGAGCGGACGAGGCCGGCCGCGCGCAGCTCCTGGAGCGCGTGCATGGGCGGCATCGTACTGCCGCCGTGGCGCGGGTCCACGGGCGCGCACCGGCCGCCGCCGCAGGTGCGATTCCCCTGGAAGGGGGCTTGGCGCGGGGCGGCGCGGGTCGCAGAGTGCGTGAACACGCTGAACTCCCCCACAGCGAAGGATCGCGACGTGACGCACACGCCCCATCTGCGGCGCGCCCGGACATGGATGGTCGGGCTCGCCCTCGCCGCCGACGTCGGCGCCGCGACGGCCGCCCCGGCGGCCGCGGACCCGGCCACCTCGCCGAGCTCGCTCTACACGCTGACGCGGACGATCGGTGCGCAGGACTTCTGGGCCGCGGGCATCACGGGCAAGGGCGTCGACATCGCCGTCGTCGACACCGGCGTCTCGCCGGTGGACGGGCTCGACGGCCCGGACAAGCTGGTCTACGGCCCCGACCTGTCGTTCGACTCGCAGGTCGACGGCCTGCGCTACCTCGACGGCTACGGCCACGGGACGCACATGGCGGGCATCGCCGCCGGGCGCGACCCGGACGCCCCGCTGCCGCCCGCGCAGTACGTGAACCGCCCCGACCTCTTCCTCGGCGTCGCGCCCGACGCGGGGATCGTGTCGGTGAAGGCGGGTGACGCCAACGGCGCCGTCGACGTCACGCAGGTGATCGCCGCGATCGACTGGGTCGTCGCGCACCGCAACAGCGACGGGCTGAACATCCGCGTGCTCAACCTGTCCTACGGCACGGACTCGATCCAGAAGAGCGAGCTCTCGCCGATCTCGCACGCCGTCGAGCGGGCGTGGAAGGCGGGCATCTTCGTGGTCGTGGCCGCCGGCAACGAGGGCGAGCTCTTCCCGTCGAAGAGCCTGACTCCGGGCCTCACCACTCCGGCGCGCTCGCCGTTCATCATGGCCGTCGGCGCGGCGACCACGAACGGCACCGCGAGCTACCTCGATGACGGCGTCGCGAGCTTCTCGCAGATCGGCGAGAAGGAGCGCAAGCCGGACATCATCGCGCCCGGCAGCCGCGTCGCCTCCGTGCGCGTCCCCGGCTCGAAGATCGACGAGCTGTACGGCGGCGTGGCGACGGAGGACGACCGCTTCATCCGCGGCAGCGGCAGCTCGCAGGCGGCCGCGGCGGTCTCCGGCGCCGCCGCGCTCCTGATCCAGCAGCGCCCGACCGCGTCGCTGGAGCAGATCCGCGCCCTCCTGCGCCAGTCCGTCCAGAAGCTCGACAAGGTGTACCCGGAGTACCAGGGCACCGGCGAGCTCGACCTGCGCAAGGCGCTCACGCTGAAGACGCCGGGGGCCTACAACCCGGCCGGCCACTGGTCGAACGGCAGCGGGCTCATCGACGACGCCCGCGGCTCGGTGCGGCTCGAGGAGAACGGCGTCGTGCTCCAGGGCGAGGTCGACATCTTCGGCCAGCCCCTCAGTTCCAGCGCGCTCGCCAGCGCGCGCGCCGCGGGCACGGTCTGGACGGAGGGCGACTGGCTCGGCCGCTCCCTCGTCGGCACCGCCTGGTCGGCCACGGACTTCGGCCTCACGGACTGGGAGGCGCGCGGCTGGTCGGCCCGGGGCTGGTCGGGCCGTGGCTGGACGGCCCGCGGCTGGTCGGGCCAGGACTGGAGTGCCCGCGGCTGGTCGGGCCGCGGCTGGACGGCCGACGGCTGGACGGCGTGGCAGCTGGGGCGACCCGGCGGCGCCGCAGACGTACGCCAGCTCGCTCTGGTCGAGCGCCGGCTGGCGCTAGCCCACGCCGCTACCGCGCCGCGGCGCGCGGGGAACCGTCCCCGGTGCGCCGCGGCGCCGTGCGTTGGGCCCCAGACACGCTGCAGACGGGTGATACGGATCGCTCCAATCCGCACACGGGCCCTCAGGCAAACGGCCGGATCCGCCGATTCGTCACCTGACGTGTCCCAATCCGCGCAGCGACGCAGGAGGCACGCGCTCGCCGGCCGGCTGGGCCTCGAGCGCGAGCTCCTGCCCGTCTGGCTGTACGTCGCGCTGATCGCGGCGGCGGCCGCCGTGCTCCTGCGCGGTCCCGCCGCGGAGTTGGCGGTCGTGGACACGGGGCTCGACGTGCCGTGGTGGATGCTCGTCCCCGCCTTCGCGCTGGCGGAGCTGCTCAGCGTCCACCTGCCGTTCCGCCGCGAGGCCCACACGATCACGTTCGGCGACGTGCCGCTCGTCGCGGGCCTCTTCCTCGTGTCGCCGGCCGGGCTGGTGGGGGCGCAGCTCCTCGGCGCCGGCGTCGTGCTGGTCGGACAGCAGCGCCAGGCGCCGGTCAAGGCGGCCTTCAACCTGGCGCAGAAGTCGCTCGCGGCCCTGGTCGCCGTGCTCGTGTTCCACGCCATCGTCGGAACGGGCGATCCGCTCGCGCTGGCCGGGCTGCTGGGCGCGCTGGCCGCCGCGCTGGTGGCGGACCTCGTGGCGCTCACGCTGGTCGTCGGCGCCATGTCGCTGGTGCGCCGCGCGGCGGCCGTCGAGGGGCTCGGCTCCGTGCTGCTGCTCGGGCAGGCGACCACGCTCACGACCGCCGCCCTGGGGCTCTTCGGCGTCGTGATCCTCGTGGAGCGGCCCGAGGCGGCCTGGCTGGTCCTCTTCCCCGCCGCGACGGTCGTCGTCGCCTACCGCTCGCTGGCCCACGGCCGCAACCGCCGCGGCCGCATGCGGGCGCTGCACGCGGCGCAGCGCGAGCTGGCCCGTTCGCCGGAGGAGGCCGAGGGCATGCTGGAGCTGCTGCACGCCGCCCGCGACGTCTTCAACGCCGACGTCGCCGAGCTGACGCTGCTGCGCTCGGCGGGCGGTGGCGAGCCGCAGCGCGCCCGCGTCGGCCCGGGCGACGAGGTGCGCGTGCTCGCCGACGTCACGCTCGTGCCGGCGGAGCAGGCGCTGCTGGAGACGCTGGCCACGGAGGGATCCGTCCTCCTGCCGCGCGGCCGCCGCCACCCGTACCTCGCCGACCGCGACCGTCGCGACGTGCTCGCCACGCCGCTCTCCGGCCCGTCGGGGCCGCTCGGCTACCTCCTGGTCGCCGACCGCGTCACCGAGGCGGAGTCGTTCACGGGCGACGACGTCGTCGCCATCGAGATCCTCGCCGCGCACGCGCACGCGCTCGTCCACAAGCGCCGCGTGGAGCGCGCGCTGCAGCGCCAGCGCGAGCTGCAGGAGCGGATCGACCACGAGACGCTGCACGACGCGCTGACCGGCCTCGCCGAACCGCGTGCTGTTCGCCGACCGCGTGCACCAGGCGGCTGCGCGGGTCGACTCGAGCACGTCGGTGCTGATGTTCGACATCGACGGCCTGGCCCGCGTCAACGAGACGTCCGGGCACGCCGCGGGCGACGCCGTCCTGCGCTCGATGGCCCGGCGTCTGGAGGCGGCGGTGCCGCCCGGCGCGACCGTCGCACGCGTCGGCGCCGACGAGTTCGCGGTGCTGCTGGATGCCGACGACGCCGCCGCGCTGGCCGAGGCGACGCGGCTGCGCGAGGCGCTCGGCGGCAGCTACGAGACGCTCGACGGGCACGTCCACCTCACCCTCAGCGCCGGCACCGCGACGTCCACCGGCGAGGTCGACGGCACCGACCTCCTGGTCCGCGCCGGCCTCGCGCTGGACGCCGCGCGGGCGGCCGGCGGCGCGCGCAGCCATGCCTTCGAGCCCGCGCTGCTCGAGGCGGCCGTGGAGCGCGGGCGGCTCGCGGACGAGCTGGTGGCGGCGCTGGGCCGCGGGCAGCTGGTCGCGCACTACCAGCCGATCGTGGAGCTCACCGGCGGCCGCATGACCGCCGTGGAGGCGCTCGTGCGCTGGCAGCACCCCGAGCACGGCCTGCTGCCGCCGGCACGCTTCCTGCCGCACATCGAGGACACCCCGCTCATCGTCGAGGTGGGCCGGCTGGTGCTCCGCCAGGCCTGCCGCGACGCCGCTGCCTGGCGCGCCCGCCACCCGGAGCACGCCGACCTCGCGGTGACCGTCAACGTCGCCGCCCGGCAGCTCGCCGAGGACAGCCTGGTCGACGACGTGCGCGACGCCCTCGCCGCGGCCGGCCTGCCGCCGCGCGCCCTGACCATCGAGATCACCGAGACCGCGGCGATGCGCGACGCGCTCGCCACCCGCGACCGCCTGCAGGCCCTGCGCGCGCTCGGCGTCCGCATCGCCATCGACGACTTCGGCACCGGCCACTCCTCGCTCAGCTACCTGCGGCGCTTCGACGTCGACGTGCTGAAGATCGCCAAGGAGTTCGTCGACGTCCTCGGCCAGGACGAGCAGCAGGACGCGTTCGCGGCGACCCTCGTGCGGCTCGGCGAGCTGCTCGGCCTCGTCGTCGTCGCCGAGGGCATCGAGGATCCCGTGCAGGCCGCCCGCCTGCGCGCCGTCGGCTGTCCGCTGGGCCAGGGCTACCTCTTCTCGCGGCCGGTCGACGCGGCGGGCGTGGAGCGCCTGCTCCGCGGCCGGCTCGCCGCCTGACCCGTCCCGGGCCTCGCGTTCCGCTCGGCGCGCCGCGTTCCGGCAGGCGGGCTGGAAGCGAAGGAGGAGCGTCTGCTACGTTCGCCCTCCGCCGGACGTCGCTGTCCGCTGACTGCCCACGATGGAGAGGTGCGTGGAAGGATGACGATCGTCGCGAACTCGCCGCGGATGCACGAGCTCGTGAGCCCGGACGCGGAGCTCGAGCAGATCGGCTCCGGCTTCACCTTCACCGAGGGCCCCGTCTGGCACAAGCAGGGCCGCTTCCTCCTGTTCAGCGACATGCCGGGCGACGTGCGCCGCCGCTACAGCGACGCCGACGGGGTGACGGAGGTCGCCCGCCCGTCCAACAAGGGCAACGGCATGACGTACGACCTCGAGGGGCGGCTCATCATCTGCGAGCACTCCACGTCGCAGCTCATCCGCGTCGAGGAGGACGGCTCCCGCACCATCCTCGCCTCGCACTACGACGGCAAGGAGCTGAACTCCCCGAACGACGTGATCGTCAAGAAGGACGGGACGATCTACTTCAGCGACCCGTGGTACGGCCGCATGCCGGTGTTCGGCGTGGAGCGCGAGCGCGAGCTCGACTTCTGCGGCGTCTACACGCTGCCGCGCCGGCGGCGGCGACCTGGAGCTCGCGGTCGGCGACTTCGAGATGCCGAACGGGCTCTGCTTCTCGCCCGACGAGTCGATCCTGTACATCAACGACACCGCGCGCATGCACATCCGCAAGTTCTCCGTCGGCGCCGACGGCTCGCTCTCGGGCGGCGACGTCTGGTTCACGGAGGAGGGCAGCGGCCGCATCGAGGACGGCATCCCGGACGGCATGAAGTGCGACGAGCACGGCAACGTCTACGTGTCCGGCCCCGGCGGCGTGTGGGTCATCTCGCCCGACGGCGAGGACCTCGGCCGCATCGAGACGCCGGAGAACGTCGGCAACCTCTGCTTCGGCGACGACGACCTCAAGACGCTCTACATCACGACCTCGTCCACCCTGCACCGGATCCGCCTGAACGTCGCCGGCGACCGGCTGCCCCACGTCGCCTAGGAGCGCCCCATGGCCCTGGATCCCAAGTCCACCGCCGTCCTCATCCTCGACCTCCAGAACGACGTGATCGGCCCGGAGGGCGCGTTCAAGGACAGCGGCTCGCCCGCCCACG
The DNA here is from genome assembly GCA_963767885.1 of uncultured Actinomycetota bacterium. Lineage (GTDB taxonomy): Bacteria > Actinomycetota > Thermoleophilia > Gaiellales > F1-60-MAGs149 > CAVYFW01. Next base: position 364,284 of record CAVYFW010000002.1, read on the forward strand.
CCGAGTCGCAGAACGTCGTCGCGAACGTGCAGCGGCTGGCCGCCGCCGCGCGCAAGGCCGGCGCCCCCGTCATCCACGTCCACCACTTCGCGTCGGTGGGCGCCTCCCACGACGCCGACTCGGCCCAGAACGCCGGCCTCTGGACGGGCACGCGGGCCGTCGACGCCATGAAGCGCGGCTCCTGGGGCGCCCAGCCCGTGGCCGGCCTCGAGCCGCAGGACGGCGACGTCGTGATCGAGAAGCAGCGCGTCAGCGCGTTCTTCGGCACGCCGCTCGACGTCAAGCTGCGCGGCCTCGGCGTCCACACCGTCATCGTCACCGGCGCCTGGACGAACATGTCCGTCGAGTCGACCATCCGCTACGGCGCCGACCTCGGCTACGAGATGGTGCTGGTCTCCGACGGCACGTCGACCGTCAGCGCCGAGTGGCAGAAGGCCGCCACCGACTACGCCGTCACGAACCTGGCCGAGGTGAAGACGACGGACGAGCTGGTGTCCGAGCTCGGCGGGTGAGGACGCCGGCGGCGCTCTTCCGGGCGCCGGGCCGGCCGTTCGAGCTGGCCGAGGTCGAGATCGAGGAGCCGGGGCCGCGGCGACGTCCTCGTGCGCATGCACAGCCGTCGGCGTCTGCGGCTCGGACCTGCACGTCGTGCGGGGCGAGTGGACGCGGCCCGTGCCGATGATCCTCGGGCACGAGGGCGCCGGCCTCGTCGAGGCCGTCGGCGACGCCGTCACGAGCGTGCGGCCGGGCGATCCCGTCGTCGTCTCCTGGGCGCCGTCCTGCGGCGCGTGCGGTCCGTGCCGCCGCGGGCGCTCCACGGCCTGCGTGCCGCTGCGGGCGGGGATCGCGAAGGGGACGCTGCCCGACGGCACGACGCGGCTCTCGCTCGGCGGCGAGACCGTCTACCGCATGACCGCAGTCGGCGCCCTGGCGCGCCACGTGCTCGTGCCGGAGCGCGCGGCGCTGCCCCTGCCGCCGCAGGTGCCGCTGGACCAGGCGGCCCTGCTCGGCTGCGCCGCGCTGACCGGCGTCGGCGCCGTGCTGCGGGCAGCGGCGGTGCAGCCCGGGCAGAGCGTCGTGGTGATCGGCGCGGGCGGCGTCGGCCAGTTCGCGGTGCAGGGCGCGCGGCTCGCGGGCGCCTCCACCGATCCTCGCGGTCGACCCGTCGCCCGCCCGGCGCGCGGCCGCCCTGGCCGTCGGGGCCACGCGCGGCGGCCGACCCGAGCGTCGCCGCCGACGCCATCGCGAGCCTGACCGAGGAGGGAGCCGACGTGGCCGTCGAGGCCGTCGGCACCGCGGCGACCGTCGCGCTGGCACTGGCCTGCGCCCGTCCCGCCGGCCTCGCGGTGCTGGTCGGCATGCCGGCCGCCGGCGCGCGGCTCGACCTCGACCCCACCGAGTTCACGAACCGGGAGAAGACCATGCGCGGATCCGTGTACGGATCCTGGGAGCCGGCGGAGGGCCTGGGCGTCCTGCTGCGGCACCTGGAGGCCGGCGAGCTCGTGCTCGACCGGCTGCTCGGCGAGCGCTTCCCGCTGGAGCGCGTCGACGACGCCGTCGCCACCGCCCTGGCCGGCACCGGCGGCCGCGTGCTGGTGGAGCCCTGATGGCGCCCGAGCGGATCGAGATCCGGGCGCCCGGCACCGCGGAGCCCATCAGCCACTACACCGACGCGGTGCGCGTCGGCGACCTGCTGTTCGTCTCCGGCTGCCCGGCGCTCGGGCCGGACGGCACGCTCGTCGGCGGCGACGACACGGTCGAGCAGTTCCGCCAGGTGCTCGCGAACCTCAAGGCCGTGCTCGACGCCGCGGGCTCGACCCCGCAGGACGTCGTCAAGGTGACGGTCTTCATGACGGACTGCGAGGACCGCCCGCGCATCAACCCGCTGCGCCAGGCGTTCTTCGGCGACGCGCGCCCGGCCTCGACGCTGGTCGAGGTCAGCAAGCTGCCGGTGCCCGGCATGAAGGTCGAGATGGAGGCCGTGGCGATCGTGCGGGACGCCGTATAGCGCTCCGCGATAGAGTGGCCAGGCCAATGACGACGGCACGAGGAGGGTGACGAATGGCGTACGTGGTGTGCGCGAAGTGGATCGCCAAGGAGGGCGAGGCCGACGGCGTGGCGGCGGCCATCGCCAAGCTGGCGGGGCCCTCGCGGGCGGAGCCGGGCATCCTGCAGTACCAGCCGCACCGGGATCCCGAGAACCCGAACGTCTTCTTCTTCTACGAGCAGTACACGGACGCGGACGCCTACCAGGCGCACGTCGACTCCGAGCACTTCAAGGCCCACGGCTTCGGCGAGGCCATCCCGCTGCTGGAGGCCCGCGAGCGCCTGTTCTACGAGACCTGGGAGCCGTAGGCCGATCCCCGGGCCCATGAGCCGCGAGCACGAGGTCGACGACCTCCTCGCCGGCTTCCTGCTCGACGACGACGAGGCCCTGGCGGCGGCGCTCCGGGCGAGCGCCGCCGCCGGGCTGCCGCCGGCCGACGTCTCGCCGCTCCAGGGCCGGCTGCTGCAGCTGCTCGCCCGCCTCGCCGGCGCCCGCGCGATCCTCGAGCTCGGCACGCTGGGCGGCTACAGCACGATCTGGCTCGCCCGCGCCCTGCCGCCCGGCGGGCATCTCGTCAGCCTCGAGCTCGAGCCGGCGTACGCCGAGGTGGCCCGTGCGAACGTCGCCCGGGCCGGTCTCGCCGATCGGGTCGAGATCCGGATCGGCCCGGCGGCCGACGGGCTCGCGCAGCTCGCGGCGGAGGGCGCCGGCCCGTTCGACGTCGTGTTCGTCGACGCCGACAAGCGCGGCAACGCCGGGTACGTGCGCGGCGCGCTCGAGCTCTCGCGGCCGGGCACCCTCATCGTCGTCGACAACGTCGTGCGCGGCGGCGCCATCCTCGACGCGGACTCCGACGACCCCAGCGTGCGGGGCGTGCACGAGCTGCTGGAGCTGCGTCCGCGACGAGCCCCGCCTGTCGGCGACCGCGCTGCAGACGGTCGGGACCAAGGGCTGGGACGGCCTCGTCCTGGCCATCGTGGGCGAGACCTAGAGCAGTTCCGCGAGGCGGCGGTCGAGCCGGTGGCGCACGTGCTCTGCTGGAAGCCGGCGAGCGGTCGCGGGCGCGCGGGCCGTCGTGGCCGACGTGTGGGCGGCGCGGCCCCGCCCGAGCGGCGCCTGACGCCGCCCGTCGGTCGGGATCAGCGGCGCCGCGGAGCCGAGCCGGAGGCCACGACGCCCTCGCTGGAGGCGTCGCGCCAAGCTGATCGTCGACGCCGTAGCCGAGCTCCGCCCGCAGACGCGCTCGGTCGCGCAGCGCCGCCGGGTCGAAGCCCGTGACGTAGCCGGCGAAGTCGAAGTGCTGCTCCGTCCACGCCCGGATCGAGGGCAGGCCGTCGCCGAACGTGAGCGGCACGATGTCGTCGGGCACGCCGATGAAGATGGAGCGGTCGCGGACGCGTGGGAAGCGCGCGATCTGCTCGATCATCTCGGCGTTGTAGTCGGCCGTCAGCTCCGCCTCGCGCGGGCCCTCGCCCGGCGCCGGCAGCCAGCCGACGAAGTCGGTCAGCCAGGCATAGGCGGCGGTCTTCAGCTCGGGGTTCTCGTGCAGGTAGTAGTCGAGCACCCACGCCTCGTCGGGCGCGATCCGGTGGTCGGCTCGTCGCGGGCGAGGTCGTGGAGCCCATGGAGTTGGCGTCCAGGATCTCGTCCATGCGGGGAACGCGTCGAAGCACGTGCAGGTTGGCCCGCCCTCGGACTGGATGTGGTCGGCCTCGCTGGCGAGCTCCGCGCTGGCCGGGTGGCTGCGCTCGCCCCGCTCCTCGAGCACGCGTCGTGACCGGCGACTGCGCGAGCCAGTCGATCTGCAGGTCGGGCCGCAGGCGGCGCAGCTCGTCGGCGATCGCGACGTCGCGCTGCGCGTGGCCGAGCCCGATCGGCGAGGAGACGAAGACCGCCCGCTGCGTGCGCACGCGCCCCCGCGTCCAGACGCGGGGCGGCGGCGCCGGGCACCCGAAGTCGTGCAGCAGGAGGTTCACGCGCACCGGATCGCGGGCGTGCGGCACGTGTCCGGAGCCCTCGAAGGTCACGAGCGTGCCGCCCGTGGCCTCGGCGAGCGCCACGGCCGGGTCGACGCGGCAGATGGCATCCGCATCGCCGTGCAGCACGAGGGTCGGGCAGCGGACGCGCGCGCACGCCGCGCGGAACGCATCCGCGTCGCCGCAGCGTAGCCGCGCGATGCGTGTCGGCCAGCACCTCCGGCGTGGTCTCGAGGGCCCAGCCGATCGAATCCTCGACCTGTTTCGTCGAGTGCGGCTCGGTCAGGCAACGGGCGCCGAAGAAGAACTCGAGGAAGCTCCTGGTACGCGCGGGCCCAGTAGTGGACGTTGAACTTCGCCCAGCCCTCGTCCGTGTCGAGCACGTCCTCAAACCCGTGCACCAGGCGCTCGGGACGGCCGGGCGCGAGTACGACGTCCGGCGCGATGCAGCACGAGGCGCTCGACGCGCTCCGGGTGGTCTCCGGCGAGCAGCGTGGCCCAGATCGGCCCGAAGCGAGATGGCGACGACGACCGCGCGCTCCGTGCCGGTGGCGTCGAGCACCGCGAGGGCATCCGCCGACGAACTCCGCGTCCACGTAGCGTTCGACCCCGGCCGGCCGGTCGGAGCGGCCGTTCCCGCGGCCGTCGAAGGTGACGACACGCGCATGCGCGCGCGAGGTACGGGATCTGGGCGCTTCCAGCTCCGCGAGTGGACGATCGACCACGTCGGCAACAGCAGAGTGGGCTCCCGCGCCGACACGAAGACGCGCAGGCTCGACGTAGCGTCGCGATCGGGCTGCCGGCGCGCGACCGCGCGCGCCGGGGGTCGGCTGTCGAGCGCGCGCACGTCGGGAGGGGTCGCCCATTCGGGCAGTCCGACACGAGGGTGCCCGCTGCGCGAGCCGGCGGCGGGCGCGACGTCGAAGCGGACACGGTCATCCACGCCGGCGGCCGCTGGCGCTCCCGCGCGGTCTCGATGGAGCCGGCGTGGTAGTCCGAGCCGACGAAGCGCGACTGCGGGAACGCCTCCGCCATCAGGATGGTGGACGCGCCGTGCCCGCAGCCGATGTCGGCAACGGACGCGCCCGTCGTCGAGCTTGCCGACGACGCCGTCGAGCGCCGGCAGCCAGGCCGAGACCAGGTTGGCGTTGTAGCCGGGGCGGAAGAAGCGCTCGCACCCCTCGTGCACGTCGTGGACGTGATCGTGCCAGCCGACGCCCTCGCCGCTGCGCACGGCCTCGGCGATGCGCGGCGAGTCGTGCACCGAGCCGAGCGCGATCTGGAAGACGCCCGGCATACAGGCGGGGCTGGCCTCGTCGGTCAGCGCGATCGCCTGATCGGGCGGCAGCGTGTACGCCGGTGTCCGGGTCGTACTCCACGTAGCCGCGCGCGGCCTGCGGTCGAGCGCCGCGCAAGACGCACGCGTTGCGCAGACCTTCGCCGACGTCGAGTCGTCGTCGTCGACGACGGCGCCAGCGATGCGCCGCTCGCGGTCCTGAGCGAGCGCTACGACGATCCCCGCCTGCGCGTCGTCGCCCACGAGTCCAACCGCGGCTCTCCGCCTGCCGCCACACCGCCGCCAGCAACGCTCGGGGCGAGCGGGCGGTCGTCGTCGACAGCGCCAGCACGGCGTCGATAGGCGACAAGCGCCGCTGGCCGAGCTGCTGGCACGACGGCCCTGCGCCTGCCGTAGCCGCTGGCACGCGCCGCGCGATCGCTCGGCGAGCCGCGACGCCAGCGCCGATCAGCCCGACGCTTGCGGTTCGCGGATCTGAGCGACCTGATCGCTCGTGGCAGGGCATCGCCTGATCTGGCCTTCGCGCTGGACGCTATAGCCGGCGCCTCGACGGCTGGCAGCTGGCCGCGAACATGCGCACCAGCCTGGTGCTGGACGCGCTGCGGACGGCGCCTCAGCGCCGCCACTGGCCGAGCGTCGACGTGCGACGCTCGCGCATGCACCGAGCGGCGCGCGACCGAGTCTGTGCGCAGCCGCCCTCGCGCTCGCGGCGCACGGCGCGGCGTGGATCCGCGGTCGCGCTCGAGAGCCGCCTGCACAGCTCGACCGCGACGAGCGCCCGGCCGAGCACGCAGACCGTACTACGCTGCAGACCGACCCGCCGCATGCCCAGCGGCAGCCGGCCGACACCGGAGCGCCGGCGGAACCCAGCGCGGCTCATGAAGCCGTGCACCCTGCCCCGGACGGCGGCGCGTAGCGGCTGCACCAGGCGCGAGCGACCTGCGCCGCGACGACGGCCGGAGTCAGCGCCGCGGCGTCGTCCGGTGGCTCGGGCTACGGCGACCAGCGGCTGCGTCCGCTGGCGCGGAGGCCGAGGGTCGGCAGCGACGCCGCCAGCGCCGCAGCGGGCGTCAGCACCGCGCGCTGCGTGACGGCCGGCGCGGCAGCGGCGGAGACCGCTCGTCGAGCGTCGGCCATGGCGGACGCGATCCAGCGGTCGCATGCGCAGGCGACGCCAAGCCGCCACGCCGACGGCCACGCCGCGGGGAGCGCAGCGCCGCCGGCGTCGCCGTGAGCGACGATCGTGGCTGCGCGAAGCGACCCACAACTACCCCTCCGTAGGACCCGCCGCGCACGACGGCGTAGCTCGAGCGGAGCACCGGCGATCCGCCCCCGAGCGCAGCTCGCCCTGCGAGTCGTCCGCCCGACGCCGGCTCGGCAACGACGCATTGTCGCCTGCCCGAGGACCTCGTGTTGCGACCTCACACGTCGGGCGGATTAGCTACGGGCGGATCCGTCGTGGGCGGCGGTCGGACTCCGCTGCTGTATGGACGTGGGCGGCGGGTCCTGCGGAGGGGTGCCAGTGGTCGCTCGCGCTCGACGCCGTCCGCAACGGCGGCGTCGGCGGCGCTCGCGACGGGCGGCCAACGCGCTCACTGCGCTCGCTCAACGGCGACCCCTCGCGCCGGACGTCGAAACCGCCTCCGCGCCGAAAGGAGCCTCGGCGCCCGCTCTCGCTCGCCAGCAGCGGTCGCTTCGCTCCTGGTGGCAGCACCTCGCTGCGTTCGGCGCGGGGCTCGCTCACGACTGTGGCGCGCGCCCCGCCCGAGCGGCGCATAACGGCGCCGATCGGTCGGCGTAGCGCCGTCGGCGAGCCGGGGGTCACGACGCGCTGTTGGAAGCGCCGCGGCGATACCCACGGCGCTCGGGCGGCGATCGGTGGTGGTGGTGGTGGTGGTGTCGGGCTCATCGAGTCGTCCTCTCGCATACGGGGTACGTCGGCATGACCCTGCCGGTTCGCCCGCCTTACGGTGAGTGGCGCACTCCGTGTCCCGGCTGCGCGAGCTGCCGCCACCTGCGGCTCGACGCGAACGTGCGGACCGCGTGCATGTCCCGATGGTCGGGACGGCGCAGCACGGGAGTGCGCACCGACGAGCGGTCGGGCGCGACCGACGAGCGGTGCGGGACTGCTCCGCTGTCGTCGGACGCTCATGTCGGTTGCGACTCGGGCCGTGGCGGAACTCATCGGCGCCTCACGGGTCCCTAGAAGGACCCCCACCGGTCGTACGCCTCGATCGGCGGCGTGCCCGTCGCCACCGCGTTGCGCACGTGGTTCTCGGCGCCGACGATCGCCTCGCCGCGCGCCGCCACCTCGTCGGCGACCGCGGCCGGGACGACCACCACGCCGTCGTCGTCGCCGACGATCAGGTCGCCCTGGGCGATGCGGACGCCGCCGATCTCGACGGGCTCCCCCATGCTGACCGGCGACCAGCGGCCCGCGATGCTGCGGGTCGAGTGGTAGCGGTGGAAGATCGGGTAGCCCATGCCGCGCAGCACCGGGATGTCGCGCAGGCCGCCGTCGATGACGACGCCCGGGCAGTCGCGCGCCTGCACCCACGTCGCGGACAGCTCGCCGAAGTGCGCCGCCGTCTCGTCGCCCGCCGCCATCACCACGACGTGGCCGTGCGGCACGTGGCCCAGCATCTCGAGGTAGCCGCGCAGGCCGGCCTCGGGGGCGGTCTCGGAGTCGGTGCGGCCGGCGATCGGGAAGGCCGGGCCGCAGACGGTCTGGCCCGGCAGCAGCGGGCCGATGCCGTGGGGCAGCAGCTGGTCGCGCAGGCCGAGGCCGTCCAGCACGTCGGAGACGACGGCTGCCGGCACGGCCCTCAGGCGCGTTGCGGCGTCGCTCATGCCGGCGGCTTCCGGCGGAAGTGCTCGACGGTCTGGCGCACGCCGTCCTCCAGCGAGGTCCACTGGAAGTCGCCGACCGCCGCCTCGAACGCGCCCGTCGCGAACACCGGCGGCAGGGCGAACGGCTGCGGGTCGTGCGTGACGAGGCCCTTCGCCTCGGGCAGCGCCGCCTCGATCGCGGCCACGAACTCCTCGATCGAGCCGACCGCCCCCGCGAGGTTGGCCGACAGCGCGCCCTCGTGGCCGGAGCGCATGGCCGCCACCAGCGCGCGCGCGACGTCCGGCGCGTAGTTGAAGTGCGTGCTCCCGCCGTACGGGATGTGCGCCTTCTCGCCCTTCATCGCGGTGGCCAGGGCGATGGTCGGCGCGGCGGTCACGCCCTGGTCGCGGGCCGGCCCGTAGACCGTGTAGGGCCTGAGCGCCACGCTGGCCACGCCCTCGTCGGCCCAGTAGACGCGCGCCGTCCCCTCGTTGGCCACCTTGTACACGCCGTAGTGCGACATCGGCCGGGTGCACACGTCCTCGCCCGGCACGTCGTCCTCGTGGCCGGGCGTCACCGGCTCGTAGATGGCGGCGGTCGACGCGAGCACCAGCGGGCCCTGGATCTGCCCCGCGCGGCGCTTGACCGCCTCGAACACGTTCGCCGTGCCCAGCACGTTGACGTAGGCGCCGCGCGGCGGGTCGGCGCGGCAGAACGGGAGCTGCAGGGCTGCCAGGTGGATGACGCGCGTGATGCCGTGGCGGTCGAGCACCGCCTCCAGCGCCGCCAGGTCGCCGATGTCGCCCGTCTCGAGCGTCACGCGCGCGACCTCGTCGGGCTCCATGATCAGGTCGAGCCGCGAGGTGTTGGTGCCGAGATCGAAGCCGACCACGTCGACGCCCTCGCGCACGAGCGTCGCCGCCGTCCAGGCGCCGATGCAGCCGAGGACGCCGGTGACGAGGACCTTGTCGCCGGCCGTCATCCGAGCTTCCTGGCCAGGTGGTCCTCCGGAGGGACAGCTCTGATTTCGATGCTTCGAAATCTCCCGTCTGATCCGGTGGCTCGCTCCGCGCTCACGACGGACGCCAGCGCGGACGCCGGCGGCGCGTCGCTCGTCTCTCCGGCCGTGCAGGAAGAGCTAGCACGGCCTGCGCGACCGCTGTCAAGGGTCGCCTTGACAGCTCCAACGCGCTCACTGCGCTCGCTCAACTGCAGTCCCTCCTCCGTCTATGACCGCTCCGCAGCACACAACTGCCGTGCTGCTCCGCTCTCGCCGGCGAGCACTGATTTCGATGCTTCGAAATCTCCAGTCCTCCCGAAGCGCTCCGCTCCTCCGTCGCTCCGCGCAGCGCCGGCTCACGCTGAATGACTGGCCGCGCTGCTGCCAAGCTCATCCCAGCTTCCGGGCCAGGTCGCCAGCTGCCAATACGGGGTTGCGGAGCTCGCCGATGCCCGGGATGCGCACCACTGTCCGCATGCCCGGCGCGAGCGCCACGTCGTCCGGCGGCACGATGCCCGTCCCCGTGTAGAGGATGCTGCCCGCCGGCACGGGGTTGTCGCGCAGCAGCCAGTCGACGAGCTCGCGCAGCCCGCGCTTCATCGAGCCCGTGCTGGTCGACGTCTCGATGACCGTCGCGCCATCCGCGCCGTAGATGGTCAGCTCGATCGCGAAGGGCGTCTCGAGGTCGTCGGGCACCAGCACCGCAGGTCCCAGCGAGCCCGCCGCCGCGAACAGCTTGGCCTGCGGCAGGTACAGCGGGTTCGCGCCCTCGACGTCGCGCGCCGTGACGTCGTTGCCGGCCGTGACGCCGACGATGCCGCCGCCGCGGCCCAGCACCAGCACGAGCTCCGGCTCGGGCACCGTCCACGTCGAGTCCGCGCGCACGCCGAGCGGCTGCCCGGGGCCGACCGTCCGCCGGCACGCCGCGTCCTTCATGAAGATCTCGGGGCGATCGGCGTCGTACACCATCGCGTAGACGTCCTTCGCCTGGCTCTCCTCGACGCGCGCGTCGCGGCTGCGCTCGTAGGTGACGCCCGACGCCCAGCACTCCGGCGGCTGCAGCGGGATCAGCAGGCGCCAGCCCGCCGCCGGCTCGAGCGTCTCCGGGTCCTCGATGCCGACCGCGTCGCGCGCCTCGCCGGCCAGCGCCGCGAGGTCGCCGTCCTCCAGCGCGCCGAGCCAGTCGTCGTGACCGAGCAGCCGGATCGCGTCCGGCGCCGCCGGGTCGATGACGCCGCAGCGCGCCTGGCCGTCCGGGCCGGCGACGCGCACCAGGCGCCACCCGCGCGCGCCCGCCGCGGCACTCAATAGACGGCCCGCCCGCCGGACAGGTCGAAGATCGCGCCGGTCGAGAAGGTGAGGTCCTCGCTGGCGAGGTAGGCGATCAGGGTCGCGGCCTCGTCCGGCGTCGCGAGCCGCCCCATGGGCACCCGCGCGAGCATGTAGTCGATGTGCTCCTGCGTGATGTCGCCGAGCATGGGCGTCTCCACCGGCGCCGGGGCGATGCAGTTCACCAGCACGCCGGTCGTGGCGAGGTCCTTGCCGACCGACTTCGTCAGCGCCATGACGCCCGCCTTGGCCGCCGAGTAGGCCGCCGCCATCGGGTTGCCCTCCTTGCCGGCCATCGAGGCGACGTTGACGATGCGGCCGTACCCCCGCTGCACCATGCCGGGCACGACGGCGCGGTTGCACCAGAACGTGCCCGTGAGGTTCACGCCGACGACCTGCTCCCACTCCGTCGTCGTCGACGTCGACCGTCGAGAGCGAGCGGCCCGAGATGCCGGCGCAGCACACGAGCACGTCGAGGCCGCCGAACGCCGCCTCGGCCTGTGCGACCGCCTCGTTCACCGCTGCGGATGAGGTCACGTCGGCCGCGAGCGCCAGGGCGCCGTCCCCGATCCGCGCCGCCGCGGCTTCCGTGGCGGATCCGTCCAGGTCGAGCAGCGCGACCTTCGCGCCGCCCGCCGCGAGGCGCTCCGCCGCCGCCGCGCCGATGCCGCTCGCGCCGCCCGTGATCAGGGCCGCGCGACCGGTGAAGTCGTAGGTGTTCGCCACGCGCGGGGTTATACAGTACGCCGGCCCACACGACCGGAAGGAGCCGGGCCATGGAGCGCGTGCTGATGCTGGCCGGCGACGCGGCCGAGGAGCTCGAGGTCTACTACATCCTGTACCGGCTGCGGGAGGCCGGGTACGCCGTCGACGTGGCGGCCCCGAAGCGCGGGCTGATGCACCTCGTCGTGCACGACTTCGAGGAGGGGTGGGACACCTACGTCGAGCGGCCCGGCCGCAACCTGACCGCGGACCTCGCCTTCTCGGAGGTCGACCCCGAGGCGTACGTCGGCGTCGTGGTCCCCGGCGGGCGCGCGCCCGAGGTCATCCGCATGGACGCCGACGTGCGGCGCATCATGGCCCACTTCGACGAGCGCAACCTGCCGATCGGCACCCTCTGCCACGGGCCGCAGGTGCCGGCCGCCCTCGGCATGCTGCGCGGCCGCCGCTCGACCGCCTTCCCGCCCCTCGCGCCCGATCTCGAGGCCGCGGGCGCCACGTTCGAGGACGCGGCGGTGGTCATCGACGGCAACATGGTCTCCAGCCGCGGCTGGCCGGACCTGGCCGAGTGGGGCGGCGCCTTCGTCGGGCTGCTGGAGGGGGCCGCAGTCACCTCGTGACGGCGGAGCCCTTCGACCCCGAGCGCGACTACCCGCTCGGCACCCGCCGCCCCGACCTGGTGGCGACGCCGGGCGGGACGCCGCTCGCCGAGGTGACGCTGGACGGCCTGCGGGCCGGGCGCGTCGACGCCGCGGACCTGCGGGCCACGCCGGAGACGCTGCTGCGCCAGGCCGCCGTGGCCCACGCCGCCGGCCGCGCACCGCTGGCCGAGAACCTGGCCCGCGCGGCCGAGCTCGCGCGGGTGCCCGACGACGAGATCCTCGAGATCTACACGGCGCTCCGGCCGCACCGGTCGACCGAGGACGACCTGCTGCGCTGGGCCGCCCGCCTGGAGGAGGCGTACGGCGCGCACCGGACGGCGGCCTTCGTGCGCGGCGCCATCCCCGTCTACTCGAAGCGCAAGCTGCTGCTGGAGCCCGACCGTGGCCGCCAACCGGCCTCGCTCTAAGCGCTTCGCCGACCGCGCCGAGCGCGAGCTGCGGCGCGAGACGCTGATCGCGCCGGACGCCGCGCTCGGCCTGGTGGCGATGGACGGGCCGAACGACCCGCAGCCGAGCCTCGTGGTCGAGGACGGCGTCGTGGTCGAGCTCGACGGGCGCGCGCGCGACGACTTCGACGTCATCGACTTCTTCCTGGCGGACCACGGACTCGACCTCGACGCCGCGGCCGAGTGCGCGGGGCTGGACGACACCGAGCTCGCCCGGCGGATGGTCGACGTCGCCGTCCCGCGCGCGGAGCTGGTGCGCCTCTCGCGCGGCCTGACGCCGGCGCGGCTGGCCCGGGTGGTGGCGCGCCTCGACCCGGTCGAGATGATGTTCGCCCTCAAGCGCCTGCGGGCCCGCCGGCAGCCCGCGAACCAGGCGCACGTCACGAACCTCAAGGAGAACCCGGCGCTGCTCGCCGCCGACGCCGCGGAGGCGGGCCTGCGCGGCTTCGCCGAGGTCGAGACGACGGTCGGCGTGGCCCGCTACGCGCCGCTCAACGCGCTCGCCATCCTCGTCGGCGCGCAGACCGGCCGGCCGGGCGTCATGACCCAGTGCGCGGTCGAGGAGCGCCGCAACCTGCAGCTGGCGATCCGCGGCATGGTGTCGTACGCCGAGACCCTCAGCGTGTACGGCACCGAGGCGGTGTTCGTCGACGGCGACGACACGCCGTGGTCGAAGGCCTTCCTCGCGTCGGCCTACGCCTCGCGCGGGGTCAAGGTGCGCTGCACCTCCGGCGGCGGCTCCGAGGCGCTGATGGGCGAGTCCGAGGGCCGCTCGATCCTCTACCTGGAGGCCCGCTGCCTCGCGGTCGTCCGCGCGGCCGGCTCGCAGGGCGTGCAGAACGGCGGCATCTCCTGCGTCGCGCTCGTGCTCGCCGTGCCGGCCGGGACGCGCGAGATCCTGGCCGAGAACCTGCTGGCGGCGTGGCTCGACCTCGAGGTGGCGTCGGGCAACGACGCGATCGCCTCGCACTCCCCCACGCGCCGCACCGGCAAGCTGATGGGGCAGTTCCTGCCGGGCACCGACTTCGTCACCAGCGGCTACAGCGTCATGCCCCGGCGCGACAACATGTTCGGCGGCGGCAACTACGACGCCGACGACATCGACGAGTGGCTGACGCTGCAGCGCGACTGGCAGGTCGACGCCGGCATCGAGCCCGCCACGGAGGAGCGCGTGCTGGCCGTGCGCGAGCGCGCCGGCCGCGCGATCCAGGCGGTGTTCGCGCACTTCGGGCTGCCGGCCGTGACGGAGGCCGAGATCGAGGCGGCCACGGTCGGGCGCGACAGCCGCGACCTGCCGGACCGCGACCGCGCCGCCGACGTCGACGCCGCCGACCGCCTGCTGGAGGCCGGCGTGACCTCCGCGCAGGTGGCGCTGGCGCTCGACGCCGCGGGGTTCGGCGACGTCGCCGAGGCCATCGTCGGGATGGGCCGCCAGCGCGTCAGCGCCGACTACCTGCAGACGTCGGCGATCGTCGACGCGGCCGGCGAGGTGCACTCGGCCGTCAACGACCCGAACCTCTACAGCGGCCCGGGCACGGGCTACCGGCTGGAGGGCGAGCGCTGGGCCCTGCTGCAGGCGCTGCCGCACGTCGTCGACCCCTCGCGCGTCGGGCTCGAGGACGCCGGGGCGAACGGCGCGCCGCTCGTGCTGCCGACGCGCATCGCGAAGCCCGGCACGCGCGCCGACGAGGTCGTGCTGGCGGTCGGCCCCGCGTTCGGCGACGTGCTGCGCGTGACGCTCGCCGGCCTGCCGCACGAGGAGGTGCTCGCGGCGCTCCTGGACGGCGTCCGCGAGGGCGGCGCGACGCCACGGCTCGTGAAGGTGCGGCACACGTCCGACGTCGCCTTCATCGGCCACCGCGGCGCGCGGCTGGCCGGCTCCGGCGTGGCGGTCGGCCTGCAGTCCAAGGGCACCGCCGTCATCCACCGCGTCGACCTGCAGCCGCTCGACAACCTGGAGCTGTTCGGCATGGCGCCGCTGCTGACGCTCGACTCCTACCGCCAGATCGGCCGCAACGCCGCGGGCTACGCGCTCGGCCGGAGCGTCGGCCCGGTGCCGACGACGCTCGACAACTTCGCCCGCGCCAAGCTCATCGTGCGCACGACGCTCCTGCACCGCCGGGAGACCGAGGCGATCGTCGAGGACGCCGAGCCGGTCGAGCTCGCCCTGCCGTAGCCTTCGCGACTCCGAACGCCGATGAAGGGAGCCACGCATGTGCGGGAACCTCGACGAGTTCGTGTTCGAGCCGCTGCTCGAGCGGGACGGCGTGAAGGTGTCGCGCAGCCCCTGGGGTCCGGATGACCACATCGGGCGGCTCAACTGGATCACGCCCGAGGCGACCGCCGCCATCCTCGGCAGCCTGGACGGGCGCCACGTCTTCGACCTCTCCGTCGACTACTTCAAGGGCATGCCGTCCTGGGTCGCCGCCGGTGATCCGGTCTACGACATCTGGATGACCCACACGCCGGACGGCTCCGTCATCGACGGCCTCGCCGGCGCCCCGCCGCACCAGCTGGAGAAGTACTCCTACGCGGGCGACGCCATCCAGATGTACGTCCACTGCGGGACCCACCTGGACAGCCTCAACCACTTCGGCCACTTCGGGAAGTTCTGGAACGGCTGGAACCAGAAGGAGCACCTCGGCAGCCGGCACTGGCTGGTGGGCGGCACCGACCACTTCCCGCCGATCATCGCGCGCGCCGTGGTGCTCGACGTGGCCGGGCTGCACGGCGTCGACTGTCTGGAGCCGTGCCACGAGATCACGCCGGACGAGCTGCAGCGCGCGGCCTCGGAGCAGGGCGTGCAGGTCCGCCCGCACGACCTGGTGCTCGTCAACACCGGCCGCATGACCGTCTGGCCCGACGTCCAGGCGTACATCACCGACCAGCCCGGCATCGGCCTCGACGCCGCGAAGTGGCTCCTGGAGGAGGCCGGCGCGATGGCCATCGGCTCGGACTCGCTGAGCCTCGAGGTCGTGCCGAACCCCGACCCCGAGAAGTTCCTGCCGGTGCACGCGTACATGTTCGCGACGGCCGGCGCCTCGATCCTCGAGGTCATCGACCTGCGCGAGGTGTGCGCCGAGAAGCAGTACGAGTTCGCGTTCCTCGGCTTCCCGCTGAAGCTGCGGGGGTCGACCGGCAGCCCGCTGCGGCCGATCGCGGTCCCGCTCCGCTCGTAGGCGGCTCAGTCGGCGGGGCGGCGCGTCGGCCGCGCGAAGCGGCTCGACACCTTCAGCAGCACGGCGAGGGCCACGCCCCAGACCAGGAACCGCGCGAGGTCGACCGCGAACCGCGACGGGTCGCCGCTGGCCGCTGCCTCGGCCCGCGCGCGCTCGCGGCGCTCCGCCTCGAAGACGACCGCCGGCCGGTCCTCGTCGACGAGGCGGCCGATCGAGATGACCGGGTCGAGCACGCCGCGCATCTGGGTCGGAGAGGGCGCTGCCACGGCGCGAGCGTACCCCGAAGCCGGCGCGCTTGCGAAGCGGATCGACGTCAGCCGCGGGCGGCGTGGCGCCGGCGCAGCAGCTCGGCGGTGGCCTCGTCGGCCGGCAGGAACGCCTCTAGGTGCAGCTCGGCGAAGAGCGCGCTGCGGCCGGCTCAGGACGGGTAGCCCGCCGCCTCCAGCTCGTCGGCGACGCGCCGCGGCACGCACATCCGCCAGGCGTCGATCACGAGCTCGCGCATCTCGGCGCGGTCGATCGCGTCGAGCCGCACGAGCACCCAGTTGTAGCGGAGGTCGCCCTGGCTCGGGAACATGAACTTGTCGGGCTCGGACTCGACCAGGAGCGGCCGCTCGTCGCGCGGAAAGGCGAAGCCCATGACGGTCTCGTCGCGCGAGAACGCCAGGTAGACGATGCGCCCGATACGGAACTTCACGCGGTCCTGTACCAGGGCCTCGGTGCTCCGCGGCAACTGCTGCGCCAGCGCGCGCACGTCGTTGACCGTGACGCCGAGTCGCGGCATCAGAGCACGGCCGGCGCCAGCGCCCGCAGCTCGTCGAGGGCGCGCGCGACGTCCGACGTCACGGGCTGCACGCAGACGTGGTCGGCGCCCGCGTCGAGGTGCTCGCGGACGCGGGCGGCGACCGCGGCCTCGTCGCCCCACGCGATCGAGCGCGTCCACCAGCCGGTCGCTGCCGCCGTCGGCGACGTCGGCGTCCTCGAAGCCCTCCTCGCGCCAGCTGTTGACGTAGTTCGGCAGCTTCAGGTAGGGAACGAGGTGCTCGCGGGCGACGGCACGGGCCTTCGCGGGGTCCGCCTCCAGCACGAAGCCCTGCTCCGGCGCGAGCACCGGGCCGGCGCCCAGCACCTCGCGGGCGCGGGCGCTGTGGCGCGGCGTCGTGAGGTAGGGGTGCGCGCCGTGGGTGCGGTCGCGCGCGAGCCCGAGCATGCGCGGCCGCAGCGCCGCCAGCACGCGCGGCAGGCCGTCGGCGGGCGGCGGCGGGCCGTAGCGGGTCGCGTCCATCGCGTCGAGGTAGGCGCGCATCGTCGTCACCGGCTTCGCGTAGTCGTGGCCGCGGGCCTGCACCATCGGCGCGTGGCTGACGCCCATCCCCAGCACGAAGCGCCCGTCGTAGGCGTCCGCCAGCGCGAGCCCGCCCGTCTGCATGGCCACCGGGTCGCGCACGTAGATGCTGGCGATGCCGGACGCGATCGCCAGCCGCTCGGACGCGTCGAGGAGGATGGCGGCGTGCGCGAACGCCTCCTTGTTGGCGTGCGACTCGCCGTACCAGAGCGCCGGATAGCCGAGCTCCTCGATCGCGGCGGCGCCCGCACGCTCCTCGGCGGCCGAGCGCCGGCCGAGAGCGGCGAACCAGACTCCGACCGAACCGAGCCGCCGCCGAAGCGCGTCGAGGTCCTGGGGTGCGGGTGCCATGCGGTGCCTCCGGTCTCGTTTCCGGGATCGTCCTCCCCGGGATGAACGTCGGCGGGCGTCCGCTTGTGCCCGCCGCCTCACCCACCGCGCATGAACGATGCTCACCCGGGCCGCGCCTAGCCTCGCCGACGCGCGCCCACGTTTCCGAGAAAGGCAACCCCCATGCCCGACTCCAGGCCGAACATCCTCGTCATCTGGGGCGACGACATCGGCATCACGAACCTCAGCTGCTACAGCGACGGGCTGATGGGCTACCGCACGCCCAACATCGACCGCCTCGCGGACGAGGGTATGCGGTTCACCGACTCCTACGGCGAGCAGAGCTGCACCGCGGGCCGCGCGGCGTTCATCACCGGCCAGAGCGTGTACCGGACCGGCCTCAGCAAGGTGGGCCTGCCCGGCGCCGACATCGGCCTGCAGGCCGAGGACCCGACGATCGCGGAGATGCTCAAGCCGCTCGGGTACGCGACCGGGCAGTTCGGCAAGAACCACCTCGGTGACCGCGACGACTTCCTGCCGACGGCGCACGGCTTCGACGAGTTCTTCGGCAACCTCTACCACCTCAACGCCGAGGAGGAGCCCGAGCTCGCCGACTACCCGCCCGCCGACGAGTTCCCCAACTTCCGCAAGCGCTTCGGGCCGCGCGGCGTGATCCACTCCTGGGCCAACGGGGACGGCACGCAGCGCATCGAGGACACGGGGCCGCTGACCAAGCAGCGGATGCAGACCATCGACGACGAGGTGTACGACCACGCCGTCGACTTCATCGGGCGCCAGGCCGACGCGGGCACGCCGTTCTTCGTCTGGTTCAACACGACGCACATGCACCTGCGCACGCACGCCAAGCCCGAGACGCTCGGACGCGCGGGGCGCTGGCAGTCGCCGTACCACGACGTGATGGTCGAGCACGACGAGCTCGTCGGGAAGCTGCTCGACACGCTCGACGAGCTCGGCCTCGCCGACGACACCATCGTCGTCTACTCCACCGACAACGGCCCGCACCGCAACTCGTGGCCGGACGGCGGCACGACCCCCTTCCGCAGCGAGAAGAACACCAACTGGGAGGGGGCGTTCCGCGTCCCGCAGGCCATCCGCTGGCCAGGCAAGATCGCGGCGGGAACGATCTCCAACGAGATCATCAGCCACCTGGACTGGCTGCCGACGCTGGTCGCCGCGGCGGGCGACGACGGCGTCAAGGAGAAGCTGCTGGAGGGGCACGAGGCGGCCGGCAAGACGTTCAAGGTGCACCTCGACGGCTTCAACTTCCTGCCGTACCTGACGGGCGCCGAGGAGCACGGTCCGCGCAGGGGCTTCTTCTACTTCTCCGACGACGGCGACCTGCTCGCGGTGCGCTTCGACAACTGGAAGATGATCTTCCTCGAGCAGCGCTGCGAGGGCACTCTCGCGGTCTGGGGCGAGCCGTTCACGCAGCTGCGCATCCCGAAGATGATCAACCTGCGCACCGATCCGTTCGAGTTCGCGCCCGTCACGTCGAACACGTACTGGGACTGGTGCCTCGACCACGCCTTCCTGGCCGTGCCGACGCAGGCCATCGTCGGCGAGTTCCTGCAGACGTTCCTCGAGTACCCACCGCGCCAGAAGGCCGCCAGCTTCACCGTCGACCAGGTCATGGCCAAGCTGGAGGCCGTGGTCACGGCGGGACATTGATGGCACCGCTCCCGTCCTGGAAGGACGGCGCGGCGCGGTCGGCGATCCTGGACTTCGTCGACCGCGTCACGACGGAGGGCGGGCCCGACTTCGTGCCGCCGCCGGAGCGCATCGCGGTCTTCGACAACGATGGCACGCTGTGGTGCGAGAAGCCGGGCTACGTGCA
This sequence comes from uncultured Actinomycetota bacterium, assembly GCA_963767885.1. Lineage (GTDB taxonomy): Bacteria > Actinomycetota > Thermoleophilia > Gaiellales > F1-60-MAGs149 > CAVYFW01. The sequence goes on from CAVYFW010000002.1 coordinate 383,300, forward strand.
GGCGTACTTCCTCGTCGAGCGCCTCGCCCAGCAGGCCGCCGAGGACGACGCCGTCGCGGCCGACCCCGTGGTGCAGGCGCTCCTGCGCGGCGACCTCCACGGCGCGGCCGCGCACGGGTTCGACGCGCTCGGGGACGTCCTGCTGCGGACGCACGCCGGCTGGACGGCCGACGAGTTCACGGCCGCCGCGCGTGAGTGGTACGACCGTGCGCGCGACCCTGCGACCGGCCGGCCGTTCGCGGAGCTCCGCTACGTGCCGATGCTGGAGCTGTTGGCCCTGTTGCGGGATCGCGGGTTCCTGGTCTTCGTGGTGACCGGCGGCGGCGTGGAGTTCGTGCGCGCGGCGTCGGAGGAGCTGTACGGGGTGCCTCCCGAGAACGTCGTCGGCTCGGCGGTGCAGCTCGCCTTCGAGCGGCGCGACGGGCGGGTGGTGCTCGTGCGCCAGCCGGCGGCCCGCGGCTCGATCAACGAGGGGCCGCCGAAGGCCGTCGCGATCCAGGAGCACGTGGGACGCCGGCCGATCCTCGCGGCGGGCAACAGCGCGGGCGACACCGAGATGCTGGAGTACGCCGAGACCGGCGACCGCCCGGCGCTCTGCCTGGTCGTCCGGCACGACGATGCGGACCGCGAGCACGCCTACGCGGGCAGCGCGATGACGAACCCGAAGGCCGAGCCGATCGAGGAGACCGGCGCCCGCCGCGGCTGGACCGTGGTCAGCATGCGCGACGACTGGGCGCGGGTCTTCGCGGACCCGTGAGCGTCGGCGCGCCACCCGAGGGGATGGCGTGGGTCGCCGGGGCCACCTTCCGCATGGGCTCCGACGACCACTACCCGGAGGAGGGTCCCGCCCGCGAGGTCGCCGTCGACGGCTTCAGCATCGACCGCACGCAGGTCACGAACCTCGCGTTCGCGGCGTTCATCGCCGCCACCGGCTACGTGACGGTCGCCGAGCGCCCGCTCGACCCGGCGGACTTCCCCGGCGCGCCGGCGGAGAACCTCGCCCCGGGCTCCCTCGTCTTCACGCCCACGCCGGGGCCAGTCGACCTGCGCCACCTGAGCCAGTGGTGGACGTGGACGCCGGGCGCGTGCTGGCGGCTGCCGGAGGGGCCGCGCTCGTCGCTGGCCGGCCGCGACGAGCACCCCGTCGTCCACGTCGCCTGCGAGGACGCCGAGGCCTTCGCCGCCTGGGCGGGGCGCGCGCTGCCGACCGAGGCCGAGTGGGAGCTCGCGGCGCGCGGCGGCCTCGACGGGGCGCCCTACGTGTGGGGCGACCGCGCGGAGCAGCCCGGCGAGCGGCTCGCCAACTGGTGGCACGGCGACTTCCCGTGGCGCGCCGACGCGGGCTACGGGCGAACCACGCCGGTCGGCTCGTTCGCGCCCAACGGCTTCGGCCTGTGGGACATGGCGGGCAACGTGTGGGAGTGGACGGCGGACTGGTACGGCACGCCGGCCGACCGGACGAGCGCCGGCTGCTGCGTGCCGCACGACCCGCGCGGCGCCACCGAGGCTGGCAGCGTCGACCCGCACCCGAACGCGCCGCGCATTCCGCGGCGCGTCGTCAAGGGCGGCTCGTTCCTCTGCGCCGACTCCTACTGCCGGCGCTACCGCCCCGCCGCCCGCCGGCCGCAGCCGGTCGACACGGGCATGAGCCACATCGGCTTCCGCTGCGTGCTGCGCTCGGGGGCGTAGAAGCGACGGCGCTGGGCCATTTGACTGGTGCATTAGACCTGCGCGCACCCCGGCGGGCCGACGTCCGCGGAGGCGTCCCGTATGGTGAGCCATGGTTTCCCGCCGGCACGCCGCCGCCGCCCTCGGGCTGGCCCTGATCCTCTGCATCGGCATCGCGGCCCCGGCCGCGGCGAAGCCCGTGGTCTGCAAGAAGGGCTTCGGCAAGCTCGTGCTGCAGGGCAAGGCGCAGTGCGTGGCCGTCGCGAAGCTCGTCCCGAAGGGCGCCGAGGCGCCGTCGGCGTACGTGCGGTGGGTGCGGATCGCGCTCGACCGCAAGCTCGGCAAGGCGCTCGAGCGCCGCTTCGTCAAGCCGCGCTTTCGCGGCAAGGTGAACGTCAAGGCCGCGCCCCTCCTCGCGGCCATGCGCGCACGCAGCGTCCCTCTGGCTGCCAGCCTGGACGCCGCCCTCGGCATCGAGAGCCTCCGCGCCACCCGGTCGCCACTCGCGGTGACCACGACCACGAGCCCGGTCACGACGGTCACGTCGGCCAACGGCGCCTCGGTCAGTGGCTCGATCTCCAGCACCGACAGCGCCACCGGGAACACCATGACGCTCGACCTCACCGGGCGCGTGAAGATCGATCCCGCCACGGGCGAGCAGACGTCCAGCGAGATGGAGATCGGCATCGGCATGAAGTCGGCCAAGGGCAAGTCGTTCCGCATCGCGATGTCGATCCCGATGAACTCCAAGGACGAGATCACCGAGAGGTGCCCCTCCGCCGACGGCGTCGTCCGCCGCAAGGGCTCGCTGAAGTTCCAGCAGTCGACGCGCGAGGAGAAGACGATGATCGGCCTCGACTTCATCAACGAGACGACCAACGTCAACGCCACGACGTCGTTCACCGGCAAGGTCGACGCGGACGCCAACCTCAGCACGATCACGTACGACGTCAAGATCAACCTGGAGCACGCCTTCTCCGGCAGCGCGCTGCACGGCCTCTTCCGCAACGTCACGCTGACGCACTTCGTCGTCGCCTCCAGCGGGACGCTCAACCCGGCGACGGGCGCGGTGGCGACGGGCAACGTGTCGATCAGCGGCGACCACCGGGCGAACGGCCTCAGCAGGGCCGACGCGGCGGCGGAGTTCGCGAAGGCCATCGCCGACCCGGCGACGCGGGCAACGCTGGAGGAGCTCGTCGGGACGTTCATCAAGACGCAGTACAAGAGCCTGAAGGACGCCGAGACGCACTGGCAGACGCCCAACGCGTGCGCCAAGCTCGAGCTCTCGCCGACCACCGCGACGCTGGCCGAGGACGAGACGGCGGCCGTGGACGGGCGTCGTCAAGGCCAGCGACGGCGCGCCGGCCGACGGCAAGTGGTCGGCCAAGACCGTCGCGCGCGGGTCGGTCACCACGCTGCCCGGCACGTCCGCCAAGGCGGCGCCGATCAAGCTGACGATGCGCGGCGCGAGCGCCGGACGCCGCCAACCATGCGGTCGACGTGACGCTGCGGGCGACGTCGCCCGCCGGCGTCGCCGAGGGGCCGTGGGTCGCCGACGCGGCCGCCAACACGCTCTACTTCCGCGTGACCGCGGCGAGCGGCACCCAGACGGCGGGCGGCACGCTCTTCGCGAGTCCGAGCGGCTGCAGCTACGACGTGCCGTCGCCCGGCCCCTGGATGTACACCTTCGCCCAGAACGAGCGGGCCGCCCGACGGCACCGTCGAGATCGAGCCGCAGTTCAACTTCATCGAGGGCAGCGTGCGCGCCTCCGGCGTCAGCGTCGCGCCGGCGATCGTCCAGACCGTGACGTGTCCGATGGGCGGCACCGTGAAGAACCGCGACGCGATCACGTACACCGGCAAGTTCGGGCCGGCGCTCAGCTTCGGCGCCGTCGCCGGGGATCCGACGAAGGTGACGGTGTTCTGGGGGGTGCTGAGCCCGCCGCCGCTGCTGGACGTCGAGCATGGTCGGCCCCGACTGCCGTCCCGCCGGCTCCACCGCCGGAACGCCCTTCGAGACGACCGTCCCGCTCGCCACCATGCGAGGACGTGCGCCGTTCACCCTGACCACGACGGCGCCGTGGACCGTCAACGTCGACAACATCCTCGGCCACACCGACTGCACCGGCACCACGACCCAGTCGCTGACGCTGCAGCGCGTGAACGCGGACGGCTCGCCGCTAGGCTAGTCCGTGCGCACGCTGGTCGAGTTCGTCGTCGTGGGCCTAGTGCTCGTGGTGACGCCCGGGGCCGCGCGAGGTTCGCTGAGCGGCTACGCGATCGGGAGGTCGGCGATGCGGGCGCCCGCGACCGCGATGACCAGCGTCGCGGTGGCCAGCAGCGCGAGGCGCACCCCGGTGGTGTGGAAGCTGGTGGTGACGCCCGAGAAGAAGAGGGCGCTGGCCATGATGAGCGCCGCGAGCACGTAGTCGTCCGAGTTCGACGACGCCTCCTCCGCCCTGGCCGCGGCCGCGGCGTCCTGCGCCTCCGCCTCGCGGGACGGGGCGAGCTGGGCGTCGAGGTAGGCCTGGTTCTGGAAGATGCCGCCCTGGCTCTGCCCCGAGGCGATCTGGGCCTGCCACTCCTCCAGCACCGGCAGGTACGGCGCCCTGACGAGGTTCTGCTTGATGAAGGCCTGCAGCCGCTCGTTGCCGCTCGTGACCGCGCCGGCGTACTGGGCGGTGACGCTCGCGTCGTAGGCCACCTGCTGCACCGCGAGCGAGAACAGTCGCGATGCGTCGATGCGGGCCGATGCCGACGCGCGCGCCTCCTTCGACTCCTCGCCGTTCCACTTGGACGCCTGGTAGCCGCACCAGGCGGAGCCGACGGTGGCGATCCCGAGCAGGGCCACCGCCAGGATCTCGATCGCTCGGTCGACGCGCGCGCGTGCGCTCGGCGTTCTGCCGCTCGCGGTTCGCGGCGGTCGCGATCACGGCGCGGGCTCCGCCGGCTCCGCCTCGGCCTCGGGCGGCCGCGGCAGGACGCCCGGCGGCAGCTGGACCGCGCCGCCCGCGACGCCCGGCAGCATGGCGTGGCCGTCCCAGCGCTGCACGTACTCGCGCCACAGCTCGATCTGGCGGTAGCGGATGACCTCGTCCGCCAGCCCGCCCACGAGCAGCTCGTTGATCTCGTTCTCGTTGCGCACGCGCGCCAGCCGGACGGCCGCCGCGGCCTCCTCGCGCTCGAGCTCCGCCCGGCCGCGCACGGTCGCCTGCACCATCTCGCCCGTCTCGCCGAGGTCGACCTCGCGCAGGGTGAAGAGGACGAGCTCCAGGCAGTCGCGCTGCGAGGGCTGCGTCGAGCTGCTCCGCGAGCGACACCTGCAGCGCGGCGCGCCGGTCGCCGAAGAGGTCGGCGTAGGTGGTGCCGGCGTCGCCGAGGCGGTCGAGCAGCACCTGGCGGCTGCGGTCGCGCACGACGCCCCGGATGCCTTCCGGGCCGATGCGCTCGTGCAGGTCCTTCAGCTGCGCCGGCCGCACGCGGAAGCGGATGGTGTAGCTGACCGCAACGGCCGTGCGGTCGCCGAGGTGCAGCTCCAGCGCGGTCGTCCTGCATGTCGAGCGACTCGGGAATCTGGCCCCGGCCGGCGAGGTACGTCAGCTCGCGCAGCGGATAGATCTCCATCGTCCGCCGCGCGTACGGCCGCACGACGTAGAGGCCCGGCTCCAGCACCCGCTGCGTGGCGACGCCGCGCTGCAGGACGAGCGCGACGGTGCCGGACTCCACCTCGATGCGCATCTCGTTCAGCAGCCACCACAGCCCGAACAGCAGCAGCGGCAGGCCGACCACGACGAGGATGACGATCCCGACCCAGCTCATTCGGGCGATGCTGGCGCCCGGGCGGGTGATGGGCCATCACCCCGCCCGGGCGAGGCCGACCTCTAGGCGGCGGTCTCCAGCCACTCCGCGAACGTCGGCCCGGCGAGGATCGCACCGGGTCCCGGCAGCGCCGCGCCGGCGGCGAAGAGCGGCGCGTCGGGGTCGCGCTCGTCCTGCACCTCCTGGACGCGCAGGCCGTTGCCGCGGCGGGCCACGAGCAGCTCCGCGACCTCCGCGAGGTGCTCCGCCCGCGGCCCGCCGAGCTCGACGATCGGGGCCTCCGCGGACGGGCCGGCGAACGCGTCGTCCGGCGCCGTCGCGAGGTCGACGAGGCCCTGCGCCGCGGCGCGGGCGGCCACGAGCTGCGTCTGCATCCGCGGGACGTAGACGACGTCGCCCTGCCGGCCCCACTCGAGGAGCTGGCCCACGAACTCGTGGAACTGGGCGGCCCGCACGATGCGGGTCGGGATCGGCCCGGCGACCAGCGCCTGCTCCTGCGCGACCTTCGCGGCCATGTAGCCGCCGTGGAAGCGGTCGACGCCGATGATCGAGACGAGCACCAGGCGGCGCACGCCCGCGCGCTCGCCAGCCTCGAGGACGTTGCGGGCGGAGGTCGTGAAGAACGCGGTGGCGGCCTCCTGCTCGGGCGACGGGCCGGTCGCGGTGTCGACGATGGTGTCCACGCCCGCGAGCGCGGCGTCGAGGCCCTCGCCGGTGATGACGTCGACCCCCGCGGCGCGCGCGATCGGGACCGTCTCGTGCCCCTGCGCGGCGAGCAGCTCGACGACGTGGTGGCCCACGCGGCCGGTCGCGCCGGTGACTGCGATCCTGCGTGCGTGCATGGTTCCTGCTCCTTCTGCCACGTTGGGCATCTGCGCGGTGTCATCCCGTAGACACGCGCGGACGAGGTGATGTGACATGGACGAGCACGACGTCCTCGCAGCGCAGTTCGAGGAGCACCGGACGCGGCTGCGCGCCGTCGCCTACCGGATGCTCGGATCGGTCAGCGAGGCAGACGACGCGGTGCAGGAGGCCTGGCTGCGGTGAGCCGCGCGGGCACCGGCGACGTCGACAACGTCGCCGGCTGGCTGACGACGATCGTGGCCCGCGTGTCGCTGAACATGCTGCGAGCTCGGAGGGCACGGCGCGAGGAGGCCCTGGACGAGGTCCACGTGCCGCAGCCGATCGTCTCGCGCCCGGACGGCCTCGACCCGGAGCACGAGGCGCTGCTCGCGGACTCGGTGGGGCTGGCGCTGCTGGTGGTGCTCGACACGCTCACGCCCGCGGAGCGCCTGGCCTTCGTGCTGCACGACATGTTCGCCGTGCCGTTCGACGAGATCGCGCCGATGGTCGGGCGCTCGCCGACGGCGGCGCGGCAGCTCGCGAGCCGCGCACGGCGGCGGGTGCAGGGCGCCGAGGCGGTGCCGGACGCCGACGTGTCACGCCAGCGGGAGGTCGTCGACGCCTTCTTCGCGGCCGCGCGCGGCGGCGACTTCGAGGCGCTCGTCGCGGTGCTCGACCCGGACGTGGTGCTGCGCGCGGACGGCGGCGCGCTGCGCGCCGAGGCAACGGTCGAGGTGCACGGCGCCGAGACCGTCGCGTCCCGCGCGATGACCTTCGCAGACCTCGCGCCGTACGTCCGCCCCGCGCTCGTCAACGGCGTCGCCGGCGTCGTGGTCGAACCGCCGGGCGGCGTGGTGTCCGTGCTGGCCTTCACGGTCCGCGGCGGCCGCGATCGTCGCCATCGACGCCCTGGTCGACCCGGCACGGCTCGCGGAGCTCGACCTCGCCGTCCTGGACGGCTGAGCGGGGAGTAGAGTCCGCGCACGGCAGCACGCCGCCACGCCGACTCCCGCGGGAGGTCCGATGGACGACGCCGACGTCTCCGCGCTCCTCGATCGCTACGACGCCGCCTGGAACGCGCAGGACGTGGACGCGATCTGCGCCATGCACACGCCGGACATGGTGTTCCATAGCCACACGGCGGACGAGTGCGTCGAGGGCGACCACGTGCGCGACCACCTGGCGGCGATCTTCGCCAACTGGCCCGACCTGCGCTTCACGGGCCGCCGCCGCTACGTCGCGCCCGACTTCGCGGTCAGCGAGTGGACGGCGCGCGCCACGCACCCGGACGGGCGCCGCCTGGAGTGGGACGGCGTCGACGTCTTCCCCCTCCGCGACGGGCTGATCGCCCGCAAGGACGTGTACTCGAGCTCGCACGCGCCGCGCGTGCTCGACCTCTGACAAAGGGGCGGTCGCGGAGCGGGCGGCGACGGCGGGCGTGCAGGCCTTCGATCGGACAATTGGGCCGCTCGCCCCGCCGATTTGGCACGGTCCGCGCGGAAGTCGTGCGCCGGCGCCTGGGCTGCTGGCCCGGAGGAGGCAGCGAGCGCGGAGACGGCCGGACCTCGATCGGCCAGCACCTACGTCGTGGACGGCCGTGTAGCTCGGATTTACAGGTACTTCGTTCGGACGATTGGGCGGCTCGCCCCGCCGACTTGGCACGGTCCGCGCGGAACCCGCGGAGTCCGTGCGTGTTCCGTGACCACAGTTGGACGCCGCGATGCGCCCACTCGGCACGGTCCGCGCGCCTCCCGTCACACCCACAGCCCTCCGGCCTCGGGCGATCGGTGGATGCCCGGGCCACCCGACCGGTGGAGGCCGGGCGGGCCCGCTCATCGTGCTGGCGCAGGATGTCGAGGGCCGCGCCTGCGCGACACCCTGTGGTCGAACCGACATCGCCGCCGACCGGGGTGCGGCCGGCGGTTCGACGCAAGGAGGCATGGTGTACGAGCAAATCGACGAAGACGCGCGGCGCTCGCCGCGCCTCGACGTCCCCCGGGAGCTCCGCGTCGGGGTCGTCGCGGGGCTCCTGGGCGGCGTCGCGCTCGTGGCCCCGATCGTGCTCTGGGGCTGGAACGCCGCCGGGCACGGGGCGTTCGACGTCTTCATGGCCCCGACGGCGTGGCTGTTCGGGCTCCAGCACTACAGCCAGACGAGCTACCTCGGCTGGTCGACCCTGCTCGGCCTCGTCCTGACGATCGCCTACGTCGTCGTCAGCGGGCTCGCGTTCACCGCCCTCGCCGACCGCGTGTACGGCATCCGCGGGCCGGTGGGCGGCGTCGCGGGCGGCGTCGCGTGGGCCTTCGTGAGCTTCATCTTCTTCTGGTACATGCTGCTCCCGCTGGCCCGTGACGGTGCGCCGTTCCGCGCCACGCCTGCGCGGCCGGAGCTCTTCGTGGCGCCGACGTGGGTGTGGATCCTCGGCTTCACGCTGCTCGGCCTGGTCAGCGGCATCTGCTACGGCGCCCTGCGCGTCGCCGTGACGGGTGACGACGTCCGCGGAACGCGGGCGACCGCGCAGGCACCCATGCCCCGCGCGGCCTGAGCACCCGGTCGCCCCTCCCCGGGCCGTGCGGCGCCGCGCGCGCCGCACGGCCCGTCACCCGCGCGACGAACGGAGCGGCACCCACGCGCGTTCTTCCACCGGCCCCTGGAGGTGGCGGCCGACGGCGCGCTGGACGCGGTGCCGAAGCCGGTCCGCGTGCACTTCTGACCGACGCCTACCGAGTGCGCCGAGACCACCCGGGGCGACCCTGACCCGCGCCCGCCGCCGAACGACGGCGGGCGCGGGTCGCATCGGGTCAGGAGCAGGCCACGCCCACGCAGTCGGGCGGCGTCGCGTTGGCGCGGCCGCGGTTGCCGCCGCCGTCGATCGTGCCGGCAGCGACGACCATGCCGTGGCCGCCGTTGCGGCTCGCGACGTTGCGGGTGAGGGTGTTGCCCGCGGCCGCCCCGGGCTCCTCTTCGTCGATGCGGATGCCGTCGGCGGCGTTCGCGTTCGCGACGTTGTCGGCCAGCACGTTGCCCGTGCTCTCGAAGACGATGATCCCGAAGCCGTCGCCGCCGGCGTTGCCGCTCGCCTCGTTGCCGCGGATCTCGTTCTGGTCGGCGCCGCTGTCCAGCAGGATGCCCACGTCGATGTTGCGCACCGCGCGGTTCGCCAGCACGCGGTTGCCGTGCGACCCGTTCTGGCCGCCCGCGAGCAGGATGCCGACGCCGTTGCCGGTCGCGAGGTTGCCCGCCAGCAGCCCGTCGATCAGGTCGAACGAGAGGATGCCGGCTTCCGGGTTGCCGGACACGTCGTTGCCGACCACCCGCGCGTCGCTCGCCGAGCCGACCACGAGGCCGAACTGCGCGTTGCCCGCGGCGTGGTTCCACGCGACGAGCGCCCCGTCGGACGCACCGTTGACCTCGACGCCGTTGTTGCCGTTGCCGTTGAGCTGGTTGCCGGTGACGCGCGCGCCGGGCGACTCGAGGACGACCGCGCCGTTCCACGCGTTGCGCTCGAGCCGGTTGCCGCGGAGCACGGCCCCCGGCGAGCCGAGGACCACCACGCCGTCGGACTGGAACGCGTCGACGTCGTTGCGGACGACGCTGTCGATGACCCGCACGCCGGACGAGCCGTCGACGAGGATGCCCGCCGACGTCTGGGGCTCGACGCCGCCGGCACCGATGCGCAGCACGCGCAGGTCGCGCACCAGCGCGTCGGGCGACGCGTGCAGCGACACGCCGGTGTGGAAGAAGTCGGCGATCGTCCCGTTGACGACGCGCACGCCGCCGTGGCCGTCGACGACGATGCCGTTGCTGTCCGGCGCGTTCACGCCGCCGATGGCGTGCCCGCCCAGGTCGATCGTGATGCCGTCGGCGCCGACCACGAGGCCGTCGCCCGGGCAGCCGACCAGGTCGCGGGTCAGCGTGAGCGACGCCGTCACCGTCTGACCGCAGCGCAGCGGCGGCCGCCCGCCGCCCGCGAACGCCGGGCCGGCCGGCAGCGCCGCCAGCAGCGCCGCCACACCCAGCAAGAGCCGTTTACGCAGGGACATCCTGGCCTCCTCGGTCGATGGCGGTCATGCTCCGGGACGCCGCTACCGGTCGGCTACCGGTCGAGCACCGGCCCGCGGCACGCGCTACGGTCCGGCCGTCTGGCCCTGCGCTTCTCGATCCTCGGCCCGCTCGCGGTCAGCGGCCCCGACGGCCCCGTCCGCCTCGGCGGCCCGCGCCAGCGGTCGCTGCTGGCCGTGCTGCTGCTCCACGCCAACCGCGTGGTGTCGATCGACCGGCTCGCGGGCGACCTGTACGGCGACGCGCCGCCGGTCACCGCGGTCACGCAGATCCACCGCCAGGTCTCCGAGCTGCGGCAGGCCCTCGGCTCCGCCACGGCCGTGGAGACGCTGCCGCCCGGCTACCGGCTGCGCGTCGGGCCCGACGACCTCGACCTGGAGCGCTTCGAGCGGCTGACGGCGGACGGGACGGAGGCGCTCGCGCGTGGCGATGCGGCAGGCGCCGCGATCCGGCTGCGCGACGCGCTCGGCCTGTGGCGCGGCGAGCCGCTCGCCGATCTCGCCTTCGAGCCCTTCGCGGCGCCCGCGATCGCGCGCCTGCAGGAGCTGTACCTCGGCGCGCTGGAGGCCCGCATCGAGGCCGACCTGCGGCTCGGGGCCACGGCCGGCCTCGCCGCCGAGCTCGACGGCGCTGGTCGCCGAGCACCCCCTGCGCGAGCGCCTGCACGGCCTGCGGATGCTCGTCCTCTACCGCACTGGCCGCCAGCAGGAGGCGCTGGAGGCCTTCCGCACCCTGCGGCGCGCGCTCGTCGACGCGTTCGGGATCGAGCCGACCCCGTCGCTCCAGGAGCTGGAGCGGCAGATCCTGCGCCACGACCCCGCCCTCGACGGCGCCGCCGCGGAGCGCGCCCGAGGAGCGCCGCCGCTCGCTGCTCGTCGCGGCCCACGATGCCCGCGCCCTCGACGCGCTGCTCGGCCCTCGCGGAGCCGCTGGGCCGGGCGCCCGGGCGCGAGCTCGTCGTCGTGCAGCTCGTCGCCGACGCGCGACGCGCTGCCGGCGGCCGCCACCGCGCTGGCCGTGCGGCGCCGCGCGCTCGGCGTGCCCGCGCGCGCCGCCGCCTTCTCGTCCGTCGATCCCGCGACGGACGTCCTGCGGCTCGAGACCGCGCACGAGGTCGACCTGCTGCTCTACGCGCCGGCCGAGCCGCTCGACGGGCCCGCGGCTGCCCGCGGACGTCGAGCGCCTGCTGGCGGGCGCCGCGGCCGACGTCGCCCTCCTCGGCGCGCCCGGATCCGGGACGCGCGGCGACGGCGTCGTCGTCCCCTTCGCCGGCGGCGCCCACGACTGGGCCGCGGTCGAGACGGCCGCCTGGCTCGCGCTGACGACCGGCGCGGAGCTGCGGCTCGTCGGCACGCGCGGCGAGCCCGGCGCGCCCGACGCGAGCCGCCTGCTGGCAGACGCGTCGCTCGCGCTGCAGCGGGTCGTGGGCGTCGACGCGGCGCCGCAGCTCGTCGCGCCCGGCGCCGAGCCGCTGCTGGAGGCGGTCGCCGGCGCGGCCGCGATCGTCGTCGGCCTCTCGCCGCGCTGGCGGGCCGACGGCCTCGGCAGCGTCCGCCGCGCGCTCGCGGAGGGCGCCGCCGCACCGCTCCTGTTCGTCCACCGCGGCCTGCGTCCCGGCGGCCTCGCGCCGGCGTCGGCGACGACCCGCTTCTCCTGGACCGCGGAGCGCTGATCAGGCGGCGGCGGGCGGCCCCGGGCAGACGGCCCCGAGGTCGAGGAAGTTGTACGCGCCCTGGAAGACGCGGCACCCGAGGCGCGGCGACACGTACTCCGGCGCCGTCCAGGAGCCGAGCCCCGCGAACGGCACGGCGTCCTCCAGCAGCCGCTGCTGCAGCTCGGCGTAGGCGGCGATCCGGGCGTCGCCGCGCAGCGGTCGCGCGGCCGCGGCGGCACGCTCCAGCGCGGCGTCGCGGAACCAGCCCTGCGGCAGCGGGCCCATGCCCTGCTCGTGCCCGAGTGCGGTCTCGACGAACGGCGCCGGATCGACGATCGGCGACGCCGGCGAGATGAGCATCAGCTCCGCGCGATCGACCAGCGGGTCGCGGCCGAGCGTGCAGTCCAGCGAGGGCAGCGGACGCACCGTGATGCCGATGCGGGCGAGCTGCGCCCGCAGGAGGGCCACGACGGGGATGTTCTCCGGCGGGCCGCAGACGTAGAGGTCGACCGGCGCGTGCGGCCCCGGCGGCGCGAGCCGTCGCGCGCGCTCGAGGTCGGGACCGTCGACCGGGTACGCCGATCCGGTGCGCGACGCGAGCACCGCCGGCGGCACCAAGCGGTCGCTCGGCTGCTCGCCCCACACGGCCGCGATCGCCGGGCGGTCGAGTGCGACGTTGACGGCGCGCCGCAGCCGCACGTCGCGGAACGGGCCGCGCCGCGTGTTGAAGATGAGCAGGTCGACGCCCGGGGCGGGGCTCGCGAAGTAGCGCTGCCGCCCGGCCTCCGCCTCGGCGCTGCCCGCCCCGAAGCGCCGCTCGAGCTCGCCGCCCTGCGCGAGCGGGCCCTTGGTGTCGAAGTCGAAGGGCACGTAGTCGGTGCGCCCTCCGTCGAGCTCGGCGGTCGCCCGCGCGGTCGGGAGACCCGCGTCGTAGACGATGCGCTCGGGGCGTCGCAGGCGCGTCCCCGTGTAGCCGGGGTTGCGCAGGAGCACGGTGCGGCCCGGCGCCTGCGACGCGACGTAGTAGGGGCCTCCGCTCGGCAGCGGCCCGGGCACGCCGTCGCGCACGACCGGCGTCCCCTCCGGCACGGCGCAGGAGAACTGCAGCGCCAGGCGGGCCAGGAAGTCGCCGGCTGGGCGCGCGATCGTGATCCGCAGCTCGTCGCCGGTCGCGACGAGCCCCCGCACGTGGTCGGCGCGGCCCGCACGGTAGGCGGCGACGCCGACGATGTCGCGCGCCGCGTACGCCCCGGTCGCGCGCTCCCCGAGCCCCGGCGCAAGGGCGCGCTCGATGCTGGCCCGGAAGGTCTCGGCGGTGATCGGCGCGCCGGACGGCGGCGAGAAGCGCAGGCCCGGCCGGATGCGGAACGTGTACGTGCGGCCGTCCGCGGAGACCGCCGGAGCCGAGGCCGCAGCGTCGGGGACGAGGGCGCGGCCGGCCGCGCCCTCCGCTTCGGGGTAGGTCATGAGGCGCAGGCACGTCGCGTACGCGAGCTGCACGTTGAGCGGGGCGACGGCGGTCGCGGGGTCGAGCAGCAGGTCGTCGCCCGGGATGGACACTCGCACCTCGTTGCCGTCGGCGAGGGCGGGCAGCGGCGCCGCGGACGGCACCGAGGCGACCACCGCCAGATCGCCGTCGCCGCGCACCAGCACCGGGCTCGAGCCGGTCGTCAGGGGCTCGCGCGCGCCGCTCGCGAGGTCGATCCGCGCCAGCGTGCCCTCGCGGCCGTTCGCGACCAGCAGCGCGCCGCCGACCACCGCGACGCTCTCCGGCCCGGGCCCCGCGGGCAGCGCGCCCTGCACGCTCCCGTCGTCGGGGTCGATCCGGTAGACACGGTCCTCGGGCGTCACGGTGACCCACGCGGCGCCGTCCGCGACGGCGAGGTCGGTGACGTAGCCGTGCAGCTTCGGGCGGGCCACGACGGCGTTCGTCGCCGGGTCGATCTCGGCGAGCCGCCCTTCCGCGTTCGACGCCACCCACAGCATGCCGCCGCCGAAGGCCAGCCGGTCGGCGTCGACCGGCGCGCGGAAGCGGTGCAGGACGCGCCCGGAGGCGGGATCGACGCGCAGGACGACCCCACCGCGGCCCAGCCACAGCGAGCCGGCGCCGACGGCGAGGCCACCCGCCTCGCCGGCCCGCTCGTCCACGGAGAGCCGCGCGCCGATGCGGCCGCTGGCGGCATCGACCCGCACCAGCCGCGCCCCGCCGTCCTCGCTCACCCACAGGCCCGTGCGCGACGCGGCCAGGCCACCCGGCGCGAACGGCAGGTCGACGGACGCCGCGACGGCGCCCGTCGCCGGGTCGAGCCGCACGAGCCGCGGCCCGTCCGGCAGCAGCGCCCACGCCCCGTTCCGCCGTGACCGCGAGGTCGCTGACCGCCCCGGGCAGCGGCGCCTGTGCGACGACGCGTCGCGCCGCGACGTCGATCAGCGCCACGCCGCCCGCGTCCACGCGCAGCGGCGCCGGCGCCGTCGCTCCGGTCGTGGCCGTCGTCGCCGGCGCCGCGTCCTGCGCGGCCGTCTCGGCGCCGGCCGGAGCGGCGGCGGCCGGCGTGTCCGACGTCGGGGCCGCGACGGCGAGCGTTGCCCCGACGGGGTCGTCGTCCCCGGCCAGCACGGCGACCGCCGCGGCCGCCGCGACGAGACCCAGCACGGCGGCGACTCCGACGAGGGCGGCGATGCGGACGCGTCGGCCAGCAGCGGGCGGCCCGCGCAGCGCCGCCTCGGCCGCGGCGAGCAGCGCGCGGCAGTCGGCGTGCCGGCCGGCCGGCTCCTTGGCCAGCCCGCGCGCCAGCACCGCGTCGAGCCGCGGCGGCAGGTCGGGGACCCGCGAGCTGGCGGGCGGCGGCCGCTCGTTGAGGTGCGCGAAGACGGTCGCGACGTCGGTGTCGCGCACGAACGGCGGCGACCCGGTGAGGGAGGCGAAGAGCACGCACGCCAGGGCGTACTGGTCGGCGCTCCCGTCGAGGGGGTCGCCGCGGATCTGCTCGGGCGCGATGTAGTCGATCGTGCCGACGAAGGAGCGCTCGCCCGTCAGGCTGGTCGGCGTCGAGGCGTGCCGGGCGAGCCCGAAGTCGGCCAGGTACGTGCCCTCCCGCCCGTCGACGCGGCCGACGAGGACGTTGCCGGGCGTCACGTCGCGGTGCACGAGCCCGGCGGCGTGGGCGGCGTCGAGCGCGTCGGCGACGCCGGCCAGCATCGCGAGCGCCCGCTCCGGCGGCAGCGGCCCCTCCTCGCGCAGCAGCGTGCGCAGGTCGACGCCGTCGACGTACGCCATGGCGAGGTAGAGGAGCCCGGCGTCCTCGCCGGTCGCCACCACCCGCACGACGTTCGGGTGCTCCAGCTGCCCCGCGAGAGCCGCCTCGCGCAGGAACCGCTCGCGGAAGCGCCGGTCGGCCGCCAGCGCCGGGTCGAGCACCTTCAGCGCGACCAGTCCGCCGGCGCCGTCCCGCGCCCGGTACACCGTGCCGGACGCGCCCTGCCCGAGCACCGACTCGACCGTGAAGCCACCGACCGTCGTGCCCGCCGCGAGTCCCGTCTGCATCGAACGCCACGAGCGTACTCCGACCGGGCGATCGCGAACCGGGCCGCGGGCGGCCGCTCCTATCCCAGCACGCGACCGAACAGCTCCGTCAGGCGGAGCCAGTGGCGCTCGGACGACGCCTCGTCGTAGGCCGGCGTGTCGACCTGCGTCCAGCCGTGCGCCGCGCCGACGTACAGCTCCGCCGTGTGGCGCACGTGCGCCTCCGCGAGCGCGCGCGTCAGGCGGGCCATCTGCTCCGGCTCCATCGAGCCGTCGTTGTCGGCGTGGCCGATGAAGAGCTCGCCCGTCGCGCGCACCGCCGCGAGGTGCGGGCTGTCGGGCGCGTCGGTGGCGAGGCCGCCGCCGTGGAAGCTCGCCGCCGCGCCGACGTCGTCGGCGGAGCTCGCCCGCCATGCGCAGGGCCTGGCGGCCGCCCATGCAGTAGCCGACCGTGCCGAGCGGGCCGTCGCCCGCGTCGGGATGGCCGCGCAGGAAGGCGACCCAGGCGCGGGCGTCCGCCGTCACCGTCTCCGCCGTGAGCTCGCGCATGTGCGGCCGCAGCTCGCCGAACAGCGCCGAGCGGTCCGCGTCGTGCAGGCGCGCCTCGAGGTTCTCGACGACCGGCGCGCGCACCGTGCGGTAGTACGCGTTGGGCACCAGCACGCAGTAGCCGTGCCGCGCCAGCCGCTCGGCGTGGGCCCGCAGCGCGGGGCGCAGGCCGTAGGCGTCCATGTGCACCACGACCCCGGGGAAGGGGCCGCCGTCGGCGGGGCGCACGAGGAAGGCGTCGGCCGAGCCGTCGGCCGCGGGGACGTCGAGCGCCTCGGAGACGAGGTCCGGGGCCGCGCTGGCGGAGGCATCCATGCCGGCGAGTCTGGCACAGCGCGTACCGCCGTCAGGCGTCGCCGAGCGCCCGCTCCCGCTCCGCCAGGTCGCGGTAGGCGAACTTGTGCACCTGCATCTCCAGCATGGTCTCGGTCTCCAGCACGCCCGGCAGGGAGCGCAGGCGCCGCACGACGCTCCACAGCGTCTCGTTGTCGGCGCAGATCACCTGCATGTAGACGTCGACGCGTCCGACGAGGCTCGACACGTAGGTCGTCTCGGGCCACGCCGTCGCCGCGTCGACGACCCGCTGCTGGTGCTCCGCCGCGACCCGCACGAGCAGCAGGGCCAGCACGCGCGCGCCGAGCCGCGAGGGATCGACGAACGCCAGCACCCGCAGGATGCCCGCGTCCTGCAGGCGGCGCACGCGGGCCCGCACCGTGCCCTCGGAGACGCCGACGCCGCGGGCGATGTCGCGGAACGAGCGGCGGCCGTCGGCCTGCAGGGCCTCGAGGATCGACTCGTCGACCGTGTCGAGGACCGGCTGCGCCACGCGCAGGATCCTACCTCGCGGCCACGCGATCGTGCAGGAAATCGCGCTGCAGCTACGCATTGCGCAGCGCCGGACGTTGCAACCGCGGCCGGCGCGCCGCACCATGGACGGGTCACGACGTGGAGGTGCCCGTGGTCGCCATGCTCGGTCCGGTCTCGACGTGGGAGGATCGCGGCGTCGCTGCGTCCGGGACGCTGCCGAACGACTGGTACACGTCCCGCGAGCTGTTCGACCTCGAGCAGCGCACCCTCTTCCGCGAGATCTGGCACTGCGTCGGGCGCGTCGAGCAGGTCGCCGAGCCGGGCCAGTACTTCGTGACCGAGGTGGCCGACGAGCAGGTCGTGGTGGTGCGGGGCCGCGACGGCGAGCTGCGGGCGCTGTCCAACGTCTGCCTGCACCGCGCGGGCCCCGTGGCGGTGGGCTGCGGCAAGCGCAACGCCTTCCAGTGCCCGTACCACGGCTGGACGTTCGAGCTCGACGGCCGCGTCCGCAAGACGCAGGGGATGGACGGCACCGAGGACTTCGAGCCGGAGCGCATGCGGCTGCCGCGCTTCCAGGTCGGCACGTGGGGCCCGACGGTGTGGGTCGCGCTCGAGCCGGCGGTGCCGCTCGACGAGTGGCTCGGCGACGTCACGCCGCGGCTGGCCAACTACGGCATCGACGAGATGCGCTTCGCCGGCGGGCGTCGCTGGACGATCGGCTGCAACTGGAAGATGTACGTCGACAACTACATGGAGGGGTACCACATCCCCTTCATCCATCCCGGCCTGGCGCAGAGCCTCAGCCCGACGATCTACACGTACCAGCTCGGGCGCTACTCCAACGAGCAGTACGGCGGCGAGCCGCACCCGCGCGGCCCCGGCTCGCGGGTCGCCGGCATCCTCGGCGGGACGCAGGAGTTCCGCCGCCTCAAGCCGCCGCCGGACGGCCTCGACGAGTCCGAGCGCACGGGCTACTACTTCCACTGGGTCTTCCCGCTGACGACCATCAACTTCATGCCGGACGGGCTGCTGATGTTCCGCGTCCGGCCGGTCGCGCCGGAGCTGACCGAGTCGACCTTCATGTGGTGGTTCCCGGAGCCGCAGAGCTTCCAGGACCGGCTGCTGCAGGCCGCGATCGTCAACTTCGGGCACCTCGTCAACACCGAGGACTACGAGATCTGCCAGCAGGCGCAGAAGGGCATGCGCTCCCGCGTCTACCGGCAGGGGCGCTACGCCGCGAACCAGGAGATGTGCCTCCACCACTTCCACGCGATGCTGACCGGCGCCATGCGCCCGCACCTCGCCGCGTGGGACGCCGAGCACGGGGCCGCGAACGGCAGCGGGCACGCCAACGGGAACGGCACCGCGCCGCACGCCGAGGTCGGCGCATGACGCCCTGGAGCAGCGCGGCGGAGCTGCGCGAGGACGTCGTCGACACGCTCGAGCGCTTCGTGGCCTCGCCGGACGGACAGGCCGCGGCCGCGATGGCGCGCGACCTCGACCGCCCCGCGGTGCTGCAGCTCGTGCTGCACGAGCCCGACCTCGCCCTCCACCTCGACGTCGCCGCCGGCACGGTCGCCGACGGGCTGGCCGACGAGCCCGCCGCAACGCTCGAGCTCGCCGCGCCCGACCTGCACGACGTGCTGCTGGAGCGCCTGGGGCCGGTCGAGATCTCGCGCCTGGTCGAGGAGGGCCGCCTGCGGCTGGTCGGCACGCCGGAGGCGCTGGCGGCGTCGGTCGTGCTCGCGGCCGGCGTGCAGCCCCACTACGCCGCGAGCCTGCACGAGCGCGGCCGCGAGGCGCTGCTCGCCACGCCCGCGCCGCCGACGCGCGAGATCTGGGAGAGCGACGAGCCGCCCCCGCCGGTGTTCGGCGTGCGGCGACCGTGGCAGCGGCCGAAGGGCGCGGCGGGGCGGGCTTAGGCGACGGGGGACGATTCCGCGGACCGTCTCGCCGATTTGGCACGGTCCGCGCGCAAGCGGCGGGGTGCGTGCGTCGTTCGTGCGCCTTCCGATCGGCCAAGCGGTCGGCCAGGCGATGGCCTGGACGGCTGGCGCGCGGACGGCTGGCGACGGGTTGCCCTCGGGTACGGAGCGCCGGCACCTACGTGGATGGCGGGCTGCCAGCTTCGGATGTACAGGGCTTTCGAACGGACGATTCCACCGACCGCCTGGCCGATTTGGCACGGTCCGCGCGCAAGCCGCGCGGTGTGTGCGCCGTCGGTGACCCCTCCGATCGGCCTCCGGTGGCCGGCCACGCAGAGGACGTCGGGCCGCCGGGAGTGGTCGACGTCGGATTCCGCCGGGCGGCGCGCCGATTTGGCACCAACCGTGCGCTCCACGCCCACAGCGCGCGCCCCACGTGCTGCGCGTGCGGCGCTCGTACGCCTCTGGCACGAAGCTGCGCGCGTGCGCTCCAGCGGCGTACGCGGCCGGCGCGGCAGACTCGGCCCATGGAACGCAGACGAACCGACCGAGAACGAGAGCGGGCGTTGGCCGAGGCCGGCATCCCGGTCTGGAGCACCGGCCCCCGAGGGCCCGCGCGGATCTACAAGAACCGTAGCCCACGAAGGGCCCAAGAAGGCACCCAAGTGCGTGGCCTGCTTTCCCCACTCGCGGGCCGGACAGCGCGTCCCCCTGGCCTACGGCGTCAGCCTCGTCCTCTGCAGCCAGCACCGCGACCCGCGCTTCGTCGCCACCCGCTCCGGCCGCGACTTCCTGGCCGCCATCGGCGAGCTCTACAGCGGCCTCGGCCTGACCGCCGCACGCTACGGCGACGCGCTGCGGCGCTTCGTCCAGCAGTGCACCAACCCCGAGCGGCCCAAACGGCACCGGCCCGGCTCCTACGCCCACGCCAAACGACGGCAAGACGCCGAGGCGGTCTGGGCCCGCGGCGGCTCGTTCCAGGCTGGACTCGCCGCCGCCCTGGCCAACCCCCCGCCCGACCTCTACGGCGTCCGGCTGCCCGACCCACGCACCGTCCGCGACTGGTGGCGACAGCGACGCTGGCTCGGACCACCCCTCGCCCGACGACCCGCCACCGCGCCTGGAAGCGGCCTGACGCCGGCGCGTGTCGGCGCTCAGCCGGCGCCGGGCGTGACGAGGCCGTTCTCGTAGGCGTAGACGACCGCCTGCACGCGGTTGTCGAGGCCGAGCTTGGCCAGGACGTGCTTGACGTGGGTCTTCGCCGTCGCGTCGCTGACGACCAGCGCCGACGCGATCTCCAGGTTCGACAGCCCGCGGGCCATCAGCACCAGGACCTCCAGCTCGCGCGCCGTCAGCTCCTCCAGCTGAGGCGGCCGGGTGCGCGGCGGCGCGAGCAGCGCGAAGCGCTCGATCAGGCGCTTCGTGACGCGCGGGGCGATCAGGGCGTCGCCCGCCGCGACGGCGTGGACCGCGTCGATCAGCTGCTCCGGGAGCACGTCCTTGAGCAGGAAGCCGCTCGCGCCCGCGCGCAGCGCGTCGTAGACGTACTCGTCGAGGTCGAACGTCGTCAGCATCAGCACCGCGGTGCCCGGCTCGGCGTCGTCGGCCCGGATGCGGCGGGCCGCCTCCAGCCCGTCGAGCACCGGCATCTGGATGTCGAGCAGCGCGACGTCGGGCCGCTTCCGCCGCACCAGGTCGACCGCCTCCCGCCCGTCGGCCGCCTCGCCGACGACCTCGATGGCGGACTCGGTGTCGAGGATCGCGCGGAACCCGGCGCGGATCAGCGGCTGGTCGTCCGCGATCACGACGCGGACCGGGACCGGTGCGCTCGCCGTCGCTCACGCCGCAACCGTACCCCCCGCGGGAGCGCGCGTCGTCATCATCGATGGGTAGTCGGAATCGCCACCGGGGGCGATGATTGCGCCACGGCCGCGAAATACGATCGCCGCATGACACCGACTCCCCGCTCCTGGCGCCCGCCCACCCTCGACCTCGTGCTCGGCGCGATCGTCGCCGTCGCGGCCGTCGCGGCGCGGCTGCTCGACGTCGAGGGCGATGCCGGCTCCCCGCTCTGGGCGCTGCTCGCGCCGACCCTGGCCCTGCCGGTGATCTGGCGCCGGGTCGTCCCGCGCCTGGCCTGCGCCGGCTTCCTCGCCGCGATGGTGCTGACGGCGCTCCCGGCCTTCGACATCTCCCGCTGCGGCATCGCCGTGCCCGTGCTGCTGCTGCTCGCGTTCACCGTGGCGTCGCGCCTCGACCTCCTCGACGCGCTCGCGTCCCTGGCGCTGCTGCTTGGCGGGTGGCGCCGTGCTGTCGGCAACGGACCCGCAGCTCGGCCCCGGCGGCTTCACGTTCGTCCTGTTCCTCGCCGCCGGCGCCTTCGCCGGCGGCCGCGTCGCTCGCTCCTTCGGGCTGCTGGGCGCCCGGCTGCAGGAGCGCACCCGTCTGCTCGAGCTGGAGCGCGGCCACACCGCGCGGCTCGCGACCGAGGTCGAACGCCGTCGCCTCGGCGTGCGGCTCGACGCTGCGGCGCGCGGCGAGCTCGCGCGCATCGTGGACGTCTCGCGCCAGGGAGAGACCGCGGCGGTGAGCGATCCGGAGCAGGCGCGGCGGGCCTTCGCCGAGATCGAGCGCACGTCCCGCGCGACCCTCGACGAGATCCGCGGCGTGCTCGGGTCGCTCCGGCAGGACGGCGCCGACGCCCGCCAGTCGACGCCGACCCTGGCCGAGCTCGACGCGCTGATCGACGAGGCGCGCGCGACCGGTCGCGCAGTCCGCCTGGACGTCGACGGCGAGCCGCCCCAGCTCGGCGCCGGCCTCGAGCTGAGCCTCTACCGCCTGCTGCAGCACACCCTCGCTGCGGTGGACGAGCAGGCGCCGCTTGCCGTCCACCTGCGCTACCGCCCCGACCACCTGGAGCTCGAGGTGCGCGGGCCAGCCGCCGGCTCCGTGGCAGCCGACGAGGCGCTCCACGCCGCCCGGGAGCGCGCCTCGGTCCACGGCGGGTCGTTCCGCGTCGTGCGCGGCGAGACCGGGCACGTCGTCCTGCGCGCCCTCCTGCCCGTCACCGCCGCACCGCTGAGCGTCCCCCGATGACCGTCATCGAGGCCGTCCTGTGGTCGATGCCGCTCGTGGCGGTCGCGCTCGGCCTGGCCCTGCCCTGGCGCGTCGGCGCGCCGCTCCTGCTGGGGCTGGTGGCGATCCTCGGGC
Organism: uncultured Actinomycetota bacterium; assembly: GCA_963767885.1. Taxonomy (GTDB): domain Bacteria; phylum Actinomycetota; class Thermoleophilia; order Gaiellales; family F1-60-MAGs149; genus CAVYFW01. Next base: position 405,360 of record CAVYFW010000002.1, read on the forward strand.
TCGCCATGCACGCCGCGACCGACGACGACCTCGACGTCCCGATCCTGCTCGTCACCATCAGCCCGTGGCTCGTCGGCTGCGCGATCCGCTCCCGCCGCCGGCTGACCGCGGCGCTCGCCCAGCGCGCCGCCGAGCTCGAGCAGGAACGGGAGCTGCACGCCACGCTCGCCGCGCAGCAGGAGCGCGCCCGGATCGCCCGCGAGCTGCACGACATCGTGGCCCACCACCTCGCGGTGATCGCGGTGCAGGCCGGCGCCGGACGTCTGGCCGCAGACCCGGCGACGCCGGAGGGCCGCGAGCGGTTCGCCGACATCCGCCTGAGCGCCGAGCGGGCGCTCGACGAGCTCGCCGTGCTGGTCGACGTCCTGCACGCCGAGCCGACGCCGGAGCTCGCCCTGGGCCCCCGCCTCGACGCCGCGGTCGACGGCGCCCGCGCCGCCGGGCTGCACGTCCACGCCGACGTGCCGCGCTGCGACCAGGTGACCGGGGCCGCTGGCGGACACCGCCTTCCGCGTCGTGCAGGAGGGCCTGACGAACGCCGTCAAGCACGCTCCCGGCGCGGACGTCGACGTCGCGCTCGCGCTGGCCGACGGCCGGCTGCGGGTGACGGTGCACGATGCCGGCCCGCGCGGCGTCGACGCCCTCTCGGAGACGGGCTCGGGCCTCGGCCTGCGCGGTCTCCGCGAGCGCGTCGAGGCCCTCGGCGGCGCGCTCGAGGCCGGGCCGGTCGACGGCGGCTGGCAGCTCAGCGCCGAGCTGCCGCTGCGCGCGCCGGCGCTGGTGGAGGCGTAGCCGTGGAGCTGATCGCCGCCGTCGTCCTCGCCGGCCCGCTCGGCTACCTCGTCCGCAGCCGCCGCCGCTCGCTGGCGCTCTACCTCGCCGCCTGGGCGGTGATCTTCCCCGTCCAGACCGTCAGCGTGCACGACGAGGGGAACCTCGACGCGACGTACTGGCCCGTGAACGCGGTCATCCTGGCGCTCGGCATCGCCCTCAACCACGCCGGCAGCCGGCTGCGCGCCCGACGCGCGGCGCTCACACATCGCCCGCGCGCGCGGGCTCGGCAGCCTCGCCTGACCGCGGCTCGGCGCGCGCTGCGGCTCTACGATCCGGCTCCTTGTCGGCGCATCCCGCACTGGTGGTCACGCTCGGCGAGGCGATGCTGCGGCTCTCGCCGCCCCGCGGCGAGCTGCTGGCGGACGCCGACCTGTTCCAGGCGACCGTGGGCGGGGCGGAGTCGAACGTCGCCGTCGCGCTGGCCGCCCTCGGCGGGCGGGTGGCGTGGATCGGCGGGCTGCCCGACCACGCCCTCGGCGCGCGCGTGGCCAGCGAGCTGCGGGCCTGCGGCGTGGACACGTCGCGCATCGTGTGGCGCGAGGAGGGCCGCGTCGGCCTGTACGTGGTCGAGGCGGGCGTGCCGCCGCGGCCGGCCGCCGTCCTCTACGACCGCGCGGGCTCGGCGGCGACGACGGTCGCGCCCGCCGACCTGGAGGGACGTCTCGACGGCGCCACCCACGCCGTCGTCTCCGGCGTCACGGCGGCGCTCGAGCCCCACGGGGCCGCGCTGGCGCAGCGCTTCCTGGAGCGCGCCGGCGAGCTCGGCGCGCGCCGCTACCTCGACGTCAACTACCGCTCCCGGCTGTGGCCCGTCGAACGCGCCCGCGCCGGTGCTGCGGGGGCTGGCCGCGCAGGCGGAGGTGGTGGTCAGCTCGGCCGCCGACGCGCGGACGGTGCTCGGCCTCGACGCGCCCGACGACGAGCTGGCGGCGGCCCTGCAGCGCGAGGTCGCGCCGCAGGCCGAGCTGGCCGTCGTCACCCACGGCGACCGCGGCGCGTCGGCCTGGAGCGCCACGCACGGCGCCGTCGCGGCGGCCGGCCACGACGTCGAGGTCGTGGACGGGCTCGGGGCCGGCGACGCGCTGCTGGCCGGCCTCGTGTGGTCGGACCTCGAGGGCCGGCCGCCCGCGGACGCGCTCGCCGCCGGCGTCGCGCTGGCCGCTCTCGCCTGCACCGTGCGCGGCGACCACGCGCGCTTCGCGCCGGCCGACGTCGAGCGCCTGCTGCGGCACGACCGGGCGAAGGCGGCCCGGTGACGCGGCGCGACGCCTTCGCGACCCGCCTGCGGCGCGAGCGTGCGATCGCCATCGTGCGCGCGGACGCGGGCGTCGAGGACGTCGTGCGCGCGGTGTGGGCGGGCGGCATCGGCCTGGTCGAGGTCAGCCTGACGTCCCGCGACGCCCTGGGAGCGATCGAGCGGCTCGCCGCCGAGGCCACGCCGGAGCGGCAGATCGGCGCCGGCACGGTGCTCGACGCGGCCCAGGCGGCGTCCGCGACCGCCGCGGGCGCGTCGTTCCTCGTCTCCCCCGCGCTCGACGTCGACCTGGTGGGCTGGGCGGCGCGCGAGGACGTGGCGCACCTGCCGGGCGTGCTGACGCCGACCGAGCTCGCGCGGGCGGTGGCGGCCGGCGCGGGCCCGCTGAAGCTGTTCCCGGCGACGCTCGGCGGCCCGTCCTACGTGCGCGCGCTGCTCGGCCCGTTCCCCGACGCCGCGCTCGTGCCGACCGGCGGCATCGACGCCGCGAACGCGGGCGACTACCTGGCGTCGGGCGCGGTCGCCGTCGCCGTCGGCAGCTCGCTGACCGGTCTCGGCGACCCCGCGCGGATCGAGCGAGCCGCCGCCGAACTGGCCGCCCGGCTCGCGGACGGCTGATTCACTCCGCCGCGCGGCTGCGCTCGAGGCCGTCGAGGATCAGGTCGGGCGCGGGAGGCCTCGCCGCTCGGAGCCCGGCGCACCGAGGTGCAGGCGGACACCGGCAGCTAGTGCGGCGCCCGGAGGGGCGGGAGGCCGGCCGATCGCCGGCCTCCCGCCGCCTCCGGGGCTCGCGTGCGCCGGCTACCGCAGCCGAGCGCAGATCCGCGCGGCCGTCCAGTCGAACGTGCCGCGCTGGAACGTCGGATCGCCGTTCAGGGTCCAGAACGGGAACCCGTCGATCACCGCGTAGACGGTCGCGTCGTAGACGAGCACGCCGGTGCCGGCCGGGCCACCGCCGATCGGGAACGTGCCGCCGTGCTGGCCGGTCACGGTGATGCGGGCCGGCTCGAAGAGCTGGATGCCCTGCGGGTACGAGATGGTCAGCAGGCTGGCCGTGCGGTCGCTGTACGTCTTGCCGGTGGCCGGGGCCTGCCACGTGATGCGGCCGTCGAAGGTGGCCAGCTCGTGGGCCGGCGACGCGGCGTCGCGACCGCGGAAGATCGTCCGCCGCTCCGTGCCGGAGACGGCCGCGAAGACCTCCTGGCCGCACGCCACGCTGAGGTGGGCGTCGTAGATGCTCAGCTCGACCTTCTCCGACGAGCGCAGGGGCGCCGGCCCATGGGCGCTCGCCGCTGGCACGACCACGGCGGCGAGGGCCGCCAGGGCCAGCAGCAAGACGACCGTACGCGAGAGGGTGCGGAGCGGGTTGGACGGGGAACGGGTCATGACGGCTCCTTTCGAGCGGTCGATGGGTCGGGTGTGCGGGGCCGGCGCCGCAACGGGGTGCCGCGGCGCCGGCGTCCCGTCAGGCCCGGCCCGCGGGCGCGATGTGGTGGTTGCCGCGGAACAGGTCCTGCGGGTCGTAGAGCGCCTTGACCCGCTGCAGGCGCTCCCACGTGTCGGCGTCGAAGAAGGTGCTCGCGTCCACCTCGTCCTCGACGAAGTTCGGGTAGTCCCCGGCGCGGTGCGGCGCGACGGCGTCGGCGACGGCGCCGAGCGCGGCGGCGATCGCCGGCTCCGCGCTCGCCGCGGGCACGACTCCCAGGCCGAGCACGCAGACCTGGCCCGGCAGCGTGGCGCGCGCCCCGGCACCCGGCTCGTGGCGGCCGAGGGCGCCGCCGACGTGGCGCAGCTGCAGCATCGTCAGCGCCGATCCCGGCCCGGCGACCTCGGCGAGCTCGTCCATGGCGGCCGTCGGCAGGTCGTCGACGAGGGCGTGCGTGAGGCGGTACGGCAGCGGGTCGCGCGGGTCCATGGCCAGGTCGGCGAGCCCGATCGGCCGGGTCGTGGCGAGCGTGTCCGTGACCGGGCCGAGGCGGCGCAGCGGGCGCAGCAGCTCGCTGCCCTCGGCCTCGGAGCCGAGGAACGCCACCATCACGATCACGAAGCCCCGTCCGCGAAACGGCTCCGGGACCTGCGGCAGCGGCGGGAAGTGGATGACGGTGGCCCAGGAGGTGAGCTCCTCGGGCAGCCCCGGCAGGAGCGCGTTCCAGGTGCCGAGCACGTCGGCGACCTGCTCGACGGGGAAGAACAGCGCGCCGGCGTAGAGCTCCCGCACCGGCAGCACGTCGAACTCGATGGCGGTCACGACGCCGTAGTTGCCGTTCCCGCCGCGCAGGGCCCAGAACAGGTCCGGCTCGTGCGTCGCGTCGGTCCGCACGAGGCGGCCCTCTGCGGTGACGATCTCGATCGCGCGGACGGCGTTGGTCTGCATGCCGTGCTTGCGGGCGAGCCAGCCGATGCCGCCACCCAGGGAGTAGCCCACGATCCCCACGTCCGGCGAGGAGCCGTGGAGGCCTGCCAGCCCGAGCTCGGACAGCGGCTGGGTCACGTCCTCCCACCGCGTCGCGGCGCCCGCGCGCACGCGACGCGCGGCGACGTCGATGGCCACCCCGGTCAGCGCCGAGGTGTTGAGGATCAGGGTGTCCTCGAGCGACCCCAGCGGTCCGGGGTTGTGCCCGGTCGCCTGGACCGCCACGCGGAGGCCCCGCTCGGCGGCCTCCGCCACGACGGCTGCGACCTCGCGTTCGTTCGCCGGGAACGCGATCGCCTCCGGTTGCTGGTCTATCAGGAGATTGAACGTGCTACGGGCCGCGTCCCAGTCGGCGTCGCCGGGGCGGACCACGCGACCGAGATGCTCGGGGGTGATGCTGATGGCCACGATGGGCTCCTCTCACTCGATGTACAGGCAGCATCGATCGATGCCGCGCGGCGCACATCGAGGGCCCCCCGTATCAGCGACCCGACGTTTTCGGCGGGCAGCCCCTAGGGAGTGGCCGTCGCCCCGAAGGCCCGCCCGAGCTCGCGGCGCGAGCGGATGCCCAGCTTGCGGTAGGCGTTGGAGAGGTGGACCTCGACCGTCTTGGGGGTGACGTAGAGCTCCTGCGCGATCTCCCGGTTGCTGCGCCCGGCGACCGCGAGGTCCGCGACGCGCCGCTCGCTCGGCGTCAGCGAGTCGACGCCGCTGAGGGCGTCGCGGCGCGGACGGGAGCCGGCGGCGTGCAGCTCCGAGCGGACGTGGGCGACCAGGCCGTCGGCGCCGCAGACGCCGGCGAGCTCGAGCGCCCGCCGCAGCGGCTCGCGCGCCTCGGACGGCTGCCGCGCGCGCCGGAGCGCCGGCGCCGAGCGCCGCCAGGGCCTTGGCGTGCTCGAGCCGGGCCGTCGACCCCTCGAGCACGTCGACGGCCTCGCGCAGCCGGGGCAGGCCGTCGTCGCCGCTCCAGCGTGCCCAGGACGCGCAGCGTGCGGCCGAGCCAGGATGCCGCTCCGAACGCGCGCGTGACCTCGAGCTCGGCGCGCGCGAGCTCGATCGCCTCGTCCCGGCGCTCCGCGCGGTCGAGCGCCTCGGCCTTCAGCGAGCGCCACCAGAGCCGCCCGGGGTCGGGCACCGCCGCGCAGTGGGCGCCGAGCGCATCGGCCACGACGACGGCCTCCTCGCGCCCGCCCCGCGGCCGTCAGCAGCGCGACGCGCGGCCGAGAGCCACCAGCCGGTCGTGTTCTGGCCGGGGTCGACGGTGCCCATCTGCTCGAGCAGGCGGCTCGGCCTCGTCCAGGCGGCCGCGCTCGTGCAGCACCTCCGCGAGCAGGCAGTCGCTCAGCGTCGCCGCCGCGCCCGCGTGCCCCCACAGCCGCATCTCGGTCTCCGACGCCCGCAGCAGCTCCTCCGCGGCGAGCAGGTCGCCGCGCCGCAGCTCGCCGTACCCGTGCCAGAGGTGGGTCGACCCGGCCGAAACCAGCGAGCCGTCCCGGTGCGCGGCCTCCAGCGCCTGCCGGAGGTACTCCACCGCCTCCGGGCGGTCGGTCACGATCAGGGTGACGATGGCCGCGAACACGATCAGCGCCGGGTCGGCCGCCCGCAGGCGTCCGCCCTCGAGCGCCGCGAGGGCCAGTCGCGCGCAGTCGTCGGCGGTGCCGTCGCTGCAGACCGCCTCCCAGGCGGCCATCGCGGCGAGCATGCGCGCGCCCGGGCCCGTCCTCGGGCGGCCGGCGGTGGGCGCGCAGGCGCTGCAGCAGGCCGGGATCGCCGGCACCGAAGTAGACGGTCATGCACTCCAGGGCCTCGAGGCCGCGGCGCCGGTCCTCGAGCTCGTCCGGCAGCTCCCGCACCACGCGCCGGATCATCGACGCGGCCTCCTCCGGATGCCCCGTGAACGTCAGCGCCCGGCCCAGCAGACCGGCAGCGTCGGCGCGCGCCTCGGGGTCGTCGAGCTCGTCGTACGCGAGCGCCAGGTGCTCCGCCGCGGCCGGGCCGTTGGTGAGCGCCTCCGCCGCGCCCAGCTCGAGCAGCAGCGCGGCCGCGCCCGCCGTCGCCGGGAGGTCGTCCAGCGCGCGCCGCAGGTACGCGACGGCGCTGTCGACCGCGCCCGCGCGCATCGCCGTGCGGCCCGCCTCCCACAGGAGCTCGGCGACCCAGGCCTCGCCGCGCGGCGACGTGTGCAGCAGCTGGGCGGCGACCTGCTCGAGCGACGCGCCGCCGTCCCGCAGGAGCGCCGCGGCACGCGTGTGCTGGACCTCGCGCTCGCCCGGCGACAGGTCGTGGTAGACGGCGTCGCGCACCAGCGGGTGGACGAAGGCCAGCGGGCGCTCCGGGCGCAGGATCTCGGCCTGCGCCAGCCGGCGCGTCGCGTCCGCCAGGTCGGCCTCGCCGACGCCCGCGAGCCCGGCCACCGCCGGCAGGCCGGCGCCGTCGCCCAGCACCGCGACCGCCTGCGCCACGGCCCGGGCCCCGGGCGGCAGGCGCGCGAGCCGCAGCAGCACCGTGCGCGACACGGCCCGCGGCCCGATGTCGCGGACGTGGCCGACGTGGGCGGCGTCGGGGGTCACGCCCTCGCTGCGCAGGGCGGTCACGAGCTGGCTGAGCAGCAACGGGTTGCCGCCCGTGGCGTCGTGGCACGCCGCCGCGAACGCCGCGGCCGGCGCGGCGCCGAGGCGCTCCTCGACGAACGCCGCCACGGCCGCGTGGCTCAGCGGGCCGGGCCGCACGCTGGTCGCCGCCGGGTCGTTCGCGAGCTCCCCGAGCAGCGCCGCGTCGGTGCCGGCCGCGGCCTCGCGCAGGCCCGCGAGCAGGACGACGGGCTGGCTCTCGAGGCGCCGGGCCAGGTAGGCGAAGAACAGGAGCGAGGGCCGGTCGCACCAGTGCAGGTCGTCGACCGCGAGCAGGAGCGGCCCCTCCTCCGCGAGGTTGAGCACGAGCCAGAAGAGCCCGTGCAGCGAGGCGAACGAGGCGCCGCCGCCCGTCCCGGCGTCGGGCTCGCCGAAGACCGCCGCCGCCGGCGCCGCGGCGCCAGCGAGCAGCGCCTGCCGCCGGTCCGGCGCCGCGAGCTCGGCCTCGAACAGCTGGCGGACGACGCCGAACGCGAACTCGCCCTCGAGCTCGCTGCCGCGCGCGGTCAGCACCCGCATGGAGCCCTCGGCCCGCCCGCGGGCGGCGGCGAGCAGCCGGCTCTTGCCGATGCCGGCGGGGCCCTCGACGACGATCAGCCCGCCCTGACCGGCGGCGGCCCGCTCGATGCGCGCGGCGAGCTCGTCGAGCTCCCGCCCGCGCTCGAAGAGCTCGTCCACGTGCGGAGCCGCCATCGGCGAGGCGCCCGGCTACGGGGCCGTGTACGCGGTCTTCACCACGGTGTAGAACTCCTGCGCGTAGCGGCCCTGCTCGCGCGGGCCGTAGCTGGAGCCCTTGCGGCCGCCGAACGGCACGTGGTAGTCGACGCCCGCGGTCGGCAGGTTGACCATCACCATGCCGGCCTCGGCGCGGCGCTTGAAGTCGCTCGCGTGCCGTCAGCGACGTCGTGACGACGCCGGAGACGAGGCCGAACTCGGTGTCGTTGGCGAGGGCGACGGCGTGCTCGTAGTCGTCGGCCTTCAGCACCGCGGCGACCGGCCCGAAGACCTCCTCGCGGTTCAGGCGCATCTCGTTGGTCGTGCCGACGAAGAGGGCGGGCTCCAGGTAGAAGCCGTCGTGCTCGCGCGTCGAGCCGGTTGCCGCCGAAGACGAGCTCGCCGCCCTCGTCCCGGCCGATGTCGAGGTACGACACGTCCTGGTCGAGCTGCGCCTGGTCGACGACCGGGCCGATCTCGGTGCCCGGCTTGAGGGCGTCGTCCACCGCGAGCGCCGCCAGCCGCCGCGTCAGCGCGTCGACGAAGCGGTCGTGGATGCCCGCCGTCACGATGAGGCGGCTGGAGGCGGTGCAGCGCTGGCCGGTCGAGAAGTAGGCGCCCTGCAGCGCGCAGTTGACCGCGACGTCGAGGTCGGCGTCGTCCAGCACCACGAGCGGGTTCTTGCCGCCCATCTCGAGCTGCACCCTGGCGCCGCGCTCGACGCAGGCCCGCGCCACCGCGCCGCCGGTCGCGACGGAGCCGGTGAAGGAGATGCCGGCGACCAGCGGCGACGCCGTCAGCGCCTCGCCGACCACCGAGCCGCGCCCCATCACGAGGTTGAACACGCCGGCCGGCGCGCCCGCACGGCTGATGATGTCGGCGAGCGCCCAGGCGGACCCGGGACGAGGTCGGCCGGCTTGAAGACGACGGTGTTGCCGTAGCAGAGCGCCGGCGCGATCTTCCAGGCGGGGATCGCGATCGGGAAGTTCCAGGGCGTGATGAGCCCGACGACGCCGATCGGCTCGCGCGTGACCTCGATCTGGACGCCGGGCCGCAGCGAGTCGAGCCGCTCGCCGCTCAGCCGCATCGTCTCACCGGCGTAGAAGCGGAAGATCTGCCCCGCGCGGGTGGCCTCGCCGATGCCCTCCGGCAGCGTCTTGCCCTCCTCGCGCGAGAGCAGCGTCCCGAGCTCCTCGGCGCGCGCGAGGATCTCGGCGCCGACGCGGTCGAGCACCTCGGCGCGCTGCGCGATCGTCGTGCGCGACCAGGCCGGGAACGCCTCGGCCGCGGCCGCGATGGCCTGCTCGGCCTGCGCGCGGTCGGCGCGGGCGTACTCGCCGACGAGGTCGGCGGTGTTGGACGGGTTGACGTTCCGCGCCACGTCGGCGCCGTCGACCCAGGCACCGCCGATGAGGTTCGCATGCATGGGGCAATCGTAGGGCCGCGGGCGAGGTGCGACGGAAGGCGCGCGGACGTGCCGAATCGGCGGAACGCGCCGCCTGATCGTGGTCACGAAGGCGCGCGGACCGCACGGGTTCCGCACGGGCCGTGCCGAATCGGCGGGCCGCGCGGGAGATTGTCCCGGCAGACGGCCGCCCACAGCGCACCCGAAGGCGCACGAGGCCGGAGGTCGTGGCCCGCGGCTGGGCACCGGACGCTGGGCCGGCCCCTCGTCGCCGGGAGAACAACGGCAGACCGAAGACCCCGTCCTCGCTGTCGAGCAGGGCGGCGACCGCCTTGGGATCGTCGCTGGTGCCGGTCGTGATCGCCCGATAGCTCAACTCCTCGCGAAGGAACTCACGCGCGGCCCGGCCCATGGCCTTGGGGTCGGCCTCCAGCTGCGCGCGCGCATCCACGCTGAGTCGTTGTGCAACGAAGTGCTCGAAGAGGTCCCGGGCCAGGGCCTCTGTGATCTGGCTTCGCATGTGATTCAGCCGCCCCCATACGCCGGCGGCGTTGGGGTTCGCCGTATCTCGAGGATCCCGCCACGAGTAGCCGACCAAGAGCAGTTGATCGCCGTACCACAGGCCGAACACCCCTGGCGGGCCCCTCTTGAGAGTGCGATCGGATTCCCAGTGCGCGTATCGGCGGAGCTCCGATGCAGCGAACCGCTGCGCGAGCTCGTCGACGCTTGCCACCACCGGATGCTACCGCGCGGCAGGGGAGCGACTGGCTCGACTGCTGCGCGCCCTGCGGGAGACAGCGGGCCAGCGTCGACGCTTCGTACGCTCCACCGCAGCGCCAGTGCGGTGCGCCGCTCCGGCGGGCGGGCGACGTTGTGAGAGGGCCCTCGGTGAAGCTGCGGCCTCGGGGCGGTGCGGCGACGTCGGCCAAGGCCAGTCAGCGCCGCCGCGCGTCGTTGCCCTCGCTACGGGCGCTCGTTCGAGTGACGGTGCGACCCTCGTCGAGAACTTCGTCGAGGCGCAGCGAGCCCTTCTCGACTACGCGAAACCGCTTGAGGCGGATCGGCGTCGGCTGGAGGCCATCCGCGCGCCGATGGCCCGCAGAACGACGGGTGGCTCGTGCAGAATCGCAACCTCTCACTGAACTCCCTCGCCGCCCTCACCGGCGCCGAGCGCAGGCCCTTCGAGCCCGCCGACACCGGCCCGCGAGCGCTACAGGATGCGCTGGCCCGCCCACACCGGCCCGCCAGCGCTACAGGATGCGCTGGCCGGCGTCGGAAGCACACCAGATAACGGGACTTGACTAGCCGGCGCGCAAGAACTCACCGCAGACGCACGGACCGCACCGGCTCCACACGGACCGTGCCAAATCGGCCGGCCACGCCGCGAGATTGTCCGCCGGCGGGATAGCGCGACGCCAGCACCTACGTCGATGGCGGCCGTGATCTCCACCTGAATTGATCCACCCGAACTGCCGTAGGCGACGTAGGCGGTGGCCGTCGCCACCCGGCGCGGCGTAGGACTCACCGCAGACGCACAGACCGCACTGGCTCCACACGGACCGTGCCAAATCGGCCGGCCGCGCCGCGAGATTGTCCGCCGTCGGGATGGCGCGACGCCGGCACCTACGTCGATGGCGGCCGTGGTCTTCGACCTGAATTGATCCACCCGACGAGCCGCCGTGGCAACGTCGGCGGTGGCCGTCGCCACCCGGCGCGGCGTAGGACTCACGCGCAGACGCACGGACCGCACTAGGCTCCGACGGACGCGTCGCCCAATCGTCGTCACGGAGGCCGAGCCGCGTGATTGTCCGCGGCCGGACGCTGCCGCCGCGGCCGCGAGCGCGCTGGCTAGACCGGCACCGTCGGGTCGACCGGTGGGCCCGTGTCGATCACCGCGCAGCCGAGCGGGACGACGAGGTCGCGCAGGTCGGCCATGACCGTGTCGTGATCGGAGCCGCGCCCGCACTCCACGCGGTCGGCCCAGCCGTCGCGGGCCAGGATGCGGTCGTCGTCGCGGCCGCCCAGCAGCACGTCGCGGCCGCCGGCGCCGATCAGCAGGTCGGGGCCGGGGCCGCCGTCGAAGTCCTCCGACGCGATCGAGCCCTGCGAGGGTGTCGCCGCCCGGTCCGCCCCGCGCCGTCTCGACGTCGACGAAGACGTCCGCGCCGTCGCCGCCCGTGGCCTCGTCCAGGCCCGGGCCGCCGAGCAGCCGGTCGTCGCCCGGGCCGCCCGTCAGCACGTCGTCGCCCGGGCCGCCCTCGACCCCGTTGGCGACGGTGCCCGAGACGATGCGGATCGCGTCGGCGCCGTCGCCCCCGAGCAGGCTCGTGACCGGTGCGCGCACCTCGATCGCGTCGTCGCCCCGGCCGCCCGCGACCGTCGCATCGCCAGCCGCCACGATGCGGTCGTCGCCCGCGCCGCCGTCGATCGCGTCGACGCCGTCGCCGCCGTCCACCACGTCGTCGCCGTCGTCCGCGCCGATCGTGTCGTCCCCCGGCCCGCCGAGCAGCTCGTCCGCCTCCGCGCCGCCGCCCAGCACGTCGTTGCCGAAGCCGCCCTCCACCCGGTCGCGGCCCGGACCGCCGGTGACGCGGTCGTTGCCTGGACCGCCGCTGACCCGGCCCGCTCCCGGACCGTCGTCCAGCACGTCGTCGCCCAGCGCGCCGAACAGGTTGTCGTCGCCCGGCCCGCCCAGCAGCGTGTCGCTGCCGCCCGCGCCGGCGATGCGGTCGCGCGCCGTCGCCGCCCTCGACGGTCGTCTGATCGCCCGAGACCGACACCTGGTCGTCGCCGGGGCCCGCCCGCACCACGACGGTCGCGCCCGCTGCGCCGATGCGGTCGTTGCCCGACCCCGCCTCGATCGGCGCGTCGTCGGCGGAGAGGATGCGGTCGGCGCCGTCACCCGCGTCGAGCGTGTCGCGCCCCTCCGCGCCGTCGAGCGTGTCGTCGCCGCCGGCGCCGCGCAGCAGGTCGTCGCCCGGCCCGCCGTTGAGGCGGTCGATCCCGTCGCCGCCCAGCAGCCGGTCCGCGCCCGCGTCGCCGGCCAGCACGCCGCCGCCCGGCCCGCCGTCGAGCGTGTCGTCGCCCGCCGCGCCGGCGAGGTCGTCGCGCCCCGCCCCGCCCTCCAGCAGGTCCGCGCCCGGGCCGCCGCGCACGCGGTCGTCGCCGTCGCCGCCGTCGACGGAGGTGGACTGCCCGACCACCGTGACGTCGTCGTTGCCCGCCCCGCCCGCGACGGCCGCGCGCACCACGCCCGAGCCGGACATCACCAGCACGTCGTGGCCGGCGCGCGAGCTCCACGCTGAGGGCCGCGGCAGACGATGCGCAGCGCGCGCGGTCGGCGGCCAGGCGATCGCAGCCGCCGCCGAGCGCGAGCCGCCCGCCGACGTCGACGGTGAACACGCCGGCGGCGAACGCGACCTCGATGCGGTCGCCCGCGCGGTCGCTGACCACCACCAGCCGCCCCTCGGACACCGAGGCCCGCGTCGCCGCGCCGGCCGGCCCGGCGCCCGCGCCGAGCGCGAGCAGCGCCAGGCCCAGCGCCGCGCGCCTCACCGCGCCACCGCCAGCAGCCAGCGCACGCTCGTCGCCGAGCCCCCGCCGGGCAGCGCCTCCACCAGCTCGATGCGCAGGATCGCCTGGCGGTCGCGCCGCACGAACCGGGCGTCGCGCGGCGTGAGCCGCACCGTGACGCCCTGCGTGAACGTCGGGCGGATGCGGGCGGCCTGCTGCGGACCGAGGGTGCCGGCCAGCGCCAGCGACGCGCGCACCCGCACCCGGCAGTCGCTCGACGTCGCGCGGTCGCACGCGACGCGGACGGTCAGGTCGCCGTTCCGCTCCAGCCGCAGGCGGCCGCGCACGATGGAGGCGAACGGCGTCCGGCCGGGCGGTGCGACGTCGGCCTCCTCGCAGTCGGTGGGCGGGCGCCCGTCGGCCGGCTCGCGCACCACGAGGTCGCGCTCCGGGCCGCAGAGCTCGATGGCGTCCGCCAGGCCGCCGTCGCGCAGGTCGAGGAGGTCGCGCCCCGGGCCGCCGGCCAGCAGGTCGCTCCCCGGGCCGCCGACCAGCTCGGCCGCCACCGTCCCCGCGCGCAGCTCGTCCGCCGCCGCGCCGCCGACCACGCGCTCGACGTCCGTGTTCACGAGGTCGCCCTCGCCGGCCGCGCCATCGTCGGCCTCGGCGTCGAGCTCCACCCGCACCGGCGTCACGCGCCGGCCGTAGTCGACGGTGTCGACGCCGCCCTCGCCGCGCATGTCGTCCGTCCCCACCGCCGGCCCGTCGGCGGCGGTCGTGAAGACGTCGTCCCCGGGGCCGCCGACCAGCACGTTGTGCCCCGCGCCGCCGTCCAGGCGGTCGCTGCCGGTGCCGCCCAGCACGGTGTCGTCGCCCGGCCCGGCGTCGACCGCGTCGTCGCCGCACGCCCCGAGGTCGGCGGTGTCGTTGCCGAAGCCGAGCGAGACGAAGTGGTCGGTGACCGCCGTCTCGCCGCCCGGCTCGCGCAGCGCCGTCCCCGGCGGGCAGACCGCGACCAGGCGGTCGTCGCCGCCGAGCAGCCGGATGGTCGCGGCGGCGACCCCGCTGCTCGCGTCGCACGACACGGCCGCGCCCGCCGCCACGCAGCCCGCTCCGGCGACCAGCGGGTTGTCCGACTCCACCTGGTAGCGGGCGCCGGGCAGCAGCGACACCGTCACGCCCTCGGGCGCGTCCGTGCCCTCGATCGTCAGCCCCGCCTCGACGCCGTACGCCACCGACACCGCGGCATGGGCGGGCACCGCCCCGGCGGCGAGCGCGGTCACCACGACGGCGAGGAGGAGGCGGCGCACCGCGGCGATCATAGGGCCAGCGCCCGACGCGTCCGCTCGCGCGAGCCGTGGTACCTTCGCGGCGTCGAGAGGAGACCGTGGATGGGCTCGTACCTCGTGCGCGGTGCGCACTTGCTGACCATGGACGGGGACAACGTCCTCGAGACCGGCGACGTCCTCATCGAGGGCGCGCACATCGCGGAGGTGGCGCCGCACATCGACGCACCCGGCGCCGAGGTGATCGACGGCCGCGGCCGCATCGCCATGCCCGGCTTCGTCGACACCCACCGCCACATGTGGGCCGCGATGCTGCGCGGCGGCGCCTGCTACGGCGACCTCCACGACTACTTCGTCAAGGTCGTCTTCACCTACGGCGCGGCCTTCACCCCCGACGACACCTACCGCAGCGTCCGCTTCGGGCTCGCCGAGGCCATCGACGGCGGCATCACGTCGATGCACGCCTGGGAGCACAACATCCAGACGCCCGCGCACGCCCGGGCCGCGCTCCAGGCGATGCGCGAGTCCGGCCTGCGCGGCCGCTTCTCGTACGGGCCGTCGAGCGACCCCGGCGCGGGCAGCTCCTTCGCCCAGGGCACCGAGACCATCGACTTCGAGGACATCCTGCGGCTGCGGGAGGAGCAGTTCGCGGAGGAGGGCCGCATCCACCTCGGCATCGCCTGCCGCGGCCACGAGTTCTCGCGCGAGCACATCTGGAAGCAGGAGTTCGCCTGGGCGCGCGAGCACGGCCTGCCCATCACGGCGCACTGCATGATGACCGCGCACGACCTGGACAACGGGCGCGCCGTCTCGATCTACAACGACGAGGGCGTGCTCGGCCCCGACCTCCTGCTCGTCCACTGCCTGCAGGTGAACGAGGAGGAGATCGGCTGGATGGCGCGCACGCGGACGCCGGTCTCGATCTCCATCCTGTCGGAGCTGCGCACGGGCATGGGCCTGCCGCCGACCCTGGCGATGATGAACGCCGGCGTGGCGATCGGCCTCTCGCTGGACACGATGGCGGCGTCCGACAACTCGGACATGTTCAACGCCATGCGCATCACGATGGGCATCGAGCGGGCGCGCGCCGGCGACGGCAAGGTCTACCAGCCGATGCAGGCGCTGGCCCAGGCGACGTCCGAGGCGGCCGCGACGATCGGCCTCGGCGACGTCACCGGCCGCCTGCGCAAGGGGCTCCGGGCCGACGTGATCCTGCTGCGCGCGACCGACCTCAACATGGCGCCGCTCAACGTGACCGACGGCCAGGTCGTGCTCGCCGGCCAGCCCTCCAACGTCGACACGGTCTTCATCGACGGCGTGCCGCGCAAGCGCGACGGGCGCCTCCTCGACGTCGACCCGGGCGAGCTGATCCGCGACGTCGAGGAGGCGATGGCGGGGCTGCGCGCCCGGATCGACGCGCCGCTCGCCTAGGCCCTAGTGCGTGAAGCCGGAGTCGAGCTCCGGCGTGTGGATCGGCGCGCTCTGCCGCTCGAGGCGCGGCAGCAGCCGCTCGAGGTCGTTGATCAGCAGGTCCGCGAGGTCATGCGTGAACCCGCGGCGCACCACGACCCGCAGCGCCGCCAGGTCCTCGCGGTTGGCCGGGAACGTGTACGCCGGCAGCTGCCAGCCGCGCTCCCGCAGCCCCGCCGAGACGTCGAAAACCGAGAAGTGGTCGATCTCGTCCTTGAGGGTGAAGGCGAAGACCGGCAGCTCGTCGCCGCGCGTCAGCAGCCGGAACGGGCCGAGCTCCTCGATGCGCCCCGCGAGCCGCGTCGCGACCTCGCGCGCGTAGCCCTGCACGCGACGGTATCCCTCGAAGCCCAGGCGCAGGAACGTGTAGTACTGCGCGATGACCTGGGCGCCCGGGCGCGAGAAGTTGAGCGCGAAGGTCGGCATGTTGTCGCCGAGGTAGTTGACCCAGAAGATGAGGTCGCTCGGCAGGGCGTCCGCGTCGCGCCAGACGGCCCAGCCCACGCCGGGGTAGACGAGCCCGTACTTGTGGCCGGACGCGTTGATCGAGGCGACGCGCGGCAGCCGGAAGTCCCACTCCAGGTCGGGGTCGACGAACGGCGCGACGAACGCCCCGGACGCGCCGTCGACGTGCACCGGGATGTCGAGGCCCGTGCGCTCCTGCAGGTCGTCGAGGGCGGCGCAGATGTCGGCGACGGGCTCGTAGGCGCCGTCGAACGTCGAGCCCAGGATCGCGACGACGCCGATCGTGTTCTCGTCGCAGAGGGCCACGGCCTCCTCGGCCGAGAGGATGAAGCGCTCGCCCTCCATGGGCACGAGGCGCATCTCGACGTCCCAGTAGTTCGCGAACTTCTCCCAGCAGATCTGGACGTTGATGCCCATCACGATGTTCGGCTTGTCGGCCGGCTTCTTCGCCGCGCGCCGCCGCTGCTGCCAGCGCCGCTTGAGCGCCAGCCCGCCCAGCATCGCCGCCTCGCTGGAGCCCGTGGTCGAGCAGCCCGTCGCCTCCGTCGCCGCGGGGGCGTGCCAGAGGGTGCTCAGCATCGTCACGCAGCGCTTCTCGAGCTCCGCCGTCTGCGGGTACTCGTCCTTGTCGATCATGTTCTTGTCGAGCGTCTCGCCGATCAGCCGCACGGCCTGCGGCTCCATCCACGTCGACACGAACGTCGCGAGGTTCATGCGGGCGTTGCCGTCCAGCATCAGCTCGTCGTGCACGATCTGGTACGCGACGTCCGGGGCCATCTCGGCGTCCGGCAGCCGGTTGCGCGGGACGTGCTGCGTCTCCAGCGAGAAGAGCGGCGCGACCGAGATCTCGTTCTTGGTCGCCGAGTCGGCTTGCGGGTGCGTCAGGGCCATGGGGGGACGCTAGTAGCCGGCCGTGGCCGTGCCATCGCCCACGAGGGATGAACCGTCAGCGGGCGAGCCAGCCGCCGTCGACGGCCAGCGTCTGGCCGTGGACGTACGCGGCGTCGGGCGAGCAGAGGAAGGCGACCGCGGCGGCGACGTCCTCCGGCGTGGCCCAGCGGCCGGCCGGGATGCGCGCGTCGAGGGCCGCCCGCCGCTCGGCGTCCTCGCGCAGCGCGACGGTGAGCTCGGTGTCGACGTAGCCCGGCGCGACCGCGTTCACGCCGATGCCCTCCGCCGCCCACTCGTTGGCCAGCGCCATCACGAGCTGCCGCACCGCGCCCTTCGTCGCCGCGTAGGCCGGCACGCGGATGCCGCCCTGGAAGGCGAGCACCGAGGAGATGAAGACGATGCGCCCGCCCGAGCCCTGCGCCCGGAAGCGGCGCGCGGCCGCCTGCGCCAGCAGGAACGGCGAGGTGAGGTTGAGGTCGAGCGTCCGCCGCCAGACGTCGAGCGGGAAGTCGATCGCGTCGTGGCGGTCGATGGTGCCCGCGTTGAGCACGAGCGCGTCGAGGCGCCCGTGCGCCGCGACGACCGCGTCGACCACCGCGGCCGCTGCCTCGGGATCCGCCAGGTCCGTCCGGTGCACCGTCGCCCGCCGGCCCAGCGCCTCGGCCGCCGCGACGGCACGCGGTGCGTCGCCGCGCTGGACCAGCGCGACGTGATGGCCGTCGCGCGCCAGGCGCTCGGCCACCGCCTCGCCGATGCCGCGGCTCGCCCCCGTGACGAGGGCGACGCGGCCGTGCCCGCCCGCCTCAGCGCTCGACGTGGCCGCTGCCGCCGTCGGGGCCGAGCACGAGGTCGCGCTGCTTGTCCGGGATGTGGTCGAGCGGCACCGGGGCCAGCGCCTCGTAGAAGCGTGACGCCGTTCTCGGAGTACACCGAGTGCTCGATCGCCGCGGTTGATGACGCAGACGTCGCCCGGCGCCGAGCGCCTGCGCGACGCCCTCGACGGTCACCGTGCACTCGCCCTCGGTGATGCACCATGACCTGCTCGGTGTGCTCGTGGATGTGCAGCGGCACCTGCTTGCCCGCCTCGTAGACCACGTGGCAGACGCACACCTGCTCGCCGCCGATGGCCTTGATGCGGATCGCCCGGCACGAACTCGGTGCGCTCGACGCCGTTCCAGGTGCGGAACGGCGAGGCCTGGGCGTCAGCGGGCATGGGTATCCATGAGGTCGATGGTGCCGGGGGCGACGGTCGTCACCGAGATGGCCTCGTCGAAGATCACGCGCTTGCCCGTCGCGGCGCGGCTGCCCGTTCGCCTTCTTGGCCTCCAGCGCCCGCAGCACGCGCTCGGGCGTCGCAGGCTGCTCGGTGACCCAGACGCCGAGGGCGTCGTGGATCGCCGCGCAGATCGCCGGGCGCCTGGGCGTTGTTGGCCATCTCGCCGATCGCCTTGGCGCCGAACGGCCCATCGACGGACGGGTTCTCGACGATGATCGCCTCGAGGTCCGGCATGTCGGCCAGCGTCGGCGCGAGGTAGGAGTTGAAGTCGCCGCCGCGGTGCTCGTTGGACGGGTAGTACGGGTACGAGGCCTCCAGCACGCCGAGCCCCAGGCCCATCATGGCGCCGCCCTCGATCTGCCCCTCGACGAGCGTCGGGTTGATCGCCCGGCCGACGTCGTAGGCCTGCACGAGGCGCAGCACGCGCACCTCGCCGGTCTCGTCGTCGACCTCGATCTCGGCCACGCACGCGGCGTAGGAGATCGCGGCGTGCGGCTCGCACTCGCCGGTGTCCGGGTCGGGCACGGAGTACGGCTTCATCCACGCGCCGGAGCCCGTGATCATGTCGCCGACGACCCAGGTGGCGCCGCCCGCGACGTCCGGGATCGGCATCTTCTTGTCGGGCACGCCCTTGGCCACGACCTCGCCGTCGACGACCTCGAGGTCGGAGGGGTCGATCTCCATGAGCTGGCCGGCGACCTCCAGCAGCTTCGCCTTGGCCTTGCGTCGCCGCGACCGCGACGGCGTTGCCGCCGATGAAGGTGCCGCGCGAGGCGAACGTGCCGGTGCAGAGCGGCGAGGAGTCGGTGTTCGAGACGTCCATCGTGACCCAGTCGTACGGCACGCCGAGCGTGTCCGCGACGATCTGCGTGTGGACGGTCTTCGAGCCCTGGCCGATGTCGACCGTGCCGGCGAAGACGTCGACCCGGCCGTCGGGCTTCATCTTGATCCAGGCCTGGCTCGGGTCGCCGCCCTGGTTCATGCCGGTGGGGTACTCGATCGCGGCCAGGCCGCGTCCGCGGTGCTTCATCACCTCACCTCGAGGGGTTGGCCCGGTTGGCCGTCGCCATCTGGTCGACGAGGTGCTCGGGCAGGAAGGCGCCCTCGCGCTCGGCGTTGGTCATCGTCCGGTACTCGGCGGAGAGCTCCTTGCCGACCGCCGCGGCGACCGCCTGGATCGTCGGCACCGTCGACGGGTCGTCGAGGATCACGCGGCAGGGCGCGAGGTCGCCGATGCGGTTCGCGTTCTTGAGGCGGTACTCCCACGGATCGAGGCCGAGCACGTCCGCCGCGCGCGACATCTGCATCTCGATCGCGAACGAGGCCGACGTCACGCCGAAGCCGCGCATGGCGGTGCGTCGGCACGTGGTTCGTCCACACGACGTACGCGTCCGTGTGCATGTGCGGCACCGTGTAGGCGCCGCCGAGGTGGAACGAGTGCTTGGTCGCGCCGTAGCTGGAGAAGCGGGTGTAGGCGCCCGCGTCGTGCAGCGTCAGCACCTTGCGCCCGAGCAGCCAGCCGTCCTCGGTCACCGCGTCGGCCATCTCGACGTGCCAGGACGCGCGCGTCGAGCCGCAGAGGAACTCCTCCTCGCGGGTGAACCGCCACTTGACCGCGCGGCTCGTCTTCAGGGCGAGGATCGCCGCGAGCGGCTCCGTGGCGGTGTCGACCTTGCCGCCGAAGCCGCCGCCGACCGTGCCGCCGACGAACTTGAAGCGGTTGGTCGGCAGGTTCAGGTGCTGCGCGAGCACGCCCATCGAGAAGTACATGGCCTGCGTGCAGGAGTAGACGACGATGCGGCCGTCGGGCTGCGGATGCACCAGCGCGACCTGCGGCTCCGTCGGCATCTGCTCGATGGCCGCCGGCCGGTAGGCGCCCTGGACGATCACGTCGGCGTGCTCGAAGGCCCAGTCGATGTCGCCCTTGCGCACCCGCCGCGAGTAGTACGGGTCGTAGAAGAAGACGTTGCCCTCGGGCGTGAGCTGCGGCCCGCCCTGCTCGAACGCCTTGCGGATGTCGAGGAACGGCTCGCGCTCCTCGTACTCCACGTGGATGAGGCTGACGGCCTCCTGCGCGGTGTCCTCGTCCTCGGCCGCGACGCCGCCGATCAGCTGGCCGCGGTAGCGCACCTCGTCGATCGCGAGGTACGGCTCGTCGGCCGGGACGCCGAGCGCCGCCAGGTGGCCGACGATGTTCGTCGGCATGTCCCCGTGCAGGGCGACGCCGTGCACGCCGGGGAGCTTCTCGGCCTTCGACGTGTCGACGTGGACGATGCGCGCGGACTCGTGCGGCGAGCGCAGGCCCTTGCACCAGAGCATGCCGGGCACGCGCCAGTCGTCGACGTACATGCGTCCGGCCCGTGACGTGGGCGACCCCGTCGTAGCGGGGCAGCCGGGCGCCGACCGCCTTCACCGCGCACCTCCCTGGACGTGCACCGTGGCACCTGCCAGGTCCTCCACGGCGCTGATGATCTTGGCGTAGCCCGTGCAGCGGCAGATGTGGCCGCCGAGCGCCTCCAGGATCTCCTCCCGGTCGGGCGACGGGTTGCTGCTCCAGCAGGGCGGTCGTCGCGAGGACGAAGCCCGGCGTGCAGAAGCCGCACTGGGCGGCGTAGTGCTCGTTGAAGGCGGCCTGCACGCGGGAGAGGTCGTCGGGCGTGCCGACGCCCTCCAGCGTGACGACCGACGCGCCCTCGACGTTGACGATCGGCGTCAGGCAGGCGCGGCGCGGCTCGCCGTCGACCAGGACGGTGCACGTGCCGCAGCCGCCCTGCTGGCAGCCGGCCTTGGCGGCCGTCAGCCCGAGCTCCTCGCGCAGGACCTGCAGCAGGGGCGTCAGCGGGTGGCTCGACGATGGCCCGCTCGACGTCGTTCACGACCAGCTTCACGGCGTCTCCGTTCGTCAGGCGAGGCTCGCGACGGCGCGAGCGACGAGGGTCGGGCAGGATGCGGGCGCGGTACCAGCCGGACGCGAGCGCGTCGTCGCGCGGCTGCAGGTCGGCGAGCGCCGCCGCGTAGTCGCCGCCGCCGCGCGCCGCGTCCTCGGCGGCGGACAGGCGGACGGCGTGCGGGCCGACGCCGGAGACCGCGATGCGCAGGTCGTCCAGGCCGCCGGCGCCGGCGGTCGCCGACACGGCGAGGATGGTGTAGGTGTGGGCGTGCGGCCGGTCGTAGCGGGCGTAGCCGGTCCGGGCGGCCTCCGCGAACTCGATCGAGAGCACGAGGCGATCGGCCGGCGAGCCGGCCAGGAAGTCCTCGACGGCCTCCGTGCGCTCGCCGCCGGCGCCGGCCGAGCGCACCTGCGCGCCGAGCGCGATCAGCGGCGCCTGCAGGTCGCCGCGCGGCGCGTCGTTGCCCTCGCCGGCGCAGAGGTTGCCGCCGATGCGTGGCCGCGTTGCGGACCTCGCGGTCGGCGACGCCGCGCGCCGCGCTGGCCAGCGGCTCCGGGCCGTCCACCAGGTCGGCCACGCGGGTCATCGCGCCGATGACGACGCGTCCGCCGTCGCGGCGGATCCCGGCGAGGCCGGCGTCGCGCAGCACGAGCGCCGTCGTGCGGGCGGTGCCGGCCGTACGTCATGTCGGGAACGACGATGGTGCCGCCCCCGACGACCGTGATGCCGCTGCCGTCGCCGAAGGCGTCGACGGCCTCGTGCTCGGACGTCGGCAGGAGCACCTCTGCGCTCTGCGCCATGGGGTCTCTTCCCTCCTGTTACCGCTCGGCCCGGTTGCAGGGCGAATGGTCCATACCGGAACACGTCCCGTCAACCGGAACGGGGCCTACGCTACGTTTGGCCTGGCCACCTGTCAAGCCGTGCTCTCCTCCGCCGCGTCGGTCAGCGTCTCGCGCACGTAGCGCAGGTGCTCGACCATCGCCCGGGCGGCCGCCGGGGGGTCGCCGGCCTCGATCGCGTCGACGATCGCGGCGTGCTGCGCGACCACGCGCTGGTTGACCTCGTCGCGCACGATCGTGAGGCCGCGCGTGCGCCGCCCGAGGTGCTGCAGCGAGTCGAGCAGCGCCGTCAGGATCGGGTTCTCGGCCGCCGCGTAGATGCCGCGGTGGAACTCGGTGTCGAGGTCGATCGACGCCTCGGGATCGTGCCGCGTCGCGCCGACCCGGTCGTTGATCCGGCGCAGCTCCGCGACGCCGTCGGCGTCGATGCGCGTCGCCGCCTGCTCGGCCGCGCCGACCTCGAGCATGATGCGGACGTCGAGCAGCGCGGGCAGGAAGCGCCCGTTGCGGCGCATCGCGAACACGAGCGGCTCGGCGAGCGTCGCGGGCGCCAGGTCGGTGACGTACGTGCCGGAGCCCTGGCGCGGCTCGAGCACGCCCATCGAGACGAGGGCGCGGATCGCCTCGCGCAGCGTCGGGCGCGAGACGCCGAGCTGCGCCGCGAGCTCGCGCTCCACCGGCAGCCGGTCGCCGGGCTCGAGCACGCCGCGCAGGATCAGCTCCTTGATCTGCTCGGCCGCGTCCGCCGCCACCGAACGCCGCGCCACCGGCACGAACGCCTCCTCCACGGCGCCAGTCTACCCCGCGCTCGCGATCAGTCCCCGGCCGCCGCGCGCAGCTCCAGGAACAGCGTCGAGTGCAGGGCCTCGCCGGTCTGGGGCACGTCGTCGTCCAGCTTCCTGATGTCGGTGACGACGCTGCGGTCGATGCGGTCGGCGTACGGGTAGTCGAGCTCGATCAGGTTGCCCGACGGGTCGCGGACGTACATCTGCACGCTGCCGTCGGGGAGCTCGTACACGTGCGAGAAGAAGGGCACCGGATCCTGGACGCCGAGCGCGCGCGTCCGCTGGTACATGCCCTCGAAGTCGTCGATGGTGAGCCCGAAGTGATGGTAGGGCGGCGCCTCTGTCCCCTCCTCGCGCTGGAAGAGGTGGATCTGCAGCTCGCCGCAGCGCATCCATTCCACGGGGAACGCGAAGTTCGGCGACGGGATGCGCTCGAGGCCGAGCACCTCCGTGTAGAAGCGCAGCGACTCCTCCATGTCGACGGCATGCACGCTCACGTGATTGAGGCCGGTCGCGGCCAAGGGGTACCCCCTTCGTCGGCTGGGTCCGATGGTAGCGGGGACGGCACCCCAGGGTCAGGCCAATTGGCCGCGGGGCGCCCGGGGACGCGGGACTACGCTCGACCCGTTGCGGCGCCACCCCGCGCGCCGCGGAGACGAGGAGGGCGCCAGGCCTCGTTCACCGATGCAACCGGGAAGGCGCACGTCGCGACGGTGGACGTCACGACGGGCGCGGCGCTCGCGACCTGCGTGGTCACGGCACAGGGCTTCACGACCGGCTGAGGGGCCGCTACCCGCCGGTCACCAGCAGCACGCCCGTGAAGGCCAGGCCGACGCCGATGGCCTGCGGTCGCGCAAGCCGCTCGCCCAGCCGCACGCGGGCCAGCGCGACGGTGACGACCGGGTAGAGGCAGGCCAGCACGGCCGAGACGGACAGCAGGCCCGCCGCGGTCGCCGCCGCGAAGAGGACCACGGCGGTGGTGTCGAGGACGCCGATGAGCGCGAGCAGGGCAGCGTCTCGCGCGCCACCGCCGGCCGCACGACGAGCGCCGCCACGCTGAAGATCGCGACCGACGTGACGCGCATCACCAGCACCGCGACGATGGCGTCGTGCTCGGCGGCCCGGTCGAGCGACACCAGCTGCGAGCCGCCGCAGACGGCCGCGAGCAGGGCGAACCACACGCAGACGTGCACGCGCTTCAGCCCGACGGCGCCTGCGTCGCCGGACTCCCGGGCCGCGAGGACGATGCCCGCGCACGCCGCGACGATGCCCGCGAGCTGCAGCGCCGAGGGTCGCTCGCCGCCGGCGATGCCGACCAGCACCGGGATCGAGACCCCGGTCGCGCTGATGGGCGCCACGAGGCTCATCGGGCCGCGGGCCATGCCGCCGAAGAACCCGATCAGGGTGCCGACCGTGAACACGCCGGCCGCGAGCGCCCAGAGCAGCTCCGACGTGTCGGGCAGCCCGCTGCCGCGCGCGAGCACGACGACGGCGACGCCGAGCAGGCCGACGATCTGGCTGATCCAGACCACCGCGAGCACGGACTGGCGGCGGCTCATCAGCCCGCCGAAGAAGTCGCCGACGCCCCAGCAGCAGGCGGCCCCGAGGGCCAGGAAGGGCGACACCGTCAGCGCGTCCGGGCCAGGGCCACGGCGGCCCGCCAGTCGCGGTGGCGGGCGGCGCGCGCCCCGTCGTCGAGGCCCGGCGCGAGCACCAGGTCGGCCGGCGGCGCGGCGAGGCGCGGGTCGTCGGCGCCGGCCAGGCCCGCGCCGATCAGGGCCAGCGCCGCCGCGCCGCGGCACGTCAGCTCGGTGTCGGCGGAGCGGGCCAGGCGCACGCCGGCGAGGTCGGCCTGGAGCTGGAGCAGCAGCCCGTTGGCCGCGGCGCCGCCGTCGACGCGCAGCTCGTCCGGCGCGACGCCCGCGGTGGCCATCAGCCCGAGCAGGTCGGCGACCTGGAAGGCGATGGCCTCGAGCGCCGCGCCGGGCCAGGTGGGCGCGGGTGGTGCCGGCGGTGAGGCCGGTGACGATCCCGCGCGCCGCCGGGTCCCAGTCCGGCGCGCCGAGCCCCGAGAACGCGGGCACGAGGACGACGCCGCCCGCGTCCGGGACGGAGGCCGCGAGCGCCTCGACGTCGGCCGTCCGCTCGATCAGGCCCAGGCCGTCGCGCAGCCAGCGGACGACGTCGCCCGCGACGAAGACGGTGCCGTCGAGCGCGTAGGTGGTGACGCCGCCGAGCCGCCAGGCGACGGTCGCGAGCAGGCCCTCCGGGGGCTCGGGGCGACGCTCGCCGGTGCAGGCGAGCACCATCGCGCCGGTACCGTACGTGCACTTGGCCTGCCCGGCGGTCCGCGCGCCGTGGCCGAAGAGCGCGGCCTGCTGGTCGCCGAGCAGGGCCGCGATCGCGGACGCCGGCGGCCGTCTCCCCCACCACGCCGGCGCTGTCCACGACCGCCGGCAGGGCGTCGACCGGCGCGCCGACGAGGGCGCAGAGGTCGGGCGCGAAGGCGCCGGCGTCGAGGTCGAAGAGGAGGGTGCGCGAGGCGTTCGACGCGTCGGTCACGTGCGCGGCGCCGCCCGTCAGCCGGTCGACGAGCCAGCAGTCGATCGTGCCCAGCCGCAGCGTCCCCCGCTCCGCGCTCGCCGCAACCGCCGGCACGTGCTCGAGCAGCCAGGCCAGCTTGAGGGCCGAGAAGGTCGGGTCGAGCAGCAGCCCGGTGCGGGCGCGCAGGTCGGCGGCGTGCGGGGCGAGCCGGTCGCACGCCTCGACGCCCTGCCGGCTCTGCCACACGAGCGCGCGGTGCAGCGGGCGGCGCGTCTCGGCGTCCCAGGCCACCAGGGTCTCGGTCTGGTTCGCGATGCCGAGGGCGTCGGCGCCCTCCCCGACCTGCGCGAGCACCGCCTCGGCGGCGGCGGCGATCTCGTCCGCGTCGTGCTCGACGTGGCCGGGCGCGGGCGTGTGCTGCGCGTGCTCGCGGTAGGCGTCGCCCTCGACCGCGAGCCCGTCGTCACGCAGTGCGTAGCGCACGGCCCGCGTCCCCGTCGTCCCCTGATCCAGCGCGACGACGATCGGGTACCCTCTCCGCGCCATCGACCGCGAGAGCATAGACACCGACGCCGAGGGCTACGACGTCGTCGTCGTGGGCGGCGGCATCAACGGCTGCGGGGTGGCGCGCGACGCGGCGCGGCGGGGGCTGCGCGTCGCGCTGGTGGAGCAGGACGACTGGGGCGCCGGCACGACGCGCTGGTCGACCCGCCTGATCCACGGCGGGCTGCGCTACCTGGAGCACGGCGAGGTGGCGCTGGTGCGCGAGTCGCTGGTCGAGCGGGAGCGGCTGCTGCAGACCGCCGCCCACCTCGTGCGGCCGCTGCACCTCGTGATCCCGGTGCGGCGCACGAGCCCGTTCGGCCGCACGCGCCTGCGGGCCGGGATGGTGGCCTACGACCTGCTGTCGCGCGGCAAGTCGCTCGACCGCCACCGCATGCTCGGGCGCACCGCCGCCGCCGCCTTCGAGCCCGGCATCGCCCTGGAGGGCCTGCGCGGCGCCGCGGTCTACGCCGACGCGCAGGTGCCGCTGGTCGAGCGCCTGTGCGTCGAGAACGCGCTCGACGCGGCGTTGCACGGCGCCACCTGCCTGACGCACACGCGCGTCGACGGGCTGCTGGTCGAGGACGGGCGGGTCGCCGGCGTGCGCTGCACCGACGTGCTCGACGGGCGCCCGCGGACGCTGCGCGCGCCCGTCGTCGCCAACATGGCCGGGCCCTGGGTCGACCGCGTGCGGCGGCTCGGCGACGCGGCGCTGCCGCTGCGGCTGGGCGGCACCCGCGGCTGCCACCTCGTGCTGCCGGTGTGGGACGGCGCGCCGCGCGAGGCCCTGTACGTCGCCGCCCGCAGCGACGGCCGCCCCTTCGAGATCTGCCGCTGGCGGCGCTGGATGCTGGTGGGCACCACCGACGAGCCCTTCGACGGCGATCCGGGCCGCGTGCCGGTCGAGCCGTGGGAGGTCGACTACCTGCTGGCCGAGATCAACGCGGAGTTCCCGCGCGCCCGCCTGGGCCGTGACGACGTCCTGTTCACCACCGGCGGGCAGCGGCCGCTGCTGCGCGAGGAGGGCAAGGCGCCGGGCGCGATCACGCGCTCGCACACCATCGCCGACGGCGCCGCCGAGGGCCTGCCCGGCCTGCTCTCGGCGATCGGCGGCAAGGTGACGACCTACCGGCAGCTCGCGGAGGAGGTCGTCGACCGCGTCGCCGCCGCGACCGACCGCGCCGTGCGGCCGTGCGACACCGCGACCGCCCGCCTGCCCGGCGCGCCCGACACCGGCGGCGACGCCGTCCTGTGGCGCGAGCGCACGATCCTCGAGCTCGCGGCCGGCGGGGACGTCGCGCGCGACACGGCGGAGCACCTCGTCGACGCCTACGGCACGCGCGCCGCGGCCGTGCTGGCGCGCGCGGCGGCGGAGCCCGAGCTGGCCGCGCCGCTCGCGCCCGGGCGGCGGGAGCTCGCGGCGGAGGTCGCGGTCGCCGTCGAGGACGAGGGCGCCCGCACGCTGGAGGACGTCGTCTACCGCCGCACCCTGGCCGGCCTGACGCCGGGCGTCGGGCTGGACGTGCTGTGGCCGGCGGCGCAGCTCTGCGCGGCGCGCTACGGCTGGGACGCCGCGGCCGAGGTGGCCGCCGCCCACGCCGCCGCCAACCGCGACTTCCGCAAGGGCCTCGAGCCGCTGCCGGCCCCCGAGGCGCCGGCGGCGCGGCCAGCGCGGAGGGCGCGTCCGGCCTGAGCGACCGGGTGCGAGCCGTGCGCAGTCATCATCCTTCGCCGAGACCCCCAGGAGAGGAGCCATGGCCGACACGACCGTGCGCATGTCGTCGAACGGACGCGTGACGATCCCGAAGGAGATCCGGGACGCGCTCGGCCTGCGGCCGGGCGACGAGGTGGCCCAGCATCAACGGCACGCGGGCGGTGTTCGCGCGGACGTCCGCGCTGCTCGGGCCTGACCGCGAAGCCGCCGTGCCGGCGGCGATTGGCGGCGCGGCCCCGCGTGCCAGGGGCGGCGCGCGGAGAGCGTGACGACCGTGCCGGCGGTCCGTTCGCGCGGACGTCCGCGCCGCCCGAGCATGTCCGCGGATCGGCACGCGCCGATCGCGCGACTGGCGGCGCGGCCGGCCCGGGGGCGCGGGGCGCGCGTCGTGGGCGAGTCAGTCGACGGGCGGCGTCCGGCGGCAGGCGGATCTGCGGCGGGCGGGTCGGCGGCGCCGCGCTGCTGGGCGGACGCTCAGCGCCCCTCGAACACCGGCTTGCGCTTCTCCGTGAACGCCGCGACGCCCTCGGCGAAGTCGTGCGAGCGAGCGCAGCAGACCGTAGGCGAGGCCCTCCAGGTGCAGGCCGACGTCGCCCTCCGCCGCGTGGTCGAGCACGCGCTTGGCCATGCGCAGGGCCAGCGGCGCCGCGCCCGCGAGCTCGGCGGCGAGGTCGGCCGTGGCCCGGTCGAGCTCGGCGCGCGGCACGACCGCGGTCACGAGCCCCCAGGCCAGCGCCTCCTCGGCGCCGACCCGCCGGCCCCGCAGCACCATGTCCTTCGCGCGCGCGAGGCCGATCAGCCGCACCAGCCGCTGGGTGCCGCCCGAGCCGGGGATCATGCCGAGGCGTGATCTCCGGCAGCGCGAGCTGCACGTCGTCGGCAGCCACCCGGAAGTCGCACGCCAGCGCGAGCTCCAGCCCGACGCCGAACGTGTAGCCGTGGACGCGCGCGATCACGGGCTTGGGGCAGCGCTCCGGCGCGGCGACGTTCCAGTGCAGCCGCGACAGCTCCTCCGGGCTCCGCTCCATGAAGCCCGGGATGTCGCCGCCGGCGGTGAAGGCCCGCTCGCCGGCCCCCGTCAGCACGATCACGCGCACGCCGTCGTCGGCGCCGAGCTGCTCGAAGACCTCCCGCAGCTGGTCGCGCGCCGGCATGCTCACGCGGTTCATCTTCTCGGGCACGTCGAGCGTGATCGTGGCGACGCCGGACGCGGCGTCGCGCGCGACGTGGAAGCCGTCGTGGGTCATGGCCGCCTTTCGGGGTCGGTGGCCTGGTCGTCCCGCAGGACGCGGCGCAGGATCTTGCCGGACGAGCTCTTCGGCAGCTCGTCGAGGAAGCGGTACTCGCGCGGCCGCTTGAAGGCCGCGAGCGTCGGCGAGGCGAGGCAGTGGCGATCGAGCTCCGCGGCGTCGGCGGCGTCCGGCGCGGCCAGCACGACGCAGGCGACGACGCGCTGGCCCGAAGCGCTCGTCCGGCGCGGCCACGACCGCGCACTCGCGCACCGCCGGGTGGCGCACCAGCCACTCCTCGATCTCGAGCGGGTGCACGTTCTCGCCGCCCGAGATGATCATGTCGTCGGTGCGGCCGACCAGGAACAGGTCGCCGTCGGCGTCGAGGTGGCCGAGGTCGCCCGGGTAGTACCAGCCGTGGCGGATCTGCCGCGCGTCGGCGTCGGGCCGGTGCCAGTAGCCCGCGAAGGCCTCGTCGCTCGAGAGGTGGCAGATGACCTGCCCCACCTCGCCGGGCGCGACGACGTCGTGCGGCGCGGCGTCGGGGTCGGTCGAGACGAGGCGGATGCGCGCGTTGAGGCCGGGACGTCCCGCGCAGCCGGGCTTGGCGCGCTGGTCGCCGTGGATCGTGAACGTGTAGATCTCGGTCGAGCCGTAGTGGTTGACGAACACGTCCGGCTGGAAGAGGTCGACCACCCGCTCCACCAGCACCGCGGTCATCGGCGCGCCGGCGTAGCTGAGCTTGCGCACGCTGGAGACGTCGGGCGCGGCGTCGGGCGCAGCCAGCACGAGGTCGTGGAACAGCGTCGGCGCGAGGTACAGCGCGGTCAGGCGCTCCTGCTCGATCAGGCGCAGCACGGCCGGCGCCCGGAACTCCGGCTGCAGCGCGTAGAGCGCCGCCGAGCAGCGACATCGCGAGCATCGAGCGCTGCCCCATCGTGTGGTAGAGCGGCATCACGCCGAGCGTGCGCTCGCCGTCGGCGTAGCCGTGCTGGACGACGTGGGCGAGCGCCGCGGCGCGCTCGGCGGCGTGCGAGCGCGGCACGCCCTTGGGCCGCCCCGTGGTGCCCGACGTGTAGAGCATGAGCGCGGGCTCGCCGTCGTCGACCACGACCGGCTCGGCCATCGGCTCGGCGGCGAGCAGGGCGTCGAAGGCGAGCTCGCCGGCGGCCCCGGCGACGCCGATGCTGGCGACGCCGCTCGGCAGCGCGGCGCCCACGGCCGCGGACGCCTCCTCGACGGCGACGGCGACGGCGCCCGCGTCGGTCACGCAGTAGACGACCTCGTCCGGCCGCAGCCGCCAGTTGAGCGGCACGAAGACGGCCCCGAGCCACTGGCAGGCCCACCACAGCAGGACGGTCTCGGTGCGGTTGCGCAGCGCCGCGGCGACGCGATCGCCCGGCGCGACGCCCGCCCCGCGCAGCCCGCCCGCCAGCCGGCGCGTCTCGTCGAGCACCTCCGCGTGGGTCAGGCGGCGCTCGCCCTCGACCAGCGCGTCGCGCTCCCCGGCACGCTCGGCCGACCCGAGCAGCGACCAGGCCAGGTTCACGAGACCTCCTCCCCCGCGCCCGCGGCGTCCAGGATCGCGTCCACGATCGGGGCGTAGCCCGTGCAGCGGCAGAGGTGCCCGGACAGGAGCTCCTCGACCTGCCGGCGGTCCGGCCGCTCCCCGCCCTCCAGCAGCTCCGCCGCGCTCATCAGGATGCCGGGCGTGCAGAAGCCGCACTGCAGGCCGTGGTGCCGCCGCATCGCCTCCTGCAGCGGGGTCAGCGGCGCCCTGCCCGGCGAGCCCCTCGACCGTGTCCACGCGGCAGCCGTCGGCCTGCACCGCGAGCAGCAGGCAGCCGCGCACGGCCGCGCCGTCGAGGCGGACCGTGCAGGCGCCGCAGACGCCGTGCTCGCAGCCGACGTGCGTGCCGCGCAGGCCGAGGTCGTGGCGCAGGAAGTCGGTCAGCAGGCGCCGCTCCTCGACGTCGCGCTGCACGGGCACGCCGTTGACGGTCAGGGCGATCCTCACGCGGCCACCCGCGTCGTCGCGTCGGCCCACGCCTGGCGCGCGGCCCGCTCGGCCAGCACGCCGACCAGGTGGCGGCGGTAGGCGGCCGGCGCGTGGAGGCCGTCGCCGGGCTGCACCGCCGCACGCGCCGCCTCGGCCGCGGCCGCGATCCGCTCGTCGTCGAGCGCGCCGCCGACCAGCAGCGCGGCGGCGTCGGGCAGGTCGACCGGCCGGTCGGAGACGGCGCCGGCCGCGAGCGACGCCGCCCGCACCACGCCGTCCTCGACCACCATGGTGCAGGCGACGAGCGCGAAGCCGTAGTCGCCGTGGCGGGCCGCGACCTCCTGGAAGCCGACGCCGGTCCCCGGCCCGTCGAGCGGCAGCCGCACCTCGACCAGCACCTCGTCGGGCTCGAGCGACGACGTCAGGTGGGTCACGAACAGGTCCGCGGCCGCGATCGTGCGGCGCCCACCCGGGCCCTCGACGACGGCCGAGCCCCCGAGCGCGAGCAGGCACAGGGGCAGCTCGGCGGCGGCGTCGGCGTGCGCGATCGAGCCGCCCACGGTGCCGCGGTTGCGGGTCGCGACGTGCCCGACGAACGGCAGCGCGGCGGCCAGCAGGCGGCAGCGCGCGAGCGGCGGGATGGCGCTCCAGCGCGCGCTGGCGCACGAGCGCGCCGACCCGCAGCTCGCCGCCGGCCTCGCCGATCGCGTCCAGCCCCTCCACGCGGTTGAGGTCGACGACCACGGCCGGCGCCGCCAGGCGCAGGTTGAGCAGCGGCACGAGGCTCTGCCCGCCGGCCAGGGCCTTGGCGTCCCAGCCGTGCTCCGCCAGACGGCGACGCTCGGCGAGCGCGGCGCTCGGCGAGCGCTCAGCGCGGCACGGCGCTCATGGTCCCACGCGCGAGCGGCGACGGGGCTTCGCCGACTCGGCGCTGCAGCGAGCTGCCCAGACGCGCGACGCCGGGGTCAGCGGCAGCTCGACGTCGTCGCGCCCGAGGTCGCGTCGGCGCACCGCGTTGGCGATCGCGGCGGGGGCGCTCATCGTGTTGCCCTCGCCGAGGCCCTTGGCGCCGAGCGGCGTCAGCGGCGACGGGGACTCGACCGTCAGCGAGCGCACGGGCGGCAGCTCGGTCGCGGTCGGCGGCAGGTAGTCGACGAAGGTGGCCGTGAGCGGGTTGCCGTCCTCGTCGTAGCGGTGCTCCTCGAGCAGCGCGGCGCCGAGGCCGTGCGCGAGCCCGCCGTGGATCTGGCCCTCGGCGATGCAGCGGGTTGAGGATGCGGCCCGCGTCGTGGACCGTGGCGTACTCCCGCACCTCGACCTCGCCGGTCTGCGGGTCGACGAGCACCACGGCGAGGTCGGCGATGAAGCCGTACGTGCCCGACGAGTTGACGCGGTCGGCGGCGTCCGGCGCCGCCAGCGGGAGCGTGAAGCTCGCGGTCACGGCCAGGCCCGGCTCGATCTCCGGGGGCAGCCCGGCGGGATCCCAGTGCGCGGAGCCGACGAGGCGCCGCAGCGAGACGGAGCGCGTCGCGTCGCCGACCACGCGCGCCCGGCCCTCGACGAGCTCGATCGCGTCCGCCTCGGCCTCCAGGATCGGCGCGGCGATGGCCCGCAGGCGCGCGGAGAGCTGCTCGGCGGCGCGGTGCACGGCGCTCGCCCCGACCACGGCGAAGCGGCTGGAGTAGTTGCCCGACGAGACCGTCCACGGGTTCGCGGCGGTGTCGGCGTCGGCGCGCACGTCCACGTCGGCCGGGTCGACGCCGAGCACGTCGGCCACGACCTGCGCCGCGACGGTGCGGTGGCCCTGGCCCTGCGGCGTGGTCGTGAAGCGCACGGTCACCCCGCCGTGCGGCCCGATGGCCATCGTCACGCCCTCGGTGTTGCCGCTCTTGGGCAGGCCGAGCGCGCGCTCCTCGGCGGTCTGGGCGAGGGTGATGTAGCCCATGTTGGACACCGACGGCTCGACGACGCAGGCCAGGCCGACGCCGAGCAGGCGGCCGTCGTCGCGCGGGCGCGCCTGCTCCGCGCGCAGGTCGTCGTAGCCGGCGAGGCGCAGCACCTCGTCGAGGCAGCGCTCGTAGTCGCCGGAGTCGTAGACCGAGCCGGCCGCCGCGCGGTAGGGCATCTGGTCGGCGCGCACCAGGTTGCGGCGGGCGAGCTCCGCGGGATCGAGCCCGAGGCGGCGCGCGGCGATGGCCATCGTCCGCTCCAGGGCGAAGTACAGCTGCGGGCCGCCGAAGCCGCGGTTGAGGCCGCTGGGCGGGCGGTTGGTCAGCACGACGCGGCTGCGCACGGCCAGGTCCTGCACGCGGTAGGCGCCGGTCAGGCAGCCGTGCATGCGGTAGAGCGTGGCGGGCTCGGGCGCGCGGACGTAGGCCCCGACGTCGTCGACCAGGTCGAGCCGCAGCCCGAGCAGCTCGCCGTCCGCGGCGAAGGCGGCCTCGACCTCGGTCAGCCGCTCGGTGGCGCTGGACGACGCGAGCAGGTGCTCGACGCGATCCTCGGTCCAGCGCACCGGCACGCCGAAGCGCCGCGAGGCGATGGCCAGCAGCACGACGTAGACGTAGACGCCGGCCTTGACCCCGAACGAGCCGCCGGAGTCGGCGGGGGTCAGGAGGCGCAGCCGGGCGGGCCGGATGCCGAGGGCGGCGGCCGCGACGCCGTGCAGCGTGAACGGGCCCTGGAAGTTCGACCAGGCGGTGACGGCGCCGCCGACCACGTCCCAGTCGGCCACCACGCCGTAGGTCTCGACCGGCGTCGCCGCCGAGCGCGGGTGGCGGAAGCGCTCGCGCACCACGAGGTCGGCGCGGGCGAAGGCGGCGTCGGGGTCGCCGTACGCGAAGCGCCGCTCCGAGGCGACGTTGGAGCCGAGCGCGTCGTGGATCGGCGGCGCGTCCCCGGCCAGCGCGGCGGCGGGCGAGGCGACGACGGGCAGCGGCTCGTAGTCCACGACGATGCGCTCGAGGGCGTCCTCGGCGACGTAGCGGTCGCGGGCCAGGACGACGCAGACCGGCTCGCCGACGTAGCGCACGCGGTCGACGGCCGAGGCGTAGAACGGGATGCCGTCGCCGAGCGCCGACGGGAAGGGCCGCGAGAGCTCGCGCACGTCGTCCGGGGTGAGCACGCCGAGCACGCCGTCCACCTCGAGCGCGCCCGACACGTCGAGCGACGCGATGCGGGCGTGGGCGGCGGTCGAGCGCAGGATCGCCGCGTGCGCGGTGTTCGGCAGCGGATCGAGGTCGTCCATGAACCAGCCGCGCCCGCGCAGGAGCGCCTCGTCCTCCACCCGCTGGAGCCCGCGCCCGACCCACGGCTCGGCCCGCGGCGGCGCGGCGGTCGGGGTCGTCGTCGTGCCCGACATCGTTCCGAGATGATAAACGGGTGCCGGTTGGCGGAACCAGGCGCGCCTGCCAGCTCCACGAGCGTTCGGGTATCGTGGACACGTGCCGCAGGGCGAAACGCAGAACGGCCTCTCGAGCGTCGACCGGGCCCTGCGCCTGCTCGACGAGCTGGCGGAGCACGGCCCGCTCGGCGCCACGGAGCTCGCGCACCGCCTCGGCACGGCGAAGGCCACCGCCTTCCGGCTGGCCCGGACCCTGCAGGCGCGCGGCTACGTCGTCCAGAACGCCGACTCGACGTACCGCCTCGGCCCGCGCTGCCTGATGCTGGCGACGGGCGTGCACGCGAGCCTCGACCTGCGCCGCGACCTCCTGCCGGTGCTGGACGCCCTGCGCGCCGAGACGGACGAGACGGTGCAGCTGACGACCCTCGACGGCGGCGAGGTCGTCTACGTCGAGCAGCTCCTGTCGACGAAGCCGGTGCTGTCGGTCGGCCAGATGGGCGCCCGCGCGCCGGCCCACTGCGTCTCGGGCGGCCTCGCGCAGCTCGCGGCGGCCCCGCCGGACGTCGTCGACCGCCTGCTGTCGCGCCCGCTGGAGCGCTTCACGGCCTCGACGATCACCGACCCCGACGAGGTGCGGGCCGAGCTCGACGCCATCCGCGAGCGCGGCTACGCCATCAACCGCGGCGCGTACCGCCACGACGTCGGCGGCGTCAGCACGGCCGTCATGGGCGCCCACGCCCGCCCGGTGGCGGCGATCAACATCTGCGTCCCGCTGTACCGCCTGGAGGAGCTCGGCGTCGACCGCCTCGGCGAGCTCGTGGCCCGCGCGGCAACGGACGCCAGCAGGCTGCTGGGCACGCCGACGCCGGTCTGAGGCGGGCGGGCGCGCGCGCCGGCCCGACTACCGCCGCGGACGGTCGCGCTTCGCCGACGCGGTCTCGACGAACGCGCGCTGTCCGGCCGGCGCCAGCGTCGCGCCGCGGGTGCGCACGAAGACCGCCGTCGTCGAGCGCGCCAGCGTCATCGACAGCGTGCACGCGCCCTTCGCACCCGCACACGCGCCGCGCCAGCCGAGGAAGCGCCAGCCGCGGTCGGCGGCCGGGGTCAGCCGGACGGAGGTGCCGTACGCGAACTCGCGCTGGCAGTCGCGGCGGCAGTCGAGGCCCGCCGGCTTGCTGGTGACGCGGCCGCTGCCGTTGAAGGCGAGGGACAGCCGCTGGCGCGCCGGCTCGAAGCGGGCGGTCGCCGCGAGGTCGGCGTCGAGCGTGACGGTGCACGCGCCCGTGCCGCTGCACGCGCCGCTCCAGCCGGCGAACACCGAGCCCGCTGCCGCGGCCGGCGTCAGCGTGACGGCGGTGCCGTGGTCGAGCATCGCGATGCAGGCCGCCGGGCACTGGATGCCACCGGCGCTGCCGGTCACCGACCCCGAGCCCGTCCCCGCCAGGGCCACCGTCAGCATGTGCTTCAGCGGCGTGAACTCGGCCGTGACGCTGCGCGCGGCCGTCATCGAGACGGTGCACGTCGCCGCCATGCCGCTGCACGCGCCGCCCCAGGCCACGAAGCTCGAGCCGGGGCTCGGCGCGGCGGTGAGGGTGACGTCGGTGCCGTGCCCGAAGCTCGCCGCGCAGGCCGACGGGCAGCTGATGCCGTCGGGCGCGCTGGTGACCGCGCCGCCGCCCGTGACGGCGACGTCGAGCGCACGGGGTGCCGGCTCGAACCGCGCGGTGACCGCCCGCGCCGCGTCCATCGTCACCGTGCACGCGCCGGTGCCGCTGCACGCGCCGCCCCAGCCCGCGAGGACCATGTTCGCCCCGGGGGTCGCCGCTAGCGACACGACCTCGCCGAACGGGAACGTCGCCGTGCAGGTCGCGCCGCAGGAGATCGGTCCGGGCGAGCTCGTCACGTTGCCCGTGCCGGCGCCCGCGCGCGTGACGGCCAGCGCCTTCGGCAGCCGGTCGAAGCGCGCGCCGACGGCGTAGCTGCCGTTGACCGCGACGTTGATGGTGCACGTGGGCTGCGTGCCCCGCGCCGCGCAGACGCCGCTCCAGCCCGCGAACGAGCTGTCGGCCCCGACCGCGGCGGTGAGGGTCACGCTGGTGTTGACGGGGAAGCTCTGACCGTGCAGGCGGTGCCGCAGCTGATGCCAGCCGGGTTGCTGGTGACGGTGCCGAGGCCGTCGCCGATCAGCGCCACCGAGATCTCGCGCGGCATCGCGGCGAAGCTCGCGCTCACCTCGAGATCCGCCGTCAGCGTCACGGTGCACGACCCGGTGCCGCTGCAGGCGCCGCCCCAGCCCGCGAACGTCGAGCCGGCGGCCGGCGAGGCGGTCAACGTGACCGACGTTCCGTGCGCCACCGTCTGCGTGCAGTCGGCCCCGCAATTGATCCCGGTGCCGGTGACCGTGCCCGAGCCGGTGCCGGCGCGCGTCACGGTCAGCGTCTTGTCCGTCCGCGCGAAGCTCGCCGTGACGCTGCGCGCCTGATCCATCGTCACCGTGCAGCCGCCCGTGCCGCTGCACGCGCCGCTCCAGCCGGCGAACACGCTGTCGACGCCGGGCGCCGGCTGCAGCGTGACCGCCGTGCCGTGCGGGAAGGACGCGGTGCACGTGCTGCCGCAGTCGATGCCGGCCGGCGTGCTCGTCACGGTGCCCGTGCCGATACCGTTGCGGCCGACCGTCAGCGGCTTGTTGGTGCGGGTGAAGCTGGCTGTCACCGACTGCGCCTGGGTCATGTCGACGACGCAGGGGCCGGTGCCCGTGCAGGCGCCGCTCCAGCCCGTGAACACGTTGTCGCCCGTGACGGAGACGCTCAGCGTCACGTCGGTGCCGTTGGCGAACGACGCGCTGCAGGTGGCGCCGCAGCTGATGCCGGTCGGCGAGCTCGTGACCGTGCCCGTGCCCGATCCCCTGGCGCGCGACCGTCAGCGGCCACTGCGTCGGGCCGAAGCTGGCCGTGACGCTCCGCGCCTGGTCCATCGTCACCGTGCAGCCGCCGGTGCCGGTGCACGCGCCGCTCCAGCCGGTGAACGAGCTCCCCGCAGCCGGGCTCGCCGTCAGCGTGACCGACGTCCCGTGCGCGAACGTCTCCGAACAGTCGGTGGCGCAGGTGATGCCGGGAGGCGTCGAGCTGACCGACCCGGAGCCCGCGCCACCCAGCGACACCGTCAGCGTCTTCGCGGTGCGATTGAACGTCGCCGTGACCGTGCGGGCCTGGTCGACGGTGACCGTGCAGCCGCCCGTGCCCGAGCACGCGCCGCTCCAGCCGGCGAACACGCTGTCCGTGCCCACCGACTGCGACAGCGTCACGCTCGTGCCCTGATCGAAGGCCTGGCTGCAGTCGGAGCCGCAGCTGATGCCGCCCGGCGAGCTCGTCACGGTGCCCGTGCCGGTGCCGCCCTTCGTCACCGTCAGCGTCTGCTGCGGCGTCGCGGCGGTGAACGTCGCCGTGACCGACCGGACCTGGTCCATCGTGACCGTGCAGCCGCCGCTGCCGGTGCAGGCGCCGGTCCAGCCCGCAAAGGTGCTGCCGGCCGCCGCCGACTGCGAGAGGGTCACGCTCGCGCCCTCGCTGAAGGCCTCGCTGCAGTCCGCGCCGCAGCTGATGCCGCCGGGCGAGCTGGTCACGGTGCCCGTGCCCGTGCCGGCCTTCGAGACCGTCAGCGTCTGCGTCGTCGGCCCGCCGCCGATCTCGGTCAGCCCGAGGTCGTCGAGGAACAGGGTGCCGGCGTTCCGGATGCGGATGCCCGGCACCATCGCCGTCGCGCCGCCCGGCATCGCCGGCAGGTCGACCGAGAACTGCGTCCACACCGCGGCCGGCGGCAGGGTGGCATCGATCGTCGCCGACTGCCAGCTCCACGGCCCCTGGCGCACGCGGTGCACGACGCTGACCTGGCCCTCGGAGCGGTACCAGCCCGTGAAGCGGAAGCGATCGCCGCCGCCGGCCGGGACGGCGCAGCCGCCGAGGTCGGGCGAGGCGACGAGCTCGTGGTAGCCGACGGGGTCGTTCGACGGCAGGTCGATCGTCATCGACCAGGAGCCGGAGTGCGCATCGGTGCTGACCCGGTCCCACTCCGCCTCGACCGACCAGGCGCCGTCCTGCTGCCAGCAGCGCGCCGGGATCTGGAACGGCAGCACCCAGCCCGCGCCGATCGTCTCCATGCCCGGGTTCTGCAGCAGGTTGGCGGGGTTGCGCGGCGCCGGCGCCGGCGACTGCACGGGCGGCGCGATGGTCGTCACACCCATCACGTCGCGCACCGTCCGCACCTCCACCGGCTGGGTCGCGAGCCAGTCCAGGAACGCGTTCAGGTCCGCCGTCGACATGGCGTAGAAGCCGCAGTTCGAGCAGATGTCGTGGAACATGATCGGCACCCAGCCGCCGCCGTGGTTCAGGGCGTTCAGCACCTGATCCTGCAGGTCGGCCACCGACGTCTCGACGTCGACGGGCTTGAAGGTGCGCACGGCCCAGCGGTTGCGCGGCGGGATCGACTCCGCGCAGGTCTGCCCGCAGTTGGGCCCGATGTTCAGCTCCCAGCCCGCGCGCGCGCTCGAGAAGCCGCAGGCGGCGGCCGACTGTTGCGCCGTGCCGGCGTAGCTCGAGTACGGGTAGGCGTAGCTCGTGACCTCGAAGCCCTGGTCGAGCAGCCAGTTGCGGTCGTCGCAGAGCTGCCGGCGCTGCTCGTCCGCGTCGTTCGCGGGCAGGTCGATGTGGTACACGCCGTGCGAGCCGATCTCGTGCCCGGCGTTCGCGATGGTGTGCAGCTGCGCGACGCTCAGCGACCCGCCCCCGCCGATCGCGGCGCTGTTGATGTAGAAGGTGCCGTCGAAGCCGTGGTTGTTCAGCGCCGTGGCCGCGGCGTTCTGCGACGCACGGCCGTCGTCGAAGGTCAGCGAGACGACCGTCGCCGCGGAGGCGGCAGACGGCAGCGCTAGCACTAGAGCCAAGAATGCAAACGCAAGGGGCGCTCGCACGTCGAATCCGCCTCCAGACACGGGCCTACGGGGGCGAGGGGGTGGGCCCGTCGTTCTCCACGAACCTACCCCGTCCGGCCGGTCGCGTCAAGGATGCATCAGGTTTCGGCGCTTGCGTGCACGGATCCTCGGCGCGCGCGGCGAGCCGGCCCACGCGGCCTGCGGGTGTAACGGATTCGGCCCTCGCAATACCATCCCCATATGGCAACTGAGAAGGTCGAACGCACCGACGCCGAGTGGCGCGAGCTGCTCACCCGCGAGCAATACGACGTCCTGCGCCGCGCAGGCACCGAGCGTGCCTTCACCGGCGCGTACTGGGACACCAAGGACGGCGGCATGTACCGCTGCGCCGGCTGCGGCGCAGAGCTGTTCCGCTCCGAGACGAAGTTCGACTCCGGCACCGGCTGGCCCAGCTTCTACGAGCCCGTCGAGGCCGACGCGGTCGAGGTGGTCGAGGACACGAGCTACGGCATGCGGCGCGTCGAGGTCAACTGCGCGCGCTGCGGCGGGCACCTCGGGCACGTCTTCCCGGACGGCCCGAAGCCGACCGGGCTGCGCTACTGCATGAACTCCTGCTCGCTGGACCTCCAGCGCGACGAGGCCTGAGCCCGCCCGGCGGCGGCGTCTACGCCGCCGCCGAGCCGTTGCCGGCGTCGATCTCGTCGAGCCGGTTGGCAGCGTCGAGCCCGGCGACCTTGTACGAGTCGGCGAACGTCGGGACGTTGAAGACGGCGTCGACGAGGTAGTCGACGGGCAGGTCGGCCGCCATCACGGTCTGGCCGATGTGCACGAGCTCCGTGGCCGACGTGCCGACGACGTGCACGCCGAGCACGCGGCGCGTGTCGGCGTGGACCGCGATGTGCCCGCGGGCGTCGGCCGCGAGGCCGGCGGCGGCGAGGTCCAGCCCGTCGGTCGCGCCCTGCCGCCCCGCGGCGTAGAGCACGGCGTCGGACGGATGCGCTTGCCGCTGGCGAGCATCGTCACCACGCCGTCGGCGCGCCGCTCGACGCCGGCGACCTTCTCGCCCAGCCGTAACACGAGGCCGAGGCCGCTCGCATCGGCGAGACTGCCGAACAGCGCGGTGAGGACGGGACGCCGGCCGCGCGCCCCGCACCTCGACCGCTTCCTCGGTCCACCCGGAATCTCCCGACCTACGGCGTCGGGAAGCTCGGCAGGGCCTGTGGCGGGGCGACGGACTTGTAGATGGAGATGTCCTGGACGTCCGACTTCGAGCCGGCGGACGGCCCCGTGCGCCAGGCGAGGTCGACGTTCGTCCCCCCGTAGTGCGAGGTCAGCGTCAGCTGCAGGCCGCTCTCGAAGCCCACGGGTCCGACGCCGGCCTTGCTGCCGATGCCGATCGTGAGCTTGCCGCCCTGCCCGCCCTGCGTGTACGACATCTTGCCGAAGCCGCTGAGCAGCGCCATCGGGCTCCACGACGCGTCGGTCGAGACCGTCACCTCGGAGCAGTTGACGGAGATCCCCGCCTTGTAGGTCGCGCCCTGTAGCGGGCCGCCCTCGACCTTGCCGCTGCCGATGTCGAACTTGGCCTTGAGCTGCGCGAGGCTCGGCGGGCAGGGGTTGCGCGGCGTGCCGTCGGGGCCGACGGTGGGGTCGGGAGCCGGCGGCTCGGGCAGCGGGTCGAGGCAGGCGGGCTTGAGCGAGGCGGGGACGCCGTTCCACGCCACGGCGCCCGCCCAGGATGATGTCCCAGCCCTTGATCCCCTGCGCGTCGATCTGGGTGATCGCCATCGCGTTCTCGTCCACGCTGCCGATGGCCTGCGCGTAGCCCTCCATCTCCGCGTGGAGGTCGCGCCACCACGCCCGCATCACGGCCTCGAGCTCCGTCTGCCGGTTGAGGAAGACGGGATGGCTCTGCTGCAGCAGGGTCTGGCAGCGGTCGTGGAAGCACTGCGCGTCGGGGGCGCACTGCAGCTCGATGCGGTGCGCCTCGGCGACGGTGTCGGAGGCGAGCTTCGAGATCTCGCGCACGATGGCCTCGCCGCGCTCCTCCTGGGCGACGAACGAGGCCCGCAGGGGCACCTTCTGCATCTCCAGGAACAGGTCCGTGGCGCGGCCGCGGGAGGCCGGCAGCCGCAGCGGGTCGGGCGACTGGAGCTTGATCACGAGCCGGTTGTACTCGTCGTTGGCCGCGCTCCCGCGCGCGTGGCTCTCGTCGTTCAGGCGCTGGTAGTACGTCGTGTAGCCGTCCGCCTTGCTCGGCAGCGCCGGATACCCGATTGCCGGATAGACGCCGGGAGTGGCCACGCTGTAGCCGAAGTCGCCGGGCGTGGCCGCGCGCGCGCCGACGCAGGTCAGCCGCTCCTCGCCCGGCTCCAGCGGGCGCTTCATCGCAGCGCGGAACTCGCAGGCGGCCTCCTGCTCCTTGCCCTGGCAGAGCAGCGCCATGCCGACGTTCTCGCGCGCCTCCACGAGCCACGTGCTCGAGCGCAGGGCGCGCCGGCCGGCGGAGACGGCGAGCGCGTACTGGCCCGTGCGGAAGTAGGCCGCGGCGCGGTTGGTCTCCAGGATCCCGACCGTGGACAGCCCGAACTGCCGGAGCTTGCGCTGCGGCAGCTTGCGAGCCTGCGCCAGCAGCGCCAGCGCCTCGTTCGGCTTGCCGGCGTCGATCAGCAGCGCCGACGCGTCGATCAGCGGCAGCGGGTCGCGCGGGCTGCGCACGGCGGCGACCAGCAGCGCGGCCAGGGCGCCCTTGTCCGCCTTCCCCAGGAGTCCCGCGGCCGCCAGCCGCTCGGCGCCGAGCGTGGTCTTGAAGAGGGCGCTGGCGCGCAGCTTGCGCCCGCGCGCCCCGTTCAGGCCCGGCGACCTTCTGCGCCGACGCGAGCGCCGCGGCGAACGTCAGCTGGCGCGGGGCGGTGGGCACCTGCAGGCCCGGCGGCGGCTTGATGCCGGGCGGGAGCGCCGGCAGGCACGCGATGCCCCTGGTCGCCTGCAGCTGCGCCGCGTAGATGTCGTCGGGCAGGGCCGCCCGGGAGTTGCGGAACGACACCGTGCGCTGGCCCGTGACTGCCGCGGCTGCCGGAACGAACGCGAGCAGGGCGAGGCCAACGGCCACGAGGGTCGATCGCATCACGGCGGGGGTTCCCTTCGATCGTCGCTGCGACGTGCTGGTGTCGAGTGTCGCATGTTCGGCGCGCGCCGTCGCGAGGAGTCCGGGGACCTGCCGCGTATACTCGAACACATGTTCGCCACCGCCGCCTCCCCCACCGTCTGGCTCGACGCCCTCAACGCCGAGCAGCGCGCGGCGGCCGAGCACGAGGGCGGCCCGCTGCTGATCCTCGCCGGCGCGGGCACCGGCAAGACGACGACGCTCGCGGCGCGCGTGGCCGTGCTGCTGGAGCGCGGCGTGCCGGCCGAGCGCGTCCTGCTGCTGACGTTCACCCGCCGGGCCGCGCAGGAGATGCTGGCCCGCGTCGACGCGCTGCGCGGGGCGGGCGCCGCGGGTGCCGATCGCGTGGTCGGCGGCACGTTCCACGCCGTCGGCTGGGCGCTCGTGCGGGTCCACGCGGCGGCGCTCGGCCTGCCGCCGTCGCCGACGGTGCTCGACGCGGGCGACGCCGCCGACCTGCTCGACCTGGTGCGCGAGGAGGCGGGCCTGGCCATGACCGGCCGGCGAGCGCCGCGCAAGCGCACCCTCCTCGACATCTACAGCCGCACGGTCAACGCACAGCGCCCGCTGTCGGAGGTCGTGGCGGAGGCGTTCCCGTGGTGCGAGGACGCGCTCGACGGGCTCGCGGCGCTGTTCCGCTCCTACACCGCCCGCAAGCGCGCGCTCGGGCTGCTCGACCTCGACGACCTGCTCCTGTACTGGCGGGCGCTCGCGCTCCACCCCACCGTCGGGCCGCTGCTCGCGGCGCGCTTCGACCACGTGCTGGTCGACGAGTACCAGGACGTCAACGGGCTGCAGGCCGACATCGTCGACGCGCTCGCGCGCGAGCACCGGCAGCTCACCTGCGTCGGCGACGACCTGCAGGCGATCTACGGCTTCCGCGCGGCCAGCGCCGAGCCACATGCTGGCGTTCCGCGAGCGGCACCTCGACGCGTCGCTCGTGACGCTGGAGCAGAACTACCGCTCCACGGCGCCCATCCTGGCGGCGGCGAACGTGGCGGCGCACGACGCGCAAGACGCCGTATCCGCGCACCCTGCGGGCGACGACGCCCGACGGCGACCGGCCCGAGCTCGTGTGGTGCGACGACGAGGCGCGCCAGGCCGACGCCGTCGCCGACCGCGTGCTGGCCGCGCGCGAGGCGGGCGTCGAGCTGCAGCGGCAGGCGGTGCTGATGCGCGCGTCGCACCACTCGACGCTGCTGGAGCTCGAGCTCACGCGCCGCGCCATCCCGTTCGTGAAGTACGGCGGTCTGCGCTACCTCGAGGCCGCCCACGTCAAGGACTTCCTGGCCCTGCTGCGGCTGGTCTCCAACCCGCGCGACGAGCTGAGCTGGTTCCGGGTGCTGCAGCTGCTGGAGGGCGTCGGGCCCGTGCGGGCCCGTCGCGTGGTCGAGCGCCTGACGCGCGACGACGTGCCGCGGGGCGGGCTCGCGGCCGCCCTGCTCGACGTCGGCGATGCCCTGCCCGCGGCGGTGCACGAGCCGGCGGTGACCCTGCTCTGCGCGCTCGACGCCGCGGCCGCCGACGGCCCGCTGGAGCCGGCGGTGCGCGGGCCTGCGCGGCGCGCTGCAGCCGCTGCTCGAGGCGGCCTACGCCGATGCGGCCGTCCGGGTGGCCGACGTCGACCAGCTGGCGGCGGCGTGCGTCGCCGCCGGCTCGATCGTCCGCTTCGCCGCCGAGCTCGCCATCGAGCCGCCGGCGTCGAGCGCCGACCTCGCCCGGCCGCCGCACCTGGACGAGGAGTACCTCGTGCTCTCCACCGTGCACTCGGCGAAGGGCCTGGAGTGGGACGCGGTGCACGTGCTCGCGCTCTCGGACGGGCTCTTCCCGAGCGACATGGCGCTGACCAGCCCCGAGGGCCTGGAGGAGGAGCGCCGCCTGTTCTACGTCGCGCTGACCCGGGCCCGCCGCCAGCTGCATCTCTACGTGCCGACGCGCTACTACCACCACCCGCAGGCGAAGGACGACGTCCACGGCTACGGCACCACGAGCCGCTTCCTGACGGACGAGCTGCGGGCCACGCTGCAGGAGCGGGAGCGCCGGCGCCGCTCGCTCTCGCCGATCGACGCCGCGCTGGCGGAGACGGGGCCGATCGACGTGTCGGTGGACGCGCTGTGGCGGTGAGCCGTCGAGCCCCGACCGCCTACCGCCCTCCCTGCCGCGGCACCTTGCGGCGGGCCGCCTCCACCTGCTCGTCGGTCGGCCCGCCCTCGTCGAGCGCGCGGAACGCGGTCAGCACGTCGCGCGGCGGGTTGCGGTGGCGGATCGCGGCCATCGTCAGCGGCTCGTTGAACGCGCCGCCGCAGTGCGCGCACGGCCAGTAGAGGCGGCCCATCAGCCGGGCCGCCTCGCCACCGGGGTAGCGGCGGAGGAGCTCGATGATCGTGGTCGAGCCGCGGATCGGCTCCGTGGCCGCCGTGCTGGCGCCTGCGGCCGTCGCGTCCTCCTAGGCCGGAACCGCCCCGCGCGGGATGGCGTCGGAGGCGTGCATGCGGATGGCGTTCTTCGGCAGCTGGTAGCGGGCGAACGGCAGGACGATGACCTTGGCGTCCGGGCCGTGGCGCTCCATCGCGGCGGCGAACGCCCC
The DNA here is from genome assembly GCA_963767885.1 of uncultured Actinomycetota bacterium. Taxonomy (GTDB): domain Bacteria; phylum Actinomycetota; class Thermoleophilia; order Gaiellales; family F1-60-MAGs149; genus CAVYFW01. The sequence goes on from CAVYFW010000002.1 coordinate 450,079, forward strand.
GTCGAGCGACGTCGTCGCCTCGATGCCGATGTCGGCGGCCATCTCCAGGTTCTCCTGCAGGGTCACCATCGTGAGGTGCTTGCGCGTCATGACCTCGTAGATGGGCACCCAGATGCAGCCGGCCCACATCTGGATCGTGCGCGAGTGGATGTCGCGCAGGACCTGCTCGTAGTTGTCGCGCGAGGGCGGCATGTACGGCTTCATCAGGTCCATCAGCGCCAGGCCCGGGAAGTCGCCGATCGCCGTCGACACGCCGGGCGACGGGCTGCAGTAGATGAGGCTGCCGCCGTCCTTCAGCACGAAGTCGGCCGACATGCAGCCCCACCCCGTGTGGAAGAAGAGGTGGTCGGTCGGGGCGAAGACGCCGCAGATCGCGATGTCGGCCTGGCCGTGCTGCTCGACCGGGTTCTCGTACGCGTAGATCGAGTTGAACCGCTCGATGGCCGCGCGGTGGGCCTCCGGGTGGCGCCCGAAGATGGCGTCGAGCACGCGGCCGTGCGTGTCGAGCAGGACGTTCATGGTGCAGTCGAGGCCGCACATCGTCGCGACCTCGTCGATGTCCGCGCGCATCGGGCCTGCCAGGGCGCCGTAGTGCGTCTGCGGCGAGGGGACGAAGGCGCAGTGGTTCGACTCGATCGTCTCGTCGGAGACGACGCCGGGCAGGATCAGCTTGCCGCCGCCGCCCGCGCCCCAGTGGTTGGACTGGGCCTGGCCGATCGTGATCTTGAGCTCGCTCCGCGCCACCTCCTTGTGCAGCCACACGGGCGTGCCGCGGGAGGAGACGCCGACGAACGTGTAGCTCTCGGCGTTGCGCGGGTCGTTCTGGAAGAACGGGATGCCGAGGCGCTCCATGCGGTCGAGGTTCGCGCGGCCGACCTTCTGCTCGATGTCGGACTCCGACATCGGGAAGACCTTGCCGTTCGCGCAGATCACGCGGGCGTCCGTGATGCCGGCGGCCTCGATGGCGTCCAGCACCGGCGGCAGCAGCTTCGACGCCGGCGTCGGGCGGAACTGGTTGTCGATGATGACGGCGACGCTCGACTTGCCGGCCAGGAGCTCCGAGAAGCGCGGGCCCGACTGCGGCGACTCCAGCGCCTGCCGGGCGGCCTCGGTCGCGTCGGGCACGTGCGCGGGCTCGTCGGGGTAGATCGCGGCGAGCAGGTTGCGCGTGGGGATCTCGAGCTCGAGCTGGTCCCGGTACTTCTTGGTCTCGTCGTCCGAGGCGCCGATGGTCAGCGGATCCATCGACTCGTACGGGATCACCGCGCGGTACGTGTCACCCACGTCGTCGTCCTTCCTCGTTGGCCGTCGATAGCCCGGAGGCTAGGGCCGGGGCGACGGGGGGTCAAGCGTTGCGGTACGCGTTCCGCATCACGGAACACCGCGGGCCATGCGCTCGTGCGAGAGCATCGACGCGACCGCCAGCGCGGTGACCGCGACGCCGAACAGCGCCCAGGTGGTGGCGGTGTACGTGCCGGTCCAGTCGCGCAGCGCGCCCAGCAGCGAGGGCGCCGGCGCGGCGCCGACGTAGCCGACCAGCAGCATCAGGCCGGCGACCGCGCCCACGGCCTCGGGCCGGTCTGCGACATCGATCGGCAGGGTCATCATCGTCGGGAAGAGGGTGCCGATGCCGGCGCCGCAGACCATGGCCCAGAGCCACGCGCCGTCGGCGTACGTCGCGATGCCGAGCGTGCCGATCACCAAGAGCGCCGTCGCGGGCACCATCAGCGCGCGCCGCGACGCCGCGCGGGTGCCGAGGGTGCCGACGAGGATCGTCGCGACGACGGTGGTCGCGTTGAGGACGGCGAGCGTGGCGCCGGCCGACGACTCGCTCCAGCCGTCCTCGACCAGCACGTCGGGCAGCCACGCGCCGATGCCGTAGAACAGGATGGTGATCAGCAGGAAGATGGCGCAGAGCCACCGCGCGCCGGTGCTGCGCCAGGGCAGCCGAGGCACCGGCGCCGCGCGGGCGGGGCGCGGCGACCCGCCGCCCTCGCGCTGCACGAGCAGCCAGACGACGAGGCAGCCCAGCGAGGCGATGCTGAACACCGCGAGCGGGATGCGCCAGCCGTTCGAGCTGGAGCCGAGGTTGGCGAGCGGGACGGCGAGCGCCGCCGCCGGCAGCCGCGCCGAGCTGGATGCCGACGGTGTAGACCGACGTCGCCCGCAGCGGGTTGTGCGCGAAGCGCTCCTTGACCGCGACCGGCATGAGCGCGTTGCCCATGCCCATGCCGATGCCGATGGGGAACGTCAGCAGGATCAGCAGCGAGGCGCCGGGCGCGCCGGCCCGCAGCAGGCCGAAGCCGCCGATGAGCAGCAGCGACACGGTCACCGCGCGGGCCGCGCCGACCCGCGCCGCCAGGTACGCCGCCGGCGGGGCGAAGATGCCCATGCAGAGCACCGGGATGGTCGCGAGGAGGCCCGCGGCGCCGTGCGACATGCCGAGGTCGTCGCGGATCCGCTCGAGGATCGGGCCGACGCCCACGATCTGCGGCCGCAGCGCGACCGCGGCGACGGCGAGGCCGAGGAGCGCCAGGACCGCGTGGCGGGGGACGACGCTCAGGGTCGCGGGCCGATCCGGTTGGCGAGCACGCCGATGCCCGCGCCCTCGAGCTCGACGAGATCGCCGGGCGCGAGCACGCGGCCGGACTCCACGCCGGCGCCGCCCGGGACGGTGCCCGAGCCGAGCACCTCGCCGGGATGGAGGGTGCACGCCTGCGACGCGTACGCGATGAGGGCGCCCCAGCCATGGTGCATCTGCGAGCTGCGGGCGCGGGTCCGCTCCTCGCCGTTGACCCGCAGGACGAGCTCGAGGTCGGTGCCGTCGACCTCGTCGGCCGTCACCAGGCAGGGGCCGAGCACGTTGGCGCCGTCCCAGTCCTTGGCCTTGCCGGGCCCCATGCCGAGCGGCAGCTCGCGGGCCTGGGTGTCGCGCGCCGAGAGGTCGTTCCAGAGCGTCCAGCCGAAGACGTGGTCGAGCGCGTCCGACGCGGCGATGTCGCGCCCCGGGCGTCCGATGACGCAGGCCAGCTCCAGCTCGTAGTCGAGCTGCTCGGCGTAGGGCGGCCACGGGATCTCGGCACCGTCGCCGACCACCGTGTCGGGCAGGCCCTTGTAGTACGCCGGCACCTCGTACCACAGGTCCGGCAGGTCGGGCCCGCGGCCGAGGGCCTCCATCGCGGCCTTGGCGTGGCCCTCGAAGGTCAGGAAGTCGCGCAGCGTGCGCGGCCGCAGCGGCGACGAGCAGCCGCTCGGGCATCGACCGCCTCGCGACGCCTGGCGTGCCAGCTCCAGCGCGGGCTCGCCGGCCTCGATGAACGCCACCATGTCGCCGTCGAAGTCCACGCGCAGCACGTCGTCGGCTCGCGCAGCACGCCGATGTGCGGGCGGCCGCAGGTGGTCCTCGTAGGTCACGAGGCGCACGACTGGCGCTCCTCCCACCAGCGCCGCAGACCGGCGTAGGCGATGGCGATGTCCGGGCCCTCGCCGTAGTCCTGCATGCCCTCGTCGCCGACGGCGGCGCGGAGCTCGTCCCGCACGTGCTGCGCGTAGGCGCCGGGGCCCTCGGCCACCCACTCGGCGCGCTGCAGCAGCGTGGCGCGCAGCTGCCGCAGCGGCTCTGCCGGGTCCTCCAGCACACCGAAGTGGCCGAGGGCGAGGCGGGCCGGCCGGCGCGCCTCGATGGCGTCGAGGGAACGCAGCCACGCGTCGACGTCGACGTCCGCGGGCGGGGTCGGCGGCTCCAGGAAGCGGTGGCCGCCGAGGGCCACGCCGCCGACGTCGCCCGCGTAGACCGTGCCGTCGTCCGTCGCGAACGAGATCTCGTGCTTCGCGTGGCCGGGCGCCGCGAACGCCTCGACCGCTCGGGCGAGCGGCAGCGGCCCGTCCTGCTCGATGACGCGGACGTTGGCCTCGGGCACGGGCAGGGTCTCGCCCCACAGACGCTCGAAGCGGTCGCCGAAGACCGCGCGCGAGCCGGCGATGAGCCGCGTCGGGTCGATCACGTGCCGGGCGCCGCGCGCGCTGACCCAGACCTGCAGGCCCGGGTTCTCGGCGACCAGCGCGCCGGCCGCCCCGCAGTGATCCAGGTGCACGTGCGTGAGCAGCACGTGGCGCAGGTCGGCGACCTCGACGCCGTGCTGCGCGAGCCCCACCTTCAGCGAGGCCAGGTGCGCGCCGGCGCCGCAGTCGACGAGCGTCGGCTCGCCGTCGGGCAGGAGGTACGCGGCGTAGAGCCGGCGGGCCCGCACGGGCTCGCGGCCGAGATCGAGCGTCAGCACGCCGACCCGCCGCCCGCCGCCGCGCGCACCGCGCGGACGATGCGCCCGTAGCAGCCGCAGCGGCAGAGGTTGCCGGCGAGCGCCTCGCGGATCCGTGCCGGCGAGGGGTCGGGCTCGCGTGCCAGGAGCGCCCGCGCGGTCAGGATCATGCCGGGCGTACAGTACCCGCACTGGTAGGCGCCGAGCCGCTCGAAGGCCGCCTGGACCGGGTCCTCGCCGAGCCCCTCGAGCGTCGTCAGCCGCCGCCCGGCGGCGAGCGGGGCGAGCAGCAGGCAGGACGAGATCGGCTCGTCGTCGACCAGCACGGTGCAGGCGCCGCACACGCCGATGCCGCACGTCGGTCGCACGCTCGCGAGCCCCTCGCGGCGCAGCACCGCGAGCAGCGGCTCCTCCGCGTCGGCCTCGAGCTCGACCGCCGCGCCGTTGAGCTCGACGTCGATCCTCACGCCGGCGCCCCGTCGCGCGCGTCCACCGAGCGCAGCACGGCCTCGGCGTGCACCGGCATGTGCTCCTGCGGCAGCCCGAGCGAGCGCAGGGCGTTGCCGACGGCGGCGGGCACCAGCGGGAGGGCCGTCTCGCCGAGCCCGTGCACCTCGGCGCCCTCCCGCTCCAGCAGCGCGGAGTCGAGGGGCGGCACGTCGGCGAAGGTCGGGACGGCGTAGTCGGACAGGTTGGCGTTGGCGACCTGGCCGCCCGCGAAGTCGAGCGACTCGAAGAGGGCGCTGCCGAGGCCCATGACCAGCGAGCCGTCCTGCTGCAGCTCGGCGCGCACGGGGTCGACGACCTGCCCGGCGTAGACCGACGGCGGCGAGGCGCACGACCTCGACCCGGCCCGTCTCCTCGTCCACCGCGACCTCGGCCGCCCCGGCGCCCTGGTGCCAGTGCGCGCTCGCGACGCCCTGACCCGTGTCGGGGTCGAGCCCGCCGTCGACGCGCCAGGCGCCCTCCCCGCGCAGCGCGCCGAGGTCGGCCAGCGGCACCCGCCGGGCCGGCACGCCGCGCACCGACGCGTGGCCGTCCGCCAGCACGAGGTCGCCGGGCGCGGCCTCCAGCTCCTCGGCGATGCGCGCCCGCAGCTCCACGGCTGCGCCCGCCAGCGCGCCGGCCATCATGTGCGTCGAGCGGCTCGAGGTCGTCCGCGTGTCGAAGGGGACGAGGTCGGTGTCGACCGGGCCCATCGTGACCGCGTCGCGCTCCACGCCGAGGGCGGCCGCGGCCAGCGCCGGCAGGGCGACGACGGCGCCCTGGCCGATCTCGGTGGTCGCCGAGCGCACCACGAAGGCGCCGTCGACGAGCTCGATCGCCGCCTCGCAGCGGCTCGGCGTCTGCATCCCCTTCATCAGCGCGCAGAGCCCCTTGCCGCGACGGCCCTCGCGCCAGCCGATGCGCTCGGCGACGTCCTCGAGGCACTCCGCGACGCGGAAGTCGTGCAGCACCTCGCCGGTGCAGAACGCCTCGCCGTCGCGCAGCACGTTCCGCAGCCGCAGCTCCAGCGGATCGATGCCGAGGCGCTCGGCCAGCAGGTCGACGCACTGCTCCCCGGCCCACACGGCCTGCGTCGCCGCGTAGCCGCGGTAGGCGCCCGCCGGCGGGCGGTGGGTGTAGACGCACAGGGAGTCGACCTCGACGTGCTCGAAGCGGTACGGCCCGACGGCCGCCCAGCCGCCCTTGGCCGCGACGTTCGGCCCGGTGTCGGCGTAGGCCCCGGTGTCCCACCAGGCCCACACGCGGCGCCCCACGAACGTGCCGTCGCGCCGGGCGCCGAGCCGCATGCGGAAGCGCGCCGGATGGCGGTTGAGGGTGACGAAGACCTCGTCGCGGTCGAGCACGGCTCGCACGGGACGGCCGGCCTTGCGGGCGAGGGCGGCGACGACCGGCTCCAGCCGGCAGAACGTCTTGGCGCCGAAGCTGCCGCCCATCGGGGGCACCACCACGCGCACGTCGAGCGGGTCGAGGCCGAACACGCTCGCGAGCTCCGCGCGCACGTTGAACGGGGTCTGGGTGCCGGTCCACACCGTCAGCCGCCCGTCCGCCCACTCCGCCGTGCAGGCGTGCGGCTCCATCGGGGCGTGCTGCGCGCCGGCGCAGGTCCACTCGCCCTCGACCACGACGTCGGCGTCCTCGAGGCCGGCCTCGCCGCGGCCGTGCAGCAGGCGGAAGCGGTGGCAGGCGTTGCTGTCCGCGTCGGGGCGCAGGTCGCTCGGCGTGCTCCAGGCCGCCGAGCGTCGTGCACCAGCGGCGCGCCGTCGGCGAGCGCGTCCTCCGGCTCGTAGACGCCGGGCAGCTCGTCGTACTCCACCAGGACGAGCTCGGCCGCGGCGCGCGCCGCCCGCTCCGTCGCGGCGGCGACGGCGGCGACCGGCTCGCCGACGTGGCGGACCACGCCCTGGGGCAGCACGTCCTGGTCGCGGATGATGCAGCCGTAGCGGGCGAGGTCGCGGACGTCCTCGGGCAGCAGGCAGACGGCGTCGCCGGGCACGCCGCTCGCGTCGACGGCCACGACGCGCGCGGGCGCGAGCGGCGCGCGCACCAGCCGGGCGTGCAGCATCCCGGGCCGCTCGACGTCGATCGCGTAGCGGATGGACGCGTCGACGCGCTCGTTCACGCCGCGACCCCGGCCAGCGCGCGGCGCACCTCGACCTCGACGATGCGCCGGCGGTAGGCGGACGAGCCGCGCGCGTCGTCGATCGGGTCGAGCCCCTCGGCGTAGCGGCGGGCGATCTCGGCGGCGAGCGCGTCGTCGACGACCTCGCCCTCGGCCAGCGCGCAGGCCTCGGGCAGCTCCTGCGGCCGCCCGGAGACGGCGCCCACCACCAGCCGCAGGCCGCGCACGCGCCCCGCCCCGTCCGCGCGCGGCGGCGAGCGCGACGCCCACGCACGGCCGGTCCTCGGCGTGCCGGGAGCGGAACTTGCGGTAGGCGGCGACGGCCGGCTGCGGCGGCACGCGCACCTCCACCAGCAGCTCGTCGGGCTCGATGACGGTCGTGTAGTGGTCGACGATGAGGTCGCGCACGGGCACGGACCGCCGGCCGCCCGGCCCGGCCAGCACCGCCTCGGCCGCGAGCGCCGAGAGCAGCGCCGGCGGGTCCGACGCGTAGTCGGCATCGGCCAGCACGCCGCCGATCGTGGCCTGGTTGCGCACCCGCTCGTTGGCCACCAGCCGCAGGCAGGCCGCCAGCGCGGGCCAGCCCTCGAGCACGCGCGGGTCGGTCTCGACGGCCCGGTGCGTCGCCATCGCCCCGAGCACCAGGTCGCCGTCGTCCACCCGCACCCCGCTGCAGGTCGGGCACGTCGCGCAGGGCGAGGAACGCGGGCGGCGGCGGCAGGAAGCCCGTCGAGAGCAGGATGCCGACGAAGGTGCCGCCGGCCAGCACCAGCGCCTCGTCCCCGTGCTCGCGGCGCAGGCGCAGCGCCTCGTCGAGCGTGGCGGGCTGCAGCCACGCGCTCGGCATCAGGCCGCGCTGCACTCCGCCATCGCGGCCTCGATCAGCGGCCGGCCGAGCTCGCGCGCGCGGCGCACGCGGATGCGGTCGTACATGTGCTGGAGCTTGGCCAGCGCGCCCTCGCGGGTCGTCCGCCCGGACGTGATCCAGCCCGTGATGAGCGGGGTCATGGTGTCGATGAACGACAGCGAGTCCGCCGCCTGCAGCAGGTCGGCCTCGCGCCAGCCGCCCTCCTCGTGGTAGAGGACGAGCTCGACCGCGTCGCGCGCGACCGTCGGGTCGGCCCGGTGCTCGATCAGCCAGGCCGCCAGGAACTGGGCGCAGCGGGTCTCGTGGTAGCGGATGTAGACGTCCTGGTCCCACTGGAGCGCCCCGTCGTACGGCGCGTCCGGGTCGGGGTAGGCGCGCTCGATGTCGTGCAGCAGCGCGGCGATGCGCAGGGCCGCGGAGGCGTCGGGCTCGAGCTGGACGAGCCAGTGCAGCGCGCGCTCCAGGTGCAGGGCGTGCGGGTGCTCGGCGCGGGCCCAGTCCATGGCCACGGACTCCAGCTGGGGAGAGATGTCGTCGAGGCGCGTCACGTCGTCACGGGCCGCGACTGCAGCAGGAAGAGCTCCCCGCCGGCCAGCGCCCACTCCACGTCCTGCGGGCCGCCGAGCGCCTCCTGCAGGGTGCGGCCGAGCTCGGCCAGGCGCGCGCAGCTCGTCCTCGGTCAGCGTCTGGCGGCCGCCCTCGTCGGCGTCGAGCGCGCGCTCGACCGTCCCGCCGTCGGGGCCGCGCACGACGGCGAAGGGCTGCACGGCGATGACCTTGGCCTTGAGCCGGCCGTCGCGGGCCAGGACGTAGTGGTCGGGCGTCACGACGCCGCCGACGACGGCCTCGCCGAGCCCGAACGCCGACTCCACCACCATCTGATCCTTGCGCCCGCTGACCGGGTCGATCGTGAACATGACGCCGGAGACGTCCGGCTCGACCATGCGCTGCACGACGACCGCCATGCGCAGGTCGCCGAGGCTGCCCTTGCGGCTGCGGTAGTAGAGCGCCCGCTCGCCGAACCACGACGCCCAGCAGTCGCGCACGCGGACGCGTCACGCGGCCGGCACCGCGCACGTGCAGGAACGTGTCCTGCTGGCCGGCGTAGCTCGCCGCGTCGGAGTCCTCGGCGACGGCGCTCGAGCGCACCGCGACGGGCACGTCGTCGCCGAGCCCGGCGTAGGCCTCGGCCAGCGCGGCCTCGAGGCCGTCGGCGAGCGGCGCGGCGTGCACCAGCGCCGCGCGCTTCCTCGGCCGCGCCGGCGAGCTCCGCGTCCTGCAGCCCCGCCAGCCGCTCGGCCAGCCGCTCGTCGGCGCCGCAGCCGCGCAGCGTCTCGGCCAGGGCGTCGGCCAGCACGACGAAGCCGGGCGGCACGGGCAGGCCGAGCGCCGCCATGCGGGCCAGGCTCGCGCCCTTGCCGCCGGCGGCCTCGACCTCACGCGCGGACGGGTGGTCGAACGGCGCGATCACTCGTCGACGATCGCGACCGCCCGCACGGGCGCCGCCGTCGTACCGACCCACTTCACCGGCAGCACGCTGAGCGTGAAGCCGTGGGGCCGGCCGATCTGGTCGAGGTTCATCAGGTTCTCGAGGTGCCAGTACTCCTCGTCCCACATCACGCGGTGCGCCTCCCAGAACTGCTCGCGCTCGAACATCGCCCACACCGGCGGGTCGAACGTGATGGCGTCGCAGCCCATCATGCGCACGCCCTGCGCGATGAGCCAGCGGGTCGCCTCCGCGGTCATGCCCGGATGGTCGGTGCGGTAACGCTCCTCGGTGTTGTAGGCCCCGGCGCCGGTCCAGATCAGGACGATGTCCTTCTCCTTGACCTGGTACTCGATGCGGTCGAGCTCGGCCTGCACCTCGGCGGCGGTGATGCCGTGGCCCTTCTCGGCGTGGCGGAAGTCGAGCAGCACGCCGTCGCCGTAGCACCACTCGAGCGGGATCTGGTCGGCACCGCCGGCGGTCGGGACGATGTGCTTGCGGGCGTCGCAGTGCGTGCCGACGTGGTCGTTCTGGACGACGAGGTAGCTCGCGGTCAGCGAGTCGACGCCGTGCGCGGCGGCGCCGATGCGCTCGGCGAACTCCGTGTGGCTCTCGTAGACGCAGAGCGCCGGCGGCGGCACGCGCGGGAAGGTCAGCATCCCCGCGTGGACGGGCATCGAGAGGTCGATCAGGCGTCGGCTCACGCGGCGTGCTCCTCGGTGGCGGTGGTGGCAGGGTGGGCGAGGAGGCGCTCGGCCTCCTCCAGGTGGGTCTGCATGGCGGCCGCCGCGGCCGCGCCGTCGCGCGCGCGCAGGGCGGCGACCACGGGCCGGTGGCGGTCGGCGAGCGCGGCCAGGTCGACGCCCGGCGCGCTGCACGGTCAGGTACGTGCGGGCGAAGGGCTCGAGCAGCGACCACTGGCGCACGAGCGTCGCGTTGCCGGCGGCCGCGACGACGGTGCCGTGGAAGGCGGCGTTGGCGTGCGACTGGGCCAGCGCGTCGCCGGCGCGCGCGGCCGCGGCCATCGCCTCGACCAGCGCGTCGAGGCCGGTCGAGGTCGGCGTCGTCGATGCGCGGCGCGGCCAGGCGCGCGGCGAGGGCCTCGAGCGCGGCCCGCACGGGGAACGCCTCGAGCAGCTCGGCCGCCGAGACCGCGCGCACCGAGCAGCCCCGGTACGCCTCGTGCACCACCAGGCCGAGCTGCTCGAGGTCGCGCAGCGCCTCGCGCACCGGCGCCTGGCTCGTGCCGAGCTCCTGGGCGATGCGGGTCTCGACCAGGCGCGCGCCCGGCGGGTAGCGCGCCCGAGACGATGCGCTCGAGCAGCACGTCCTTGACCCGGTCGCGCAGGACGGGCCGTTCGATCACGCGAGGATCTCGACCGTGCCGATGGCGCCGTTGACGCGCACGCGGTCGCCCGTCTTGATCACCTGCGTGGCGGTCGAGGTGCCGACCACCGCCGGGATGCGCGAACTCGCGGGCCACGACGGCCGGGTGCGAGGCCACGCCGCCGGCGTCGGTGACGAGGCCCGCGATCTTCGTGAACAGCACGACCCAGGCGGGGTTCGTCATCTTGCAGACCAGCACGTCGCCGTTCTGCACGGTGTCGAAGTCCTCCAGGCTCTCGACGATGCGCGCCGGCCCCTCCACCACCCCGGGCGACGCGGCCAGCCCGCGCAGCTCGGTCTGCGTCGTGGGCGGCTCGCGGTGGAACTTCTCCGGGAAGCCCCAGAGGGTCAGGTAGGGGAAGTCGAGCGCGGCCTGGGTGGCGGTGCCGAGCCACTCGCGCGGGCGGATGGCGAAGGCGGCGTCGCGGGCGTCGCGGCGCTCGGACACGAGGTCGCGGGCCGGCAGCGCGTCCCCGTCGGCCATGAAGGCGCGGAGCTCCTGGTAGCGGAGGAACATGACGTCCTCGGGGTCGTCGAGCCGCCCCTCTCGCACCAGCGCGCGCCCGATCGCCACCAGCACCAGCCGCAGCCGCGCGTTCGTGCCCTGGTCGATGTAGAAGTGGTGGTCGGGCGTGAGCGGGTTCATGCCCAGCGAGAGGTCGAGCGCGGCCTGCAGCCGCTGGCGCGCCTCGCCGTCGGGCACGGGATCCATCAGCTCCTTGACGGCGTCGTCGAGGTCGCGCTTCACGGCGTTGATCGCCGATGCGTAGTCGTAGTCCGTCGCGAGGTAGCCGCGGATGGCCTCCAGGATCGGCGCCTGGCTCTCGAACCACGTCGGGTAGACGAACTCGTGCGACCAGATCGACTTCCTGCCGAACTCGCTGGCGTACGCGCCGACGCCCTGCTCCAGGAACGTGCGCCCGCGCGTCGCTGCCCTCGAGGCGCCGGCGCACGTCGGCAGCCGTCTCGGCCTCGAACGCGTCGCGCAGCGCGGCGTCGCCCTTCACCTGCTCCTTGAGCTTCCAGAGCGCCTCGATGGAGTCCCAGTTGCGATCGGCGACGCTCGACTGGAGCCGCCCGGGCAGCGCCGGATCGACCTCGCCGCGCACCTCCGCGATGGTGGCGTTGAGCGCCAGCGTCGCGGAGAACTGGGCGAAGTTGAGCATCCAGTGGATCTTCCAGTGCCGGTCGTGGACGTCGATGGCGTCCTCGAGCAGCACCGCGAGCTCCACCAGGCCCGCCGAGTCGGTGTCGTACTCGTCCAGGTAGCGGAAGTTGCGCTCGATCTCGGGCAGCAGCCGGTCGCGCCACCAGTCGAGGAAGTTCGTCGCGTAGTGCGGCAGCACCGCGAACAGGTAGGCGCCGATGCGGCCGGCGTAGGCCGGGTCCTCGGGCACGCGGGGCACGTAGCGGTTGCCGTACTCGGCGGCCTCGGCCCGCACCGACGGGTCGGCCGGGATCGCGGCGGTGTACAGGTAGCCGTTGACCTCCTTGGCGACCCAGTCGGCGGCGAACGGCGTGCCGAAGCGGCGGAACATGTGGTCGCACGTCAGCCACCAGCCGCCGATGTCGAAGAACATCGGCGACAGCGGGTTCGGGCAGTGGAGGTCGTCGAGGACCCAGAAGAGCTCCGCCTCGCCCTCGCGCCAGCTGACGGGGAAGCTGTCGTCGCCGAGGAACGTGCCGAGCACCTCGCCCGCGTCGGGCATCGCGACCTCCTGTCCCGGGGCCGGCAGCGGCCCGCGCTCCGGACGCCGGCGTCGGCGCCCGCCTTCGGGGAGCCGACGCCGCTGCGAGCACGGCGGACGACCCCGTCCGCGGATCATCGATGATCGATCAGGCGCGCGCAAGTGCGGCGAGCCACGGTCCGACCGCCGCGGCGACGCAGCCCGGCCGCTCCTCCCACGGGAAGTGCGCGACCCCGTCGACGATGACGACCTGCGCGCCAGGCACGAGCGCCGCGGTCTGCTCCGCGAAGCGCGCCGGCATGGGGTCGAGCGCGCCGTGCACCACGAGCAGCGGACGTCGCAGGCCGGGGAGCCCGTCCCGCAGCGTCCCGGCCGCGAAGTGCGCGCCGATCGAGGCGTTGGTCTCCCGCGAGCTCTGCACCCCGATGCGGTCCGGCGCCGGTGCGACCGTGGCCGGGTCGGCGAAGTACGCGGGCCAGACGATCGCGTTGCGCTCGACGAGCTCCGCCTCCGTGACGACGCCGTCCCGGCGGCGCTGCTCGATGGCGTCGAGCCGCGCGGCGCCGGCCGGCCCGGCCCGTTCGCGCAGCGCAGCGCCGAACGGCCCGAAGACGGCCCCGTCCGCGCCGAGCGTGCCGATCGCGACGACGCCGAGGACGCGCTCCGGATGCGCGACGGCGAGGTGCAGCGCGAGATGCCCGCCCCACGAGTGGCCGACGATCCACGCCCGCTCGACCCCGATCGCGTCGATCGCGGCCACGGCGTCCGCCACGTGCTGCTCGATGGTGAAGGGCCCGTCCTCGAGGGACGGCGCCACGCCGCGCTGCGTGTAGCGGACGCTGTCGAGCAACCCGGCGAGCTCGGCGGCGAGCGGGCCGGTGTAGTCCTCGACTGCGGGCCCGCCGTGCAGCACGAGCGCCGGCGGGCCGCTGCCCGTCCGATGGCCGGCGAGCTCGCCGCCCGCCACGGGGATGCGCAGCGGCGTCCCGTGCATGGAAGCGAGCCTAGACCGCCAGCTGGTTGATCGAGCCGAGCCCCATCCCGCCGCCGACGTTGAGCGTCTCGCCCGTGATGTAGCCCGCGCCGTCCGAGAGGAGGAACACGACGGGCGGCCCCAGATCGGCGGGCCGCCCCGTCCGGCCGAGCGCCGTCTGCTCGCGCAGCCAGGAGCCGGACGCCTCGATGGCCGAGGCCGTCATCGGCGTCTCGATGAAGCCCGGGGCGACCGTGTTCACGCGGATGCCGCGGCGTCCGAGCTCGACGGCGTGGCACATCGACGCGAGCCGCAGCCCTGCCTTCGCCGCGGCGTACGCACCGCTGGTCAGCCCCTGGCTCGCGTAGACGCCCTCCGACTCCAGCGACGTGACGTTGACGACGGCGCCGCCCGGCGAGCGCAGGTGCGGCGCGAGCGCCTGGACGACCTGCGCCGGGGCCACGAGGTCGATGTCGAGGATGCGGCGGAAGTCCGCCGTCGGCACGTCGGGGAAGCACGAGCGCTGCGAGACGCCGGCGGCGTTGACCAGCCCGTCGAGCGGGCCGTGCTCGGCGGCGAACGCCGCGAGCGTCGCGCAGGCCGCGTCGACGTCGGCGAGATCGACGCGGCAGACCGGCTCGTCGCCGACCGTCGCGACGGCCACGCCGGGCAGCTCCGCGTGCAGCAGGCGCGCGCCCGCGTCGCGGCACGACGTGACGATGGCGCTGCCGATGCCGCCGCCCGCCCCGACGACGAGCACGGTCCGGCCTCCCAGGTCGCTCACGCACCCCTCCCAGTCGCTCGACGTCGCGAGGCTACGAGCGGCCGGAGGGCTGGTCAAGCGGGACGGGCAGGAACTCCGCGCCATCCGCGAACGGGTGGTACGGGTCCGTGCCGCCCCACACGAGCAGCCGCCTCCCGGTCCACACGGCGATCGGGTCGACCCGGCCGAGCACGGGCGCCGGCGGGAGGTCGTCCCAGCGGTTCGCCGCGGGGTCGTAGGCGAGGCCGTGCGGGGGGATCGTGTACTGGCCCGCCTGCGAGCTGCCGCCCCAGAGCAGGACGCCGCTCCCGGCCGAGACCGCAGCCGCGCCGGCGCGGCCCGCCGGCATCGCGGCGAGGCGCCGCCAGGTGTCCGTGGCCGGGTCGTAGGCCAGGCCCACGCGCGCGAGCGTCGTGCCGGTGCCGGTCGTGCCGCCCACGAGCAGCAGCTCCCGGCCGTCCCAGACCGCGCTGGCCGCGGTGCGGGTGGCGGGCGGCGCGGCGATGCGCCGCCACTGATCGGCGGCCGGGTCGTACGCCGCCGCGCGGGCGAGGCTGGCCGGCCACGGGCGACCGTCGGGGTCGCGGTCGCCGACGACGATGATGAGCTCCGTGCCGGTCCAGGCGCCGGTCGGATGCTGGCTGGGCGCGAGCGGCGACGGAGCGAGCCGCCGCCACGCGTTCCGCGATGGGGCATAGGCGACCCCGTTGGCGAACGCGTCGCCGCAGCATCCGCCACCCCAGCCGATGAGCTCGGCCCCCGTCCAGGTGACGAGCCCGGTGGTGTCCGCGGGCGGGCGCGGCAGCGTGCGCCAGCGGCCCGTCGCGGGCGCGTAGGCGGCGTGCGTCCCCGTCCGCCACACGAGCGCCTCCGTGCCCGTCCAGGCGGCCGCGTAGGGCCCGCCCGTCGCGCGGGCATCACCGGGCGGCCGCGGCAGCGTGCGCCAGCGCCGCGCGCTCGGGTCGTACGTGGCGGCGACGTTCCGCGCGGCCAGCACCGCCCCGTCCTCCGAGCGGACGGAGGCGCTGCCGACCACCAGCAGCCGTCCTCCCGTCCACACGCCGGCGGCGCCCGCGTCGGGCGCGATCGGTGCGGCCGGAAGGCGCCGCCAGCTGCCGGGAACCGTGGCGGACGACGCGGTGGCCGGTATCAGCGCGAGTGCCAACCCGACGGCGAGACGGACAGGCAGGGCGCTGCGCATCGGGCACCTCCGGCGTGACAGAGTCGCCGCGATCCTCCCACTGTTGCCCGGCGAATGCCAGGGGCGGGATGACGCGCCCCGGGCGACCCCCGCCGGTCTACTCGGCCGGGCGGAAGCGGCCGGCGAGCGCGTCGAGCTCCGCCGCCGTGCGCGCGAGGTCGCCCGCCGACCCGGCCATGCGGCCGACGTCGCCACGCGCCTCGTCGCTCGACGCGGCGGCCTGCTCGGCGGCGGCGCTCGTGGTCTCGGCGACCTCGGAGACGTCGCCGAGCGCGCCGGCGACCGTGCTCGTGCCCTGCTCGATGCGGGCCAGGCGACCCACGACGTCGTCGCTCGCCGCGTTGATCCGTTCCAGCATGGCGGTCGCGCGCTCGACGGTCTCGACGCCCTCGGCGACCTGCGCGCTGGACTCGGCCGCCGCCTCGACGGCCCGGCCGATGCCCTGCTCGATCTCGCGCACGAGGGCGGCGATCTCGCCTGCGGCGCCGCGCGACTCCTCGGCCAGCTCGCGCACCTCACCGGCGACGACGGCGAACCCGCGCCCGGCCTCGCCGGCGCGCGCGGCCTCGATGGCGGCGTTGAGGGCGAGCAGGTTGGTCTGCTCGGCGATGCGCAGGATCGAGTCCACGATGCCTCCGATGGCGGCGGAGCGCTGGCCCAGCTCGTTCGTGATGCCGTCGATGCGGATGGACGCGGCCTCGACGGCCCGCATGGCGGCGACGGCGTCGGCCGCTGCCTCGACACCGGCCGCGGCGTCGTCCCGGGCCCGCGAGGCGGCCTCGGTCCCGCCGGCGGCCGCGGTGTTGGCCTCGTCGGCGGCGCTGCGGGCCGCGTACACGGCGTTGACCTGCCGCTCCGCGCCGCCCGCGATGTCGGTGATGGCGTCGCCGATCTCGGACATGGCCCGGCCGCCGCGCTCGGAGCTGCCGGCGAGCTCGCGTGACGCCTCGTTGACGGTGCGTGCCGTGACGGCGATGGCGTCGACCGTCTCCTGCACCGAGTCGAGCGTGCGGTCGAGCGCGCGGCTCATGTGGCCGAGCTCGTCGTGCGTGCGCTGGTTCGAGCGGCCGCTGAGGTCGCCGGCCGACACGCGGTCGAGCGCGCGCACCATCGAGCTGGAGGCCCGGGCCAGCGCGACGTAGAAGCAGACGAACAGGTAGAGGGCCACGATGACGGCGATCAGCGCGATGCGCTCGACGTCGTCCTGGTGCTTCTGGAGCTTGGCCACGCGCGTCTCGAGCAGCGTGTCCATGCCCTGGCCGAGCGGGTCGACGAGCGTGAGGGCCGCATCGTTCGCGCCCAGCGCGGCGGCGTCGGCCGTGCCCGCGTCGCCGCCGGCAACGGTGGCGTCGATCGCGGCGGAGGTGGCCTCGACGGCAGTCGCCAGCGCGGCCGCGGGCGGCTCGAGCAGCGGGTTCAGGGTCGCGTCAGCGGTCTTGTCGTACGCGGTCTGCAGGCCGCCGACGACCGCCGCGTGGTTCGACTCCAGGACGCCGCGCGCGACGGCGAGGTCGATGCGGCGCTGGAGCGCGGCGTCGCCCTCCTCCGAGCCGAGCAGCGCGTCGAGCGCCGCGATGCGGCCGGACGTGTCGAGCAGGATCGGCTCGCGGACGACGATCGCGTCCATCACGTAGTACGAGTCGAGATCCGGGTCGAGGATCAGGTTCGAGATGTTGCCGGCCTGCGTGACGAGCGCCACGGCCGCGGCGACGCGCGCGTCCCACGCCTCGAGCGTCTCCGGGCCCGATGCCGCAGCGGGCGGCGCGTCCAGGTCGGCCTTGATCGGCTCCCACAGCTTGCTCGTCTCGAGCGAGCCGCCGAGCCGCGCCTCGACGGCGTCGAGCTCCGTGCCGACGTCGCGCGCACGCGCCATCGCCTCGTCGAGCTGCGCGCCCGCGGCCTCGTCGCCGATGGCCTGGCGCACGGCCGCGGTGCGCGCGTCGGCGAGCGCGTCCACGAGCTTCAGCGCCGGCACGACGTAGTCGACCCCGTCGATCTCCTTCGCGGAGAAGGCGACCTGGGCGTGCTGCTGCTCGCGGAACGCCTGGCCGACGTACGCGACCGCGCCGACCAACAGGAGGCCGACGAGCAGGAATTTCTGCCAGACGCGGAGGAGGCCGACGAGCGCCACGCCGGGCGCGACGACCGCACGGAAGGGGATCGTGACGATGCGCCAAGCGGTGTGCAGGGCCGACGGATTACGCATGGCAGCGGCTATCGGCGGGGTGCGATTGTCACGTTAGTGTCGATCAGCGTACGTAGTGCAGAAGTACCGGGTAGGCGAGCGCAGCCAGGACAAGTGCAGCAGTCGAGACGAGCGTGAGCGTGCGCGACACCGTTGCCTCCGGTAGTGGTGTTGCCGTATCGGCAGGAGAGCCGCGAGGGTCAAGACCGAATACCGGAGGACGTACGTTCGACGGCTCCGTAGGGCACCTCATGGTTACTACCAGGTGCCCTTCGACGTCACCTCGAGGGTCGGCTCGCCGTGACGGATCGCCGGTCTCGTTCACGCCGCCGGCGCCCGTCCGTGAACGGGGTCGCACGCGGCGTCCGGTGGGCCGGAACACACGTACCGGGTTTGGTTCCGCGCGACCGTGCGATCGAACGCGTGAACCGCCGCGCCGCGATGGACGCGACGGCTGTCGACGATGGGATTCGGACGGACATCCCGGCGCGCCACGGCCCGCCTCGCCCTCCTGGGGATCGCGGGACTGACGCTCGTGGCCGCACCGACGGCGAGCGCCGACGGCCTCGGCGATACCCTCGCCCCCGTCGCCGCCGCGACGGACGCGGTGGCCGCGCCGCTCGACGCCGTCCCGGTCGACGTGCCGCCAGGTCGAGCTGCCCGCGCCGGCCCCGGCTCCGCAGCCGGCCCCGAGCCCCGCCGCCCGACCGCAGCCGGCAGCCGGCTCCGGCGCCGCAGCCGGCCCCCGCCGCTCCGCCCCGGCCCCGGCGCCCGCGCCGGCTCCCGTCGCCAAGGTCGTGGAGCCGGTGGCGAAGGCCGTCGCGCCGGTCGTCGAGCAGGCCGCAGCGCCGGTCGCCAAGGCCACCGAGCCGGTCGTCGAAGGCCGTCGCGCCGGTCGTCGAGCAGGCCGCAGCGCCCGTCGCCAAGGCGACCGAGCCGCGTCGCGAAGGCCGTCGCGCCGGTCGTCGAGCAGGCCGCAGCGCCCGTCGCCAAGGTCGCCGAGCCGGTCGCCAAGGCCGTCGCGCCGGTCGTCGAGCAGGTCGCAGCGCCGGTCGCCAAGGCCGCCGAGCCCGTCGTCGAGCAGGCCGCCGCGCCGGTCGTCGAACAGGCCGCAGCGCCCGTCGCCAAGGCCGCCGCGCCGGTCGTCCAGGCCGCGGCGCCGGTCGTCCAGGCCGCCGCGCCCGTCGTGCAGGCGGCAGCCCCGGTCGATCCAGGCCGCGTCGCCGGTCGTGCAGGCCGCGGCGCCAGTCGTCCAGGCCGCGACGCCGGTCGTGCAGGCCGCGGCGCCGGTCGTCAAGGCCGCCGCCGCGCCGGTCGTCGACGCGGTCGGCGATCCCGGTCGCCGACGCGGCCGCGCCGATCGCCGGCCGTCGCGCCACTCGACGCGCCGGCTGCGCCACTTGGCGCGTCGCCGCCGCCACTCTGGCGCCGCCGTCGCGCCGCCACTTGGCGCTGCCGGCTGCGCTGGTTGAGCGTGCCGTTGGCTGCGGCGCCCGGCTGCCGTCCCGACGTCGCCCGGCGCGAGCGACGTGCTGCCGTGCGCGCGGCTCGGCGTGGCCGCTGCGTCGCTGCGGCGCCGGCGGCGGCTGCGCCGATGCTGCTGGCGTCGGCCGCGCCCGACGCGCCGGTGGTGCCGGCGCCGGTGCCGGTGCGGCCGGCCGCGGAGGGCGCTGCCAGCGCGGCCGCGTCGGCGGCGCGGCTAGCACCGCGCTCGCCGGTGGCTGCGGCGTCTCGAGTCTTCCTCCTCTTCTTCTGGTGTCCCCTTCGGCCTGTCGCTTGCCGTGCCCGCGGCGGTGGTGGGTGGTGCTGCTGCGTCTGCGGCGTCTGGTTGGGCGTCTGCGGGTGTGGTGGCGTTGTTGGGGTTGGTGGCCGTGTTGGTCTCGCCGCTTGCCCGGACGCGGTTGCGCGTCCCGGTGGGGTTGCGGCCGCCGAGCGTGCTGCTTCTCGCGGTCGAGCGACCGGGCTAGGCGGGCGTCGTCGGTCCTGCGCCTCTTGGGGTGCGGGTCGGATGCGTCTGTCCTGGTTCGTAGTCGTTTCGATTCGAAGGGAAGTTGCGCTGTGCAACGGAAGCTCTTGGCGGTTGGTGCCGCCTGGGCGCTGCTGGCGGTGTCGGCAGGCCCGGCGGCGGCCAGCGGCGCCAGATGGTGGCCTGATTGGTGTCGCGCAGTCGGCGGCCAACACGGTCACGCAGGATGCGTCGGCGACGGCTGAGACCACCCAGCTGGTGCCGGTGAACGCGAACGTGCCGGTGGCGGTGGCCTCGCCGGGTGCCGGTGGCGACGTGGAGCAGTCGAATGACGCGTCGTCGGCGGCGGCGGCGGTGAACGCTGGCGGCGGTCGACCAGTCGGCCACCCAGGACGCCGGCGGCGGCAACGGCGGTGGCGGTGGTCAGCAGGCCTCGAACGGGGTCGAGCAGGACGCCGACGGCGGCGGCCGAGACGGTGCAGGCTGGTGCCGGTGAACGTGAACGCGCCGGTGGCCGAGCCGTCCACCGACGGCCAGGACGGCTGTGGCTGCCAGCCTCAGCCGAAGCCGACGGCGAAGCATGACAAGCCGGCCGAGGATCGCTCGGCGGGTGGCGTGGAGCAGTCCAACGACGCGTCCTCGAGCGCCGCGGCGGGCAACGTGGCGATCGTCGAGCAGACCGTCGAGCAGACCGCTCCGGCCGGCGGCGGGCAGCCGCCGGCCACGCACGACGACAAGCAGAAGGGCCGCGAGCCGGGCAAGGATCGCGGCGCCGAGGGGGCCAGTCGGCCAAGAACGAGGTCGATCAGGACGCCGACGCCCACGCCAAGACCGTGCAGATCGTGCCGGTCAACGTGAACGCGCCGATCGCCATCGCCTCGCCGGGCGCCGGCGGCGACGTCGACCAGTCCAACGACGCCTCCTCCAAGGCCGGCGCCGGCAACGTGGCCATCGTCCACCAGGACGTCGACCAGACCCAGACCGGGAGCCAGGGCGGCGACAAGCCGCACGGCTGCGGCTGCAACGACAAGGGCGACAAGGCGACGACCAGGGCCGCGAGCCGGGCAAGGATCGCGGCGCCGAGCGGCCAGTCGGCGACGCAACGAGGTCGATCAGGACGCCGACGCCCACGCCAACGACCGTGCAGCATCGTGCCGGTCAACGTGAACGCGCCGATCGCCATCGCCTCGCCGGGCGCCGGCGGCGACGTCGACCAGTCCAACGACGCCTCCTCCAAGGCCGGCGCCGGCAACGTGGCCATCGTCCACCAGGACATCGACCAGACGTCCAAGGGTGACCGGCCGCACAAGCCCGAGCACCCGAGCTGCGGCTGCAACGACAAGGGCAGCAAGGGCCCCGACGGCGACAAGCCCCACGGCAAGGGCGACGACGGCCAGCGGGCGACCAACACGGTCGACCAGGACGCCACGGCCCACGCCAAGACCGTGCAGCTCGTGCCCGTCAACCTGAACGCGCCCGTCGCCAAGCCCAAGCCGCAGCCCGGCTGCGGCTGCGAGCCCCAGCGCGACACCGGCAAGGACAAGGGCACGGGCAAGGGCAAGCCGTACGGCCACCGCGGCGGCGACGTGAACCAGTCCAACCGCGCCACCTCCGGCGCCTGGGCCGGCAACCTCGCCGTCGTCGGCCAGGACATCGACCAGACCGGCAACGGCAACGCCTCCCAGACGGCCATCAACAGGGTCGACCAGGACGCCAACGCCCGCGCCAAGACGGTCCAGCTCCTGCCGATCAACGCCAACCTGCCGGCCTCCGGCAGCCCGGTCCCGGCGCCGCTCCTGGTGCCGGACGACACCGGCTGCGGGTGCCAGGGACCGGGCGGCCCGCCGTGGCCTGGCCCGGGTGGCGGTGACGTCGACCAGACCAACTCGGCCTCGAGCCGGGCCGGCGCGCTGAACGTGGCGTTCGTCGACCAGGCGATCCAGCAGGCCGCGGGAGGCCGCCGCTAGCCCGGCGGAGCGGCCGGGCGGCGCGCCGACGACCCCTCGGCGCGCCGCCCGCGACCGCCGACATGCGAGCCGCAGCCGCGGCTCACCAGATGCAGCCGGAGCGCGTCGATCGACGCGCTTTGCCAGAGCCGCGTGCGTCGCGTGACTCCGGCTGCACGGAGCGCCGACTGACCGGGCCGGGTCCCGGCGCTCCGGCCCCCTTCCCCCGCGGCCCCACCGCCGCGGGGGGAGGGCAGCAGCGGGGGGCATGGCGGGGCGCCGCAGGATCGGGCGGCGCCCCGCCACCGACCCCCACCCCGCCGTGCGCTACGACGCGGCCGTCATCCGCGCCTCGACCTCGGCCAGCAGACCCGCCACGACCCCGGCCCGCGGCGCGAACGACGCCACCTCGACGTACTCGTCGGGCGAGTGGTCGGCACCGCCCACCGGGCCGAGCCCGTCCAGGCAGGGGCACGCCCGACCACGCGACCCAGCAGACGTCCGAGACGCCGCCGGTGCTCGCGTGGCCGATCGGGTGGCCGAGGGCGGCGCCGAGGATCGACGCCGCGTGTGCCAGCCGCTCGCTCGCCGGCGTCGGCTCCAGCGGTGGCACGTGGTGCAGGTTGCGCTCGGCGATCGCGATCCCGTCGTGGCGGCCCCACGCGCTGACCTCCGCCAGCGTGCGCTCCAGGTCGGCGGCGTGCGACGCGCGGATGTCGACCTGCATGCGCGCCCGCTCGGGGATGGCGTTCGCCGCCCGGCCGCCGCGCAGCGACGTCACCTGCACCGTGAGCCCGGGCGCGCCGTCGTGCAGCGCCGCCACCCGGATCGCCTCGTGCGCCAGCGCCAGCACCGGGTTGCGCCCGCGCTCGGGCTCCGTGCCCGCGTGCGCCGCGCGGCCGACCGCCTCGACCTCCAGCCAGGCGCCGCCCTTGCGCGCCAGCACCAGCGAGCCGTCCTCCCGCCCGCACTCCAGGCACAGGACGGCGTCGAAGCCCGCGACGCGCTCGATGGTGCCGAACGGGCCGCTGCGGATCTCCTCGTCGGGCACCGAGATCACCTCGACCCGCCCGAAGCGCGCCGGCCGCGCCGCGACGTGCCGCGCGACGTGGGCGGCGAGCGCCAGCCCGCCCTTCATGTCGGCCACGCCGGGACCCTGCGCCCGCGCGCCGTCGTGGCCGAACGGGCGGATCGCCGCCGTGCCCGACGGGAAGACGGTGTCGTGGTGGCAGAGCAGCGCCACCCGCGAGCGGCCGGCGCCCCGGGCGACCGCGTGCACGTGCAGCCCCGGCTCGCGCTCCACGAGCTCGACGCTCGCGCCGTAGCGCTCGAGCGTCGCGGCGACGTCGCGGGCGAGCTCGTCGAGCAGCCCGGGCTCGCGGCTCGGCGAGTCCATGGACGTCCAGCGCGCGAGGTCGTCGAGCAGCAGCGACAGCTCGTCCGCGACGCCGTCGTGCACGTCGCGAGCCGTCTCCGCCGCTGCGGCCGTCAGCTCCAGAGCGCCTCCTGCCGCAGCACGAGCGGCGTCCCGAGCCCGCGCTCCCGCGCCTTGCGGTGCACCCAGGCCGCGGTGACGACGTCGTCCATCCCGAGGCCCGACCGGCGAGCAGACGATGCGCTGCGCGTCCGACGTCCGCCCGGGGTGCGCGCCGGAGACGATGGCCGCGAGCTCCACGACGTCCTCCAGCCGCGTCCGGCCGGCATCGAGCAGGCGCTTGACGTAGCGGGTCTCGGTCGTGGCCTCGTGGTCGCGATCGTCGGCCACCAGCAGGTCGGTGACGTCGTGCAGGTCCTCGGGCCCGTCGTAGCTCGACACCAGCACCACCAGCCCGCCCTCCGGCACCCACTCGGCCCGGATCGTCGGCTCCACCGCCAGCGTCGACGGCACGATCACGTCGGCACCGCGGCACGCGTCCTCCTCCGACGCGGCCGCCCGCAGCGCGAACGGCAGGCTCGCCGCCATCTCGTCCACCAGCGCCTCGGCCCGGGCGGCGTTGGGATCGAAGACGCGCGCCTCCGTCGAGCCCCGGCAGCGTGGCCGCGAGCGCCAGCAGCTGCGTCCGCGTCGAGCACCCCCGCGCCGAGCAGCCCCGCGGTCGCCGCACCGGGCCGCGCCAGGTGCCGCACGGCGACGCCGGTGACCGCGCCCGTCCGCATGGCGGAGATGACGGTGCCGTCCATGATCGCCAGCGGCAGGCCGGTCTCGCGGCTCGTGAGGACGACGATCGCGTTGGCGCGCGGCAGCCCGCGGGCCAGCGTTGGCGGGCACGCTCGGGATCCACTTCAGCCCGGTGACGTCCCACTCCCCGCCGACCCACGCCGGCATGGCCATGATGCGCCCGTCGCGCTCCTGGGTGCCGGGCTCGTCCGACCACGTGAGCATGACCTTGTGCGGGTTGATGACGTCGCCCGCCGCCTTGAGCCGGAACGCGCCCTCGATCACGTCGATCAGCGCCGGCATGTCCGTGCCGTCGGCGAGCAGCACGTCCTCCTGCGAGTACCAGTGGAAGTCGACCGCCATGGGAGCGCATGATGGCCGACGGGCCCCGGTATCGTGTCGGCATGGCTGCCACCGAGGGCAGGCGCGAGTGGCGCCGCGACGTCTACGGCCGGGCGCCGGAGCGCGACGCCCTGTTCTCGACCATCTCCGGGCTGCCCATCGAGCCGCTCTACGGGCCGGAGGACGTGCCGCTCCAGTACGACCGCGACCTCGGCAACCCGGGCCAGTTCCCGTTCACGCGCGGCGTCTACCCGTCGATGCACCGCGGCCGGCTGTGGACGATGCGGCAGTTCGCCGGCTACGGCACCGCCGGAGGAGACGAACGAGCGCTTCCGCTACCTGCTCGCGCACGGGCAGACCGGGCTCTCGACGGCCTTCGACATGCCCACGCTGATGGGCCTCGACTCCGACCACCCGCGCTCGCTCGGCGAGGTGGGCCGCGAGGGCGTCGCCGTCGACACGGTCGACGACATGGCGCGGCTGTTCGACGGCATCCCGCTCGGCGAGGTGTCGACGTCGCTGACCATCAACGCGCCCGCGGCGATGATCCTGGCCTTCTACCTCGTCGTCGCCGAGCGGCAGGGCGTGCCCTGGAGCGACGTCCGCGGCACGATCCAGACGGACATCCTCAAGGAGTACATCGCGCAGAAGGAGTGGATCTACCCGCCGGAGCCGTCGCTGGGGCTCTGCGTGGACATGATCGAGTTCTGCGCGCGCGAGGTGCCGAGGTGGCATCCGGTCTCCATCAGCGGCTACCACATCCGCGAGGCCGGCTCGACGGCGGCCCAGGAGCTCGCCTTCACCCTCGCCGACGGCTTCACGTACGTCGAGGAGACGATCGCCCGCGGCGTCCCGGTCGACGACTTCGCGCCCCGCCTCAGCTTCTTCTTCAACGCGCACATCGACTTCTTCGAGGAGATCGCGAAGTACCGCGCGGCCCGCCGCATCTGGGCCCGCGAGCTGCGCGAGACCTACGGCGCGAAGGACCAGCGCTCCTGGCTGATGCGCTTCCACACCCAGACCGCGGGGGTCTCGCTGACCGCGCAGCAGCCGGAGCTCAACATCGTCCGCACCGCCATCGAGGCGCTGGCGGCGGTGCTCGGCGGCACGCAGTCGCTGCACACGAACTCGTTCGACGAGGCGCTCGCCCTGCCGACGGAGCACGCGGTCAAGATCGCGCTGCGCACGCAGCAGGTGATCGCCGAGGAGACCGGCGTCACGCACACCATCGACCCGCTCGGCGGCTCCTGGTACCTCGAGGACCTCACGAATCGACTGGAGCAGGAGGCCGACGCGTACTTCACGGCCATCCGCGAGCGCGGCGGCGTCGTCCGTGCCATCCGCGAGAACTTCTTCCAGGCCGAGATCGCCGAGGCCAGCTTCCGCTACCAGCAGGAGGTCGAGCGCGGCGAGCGGCGCATCGTCGGCGTCAACGCCTACACCGAGGGCGAGGAGGCGCTGCCGCCGCTGCACCGCATCGACCCCGACCTCGAGCGCGCGCAGTGCGCCCGCGTCCAGGCGTACCGTGCGTCGCGCGACGCCGCGGCCACCGAGGCGAGCCTGGCCCGGCTGCGCGCCGACGCCGAGGCCGGCGTCAACCTGATGCCGGCGCTGATCGACGGCGCGCGCGCCGATGCGACGATGGGCGAGCTCTGCGACGCGCTGCGCGCCGTGTGGGGCGTCTGGCGCGAGACGCCCGTCTACTGACGGGCCCCGGCGCGACGCCGGGGCCCGACTGACGGAGCGCGAGCAGCTTCCTCCGTGTTCAGCGGCTCACGGGCGTCGCGTTGAAGTCGTCCACCCGCGGGCTGCCCTGCAGGAGGTGGTTGACCCAGCGGGTCTCGACGGCGGGAGAGCGGTTGAAGTCGTCGGCGCGGACCGGGACGCCCGACGTGCCGGTCGCGGCGCCGGCGACGGCGCAGGTTGCGGCGACGGTGACCATGGCGATCGCGGCACCGATGGTGGTCTTCATGGCTGCCTCCTCAGGCGGCTCGGCGTGGACGCGACCACCGTCGACGGACCGTGGTTGCCAGACGGTTGCGGATCCGCGAAAGTCGCTTGCAGACGACGGTGAACGGCAAGCGCAACGCGATGGACTTCCGGATCCTCGGCCCGCTCGAGGTGTGGGACGGCGAGTGCCTCGTGCCAGTCCCGGGAGCCAAGCAGCGCGCGCTCCTGGCCGCACTGCTGCTCCACGCCAACGAGGTCGTCTCCACCGACCGGCTCATCGACGAGCTCTGGGACGGCGCGCCGCCTCCGACCGCCGCGGGGACGCTGCGCGTCCACGTCTCCCGCCTGCGCAAGGCGATGAACGGGCACGGCGAGGGCACCACGGCCGAGGGGCGCCTCGAGACGCGCGGCACCGGCTACCTGCTGCGGGTCGCCCCCGGCGAGCTCGACGCCGATCGCTTCGGCGCGCTGCTCGAGGACGCGCGCCGGGCGCTCGCCGAGGGAGACCCCGCCGGGGCGGTCGAGCGCGTCGAGCTGGCGCTCGGCCTCTGGCGCGGGCCGCCGCTGGCCGACTTCACGTACGACCGCTTCGCGCAGGCCGAGATCGCGCGACTCGAGGAGCTACGGGTCGCGGCACGGGAGGAGCAGTTCGAGGCCGAGCTCGCCCTCGGCCGCCACGGCGAGCTGGTCGGCGAGCTCGAGTTGCTCGTGCGCCAGCATCCGCTGCGCGAGCGGTTGCGCGGGCAGCTCATGCTGGCCCTGTACCGCGCCGACCGCCAGGGCGAGGCGCTGCAGGTCTATCAGGAGGGTCGCCGCGCGTTCGCCGAGGAGCTCGGCCTCGAGCCCAGCGCCACCCTCCAGCGGCTGGAGCGCCAGATCCTCGAGCAGGATCCCGTCCTCGCGCCGCCTCCGGCCACGCCGCGGCGCGCTGCGGGTGGCCCGGCGCGGAGGCGCCGAAGTCTCCTCGCAGTCGGCGTGACGCTCGCCACCGCCGGCGCGGTAGCGATCGCGGTCGCGCTGTGGCCCGACGAAGGCTCGTCGGAGCGGGATCTGCAGGCCGACGCCGGCGTCGCCCTGCTCGACCCCGCCACCGGGGCCGTCGAGGACCTCGTCGCGCTGGGCACGGCCCCGGCGAACGTCGCCGTCGGCGAGGGGGCCGTCTGGGTGCTCGACGCGAACGACCGTACCGTCTCGCGCGTCGACCCGGCCAGGCGTGCGGTCGACCGCACGTTCAGCACGGGCGGCACGCCCACCACGCTCGCCGCCGGCGCCGGCGCGGTCTGGGTCGGTATCGGCAGCGACGAGGGGGCGTATCCCACCAGCGTCGCGCGCATCGATCCGGCGTCCGGCGTCGTCGACGCGTCGATCGAGCTACCGCCGGCACGAACGAACGGCTACATGCTCGGCGGCGGGGTGAGCCAGCAGCTCATCGCAGCGACCGACGAGGCGATCTGGGTCGTCGACCAGGACCAGCAGCTCGTACGCATCGATCCGCGCACCAATCGCGTGGTGGCGACCGTCGCCGGCGCGCGCGCCCGCGGGGTCGCGGCGGCCGAGGGCGCCATCTGGGTCATCGAGGACAACGTCCTGGTCGAGGTCGACCCGACGTCGAACCGCGTCGCCCGTCGCATCGAGGTCGATGCCGGCTTCCTCACGACGCTGGCCGTGGGCGCCGGCGCGGTCTGGGCGGCCGACCCGCTCGGCGGCAACGTCTGGCGCATCGATCCCCGGCCCGAGCCGCAGCTGACGCCCATCCACGTGGGTCTGGGAGTCGAGTGGGTGGCGGCCGGGCCCGCTGCGGTTTGGGCGACGAACACCGTCGACGGCCAGGTGCACCGTATCGACCCTGCGACGAACCAGGCCACCGCTGCAGGCGCCCTCGCCGGCCCGGCGGGACTCGCCGTCGCGGAGGACGGCGTGTGGGTGTCGGCTGCCGGCAGCCCCGCTCGCGACGCCGTCCTCCCGGCGTCCGTCTGTGGTGACGTCGTGTACGCCGGCAGCGGCCCCCCGCAGGCGCTGATCGTCTCGGACCTGCCGTTGCAGGGGCGCGGCCGCCGCCTGATGGCTGCCATGGAGGCGGGCATCCGCCTGGTGCTGGAGCGCCGCGGGTTCCGCGCTGGACGGCTCAGCGTCGGCTACCAGTCCTGCGACGTCTCGACAGCGCAGGAGGGCAACACCGACATCTTCCGCTGCTTCGCGAACGCGCGCGCCTACGCGCGGACGCCCGACGTCCTCGGCGTCATCGGGCCCTTTCACTCCTTCTGCTCCTCCTTCGAGATCCCGATCACGAACCAGGCGACCGACGGGCCGCTGGCGATGATCAGCCCCTCGAACACGTACACCGGGCTGACGCGCACGCCGACGGGTGGCGACCCCGGCGAGCTCGTGGAGCTGTATCCGACCGGCGTCCGCAACTTCGTCCGCCTCGCGGCGACCGATCTCCAGGCCGCTGCCGCCATGGCCGAGGCGGCGCGCCAGCTGGGCGTGAAGCGCCTGGCGATCCTGTGGGACGGCGAGGACTCGGACATGGCCGCCTTCGCGCAGGACGTGCGGGCGGCGGCGGCGTCCCGCGACGTCGCCGTCTCGAGCTTCGCATCGTGGGACCCGTTCGCCGAGCGGTTCGACGAGCTCGCGCGACAGGTGGCGGCAGCACGGGCCGACGGGGTGATACTCGCCGGCGCCGCTCCGCCGCACGTGCAGGCGCTCCTGCGCGAGCTGCGCGACAGCCTCGAGAGCGACGCCAAGCTCCTGGCCCACGACGGCTTCGCCGGGGTGTCGCCGGCCGTCGCGGAAGGGCTGTACGTCGAGAACTACGGCCTCCCGAACGCGGAGCTACCTCCTGCCGGCCGACAGCTGCTCGCCGAGCTCGAAGCGCGCAGCGGCGACGCGGGCCCCGACCTCGGAGCGGCGTACGGCGCGCAGGCTGCGGAGCTGCTGCTCGACGCGATCGCGCGCTCGGACGGGACGCGAGGCTCGGTCTCCGAGCAGCTCCGTCTCGCCTCGGTGACGGACGGGCTGCTCGGAGACGTCCGCTTCGACGAGCTCGGCGACCTGATCCGGGCGCCCGTGACCATCTACCGCATGACCGCCGAGGGGCTCGAGGTCGAACGGGTCGTCACGGTGCCGTGACGGCGGCGATGCGGTCGCCCGGGGGCGGATCGCATCGGCGTCGCAGCCTTGGGACTGGGCTTCTGCGAGGCGCCGGTCTACCGACGGGTCGCGGCGGGCGCGCCCCTGGCGCTGAAGTGCCGGACCAGCTCGACCCGGGAGTGGATGCCGAGCTTGCGGTAGACCCGGCCCAGGTGCGCCTCGATCGTCTTCGGCGACAGGAACAGCGCGAGCCCGATGTCGCGGTTCGTCTTGCCGTCGCAGGCGAGCAGCGCGACCTGCAGCTCCTGCGGCGTGAGCTCGTCGCGCGCGGCCTCGCGCCGCCGCACCGTCTCACCGCTCGCCCGTAGCTCGGCGCGAGCCTGGTCGGCCCACGGCGCGGCGCCCAGGTCGTCGAAGACGTCGAGGGCCGAACGCAGGTGCTCGCGCGCCTCGCGGCGCAGGCCCTCCCTGCGGAGGCGGCCGCCGAGGTAGAGCCGCGTCCGCGCGACCTCGAAGCGCATGCCGAGCTGCTCGAACATCTCCGTCGCCTCGGCAAGGCTCGCGCGGCCCTCGTCGTTCGCGTCGATGAGCCCGTGGCATCGCCGCCGACCCGCGGCGTCCCAGGGACGCGTTGCGGTCGTCTCTTCCACGACGGCGAGCGCCGCAGCCGCCGCCTCGACGTCCCCACTGCGGACGTACGCCTCGATGAGATCGAACGTCGCCAGGATCGGATGATTCTGCGAGTGTGTGAGGTCGAGGCGGACGACCGGCGCGAGGTCGCGGATCGCCGCAGCGGCGTCGCCCAGGCTGAGCGCGAGAAAGCCGAGTACGAATGTCGGGAAGGCGCGAAGGGCCGATGATGCGGCGAGCGCCTCCTCGACGTGCGCGCGACATCGCTCTTCCTCGCCCCGGCCGGCCTCGATCTGCGCGAGCACTGAGAGGCAGTAGACGAGGTCGGTCGTGTGACCGGTCTCGAGACACACCCGGACAGCCTGCTCCGCGGAGCCGTACGCAACTGGCCAGCGTCCCAGCGCAAGCTGGGCCTGCGCCAGATAGCCGAGAGGGTACGGAAGCTCGGCGATCGCGCCCTGTGAGCGCGCAAGTTCGGCGACGGCGGTCGCGGCAGCAACCGTCCCCGGGAGATCGTCGAGCCATGCCGGCACGTTCAGGGCCCAACCCTGTGCGCGGGGATCCGTCGCCGCCACCTCTTCGAACATGCGCAGCGCGTTGCGCAACTCGGTGACCCCGCGGTCGCGCTCGCCGAGATTGAGCACTACGCTGACCACGAGCGGGACGAGCGGGATCCGGTCTGCGCCGGGTAGCTTCGAGGCCTCGGTCGCGATCGCGGCGGCCTCGCGGAAGTCCGCCACGAAGATGGCCGCCTCCGCGGCCTCGGCGAGCATGAACGCTGCCTTCTCCGGATCGATCGGCGCCACGAGCCGCGCCTCGTCAACGAGCAGCTGGCGCGCGAGCGGCGGCTGGCCCGAGCGATTGAGGATGTGTCCGCGGAGGTGCTGGATGTCCGCCCGCAAACGCGGATCGCGACAGCCCTCGAGCGCCTGCTCCAGCAGTCTCTGCGCCCGCTCCTTGTCGCCGGCAAGCCACGCGTTGTCCGCCGCAGCAAAGAAGCGCCGGGATCGAGTGGCCGGGTTAGGCGTCAACGCAGCGCTCCGCTCGAACCCGCGAGCAGCGACGGCGAACCCGCTGCGTCCCGCGGCGCCGGCCGCGGCGTGCTCCAGTGCTGCGGCTACCCGCTCATCGGCGCCGAGGGTCGCCGCGCCCAGATGCCAGGCGGCCGCCTCGACGAGCCCCTCGGCCTGCAGCACCTCAGCGACCGTGGCGTGCGCGGCGCGCCGCTCGGACGGAGCTGCGTCATGGAACACCGCAGACCGAACCAGCGGATGACGGAAGGTCAGCCGACCCGATCGAAGCGTCACGAGACGCGCGTCCTCGGCGCCCGCAAGCGCAGACGCGTCCACACCCGCGGCGGCGAGGGCGGCGGCGATCAGGTCGACGCGGTCGGTCTCGCTCACCGCTGCGACGAGCAGTGCGCGGCGCACGGCGTCGCCGAGCTCCGCGATGCGCCGCGCGTAGCTTGCCTCGATGCTGCCTGCCGTGGGCAGCGGGTGCTCCAGCGCCTCGACGCCTTTCAGTTGCGACGCGGTCAGGGTGCGGGTGAGCTCGACGAGGGCGAGCGGATTGCCCCCGGTCGCATCCAGGAGCGGCTCGACGACGCGATCCGCCACGGGCGTGTCGGTCGCGTGCGCGAGCAGCTCAACCACGCCATCGCGATTCAGCCCCTCGACGTGCAGCTCGGAGAGACCGCGGGCCTCGACGGTACGTCCCTCCGATGTTCGCGTCGCCACGAGCACCGCGACGCGGTCGACGTCGAGGCGGCGGGCAGCGAACAGGATCGCGTCGAGCGACGGCTCGTCGACCCACTGGGCATCGTCGACGAGCACGAGCAGCGGCTGCTCCTCCGCGGCTTCCGCAAGGAGGCTCAGCATGGCTGCGCCGGTCGTGAAGCGATCACCGGCTTCCGCCGGCCCCATTGCGAGTGCGCTACGCAGCGCTCCCGCCTGCCGCTCAGGGATCTGCGCCAGGAACGGGAGCAGCGGGCGGGCGATCTCCAGCAGCGCGGCGAACGCCACGCCTGACTCCACCTCGACGCCGGTCGCCCGCAGGACGAGCATGTCCTCCGCCCGGCCGGCGGCGTAGTCGAGCAGTGACGTCTTGCCGATACCGGCCTCGCCGCGC
This sequence comes from uncultured Actinomycetota bacterium, assembly GCA_963767885.1. Classification (GTDB taxonomy): domain Bacteria; phylum Actinomycetota; class Thermoleophilia; order Gaiellales; family F1-60-MAGs149; genus CAVYFW01. The sequence goes on from CAVYFW010000002.1 coordinate 481,723, forward strand.
AGCAGGAGGGTGCCGCTGCGCCCGGCGCGGGCGTCCTCGAGCAAGGCGTCGATCTCGACGCAATGCTCTGACCGGCCGATCAGCACGTGCTGATCGTAGCTAGCCGTGGCCGCGTAGTCGGACGTGTTCACCACGCGCCCGCGAGCTGACCGCAGATGCGCGATACCTCCTGCCGCAGGGCCGCGCCATCGCCGCCGTAGAGCGGGGAGCGGGCGCCGTCGACCAGCAGCAGCTCGCAGGCGGCGACCGCACGCGCCTGACGCGGCTCCGCGGCGCGCAGGAGCGTGGCGAGGGACTCGAGATCCGGCGCGGCCGCGGCGATGGTGCGGGGCCTCCCTGGCGACCGTACCGCGGGGTGCAGCGTGCGCCAGCCGGGAGCCGGCTGCCGAGCCCGCACCTCGAGCGCGGCGGCGAGTTGGTGGCGCCAGCCCGGCGACACGAGCTGCATCCGGAGGTCGGCCAGTCCGGGAAGGGGGAGGCGCTCATCACCCGCCGCGACGAGGGCGAGACGCGCGAGCCTGGCCTCGCAGCGCACCAGCAGACGGCACCCGAGGAGGGCCACCGCGGCGCCGACGCCGCATGCGGCCGCGACGCGCCCGGCCGAGCCGAGGCCGAGGAGGACGATGAGCACCGCGGATGCAGCACCGACCGCGACGGCGGCAGAGGTGAGCCAGTGCCCGCGCCGCAGGGCGCGGAGGAGCCGGATTGCGGGGTCGACGCCCGGAGGCGCGAGCCCGGGCGGGGTCGAGATCGAGGTCATGACCGCTCCTGGATCGAAGGTGGGACGTCTCGATCCTGCGCTTCGCGACCGCATATCTCGTCGGGTGTTGTCCTATTCCTGCGCGATGCCCACGCCGCTGGCGTAGGGGAAGGCCCTACGTCAAACGGCGGTGACCCGCACGCGGTGCACGGCGTTGTTGCCGTAGCCGCGCTCGTTCCACGTGAGCTGGTCGGGCATGACGTTGCCCGCCTCGTCCGTCGCGCGGACGGCGATGGTGTGCGGGCCGGGCTCCAGGTCGACCGGCGAGCGCCAGTGCACGGGCGCCCACGGGCCGTCCGGCCGCAGCAGGCGCGCCGGCCGCCAGGGGCCGACGTCGACCCGCACCTCGACGCGCGCGGGGCCGCCCTCGCCGCCCCAGGCGATGCCGGACACGCGGACGCGACCTGGCGAGAAGTGATCGCCGGCGACGGGCGAGAGGATCAGCGCCGACACCGGCATCTCCGTCAGGGCCTCGCCCGGCCCGTCGTCGTCGGGCAGCTTGAGGCGGTAGTCGAGCGCCTGGTAGGGGCCCTCGAACGGCGCGCGGACGAGCTCGATGCGCGTCAGCCACTTGACCGAGGCGACGCCGTACCAGCCCGGCACGACCGCGCGCAGCGGCGCGCCGTGGCCCGCGGACAGCGGCTCGCCGGCCATGTCCCACACCAGCAGCGTGTCGGGATGGAGCGCCTTGGCGGACCGGGATGCTGCGGGCGAACGGCACGTCGCCCTCGAGGCCCGGGAAGGGGTCGGCGTCAGCGCCGTGCAGGACGACCTCGCACGCGTCGTCGGCCACGCCGGCCTCGGCCAGGACGCCCGCGAGCGGCGTGCCGGTCCACTCCGCGTGGCCGAGCGCGCCGACGTCCCACTGCAGGCCGCGCACGCCAGGCGAGAACTCGGTGCGGCGGTGCCCGGCGCACTCCAGCGTGACGTGCAGCGTGTGCTCCGGGCGGCGGCGCAGGTTCGCGAGATCGAGCTCGAGCGGCCGCCGCACCGCGCCGTCGACGCGCAGGCGGAACGCCTCGGCGTCGAGCAGCGGCGCGGGCCCGTGGCTGCGCACGAAGTGCGAGGAGGCCGGCGTCGTGCCCAGGGCGAGGTCGCCGATGGGGGTCGGGATGCCGACCTGGTGCTCGGTCGAGTGCGTGGGCCGGGGCCGGGCCGCCATGTCTCACATGGTACGTCCGACGGAGTGGCTCGATCCCCCGAGTGGCCAGCCGCACCCGCGACGGTCAGGCGAGCTCGACGAGCGCCTGCCCACCGACCACCTGCTCGCCCTCGGCCACCAGCACCGCCGTGCACCGTGGCGTCGTAGGGCGCCGTCGCGGGGTGCTCCATCTTCATGGCCTCGAGCACCACCAGCGGATCGCCGGCCGCCACGGCGTCGCCCGCCGCGACCCGCACGGCGGCGACCCGGCCCGGCATCGCCGCGCTGACCCGCGCCGGCCCGGCGCCGCTGCCCGCGCCGCCGTGCGCGAGGGCGACCACGTCGGGCGGCTCGTCGGCCGGGACCCGGACGTCGCGCCCGCCGACCAGCGACGTGGAGCGCGCCGTCCGCCGCCCGCGCGGCCGGCGCCGCCGCCGGCGACGGCGAGCCCGACGCGGAAGCGCCCGGCGAAGGGGCCCGCGCCGGCGGCCGGTGCCGGGGCGCTCGCGCGGGCGGCGGCGACGGCACGCGCGACGTCGTCCGCCGCGGGCGGCGTCGGGCGCCCACGTGCGCTCCAGGTAGCCCGTGTCGATGCGCCCCGCCCGCACCTCCGGGTCGCGCACGAGCTCGAGCAGCAGCGGCAGGTTGGTGCGCACGCCGACCGCGACGGTCGCGGCCAGCGCTGCCTCCAGCCGCTCCAGGGCCTCGCTCCGGGAGGCGCCGTGGGCGCAGATCTTGGCCAGCAGGCCGTCGTAGTAGGGAGAGACGTCGTTGCCCGCCCGATAGCCGGCGTCGACGCGGATGCCCGTCGCCCTGCGGGAGGTCGAGCCGGAGCAGCGGCCCCGCCGCGGGCAGGAAGCCGGCGTCGGGATCCTCGGCCACCAGCCGGGCCTCGATCGCGTGGCCCCGCACGGCGACGGCGAGGCCGTCCGGCGGCAGCCGCTCGCCGCCCGCGATGCGCAGCTGCCAGGCGACGAGGTCCTCGCCGGTCACGAGCTCCGTGACGGGATGCTCGACCTGGAGCCGCGCGTTGACCTCCAGGAAGTACGCGCTCCCGTCAGGCGCGAGCAGGAGCTCGACCGTCGCGGCCCCGGCGTAGCCGGCCGCCACCAGCAGCCGCCGCGCGGCCGCCTCCAGCTCCGCCTGCAGCGCGGGGTCGACGTCGAACGCCGGCGCCTCCTCGAGCACCTTCTGGTGGCGTCGCTGCAGCGAGCAGTCGCGCAGCCCGAGCGTGGCCGCGCCGCCCTGCCCGTCGCCGAGGGCCTGCACCTCCACGTGCCGGGCGCCCTCCAGGTAGCGCTCCAGGTACAGCGCGGCCGTCGCCGAACGACGCCTCCGCCTCGCGCGCGCGCGGCGGCCAGCGCGTCCTCCAGCTCGCCGGCGGCGCGCACGATGCGCATCCCGCGTCCGCCGCCCCCCGCGACCGCCTTCACCAGCAGCGGCAGGCCGACCGCTGTCGGGTCGTCGCCGCCGGGCACGGGCCGGAAGCCCGCCTCCAGCGCGAGCGCCCGCGCCGCGCGCCTTGTCGCCGAGCGAGCGCAGCGCGGCGGGCGACGGGCCGACGAAGACGATGCCCGCGGCGGCGCAGGCCTCGGCGAGCTCGGCGCGCTCCGAGAGGAAGCCGTAGCCGGGGTGCAGCGCGTCGCAGCCCGTGCTGCGGGCCGCGTCGACGAGCGCGCCGGCGTCGAGGTACGAGGCCGCGGCCGGCGGCGGTCCGATGCGCACCGCGGCGTCGGCGAGCCCGACGTACGGCAGCTCGGCGTCGGCGTCGGAGTACACGGCGACCGAGCCGAGGCCGAGCTCGCGGCAGGCGCGGATCACGCGCGCGGCGATCTCGGCCCGGTTGGCGACGAGCACGCGGCGCAGGGCCATCACATGCGGAAGACGCCGAAGCGGGTGTCGGGCAGCGGCGCGCGGGCGCAGGCCTCGAGGGCCAGGCCGAGCACGCGGCGCGTCTCGCGCGGGTCGATGACGCCGTCGTCCCAGAGCCGCGCCGTGGCGTGGTAGGGGCTGCCCTCGCGCTCGTAGCGCTCGCGGATCTCGTCGGGGTCGGTGCGCCCGACGCTGGAGAGCACCAGCGCCGCCTGCTCGCCGCCCATGACCGAGATGCGCGACGTCGGCCAGGTGAAGAGGAAGCGCGGCCCGTAGGCGCGGCCGCACATGCCGTAGTTGCCGGCGCCGAAGGAGCCGCCGACCAGCACCGTCAGCTTCGGCACCTCGGCGCAGGCGACGGCCGTCACCAGCTTGGCGCCGTCGCGCGCGATCCCGCCGTGCTCGTAGTCCTTGCCGACCATGAAGCCCGTGATGTTCTGCAGGAAGAGCAGCGGGATGCCGGCGCTGGCAGGCGAGCTCGACGAAGTGGGCGCCCTTGCGCGCGCTCTCCGAGAAGAGGATGCCGTTGTTGGCGAGCACCGCGACCGGATGGCCCCAGATGCGGCCGAAGCCCGTGACCAGCGTCTCGCCGTACAGGGGCTTGAACTCGTGCAGGTCGGAGCCGTCGAGGACGCGCGCCAGCACCTCGCGCATGTCGTACGGGCGGCGCGGCTCGGGCGGCACGATCGCGAGCAGCTCCTCCGGGTCCTCGGCCGGCTCGACCGGCTCGGTCACGTCCCAGGGCGGCGGCGCGTCGGCCGGCAGCCGGTCGACGGCGTCGCGCAGCAGGGCCAGCGCGTGCTCGTCGGACACGCGCCAGGTGGTCGGCGACGCCGGAGATGCGGGCGTGCACGTCGCCGCCGCCGAGCTCCTCGGCCGTCACCTCCTCCCCGGTCGCCGCCTTCACCAGCGGCGGGCCGCCGAGGAAGATGGTGCCGGTGCCGCGGACGATCACCGTCTCGTCGGCCATCGCCGGCACGTAGGCGCCGCCGGCGGTGCAGGAGCCCATGACCGCGGCGAGCTGCGCGATGCCGTCGGACGACATGCGCGCCTGGTTGAAGAAGATGCGGCCGAAGTGGTCGCGGTCGGGGAAGACCTCCTCCTGCAGCGGCAGGAAGGCCCCGCCCGAGTCGACCAGGTACACGCAGGGCAGGTGGTTCGCGGCCGCGATCTCCTGCGCGCGCAGGTGCTTCTTGACGGTCAGCGGGTAGTACGTGCCGCCCTTGACCGTCGCGTCGTTGGCCACGATCACGCAGGTGCGGCCGGCGATGCGGCCGACGCCGGTGACGATGCCGGCGGAGGGGGTGTCGTCCTCGTAGACCCCGTCGCCGGCCAGCGGCGAGAGCTCGAGGAACGCCGTCTCGGGGTCGACGAGGCGGTCGATGCGCTCGCGTGCCAGCAGCTTGCCGCGCTCGCGGTGGCGCGCGACGGCCCGCTCGCCGCCGCCCGCCTGCGCCCCGGCGATGCGCGCGGCGAGCTCGTCGCACAGCGCGGCCACGCGCTCGCGGTTCTCGCGCGCCTCGGCGGTGGAGGGGTCGAAGCGGCTCGCGATCCGCGCCACGGCGGGATCAGCGTGCCACGACGCGGCGCATCGCGGCGTCGACGACGTCGTCGAGGAGCGCCAGCCGACCCTCGCGGGCCAGCCGCTGGCGGGCCGCGGCGCGGATGCGCGACTCCAGGCGCAGGTCGCGCGCGCCCTCCTCGGCCGGGCCGGCCGCGCGGCGCAGCGGAGCCGGCGCGGCGGCCGGCGCCGAGGGCCCGGCGGCGTCCTCGCCCAGCAGCTCGTCGAGCGCGGCGACGCGGCCCACGACCTCCGCCGCGGCCGCCTGCAGGCCCGCGACCTCGTCCGGCGCCAGGCCGACGTCGACGATCTCCGTCACGCCGGCGCGACCGAGCCGCGCCGGCACCCCGACGTAGGCCCCGGCGATGCCGAACGGGCCCTCGCACCAGGCGGAGACGGGCAGCACGCGGCCCTCGTCGCGCAGGATGGCCCGGGCCATCTCCGCCACGGCGGCGCTCGGCGCCCACCACGCGGAGCCGCGCTCCAGCAGCCGCACGATCTCGGCGCCGCCGTCGCGGGTCCGCTCGACCAGCGCGTCGACCTCCGCCGCCGGCAGCACCTCGGGCAGCGCCCGGCCGTCGACCGTCGTCAGGCGCGGCACGGGCACCATCGTGTCGCCGTGCGAGCCGAGCGTCAGCGCCTCGACGCGCGAGGGCGGCGTGCCCGTGCGCTCGGCCACGAAGGCCCGCAGCCGCGCCGTGTCGAGCAGCCCGGCCATGCCCATCACGCGCGCGTGCGGGAAGCCGGTCACGCGCTGGGCGAGCGCGGTCATCTCGTCGAGCGGGTTGGTGACGACGATGACGACGGCGTTCGGCGAGCGCTCGCGCACCTCGCGGGCGACGGCGGCCACGACGCGCCCGTTGGCCTCCAGCAGGTCGGCGCGGCTCTGCCCGGGCGCGCGCGGCAGCCCGGCCGTGATCACGACGAGGTCGGAGCCCGGCGGTCGCCTCGTAGCCGTCGCCGCCCTCGACCCGGGTGTCGGAGCCGGCGAACGGCAGCGCCTGCGCGATGTCGAGCGCCATGGCCTGCGCCACGCCGGCCCGCACGTCGACGAGCACGATGCGCTCGGCCAGCGACAGCTCGCCCAGCCGCATGGCCGTGGAGGCCCCGACCATGCCGGCGCCCGACGACGGTGACCTTACTCATCGCAGGCCTCCGCGCCTCCGTGGCGGCTCGTCGATCCCGAGGCGGGCGAAGACCAGCGCGCAGACGCGCTCCACGACCGCCGGCGAGGCCTGGCCCGGGTACTCCGCCCACAGGATCTGCCGTACGCGCCGGCGCACCTGGGACTGCTGCACCAGCACGTCGGTGGCCTCGCGGTTGGGGGACCGGTTCGCCATCACCGAACGCCGACGGCGAGCCCTTCGATCGACGCGATGGCGGCGTCGCGCGCCGCCAGGATCTCCGACTCGGAGCCGGCCTGGTAGAGGCGGCCGAAGCGGCCGACGTTCGACACGTAGATCTGCTGGATGTCGGCCGCCTTCTCCGCCTCGTTGGCGGCGACGGTCACGTAGGCCGCCGGCTCGACCTCGATCACCAGCAGCGTCTGGCCCGGCACGAGCAGCGAGCCGCGCCGCATCTTGTTGATGAGCTGCGCCTGGTAGGGATCGATGTTCGTGATCACCTCCGACGAGGCCACGGACGGGCGCACGGCGTCGGCGACCGTGAGGCCGGTGCGCTCGAAGATGGCCTCCGCCGCGTGCTGCACGGCCGACGGGTCGTACGAGTGCACCTCGAGCAGGCCGAACTCGCGCTCGATGTACTGCGTCGCCGGGCGCACGTCCGCCGCCTTGAGGGCGACGTCCATGAGCCGGAAGGCCTGGTTGGCAGGCGCGACCTCGATCCACAGCTCGGCCATGCCGGCCACCGGGACGTCGCCCTGCACGGTCGCACCGACGTAGGCAGCGAACTGCGGCTGCATGTTGTCGATGTACGCGTAGCTCCGCATCGTGAACGAGGCGGTGTCAGCCACGGGCGAGTACCTCCTCGATGGCGTCGCGCACGACCGCGTCGAGGTCGAGCGGCGCGGTTGCGACGGGTTGCGGGGACCGGGCGGCGGCGGCCGCGGCGGCGACCGTGGCGGCGGGCGCAGCGTCGGCCGGCACGGAGGCCAGCACGCCGTTGAGGGCCGGGACGGCGACCGCAGCCGGCGCGGCGGCCGGGTTCAGGCGGGACGGCGCGGGCGCCTCGGTCACGCCGCCCTCGCGCCAGTCGCGCACCGGCATGCCCACGCGCTTGCGGTTGATCAGGTGCTGCGGCCCGATGTTGTCGGACGAGATCGCGCCGCCGATCGTGCCGGTGCCGAGGGTGAACGACGGGTCCCAGCCCGCCGTGTAGCCCATGGCGCCGAAGAGGGTGCCCTGGTTGACGCAGATGCGGTACGCCGGCACCGACGAGTAGCGGCCGACGATGCCCTCCTCGCCCGCGTGGATCGCCGCCGTGTGGCCGTCGCCGCCGTACTTCAGCAGGGCGTGCGCGGTCCGCAGCGCGTCGTCCTCGCTCTGCGCCACGTACCACTTGAGGATCGGGCACAGGAGCTCGTGGGAGAGCGGGTGGTCCGCCCCCACGCCGGCGGGCCGCACCACGAGCACGCGGGTGGTCGGCGGCACCGAGAAGCCGGCCATCGTCGCCAGGTCGGGCGCCGACTGGCCGACGATGTCGACGTTGAGCGCGTCCGGGCTGCCGGTCGGGTAGCAGAGGCGCAGCACCGCCTCCTGCTGCTCGGCCGTGCAGAAGTGCGCCCCGCGGCTCGCGAACTCGGCCTGCAGCCGGTCGGCGATCGTCGCGTCGGCGAGCACCGCCTGCTCCGACGCGCACGCCGTCCCGTTGTCGAAGCACTTGGAGGTGATGATGACCGCGGCCGTCTCGCCGAGGTCGGGCGCGGAGCGGTGCACGTAGGTCGGCGAGTTGCCCGGCCCGACGGCGTACGTCGGCTTGCCGGAGGAGTAGGCCGCCAGCACCATGCCGCGGCTGCCCGTGGCCAGGATCAGGTCGGTGCGGTAGTGGCGCATCAGCGCGTCGGTGCCCTGGATCGAGACCTCGGTCATGCACGTCAGCAGGTCGCGCGGCGCGCCCGCCGCCTCGCCCGCCTCCTGCATCACGCGCGTCGTCTCGGCGATGCAGGCGATGGAGCGCGGGTGCGGCGCCATCACGATCGCGTTGCGCGCGAGCACGCTGGCCAGCGCCTTGAAGATCGTCGTCGAGGTGGGGTTCGTGACCGGGATGAGGCCGGCCACGACGCCCACCGGCTCGGCGATGGTGACGTAGCGGCCGCCGGCGTCGCGCTCGATCACGCCGACCGTCGGCACCTGCCGGATGCGCTCGAACAGGTACTCGGCGACGAAGCGGTTCTTGAACGTCTTGTGGTCCACGCGGCCGAAGCCGCTGTCCTCGCAGGCGAGCACGGCAAGGCGCTCGGCGTCCGCGGCGGCGGCCCGCGCCATCGCCGTGGCGACGCGGTCGACCTCCTCGCGGCTGGCGCCGGCCCAGACCTCGGCCGCGGCGTGCGCTCGGAGGGCGAGCTCCGCCGCCTGCGCCTGCGAGCGCTCGATGTCGCTCATCGGGTGTGGCTCCGTGGGTTGGTCATGCGAACTGGGGAAGCGGACGGCAGACGCCGGCGACGCCGCACGCCCCGAGCACGTCGCCCTGCGCCACGTGCTCGCGCATGCCGGCCGCGTCGAGGCCGTCGAGCCCGAGCCGGTCGAGGGTGCGGCCGTGGGCCCGGAAGTCGATGCGGCACATCGCGGCCGCGAGGTCGACGATGGCGCTGGTCGTCGGCGTCGGCACGCCGAGCACCGCGCCGAGCGCCTCGAGCGGGACGAGCGAGTTCGGCACCTCGTCGGTGACGAAGCCGAGGGCCAGCAGGTGCGTGGGCGCCTTGAAGCCGGCGTAGGCAGGGTTGGTCGAGACGGTCTCGCGGATGTCGGCGCCGGCCGTGCCGAAGCAGGCGCGGCTCCACTCCACGAACGACGGCACGGCGCGCAGCCCGAGCGCGCGCCCGACCGCCACCCGCTCGGCGTCGAGCGGCTCCATCACCAGGTCGGCGAGCGTGCGGTTGACCTGGTCCTGGTAGTAGACGAGGTCGGCGCCGGCGGCCGCCTGCTCCGTGACCTGCGGGTTGAGCAGCATCGCGGCCGGATGCACGACCCCGCCGACGTTGGCGATCGACGTGTCGAGCACGCTCTCCACGCCGGCGACCTGCGGGTACAGGCCGTGCAGCACGTCCAGCAGGCGCGACGTGTCGGTCGCCGGGAACGCCGCCGCGCGGATCTCGAGCTTCTCGACGAGGATCTCGACCCGCCCGGGCCCCTGCCCCATCGGGACGTAGACCGCCGTCTCCGTCTCGCCGAGCACGATGCGCGCCCGGCAGGCGACGGCGGCCAGGCGGCGGGCGAACTCCAGCGCCCCGCCCGTGCGGCCCGGCGTCAGCAGCACCGCCTGCCCGTCCGCCAGCACCGGCGCGAGCAGCGTGGCGTAGGCCGCGTGCTCGGTCGCGTGGGTGCAGAGCACGACGAGGTCGGCGCCCCGGACGGCGCGGTCGAGCGACGGCTCGATGCGAGGCCGGCCGGTGCCCGAGACGACCCCGCCGACGAGCTCGACGCCGCCCCGCTCGGCGTACGCCGCGAGGCTGCCGCTGCGGGCCGAGGTCCAGGCGACGTCGACGCCGAGCAGCGCAAGGTGCCCGGCCGTCGCGGCCGCCACGCCCTCGTGCCCGACGACGCACACGCGCGTGCGCCCGGCGCCGGGTCGGTCGCCGGCCGCGGCGGCACGTGGCCCGGCAGCGGCCGCCGAGCCACCGCCGAGCCCGAGGCCGAGGCCGAGGTCGAGCCCCGGCTGGACGTCCGCCGGCGCGCGCGGCGGCGCGGCCGTGGAGGCCTGACCGCCTCCGCCCTGGGCGGAGGCGAGCGCCGCGGCGAAGGCGTCGAAGTCGCCGGCCACGATCGGTCGGTTGTCGTCCGGCTCCGGTGGGGGCCGGGGCTAGGCCGGGACGATGTCGGCGGCGGCCGGCAGGATCGCCTCGACGTCCTCGTGCGGGCGCGGGATGACGTGGGCGGAAACGAGCTCGCCCACCTTCGCCGCTGCCTCGGCGCCGGCGTCCGTGGCCGCGCGGACCGCGCCGACGTCGCCGCGCACGATGACGCTGACGAGGCCGCCGCCGACCTGCTCCTTCGAGACCAGCCGCACGTTGGCGGCCTTGACCATCGCGTCGGCGGCCTCGATCGCGGCGACGAGGCCCCGCGTCTCCACCATGCCGAGCGCGTGCTGGGCGTTGAAGCCCGTGTTTGCGCGTGCCATCTCCCCTGTCCTCCTTCGTTCAGGTCTTGCGGTACGTGGTCTCGCCGTCGATCGTCAGCGAGTCGAGGATCCCGACGATGGCCGCGTCGGTCGGCATGTCCCGCGTGCGGGCGGTCGCCCGTGCGGCGGAGCCGCGCGCCACCAGCACGAGCTCGTGCTCGCCCGCGCCGACGGTGTCGGCGGCCGCGAACGGCTCGCCGGTCGGCTGCCCGTCCGGGCCGCAGGGCCGGCAGACGAGGATCTTCGCGGCCCGCAGCGACTCGTCCTTGACGGTCGCGACGGCCTGGCCGACCACCCAGCAGACGTCCATCAGGCCACCTCGATGTAGCGGGTCTTCTCCCACTCGGTGACCTGGCCCGCGAAGGCCTGCACCTCGTGCCGCAGGAGGTCGAGGAAGTTGTCGACGAAGGCGTCGCCGAGCGCCCCGCGCAGCAGCGTCCCGTGCTCGAGCGCGTGGATCGACTCGCGCAGCGACGCCGGAAGCGGCTCGCCGGCGCCCGGCGCGTAGCCGTCGCCCGCAGTCATCGGCGGCACCGGGTGCCTGCGCTCGAGGCCGTCGTGCACCGCCGCGAGCAGCCCTGCCAGCACGAGCGGCGGGTTCGCGTCGGCCGACCCGCCGCGCGCCTCGATGCGCGTCGCGGCGCCGGCGTCGACGAGGGTGCGCACGGCGACCTGGCGGTTGTCGAGGCCCCACGTCACGGCGGTGGGCGCGAACGAGTAGTCGGCGAAGCGCCTGTACGCGTTGATCGTCGGCGCGTTGAGCGCCGTCAGCTCGACCTGGTGGGCGAGCAGGCCGGCCAGCGCGCGCTGCATCAGCGTGGACGTCAGCGGCCCGCCGTCGTCCAGGTCGCGCACGTCGAACGCGTTGGCGCCCGACCCGTCGCGCAGGCTGAGGTGCGCGTGCATGCCGTTGCCCGAGTGAACCGCGAACGGCTTGGCCATGAACGTCGCGCGCACGCCGTGCTGGCGCGCGATCTCCTTGACGGCGTACTTGAAGAGGCAGGTGTCGTCGGCGATGCCGAGGGCCGGCCCGTGGCCGAGGTTGACCTCGATCTGCCCCGGCCCGTACTCCATGTTGCAGGCCTCGACGATGATGCCGAACGACTCCATCTTGCGGCGGATGTCGCTCAGCACGCCCTCGAACTGCGCGCCCTTGGGGATCGAGTAGCAGTCGATGATGTGGTCGACTGGCTGCCAGTCCTCCGTGCACAGGTAGAACTCGAGCTCCGTGGCCGCGATCGGCTCGTAGCCGGCGCCCTGCAGCCGCCCGATGACCGTCCGCAGCAGGTGCCGCGGGTCGAGGGCGATCGGCTCGTGCGTGCCGTGGTCGAGCGTGTCGCACATGACGATGGCCGTGCCCTCGCGCCACGTCAGCTGCCGCAGCGTCGACAGGTCGGGCATCGCGAGCATGTCCGGGTAGCCCGTGTCGGGGTTGGCGAACCCGATGGGGAAGATCTCGCAGGTGAGGTCCCAGACGAAGCAGGCGTTGGCGAGGGCGAAGCCCTTCTCCGCCACCCGCGGGAACTGCGACGCCGGCACGCGCTTGCCGCGGAGCACGCCCCAGGAATCCGGGAACGCGCACTCGACCGTGTGGATGCCGTCGCGCTCGAGCAGCCGCTTGGCCTCCTCGATGGTCGCGACGCCCATCAGCCGCCTCCGCCGAACGCTCCGGGCCCCACGACCCAGTCGACGCCCGCCAGCGGCACGCCGGTGAACGCGCTTGCCTCCAGGGTCACCGCGCGCAGGTCCTCGGGCTCGAGGTTGTGCACGTTGCGCTTGCCGCAGGACTTCGCGATGCCGGTGAGCTCCATCGTGATGGCCGCGAGGAAGTTGGCGACCCGCGCCGCGCCCTCCTCGGGATCGAGGCGGGCCTCGAGCACCGGATCCTGGGTCGTGATGCCGACCGGGCAGCGGCCCGTGTGGCAGTGGTGGCAGGCGCCGGGCTCGGTGCCGAGCGCGTGGTAGTCCTCGATGTGGCGCGGGGCGTTGCAGCCCAGCGCGATCAGGCCCGCGGTGCCGATGGCGACGCAGTCGGCGCCCAGCGCCAGGGCCTTGGCCACGTCGGCGCCGCTGCGGATGCCGCCCGAGACGATCAGGCTGACCTTGCCGTACATGCCGAGGTCCTCGAGCGCGCGGCGCGCGGCCGGGATCGCAGGCATCGTCGGGATGCCGCAGTTGTCGAGCTGGTACTCCGGGGCCGCGGCGGTCGCGCCCTCCGTGCCGTCGACGAGGATTGCGTCGCAGCCCGTCTTGGCCGCGATCTTCACGTCCTGCTCCACGCGGCAGGCGGCGAGCTTGAGGATGATCGGCACCTGGTAGTCGGTGGCCTCGCGCAGCTCCTCGATCTTCACCTGCAGGTCGTCGGCGCCCAGGAAGTCCGGGTGGCGCACCGATGCGCGCTGGTCGACCCCGACCGGCAGCGAGCGCATGCGCGCGACCTTCTCGGAGACCTTCATCCCGAGCAGCATCCCGCCCGTGCCCGGCTTGGCGCCCTGGCCGATGGCGATCTCGATGGCGTCGGCCATGCGCAGGTGCTCGAGGTCGAGCCCGTAGCGCGACGGCGTCATCTGGTAGATCAGCCGGTCGGACGCCTCGCGCTCCTCCGGCAGCATCCCGCCCTCGCCGGTGCAGGTCGCGGAGCCGGCCTTCGAGAAGCCGCGGCCCAGCGCCATCTTGGCGTTCGTGCCGAGGGCGCCGAAGCTCATCGACGACAGGTAGATCGGGATGTCGAGCTGCAGCGGGCGCGCCACCAGGTCGGGCCGCCCGCCGCCGATGACCGTCGTCGTCTCGCAGCTCTCGCGGTAGCCCTCGAGCGGCAGCCGCGTCATCACCGCCGGCAGAAAGACGAGGTCGTCCAGCGTCGGGAAGCGATGGAAGGTCGAGAAGCCGCGGATCTGGTAGCGGCCCAGGTCGGCCTTGGCCTGGATGTCGCGGATCGTCTCGCTCGTCCACACGTGCGAGCGGCCGTTGGCATAGCCGCCGTGATGTCCGTTCTCGGCGCTCATACCTTGAGCCACGCCTCCGGATCGCGCTTGTCGAAGTACCAGAGCTTCTCGCCGGCCTTGATCCGCTTGAACGGGAACTCGCCGTCGATGCCCTGGGCCCGCAGCAGACCGTGCACCCGCGCCAGGTCGTCGTCGTCGGGCTCGTGCACCTGGGCGTCGGCGCCGAGGCCGCGGATCTGGCCGGCGACGTAGATGCGGCCGGCCCACATGGAGTCGCCGAGGGCCTCGCCGGCGTCGCCGCAGACGATCAGGTCGCCGTCGTGCGTCATGAAGCCGGCCAGGTAGCCGACGGAGCCGACCACGATGAGCGTCCCGCCCTTCATGCCGGCCGCGGTGCGCGGGCCGCAGTTGCCGTGCACGACGATCGTGCCGCCGCGCATGGACGCGCCCGTGCCGAGCGCGGCCGAGCCGTGGACGGTGATGACCCCGCGGGCCTGCGCCTCGCCGAGCCCCCAGCCCACGTTGCGCTCGACCACGATGTCGGCGCCGTCGTTGAGCCCGCCGGTGTAGTAGCCGGTCGAGCCCTCGAAGCGGATCGTCACCGGCCCGTGCTGCCCGACCGCGAGGTTGTGCCGCGAGCGCGGGTTCTCGACCACGATCTCCCGCGTGCCCGCGTCGACGAGGTCGCGCAGGTGACGGTTGAGGCGCGGCACGACGTCCGCGTCCAGCCGCACGACGGCCTCCTCCACCGACGCCACCTAGACGATCTCCTGCAGCACGCGCCCGCCGGACTCCCAGACGAAGACGGAGCGCGGGTCGGGATGGATCGTCTCCAGCTCGCCGGGGTACACGGCGCGGATCGCCTGCTCCTCGGTGGCCATCGCGACGTCGCCGTCGACGTTGGCCACGACGATGCTCTTGATCGCGAACATGTCCTTGGCCGAGCCGATGGCGTCGGGCAGGCAGAGCAGGTACGCGAAGCAGCCGTCGAGCTCGTACACGGAGTCCTTGAGCGCGTCGTAGAAGGACTGGCCGCGCTCCATCTTGTCCGCGAGGTAGACCGCGATCAGCTCCGAGTCGTTGCCCGTGTGGAAGCGGTAGCCCTCCTGCGTGAGGATGCGGCGGGACTTGTAGTAGTTGGTCAGCTGGCCGTTGTGGACGATCGCAACGTCGTAGAACGGCTCGGCCCAGAACGGGTGGCCGTACGGGACGGCGACCGTGGACTCCGTCGCCAGCCGCACGTGGCCCAGGCCGTGGGTGCCGTGGAACGCGGAGATGCCGTGGCGCGCGTCGACGCGGTCGGCGTCGCCGAGGTCCTTGACGATCTCCAGGCGGCGGCCGAGGGACTGGATCTCGACGCCGCCCGGCGCCTCGAGCGCGCGCACCAGCGGCCGCGCCTCGCCGGCCCAGCCGACCTCGAGGCGCAGGAAGCGATCGCCCGCAGCCTCGTCGTCGTCGACGGCCGGGTCGACCAGGAGGTCGGCGCCGAGCTCGCGCACGCTCGCGATCACGTCGTCGAGCCGCGTCCCCCAGCCCGTGGCGTCGGGGAAGCGCAGGCGCGCGATGACGCCGGCGGACTCCTCCTCGGCGTAGAGCGCGAAGCCAGTCGAGTCCTCGCCGCGGTGGCGCATCGCGGCGCACATGCGCACGAGCGACGAGCCGACGGGGCCCGGCTCGCCCAGCTGGATGCCGGCGATGCCGCACATGGCTAGCGCTCCCCCTCTCCGTTGTGGCGGGCCGAACGGCCGGCCATGAGCTCCGCCGTCGCCTCGTGGGCCTCGACGATGTGCCGGCGCACCAGCTCCTCCGCCAGCGCGCCGTCGCGCGCCGCGTAGGCGTCGACGATGGCCCGGTGCTCGGCGTTCGTGCGCTCCTCGAGCGTCGCGTCCGACTCCTTGGCCAGCGTGAAGATGCGCACGGCGTTCTGCTGCGACCAGACCTGCGCCAGCAGGTTCAGCAGCAGCCGGTTCTCGCACGGCGCGCACAGGCGCTCGTGGAAGGTGCGGTTGAGGGCGAAGGCGCGGTTGACGTCGGACCGCCAGGCGCGCTCCATCGCCGTCATCAGGCGGCGCAGGCCCGCGACGTCGGCGCGCGTCGCCCGCACCGCGGCGCGGCGCACGGCGCGCGGCTCGAGCACCTCGCGCAGCTCGTAGATGTCGTCGATGTCGCGCGCGGCGAAGGCGGCGACGAACGCGCCGCGCCGCGCCACCAGCCGCACGAGGCCGTCCCGCTCCAGCCAGCGCAGGGCCTCGCGGACCGGCGTGCGCGAGACGCCGAGCTCGTTGGCGACGCGCTCCTGGTTGATGCGCTCGTTCGGGCGCAGCCGCCCGGACGCGATCTGGTCGGCCAGCACGCGCTGGACGCCGGCCGCGAGCTCGGTGGCGGGAACTGTCGACAATTCAAGCAGATCCGTACTCGATCTTGACCTGCTGTCGACGGCGCGTAAGAATCGCATCCACGGTGGCGAGATCGTACACAACGGGTCGCTGAGGTCAAGAGGCATGGACTTCGACCTCGGCGACGAGCACGTCGCCATCCGCGAGACCGTCCGCTCCTTCGCGGAGGCGGAGGTCGCGCCGGTGGCGGAGGAGCTCGATCGCGAGAAGCGGTTCCCGCTGGAGCTCGTCGCGCGGCTGGCCGAGCTCGGGCTCATGGGCGTGCCCATGCCCGAGCGCTACGGCGGCGCCGGCGCCGACACGCTCGCCTACGCCATCACCGTCGAGGAGCTGACCCGGGTCGACTCCTCCCTGGGCGTGACGGTCGCCGCGCACACGTCCCTCGGCACGTCGCCGATCCTGCTCTTCGGCAGCGACGAGCAGAAGGACCGCTACCTGCCCGACCTGTGCAGCGGACGCGGGCTCGCGGCCTTCGGGCTGACCGAGCCGGAGGCGGGGTCCGACGCGGGCAACACCCGCACCCGCGCGGTCGAGCAGCCCGACGGCTCGTGGGTCGTCGACGGCGAGAAGATGTTCATCACGAACGCCGGCACGCCGATCTCACGCGTGGTCACGATCACCGCGCGCACCGGCCAGGACGAGATCTCGAACCTCGTGGTCGAGAACGGCACGCCGGGCTACGAGCCGGGGCCGCCGCTGCGCAAGATGGGCTGGCACGCGTCCGATACGCGGCCGCTCGCGTTCCAGGGCTGCCGCGTGGGCGCCGACGCGCTGCTCGGGCCGCGCGGGCGAGGGCTCGCGCAGTTCCTGGAGATCCTCGACGGCGGCCGCATCTCGATCGCCGCCATGGGGCTCGGCCTGGCCCAGGGCGCCTACGAGCAGGCGCTCGCCTACGCGGGGCAGCGCAACGCCTTCGGCCGGCCCATCAAGGGCTTCCAGGCGGTGCAGTTCAAGCTCGCCGACATGGCGACCGAGATCGCCGCCGGCCGGCACCTGACCTACCACGCGGCCTGGCTCAAGGACCGCGGGCGCCCGTTCGGCCAGCGAGGCGGCGATGGCCAAGCTCTACACGGGCGAGCTCTCGCGGCGGGTGGCCAACGAGGCGCTGCAGATCCACGGCGGCTACGGCTACATGGAGGAGTTCCCGATCAGCCGCTTCTACCGCGACGCCAAGGTGCTCGAGATCGGCGAGGGCACGAACGAGATCCAGCGCCTCGTGATCGCTCGCGGCCTGGGATGCTGATCGGCGCAGCCCCTCCGCGTCGTGGTGGTCGGCGCCGGGGCGATGGGCGCCGCGGCGGCCTGGGAGCTCGCGCGGCGCGGCTGCGCGGTCACGCTGCTCGACCAGTTCGGCATCGGCAACGACCTCGCGTCGTCGTCGGCCAGCGAGACCCGCATCTTCCGCCTGTCGCACGTCGACCGCGCCGACGTCCGCCTGGCGGTCCGCTCGCTGGAGCTCTGGCACGAGCTCGAGCGCGAGGCCGGCGAGCGCGTCCTCTTCACGTCGGGCCTGCTGCAGCGCGGGGCGTTCGCGCTGCGCATGGCCGAGGCGCTGCGGGCCGAGGGCGTGACCGTCCACGACCTCGACCACCGGCAGGTCGCCGCGCTCTTCCCGGAGCTGCGCCCCTACCCGGACGCCCCGGCGGTGGTGCAGCCCGACGGCGCCGTCACGCTGTCGCGGCGCGCGCTCCAGCTCTACGCCGACCTGGCGGCCCGCGACGGCGCCGAGGTCTTCGGCCGCGAGCGCGCGATCGCCCTGCAGCCCAGCTCCGGCGGCGTGCGCGTGTTCACGGAGCGCCGCCGGGTGGACGCCGACGTCGCCGTGGTCTGTGCGGGTCCGTGGGCCGCCGAGCTGCTCAAGCCGGTGGGCATCGACCTGCCGCTCGAGCCCGGCCTGGCGCAGGTCAGCTACTTCACCGGCGAGGCCCCGATCGACGCCCGGCCGTCGATCGGCGAGCGCATCCACGAGGACCGCCCCGGCATCTACGGCCTGCCCACGCCCGGCGTCGGCTACAAGCTCGGCTTCGCCCTCGTCGACCGCCGCCACTACTACCCCGCGATGCGCGCGCGCCCCGTCGACCGCCAGCTGCAGGCCGAGCTCGTCGAGCAGGTGCGCGAGGACTTCCCCGGCTTCCGGCCCGTCGCGCTCAAGACCGACGTCGCGCCGATCACGCTCACGCCGGACGAGCAGTTCGTGATCGACCGCCAGGACCAGATCGTCATCGGCGCGGGGTGCAGCGGGCACGCGTTCAAGTTCTCGCCGCTGCTCGGCCGGCTGCTCGCGGACCTCGCGACCGGCGGCAGCGTGCCCGAGGACGCACGGCGCTGGCGGCTCGACCGGCCGGGTCTGCGGCAGGGCACGCGCAGCGGTGCCATCTCGGTGGACGCTTGACGTCGATCATCGCGCGCGTCGAGGCCGTCGACGTGCGCGTGCCGCTCCCCCACCCGCTGCAGCTCGGGGCCATGCGCATCGAGGCGCGCGGCTACGCCGTCGTCACGGTCACGACCGACGACGGGCTGACCGGGCACGCGATCGCCCTCAACCGCGACACGCCGGTCGCGGCCGCGGTCAACGGCGTGCTGGCCCGGGCCATCGTCGGGACGCCGGCCGACCGCGTCGGCGAGGCGTGGGAGCGCATGTTCGACGCCACGATCGCCGCGGGCCGCGTCGGCACCGTCATGCGCGGCCTGTCGCTCGTGGACATCGCCCTCTGGGACGTGAAGGGCAAGCGCGCCGGCCTGCCCGTGTGGAGCCTGCTCGGCGGCGCGCGCGCGTCGGTCGGCGTCGCCATCGTCGGCGGGTACCCGCGCGCCGACCTGCGCCCGGAGGAGGTCGGCGAGCGCGTCGCCGCGTACAGCCACGACGGCTACGACGTGATCAAGATCGCCCGCGCCCCCGACAACGCGGTCACGCGCCGCATCCTGCAGACCGCGCGCGACGGGCTGCGCTCGGGCGCGCGCCTGGTGGTCGACGCCGCGTGGGTGCACCGCACGCCGGAGCAGGCGCTGCGCGAGGTGGCCGAGTGGGGCGACGTGCCGATCGCCTGGCTGGAGGACCCCATGCCGCCGGAGAACGTCGAGGCCTGCGCCCGGCTCGCCCGGCGCGCGCCGGTGCCGATCGGCTACGGCGACGAGATCACCGACGAGCACCTGATGACGCGGCTGATGCAGGCCGAGGCGCTCGGCGTCGTGCGCGTCGATGCCACCGACGATCGGCGGGATCAGCGGCGCCGTGCGGGTCGTCAGCGCCGCGGTGCAGGCCGGGCTCCCCGTCTCGTGCCACGCCTACCCGGAGATGCACGTCCACCTCGGGCTCGGCCTCCGGGGCCCGATCGCGATCGAGACGTTCGACCCCGCGGGCAACCCCTTCGAGCCGTTGAGCACGCTCCTGGTCGGCGGCCCGCCGATCGCGGCCGGACAGGCGACGTCACCCGAGGGCTCGGGGCTCGGCTTCGTGCTCGACGAGGAGCGGATCGCCCGCTACCGCGTCGACCCCGTCTAAGGACGGCTGATGCCGCGCCTCGCCGGGCGTTAGACGGCATCTGCGGGCCTCGGACGCCGCCCGTCCCCGCTTAGGAGTGCGAGCCGCCCTCCGCGGTGTGCGCGCGCCAGGTGACGAGGTGGCGGCCGAGCAGCGGCGAGGCGCTGGCGGCGAGCCAGGCGGCCTCCTCGTCGGCGCGCTCCTCGTCCATGTCGAGCACGTCGCGGAGCAGCGCCCGCGCGGCGTTGCGGCGGGAGCGCAGCACGATCGCGGCGCTGCGCCCGGCCGGGGTGAGCTGCACGGCGCCGCCCTCCAGGAGGCCGAGCGAGCGCAGGCGGCGCAGCATCTCGTAGGCCGTCGGCCCCGACACGC
This sequence comes from uncultured Actinomycetota bacterium, assembly GCA_963767885.1. GTDB lineage: Bacteria > Actinomycetota > Thermoleophilia > Gaiellales > F1-60-MAGs149 > CAVYFW01. The sequence continues at coordinate 501,546 of CAVYFW010000002.1, forward strand.
CGAGACGGCGCGCGAGGTCGGCCTGGGTGAACGGCTCGTCGCCGCCGCCCTCCAGGTCGAGCAGGGCCATGAGGTAGCGGGCCTCGCCCGTCGTGACGTCCGCACAGGAGCGCTCGGCGTCGGTGCCGACGACCGCCGTGGCTTTGTCCGCGGTCACGGCGCGAAGCATAGGCGGCGGGCTCGCGGGCGGCCGGGCGACGGACGGGGGACTTGCGTACCGGGCGCGATCCTGCATCATCCCGGGATGGAGCTCGACACGACTGCGGCCATGGTCGTCTGCGCCCTCGGCGCGCTCATGGGCTACCAGTACGGCGAGCACCTGAAGCGCGCCGCCCAGCGCGCCGTGGCGTACTGCCGCCCCGGCGGCCGCTCCTAGGTCAGCCCGCGCGGCCGGTCAGCTCGCCGCGCACCAGCGCCGCCAGCACGGCCTGGCCCGTCCAGAGCCGGTTCTCGGCCTGGTCGAAGACGACGCTGCGCGGCCCGTCGATGACGTCCGCGTCGATCTCCTCGCCGCGGTGCGCCGGCAGGCAGTGCAGGACGATGCCGTCGGCGTCGAGCTCGTCGACCAGCGCGGCGGTGATGCGGTAGGGCTCCAGGGCCGCGAACCGCGCCGCCTTCTCCGCCTCCGGGTCGCCCATCGAGAGCCAGACGTCGGCGTAGACGGCGTGGGCGCCGCGGACGGCCTCGCGCGGGTCGCGCACCAGCTCGACGGCGCCGCCGTGCGCGCGCGCGAGGGCCTGCGCCTCGGCGGTCACGGCGGGGTCGGGCTCGTACCCCTCCGGCGTCGCGACGACGACGGTCAGCCCGGCCAGCGCGCCGGCCTCCATCAGGCTGTGGGTGACGTTGTTGCCGTCGCCGACGTAGGCCAGCCGCAGCCCGGCGAGCGTGCCGAAGCGGTCGCGCAGCGTCAGCAGGTCGGCGAGGCTCTGGCACGGGTGGTGCCCGTCGGTGAGCGCGTTGACGACGGGGATCGTCGGCCGCGGCGGCGAGCCGCTCGACGTCGCGGTCGGCGAACGTGCGGATGACGAAGGCCTTGCAGAAGCGGCTGACGACCCGCGCGGTGTCCTCGATCGTCTCGCCCCGGTCGAGCTGGAGCTCCGCGCCGCTGAGCGCGATCGGGACGGCGCCGAGGTGGGCGACCGCCGTGGCGAACGAGATGCGCGTGCGGGTCGACGGCTTCGCGAAGTACAGGCCGACGGTCTCGTGCCGCAGCAGGTCGGCGTCGCGGTGCGGCTCGGCGCGGTAGGCGGCCGCGAGGTCGAGCAGGCGCGCCAGGTCGGCGGCCGCGAGGTGCGAGGTGCGCAGGAGGTCCTTCATCCGCTGCTCCGGTCGGGGTCGGCGTAGGCGGCCTCGCGCACGCCGGTCAGGTAGCCGACGGCGAAGAGGACGCCGAGCGTCGTGTAGCCGGGCGCGTCGTTGGCGTCGCCGGCCAGGGTGGCGACGTGGTCGACGCGCATCGGCACGTCGGCACCGACCTCGCGGTACGCCCGCATGCAGGCCAGCATGTCGGTCGGCCCCTCGTCGTGGAAGGTCTCGACGAACCGCTCGGGCGTGCCGCGGACGTCGCGCACGTGCGCGAAGTGGATCTTGCCGCGCGCGCCGAAGCGTCGGATGGCCGCCGGCACGTCGTCGGTCATCAGCGCGACGTTGCCCTGGCAGAGGGTCACGCCGTGGGCCGGGCTCGGCACGAGGTCGACGGCGCGCTCCATCTCGTCGAGCGTGGTCTGGATGCGGGCCACGCCGCGCATGGGCGAGAGCGGCGGATCGTCGGGATGCAGGGCCATGCGCACCCCCGCGGCCTCCGCGACCGGCACCACGCGCTCCAGGAACCACGCGAGGTTGTCCCACATGCGCTCGGCCGGCACCGCGCCGACGGCCTCGAGCGGCGGCGCGTCGCGCACGTAGTCGTGGTCGAAGCCCGACACGAGGGCGCCGCCGCGCGCCGGCACCGCCACCGACGTGCGCGTCCAGCCCATGCCCGCCATGAAGTTCCAGCACAGGACGCCGATGCCGAGCCGGCCCATCGCCTCGAGCAGGTCGCAGAACCAGCCGGCCTCCTCCTCGCGGCCCTCGACCCCGAGGCGCACCCGGTCGAGCGGCGGCGTCGCCTCGATGACGGCGAGCTCGAGCCCGTGGTCGGCGTAGAACCGCTGCAGCAGCGCGAGCGGCACCTCGCCCCAGGGCGGGTCGCTGCGCAGCGCGGCGGCGCGGGTCGACGTCGTCGCGACGCCGCCCGTCGACGGCAGCGCCGACGTGACGCGCGTGACGCCGATCTGCGGGAGGAGCCGCAGCAGCTGCTCCCGCTCGGGGGAGACGAATTCAGCGAAGAACGTCATGTGAACGCCGTCCGAGGTGGCCGACAGCGCGGCCGGTGGTTAAGTGTGAGCCGGGCCCTGCGCCGAACGAAGTGAGGTGCTTGTCCACCATATCGACGAAGTCGGGTGGCCAGATATCGGAGATTCCGAAGCATCGGAATCAGTGCCGGCACGGCGAGAGCGAAGCGACGCGGCTCTTTGCGGCGCGGAGCGGTCATGTCCGGAGGAGGGGCCGCAGCAGAGCGAAGCGATAGCGTTGTCGAAGAGCGAGCCCTGGCGAGCGGCTAGCGCCCCTCCGGAGCGACAACCAACACGTACGTCGCCCGCGGCCCGTGCACGCCCAGGATCAGCGTCTTCTCGATGTCGGCGCTGCGGCTCGGGCCCGACTGCAGCGCCAGCAGCGAGCCGGCCCCGAGCGTCGGCACCGCCTCGTAGAAGGCCACCAGCCCGGGCAGCAGCTGGCCCGGCTCGACGACGCAGACGTGCACCGGCGCGATCAGCGGCGCCGCGCGGCCGGCCGTCCCGGACGCCACGATCGACCCCGTCGCCGCGATCGCGCAGGCGCAGCCGGTGACGGTCGCCTCCAGCGCGCCGAGGCGCTCGCGGTCGTCGACCAGGTCGGCGTAGCGCGCCGCGCCGAGGCGCTCGGCGATCGCGTCGCGGCGGGCGCCGAGGTCGTCGGAGACGGCGATGCGCGCGCAGCCCTCCGCCTCCACGATCGCCGCCACGCGCTCGAGCACGTCGGCGTCCGCGACCTGCTCGGCGACGCCGCCGACGGCCACGAGCTCCGTTGCGAAGCGCGTGAACGGGTCCTCGCCGTCGCGCAGCTCCGCGGGCGTGCGCGGGCGCTCCTCGAGGGGCGGCAGCGGGGGCGTCTCCCCGCGGCGGCCGCCGAGGCGCTGGACGAAGCTGACGGGCAGGCCGTCGGTCACGCGCGGAAGTATGGCCGGACGCTACGTGGCGGCGGTGATAGCGCTGGCCGGGGACGGGACGGCGTCCGAGGCCCGCGGATGCCGCCGAATGCCCGGCGCGGACGCGGAATCGACCGCTCAGGCCGCGGCGGCGGCGGCGAAGCGCTGCGAGAAGCGCGGGGCGACCTCGGTCGCGAAGCGCTCGGCCCAGCGCCACTGCACGGCGCGCGGCGTGCCGGGCACCACGGTGTGCAGGATGATGTGGTCGAAGCCGGCGTCCACGAAGGCCTGCACGCGCTCGGCGACGGTGTCCGGCGAGCCGATGAGCTGCGCCTCCGTCCACGGCGGGATCTGCTCCGGGTCGGTCAGCAGCTTCCAGCGCTCGAACGTCGCGAGCCAGGCCTCGTAGCCCTTCGTCTGCCCGATGTCGACGGACGCGCCGTAGTGGTCGACCTGCGCCTGCATGTAGAGCGGCATGTAGCGCTTGGCCTCGTCGATCGCGTCCTCGTCGGTGTCGGCGACGATGGCGTTGACGAGCAGCGGGCGCAGCCGGGCGACGCGGTCGATGGTGCCGACCTCGCGGGCGCGCTCCTCCCACGCCGGCAGGAGCTTGGGCGTCATCACGCCGAACGACGTGCACATCGGCGCCAGCCCGAGCTCGGCCATGACCGCCGTCGACGACGCGGAGCCGATCGCGCCGAAGAAGTCCACCCGCTCGCGGACCGGCGTCGGCCGCGTGCGCACGGGCTGGTCGATCGTGAAGTGCTGCCCCCGGTACGTGAACGGCTCGCCCGACATCGCGAGGTCGAGGATCTCCCACGTCTCCTGGAAGCGGGAGCGCGCCTCGGTCATGTCGACGCGGAAGGCGTCGTACTCGTAGCGCGCGGTGCCGCGGCCGAGCCCGATGTACAGCTTCTGCTCGGTCAGGTTGCTGAGCATCGCGACCTCGTCCGCGAGCCGCAGCGGGTCGTACCAGGGCGAGACGATCACGCAGGTCCCGAGCGCGAGGTCCGGGAAGCGGGCCATGAGGTGGGCCATGTAGAGCGTCGGGCTCGGGCACGGGTAGTAGTCGCTGAAGTGGTGCTCGAGCAGCCAGGCCGTGCGGAAGCCGAGGTCGCGGTGGAAGGCGCAGCCCTCGCGCACGCCGGCGTACAGCTCGGCGTCCGGGATGCCGGGCGCGTCGGCAGGCACGGCGAGAAAGCCGAAGTCGACCGTCATGGGCCAGAGAGTAGACCTTTGATCCGATACGGTCAAGACGCGCCGGCCACGTGGCATCATCACCACGTGACCCTCGGCCCGGTCGCCACCATCCCGGCCTACGAGCTCGTGCTGGAGCAGCTGCGGCGCTCCATCCAGCTCGGCCACTTCCTGCCCGGCGACAAGCTGCCGCCGGAGCGCGACCTGGCGCGCCAGCTCGGCGTGTCGCGCACCACGGTCCGCGAGGCGGTGCGGGTGCTGGAGGGCGAGGGCGCCGTCGAGATCCGCCGCGGGTCGGCCGGCGGCATCGTGCTGCTCGACCAGCCCGTGCGGCCCGAGGAGCTGCAGGAGCGCCAGCGCGAGTTCGAGGACATCATCGACTTCCGGCTCGCCGTCGAGCCGATGGCCGCGCGCCTCGCCGCCCAGCGGCGCACCGACCACGACCTGCGCGCGCTCGACGAGGCCTTCGCGGGGCTCGACGAGCTCGGCCGCAGCGGCGCCGAGGGCCAGATCGGCGACTGGCTCCGCTGCGACACCGACTACCACCTGCTGGTCGGCCGGATCGCCCGCAACGCCCGCCTCGCCAGCGCGGTCGAGGACGGCCGCGCGGGCATGTTCCGGCCCATCGGCGCCGTCTGGGGCCGGCTGGAGCAGCGCGCCCACCACGGGCACGACCAGATCCACGCGGCCATCCACGCCGGCGACGCCGAGGCCGCCGCCGCGGCGATGGCCGTGCACATCGAGCACACGCGCACCGACGTGCGCTCGGTGCTGCGCGCCCGTCAGGCCGCCGTAGCGCGCGGCGTACGCGGCGCCCGCGAGCTCGAAGCACTCGCGCGGCGCGCGGATGAAGCCGGCGCCGATCTGCCCCCCGTCGCGGCCCGGGATGCCGACGTCCATCGCCGGCAGGATGCCCGTCTCGAGCACCCGCAGGACGTCGATGCCGGTCGGCGTGCCGCGGTAGTCGAAGAGCGGGATCCGGTAGCGCTCGTGCTCGCCGGCGCAGATCTCGTAGAGCTCGCGGTTGCGCTCGATCATCGCGCCGGCGGTGCCGCCCTGGTAGCGCTGCAGGGCCAGCGCGGCCGCCTGCGCGAAGCCGCCGAGGCCGGCCGTCTCCGTGATCGGCGACTCCCCGCCCATCCACGTGATCTCGTCCTCGCCGTGGCCCTCGAAGAGCTTGGCCGTGATGGTGGCGTGCGGCCCGCGGAACCACTCGGCGCCGAGGCCGGAGACGCGGATCGAGAAGCCCTCGCAGGAGAACGTCAGGGCGGTCACGACGCTCGACCCCTCCACGCCGTGCGCGGCATCGCAGGCGGCCTTGCACGCGGCCATCGAGAGGCGCAGGAAGTGGTAGTCGTTGCCCTCGAAGGCCTCGTACAGCGCGCGCACGGACGCCTCGTCCTCGCGCGCGAGGTCGAGCAGCGGCAGCGCGAGCTGCTCCTCGAAGAGGAGGGTCGCGGCCGCGCTGCGGGAGTGCAGCTCGTCGCCCATCTGCACCGCCCGCCGCATGATCGGCCCGAGCTCGATGCCGCCGCGCCCCCGCACGGCGGCGCCGAGGACCGGCCCGAGCACCTCGTTGACGTGGAGCAGGCGCGCGTGGACGCCCTCGTCGTAGCAGCCGTAGTTGAGGCGGCGCCGCTCCTTGCCCTCGTAGAAGTTGCAGAAGGCGGTGCCGCCCGACGCGCGGTCCTCGACCACGAAGACCGGCATGGACGCGGTGTAGACGCCCGCCAGCGAGCCGACGCAGCCGTAGTCGTGGCAGCCGTCGACGCGGATGGCGCCGGACTCCAGCCCCGCGATCGCCTCCTCGCGGCTGGCGGCCAGGCCCTCGAACTGGGCCGCGCCGATGATGGCCTCGCGCTGGCCGCCGTGGTAGCGCTCGAACGGCAGCGGCGCGCCCGACGTCAGGATGAGCTCGGGTGCGAAGCCGGGCACGACCTCGCCGGCAGGGCGGACGTCGACCAGCACCGGCTCGGCCGCGCAGAGGCGGCGCACGGCCTCGGCGTTGGCTGCGGCGCGGTCGCTCACAGCGCGGTCACGCCGCCGTCGGCGACGATCGTGGTGCCCGTGATGTACGAGGCGCGGTCGGAGAGCAGGAACTCGACGATCTCCGCCATCTCGTCGACGGTGCCGAGGCGGCGCAGCGGCACGGTCGGGATGAGCGCCTCCTCGCCGCCCGAGACGGCGCGCATGGACGGGCTCATGGGCACGGCGATGTAGCCGGGCGCGAGGCAGTTGACGCGCACGCCCTGGGGCGCGAGCTCGCAGGCGAGGTAGCGCGTGTACGCCATCACGCCGGCCTTCGACGCGCCGTACATCGAGGCGCCCTCCAGGCGGCCGATGAGCCCGGTCAGGCTCGCGATGTTGACGACGGCGGCGCCCTCGCCGAGGTGCGGCGCGCAGCCCTTGAGCATGCGCGCCATGCCGGCGACGTTGACGCGCCAGAGCGTGTCCATCTCGTCCTCGCCGGCCTCCGCGACCGGCGTGAAGCGGACGAGGCCCGCGCAGTTGACGACGCCGCGCAGCCGGCCCAGGCCGACGGCCGTGGCGACCGCCGCGTCGACGCTGGCCTGGTCGCGGACGTCGAGCTCCGCCGCGACCACGGGGCCGTCGTCGCTCGAGGGATCGTCCTTCGCGAGCGCGTCGGCGAGGTCGCCCGCGACGACGGTGTAGCCCGCCTGCGCCAGGCGCCGGTTGATGGCCTGGCCGATGCCGCCGGCTCCGCCGGTGACGATGGCGACGTCGGTCACTCGCTCCTCCTCGGGTCATTCGCTCTGCCCGTCCGCGAGCGGCATCCGCGCGGCATATCAAGGGCGACGTCGGTCACTCGCTCCTCCTCTGATCGATCGCTCCGCGCCTACGCGAGCACGGCGCGCGTCGCCGGGTCGAGCGCCGACTCGACCTCGGCCCGCGTGGCCTCGATGTGGGCGGCCATCGCGGCCGCGGCGGCCTCGCCGTCGCCGGCCTCGATGGCGGCGGCGATGGCGTCGTGCAGGTCGTCGGCGCCCTCGCGCAGCCGCGAGAACACGCCGCCGACGGGCAGGAACATGCGCGCCCGCGCGTCGGCGACCGCCCGCTCGATGAGGCCGTTGCGCGCGGCGCGGGCGACCGCGACGTGGAAGTCGGTGTCCGCGCGGTGGAAGCGCCCGACGGCGCCCGGGCCCGGCGTGCGGGCCGCGCGGTGCAGGCGCTGCAGCGCGTCGTGGATCGCCTCGAGGTCGGCGTCGTCGTGGCGCTGCGCGGCGAGCCGGGCCGCCGCGCACTCGTTGGCGCTGCGGTAGTCGAGGATCTCGCGGAAGGCGGCCAGCCCGGCGGTGCGCCCGGCCGCGTCGTCCGCGCGCACGCCGGCGGCGACGGTCGGGCGGTCGCCGCGGTCGCCGCCGAGGACGACGATGCCGTCGGCGACGAGCCCCTCGAGCGCGCGCCGGGCGGTCTCCGGCGTCACGCCGAGCTGGGCGGCGACGTCGTTGGCCGCGGGCAGGCGGTCGCCCGGCGCGTAGCGGCCGAGCGCGATGGCGCGCCGCACCTGGTCGGTCACGAGGCCGACCGCCGTCTCGGTGCCGGCGACGGCGTCCATCTCGCGATCCTGGGCGTTGGCGCGCGCGAAGGTCACGAGCTGCGTGGCCACGCCGCGGATCTGCTCCGGCAGCCGGTCGTCGCGGAAGCGGCCCTGCTCGTCGAAGAGGCCGTCCGCGACGTTGACCGCCAGGCCGAGCGGCGTCGGCCAGCCGCGCAGCGCGTGCACCGTCTCGCGCAGCGAGCGCAGCGTGTTGACCGCCGCCTGCCAGCCCGACGCCGTCACGACGCAGGCGACCGGCAGGCCGTCGACGTACGGCCGCGCGTCGCGCCCGAGCTCCTCCAGGTAGTCGAGCGCGTTCTTGACCAGGCCGGACAGCGTGCCGTGATAGCCGGGCGAGCCGAAGACGAGCGCGTCCGCGCCGCGCACCGCGTCGACGATGGCCTTCGCGCGCCGGGGCAGCGGCCGTCCGCGGCTCGTAGGGCGGGAGCACGAGCGCCTGGCCCGCGAACAGCTGCGTCTCGGCGCCATGCTCGGCGGCGGCGTCGAGCACGGCCGCCACGAGCCGCTCGGTGCTCGACCCGGGACGGGTCGAGCCGCCGATGCCGACGATCCGCATGCGGGCGGGCCCGCTCACGCCAGGGCCGCGCGCAGGGCGCGGCCCGCGTCGGCCATCGCCTCGCCGGCGATCGGGAAGACGGACTCGAGGCCCCAGTAGCCGTGGATCATGCCCGCGTAGCTGCGGTACTCGACGGGCACGCCCGCGGCCTCCAGCAGGTCGCGGTAGCGCTCGGCCTGCGGGTGCAGCGGGTCGCACTCGGCGGACTGGATCTGCGCCGGCGGCAGGCCGTGCGCGTCGCCGTTGAGGGGCGAGACGCGCGGCAGGTCGCGATCCTGCGGCGAGGCGAGGTAGTGCTCGTAGTGCCAGAGGATCTCGTCGCGGTACAGGAAGTGGGCCTCGTAGGCCATGTCGAAGCCGATGTCGATGTCGCCCGTCGTGACGGGGTAGACGAGCAGCTGGAAGCGCAGGAAGTCCTCGCCCGCGTCCCGCAGGTCCTGGGCGACGACCGCCGCGAGGTTGCCGCCCGCGGAGTCGCCCGCGATCGCCATGCGGCCCGGATCGCCGCCGAGCTCGGCGGCGTGCGCGTGCGCCCAGCGCGTGGCGGCCAGCGCGTCGTCGGCGGCCAGCGGGAACTTGCACTCGGGCGCGCAGCGGTAGCCGACGTTGAGGACGACGGCCCCCGAGGCGTTGGCGAGCGAGCGGCAGATCGTGTCGTGCGACTCGACCGAGCCGAGCAGCCAGCCGCCGCCGTGGAAGTAGACGACGAGGCCGAGCCCGTCGCTCGTCGCTCGGCCGGTAGGAGCGCGCGGGGACCGTGCCGCCCTCGACGGGGATCTCGTGGTCGGCCGTGGACGCCACGCTCTCGCCCGGGCGCAGGCCCTCGAACAGCGCCTCGAAGTTGGCGCGCGCCTGCTCGACCGGCAGGAGGTGCGCGTTGGGTCGGCCCGACGCGATGAAGTCGTCGAGCATCTTGCGCGCTACGGGGTCGAGCGGCACGGTACCCCGATTGGCCTCGTGGTCTACAGTACGGTCCATTCCAGGGAGCGTCAAGGACCGCCCGGTGGGAGGGACAGCATGGCCGAGGGCCAGTCGCTGACGGTCGAGGGGCTGCGGCGCGCGGTCGAGGCCGGCGAGATCGACACCGTCACCGTCTGCACGCCCGACCTGAACGGCAAGCTGATGGGCAAGCAGGTGCCGGCGGCCTCGTTCCTCGACAACCTGCCCCGCGGCGTCGAGGTCTCCTGCTCGATCTACGTCTACGACGACGAGCAGAACGTGAACGAGGGCTTCCCCGAGATCGGCGAGCAGAACGGGCTGGGCCGACATGGCCGCGGTGCCCGACCTCGCAACCCTCCGGCGGGCCGCGCACCTCGACCGCAGCGCCTCGTGCTGGCGGACGTGTGGTGGTCGCCGGAGCGCGCCGTCGAGGTCTCGCCGCGGACGGTGCTGCAGCACCAGGTCGAGCGCGCGCACGCCGCGCGGCCTGCCTCCCCCAGGCCGCGGTCGAGTACGAGTTCCACGTGCTCGGCGAGAGCTACGAGGCCGCCCGGGCGAAGGGCTACCACGGGCTCGAGCCGCTGCACACGACGCTCTCCGACTACTCCGTCTACCGCCAGCACCGCGACGAGCCGCTGACCGGGGCGATGTGGCGATCGCTGGTCGCGAGCGGCATCCCGGTCGACACCGTGAAGACCGAGATGGGCCACGGCCAGCACGAGATCACGTTCGAGCCCGCCGACGGGCCTGGAGGCCGCCGACCGTGCGGCGCTGGCGAAGCTGTTCACGCGGGAGATCGCCGCGCAGCACGGCCTCGCGGCGACCTTCATGGCGCGCCTCTCCACCCGAGCATGGGCAACTCCGGCCACGTCCACGTCTCGCTGGCCGACGCCGCCGGCGTGAACCTGTTCGACCCCGATGGCCACGAGCTGGCTGCGCTCGGGCGCAGCTTCGCCGGCGGCCTGATGCGCCGCGCGCCGGAGCTGATGGCGTGGCCTGCCTGCTCAACCTGAACAGCGGTGGACCTGT
>CAVYFW010000003.1:0-314680 GCA_963767885.1 uncultured Actinomycetota bacterium
CCCGTCCTGCCGCGGCTGCCGATCAACGCCATCGCCGCACTTCATGGAGCCGGACGGCAGCTTCCCGGACCACCAGCCGAACCCGCTGCTGGAGGAGAACCGCCGCTTCATCGTCGGGCAGGTCCAGCGGGAGGGCGCCAGCCTCGGCATCGCCTGGGACGGCGACGCCGACCGCTGCTTCTTCGTCGACGACGAGGGCGAGTTCGTGCCCGGCGACTTCGTGACGGCGCTGCTCGCCGAGGCGATCCTGGAGAAGGAGCCGGGCGCGACGATCATCTACGACCTGCGCGCCTCGCGGGCGGTGCCCGACACGGTCGAGCGCCTCGGCGGGCGGGCCGTCAAGAGCCGCGTCGGCCACGCGTTCATCAAGCACCGCATCCGCGAGGAGGGCGCGGCCTTCGCCGGCGAGGTCTCGGGCCACTACTACTTCGGCGACTTCTACGGCGTGGACACGGGGATCGTGCCAGCGCTGCTGATGCTCGAGATCGTGTCGCGCCGCGGCGGCTCGCTGGCCGCGCTGCTGCGCCCGCTGCGGGAGCGCTACCACATCTCCGGCGAGATCAACACGCGCGTGGACGACGTCGCCGTGAAGCTGCAGGAGCTGAAGGAGCGCTTCGGCCCGGGAGCCGAGGTCAGCCACCTCGACGGCGTCTCGATCGACCACCCGGACTGGCACTTCAACGTGCGGCCCTCCAACACCGAGCCGCTGCTGCGCCTCAACCTCGAGGCCTTCAGCGCGGCCGATATGGAGCGCCATCGCGACGAGGTGCTCGCCGTCATCCGCGGCGAGGGCTGAGGGTGCCCGGCCACGCGCCGCTGCCCTACGGGGAGACCTCCGAGCGGCCGCCGTTCCGCTTCTCGGCCGTGACGCGCGTGGGCTTCGACGAGACCGACGCCCAGGGCGTGGTCTACTACGGCCGCTACATGCCGTACTTCGACCGCGCCCGCGTGGAGTACCTGCGGCGCCTCGACCTGCTGGCGCCGCGACCGGACGCGTTCATGGAGTTCGTGATGCGCGCGAACCACGTCGAGTACCACGCCCCGGCCCTGTTCGACGACCTGCTGGAGGTGTTCGTGCGCGTCTCCCGCCTGGGCCGCACGAGCGTCACGTGGGAGTACGCGGCGGTCCGCGAGCGCGACGGCGTGCTGCTCTGCACGGCCGAGCAGACGCTGGTGCAGATCGACGTCGCGACGCGCACGCCGGCGCCGCTCGGCGACGACCTCCGTGCCCGCCTAGAGTCGGCGGAGGCGGCATGAGCGCGCTCGGGTCGCAGGCCGTCGCGGCCGTGCAGGCGGTCGTCGAGCAGGAGGAGGAGGCCGACGCGATCCTGCGCCAGGCGGTCGCCGAGCTGGCCGGCCGCTACGGCACGTTCGCGGGCGTCCGCTTCGTGGAGGAGGACGAGATGGTGCTCGGCCCCGCCGCGGGCGCCCCGGCGCCGGTCGCCACCGCGGTTCCCGTCCGCTTCCGCGACGCGACCGTGGCCGAGCTCGTGACGAGCGCCGACCTCGACGCCGACGACCTCGCCGCCTGGCAGCGCATCGCCGAGCTCGTCGCGCCCTACTGCCTCGTCGGCTGGGACACCGGCGGCGAGGGCTGGGAGCCGTAGGGCCGCGAGCACGGCGTCGCGCGTCGGCGCAGCCGGACGCCAGCAGGCAGCACGTGCCATACTCGGCAGGCATGTCGCATCCGGAGGCGCCGGAGAGCTTCCGCCACGAGGCCCTGCTCTACGCCGGGGAGGACGAGTTCCTCGCGGGGACGGTGCCGTTCGTGCGCGCGGGGATCGACGCCGGCGAGCCGATCCTCGTCGCGCTGCCGGAGCGGCGGGCGGCCGCCCTGGAGCGCGCGCTGAGGCATCACGCGGGCGGCGTCTGCTTCGTCGACATGCAGCAGCTCGGACGCAACCCGGGGCGCATCATCTCGGCGTGGCACGACTTCGTCGCCGCCCGTCCGGACCGCGCCACGGGCGTGCGCGGCATCGGCGAGCCGGCCTGGCCCGGGCGCAGCGCCGCGGAGCTCGACGAGTGCCGGCGCCACGAGGCGCTGCTCAACGCCGCCTTCGCGGACGGGCCGGAGTTCGTCCTGCTCTGCCCCTACGACGTCGAGGGGCTGCCCGAGGCCGTCGTGCAGGAGGCGCGCGGCACGCATCCGTACGTCTGCGAGCACGGCGGATGCGCGCCCAGCGACACCTACCTGCCCCCGGACTGCGAGGTCTTCGCGGGTGAGCTCGAGCCCGCGCCGGACGACGCCGACGTGCTGCGCTTCGACGTCCGCGTGCTGCGCACCGTGCGCGACCTCGTCGACACCCGCGCGCTCGCGGCGGGCCTCGGGTCCGAGCGCCGCGCCGACGTCGTCTCGGCGGCCACCGAGCTGGCGGGCAACAGCATCCGCCACGCGGGCGGCCTCGGCACGCTGCGCGTCTGGCGGGACGGGAGCGCGCTCCTCGTCGAGGTCGAGGACGCCGGCCGCCTGCAGGAGCCGCTGGTCGGCCGCGTGCGCCCCCCGCTCGAGCAGCCGCACGGGCGGGGCCTCTGGCTCGTGCACCAGCTCTGCGATCTGGTGCAGGTCCGCTCCTGCGGCGGCCGCACGATCGTGCGCGCCCGCATGGAGCCCCTGGCGGACGGCGTCGCGGCCTAGGACCGGCCGGGCCGCTACAGCCCGCTGCGATCCTCGCGCCCGCGGTTCTGCGTCACCGCGTCGATCCGGTCGCGCAGGCCGTGCGGGTCGTCGATGCCGACGAAGGTGAAGTCGGAGTCGGCGGCATCGGTGCCGGCCGTGTCGAAGTCGACGCGGCCGGTGTTCAGCATGCGCTCGAGGAACGTCTGCGAGGTGTTGACGTTCTGCACGCGGTCGATGGACGCCGAGCGCTCGCGGCGGGACAGGATGCCGCGGCGGATCATGATCCGGTGATCGGTGATGAGGTAGTACGTCCCGATGCGCAGCAGCCAGCCACCGGCCACGACGATCACCAGCAGGATGATCGTGGCCAGGATCGCGAGGCTCTGCGAGATGTCGGTGTCGAACACCCCGTTGAGGATCGCCACGACGACCGCCGGCAGCAGGGCCACGATGCCCCACTTGATGTAGAAGGACAGCATCGCCCGCCAGGTGGGGCGGCCCTCCCAGATCAGCTTCTCACCGTCCCGCAGGTCCATGTGCGGAGGGTAGCATCGGGCCTCTGGCGCACCGGATAGGCTGCAGCCGCGAAGGACGCGTCAGGAGGTGTCGATGCTGGCCGAGGAGAGAGCGCTCAGGGACGAGCTCGAGACGCTCGCCGCGACGCCGCGGGGCCGCGAGCTCCTGCAGCTCGCCCTGCGCGGCATCGAGTCGGACCACCGCGAGCTGGTGTGCGGCCGCTGGGAGCGCGACGGCGAGGCCGGCTGCCTGTTCCAGCACGCGTACTGGCAGGGCGTCCGCGACGGCGTCTTCCACGCCGACGACCCGGCCCGCGACTGGGTCTCCTCGTTCGTCGGCCGCGGCGACTACTGGAACGTCATCCGCGCCATCGAGGCGTTCGACGAGCTCGGCCGCCTCGGCCACTCGGACCGGGTGCCGCGGCGCGTGCTGGGGGCGCGCTCGGTGCTCCGCCAGGCCGAGTGGCGGGAGGTCGTGACGGGCCTCTTGCTCGACGCCCTCTACGGCGGGCTCGCCGACCCGGCGCCGGTTCCCGAGCCCGCCCCGGCCCGCTGAGTCCCGTGCAGCCCGCTCGCACGGCCGACGCCGTCGTCGTCGGCGGAGGCCTGATGGGCTGCGCCACGGCCTTCGCCCTCCTGCAGCGCGGCGCCGGCCGCGTGGCGCTCGTGGAGCGGCGCGCGCCGGGCGCGGGCGACTCGGGCCTGTCGTTCTCGATGGTCCGCCGCCACTACACGAACGCGGTGCTCGTGCGCCTCGCCATCAACGGCAGCCGGACGATCATCGACTGGGCGGACGAGGTCGGCGTCGGCGCCTCGGGCTACGTGCGGACGGGCTACCTGCTGACGGTGCCGCCGGCGCTGGCGGAGCGCTGCGCGGCGCAGTGCGCGCTCGGTCGGGCGTGGGGGCTCGACTCGCGCTTCGTGGAGGCGTCGGAGCTGCCCGCGCTCGAGCCGCTGCTCGCGCTCGACGGGATCGCGGGCGCGGCCTACGAGCCCGACGGCGGCTTCGCGGACGTCCACGCCATGATCGGCGGCTGGTTCGCCGCCGCCTGCGCCCTCGGTCTGGAGCCGCACCTGGGCACCCGGGTCGAGGCGATCGAGACCGACGGCGCCGGGGTCAGCGGCGTGCGCACCGACCGCGGCACGATCGCGACGCGCAGCGTGGTGCTCGCGACCGGCGCCTGGGCGCGCGAGCTCGCCGGGCCGCTCGGCGTCGACCTCGCGCTCGGCCCTGCGCCGCCTGCAGGTGGCGGTGCTGCGCCAGCCGCCGGGCGCGCCCGCAGCCGGCGGCCGTGGTCTCCGACGCCGTCACCAACGTCGTCGTGCGACCGGCGGCCGGCCGCGACTTCTGCGCCGTCGCGTACCACGGGCAGGAGGACGTGGCACGGCGCGACGACTGCGACGAGGACGCCGACGCCGCCTACGAGGGGACGGTGCGGGCGGCGCTGGGCGCCCGCTACCCGGCGCTCGCCGACGCCGAGTGGGTCCGCGGCTGGGCCGGCACCTACGACCACACGCCGGACTGGCACCCGCTGCTCGGCCCCGCTCCGGGCGTCGACGGGCTGCTCGTCTGCACGGGCTGGTCGGGCCACGGCTTCAAGTCGGCGCCCGCCGCCGGGCGCGTCCTGGCCGACCTCGCCCTGGGCCGCGAGCCGGAGGTCGACGTCTCGGAGCTCGCGCTCGACCGCTTCGAGCGCGACGCCGCCATGCCGCTGGCGTACGGGCCGGGCGCGCGGGCCTAGACGCGAACGCTGGCGGGCGCTCGGCGCCGGCCGTAGCATCTGCCGCATGCGATGGAGGCGCGTCGCGACGGCCGCAGTCCTGCTCGCGCTCGCCGTGGTAGCGGCGGCGTGCGGCGACGACGGCGACGACGCCTCGACCACGAGCGCGACGACGGCGGCGCCTGCGGGCTTGGAGCAGACGACCGGCGTGGCGTCGACCACCGCGGCGACGAGCGAGCCGCCGGCCAGCGCGTCGGCGGGCGCCACCACCATCGACGCGTCGACGGCGACCACGGTCCCGCTCGCCGACGTGCAGGACGCCGAGCTCGAGCTGGGCAGCCCGGACTACCTGGTGGAGCTCGACGGCACCGTGTGGGTCAAGCTCGACGGCGGGGACGTCGTCGCGGTCGACCCGGCGACGGCGAAGGAGCTCCGGAGCCTCGACGTGGACCCGGGCCAGGAGCAGCTGTGCCAGGGACTCGGCGCCGGCGGCGGGTACCTGTGGACGTGCACGGGCAGCGACGTCGTGCGCATCGACCCCGAGACGGCCACGATCGTCGACACGATCCCCGCGGCGAAGATCCCCGACCAGGCGAACCTGCCCTTCCAAGAGGGCCGGATGTGGGTGCTGGGCGGCAACGGCGACCGGCTCGTGGGCATCGACGCGGCGAGCGCGAAGCCCGGCGATCCCGTGGCCCTGCCCGTCTCCTGCTCGGACGTCGGGCCGGGCGCCGGCAGCACCGTGTGGGTGGTGTGCCCCCTGGCGAACCAGATCCTGCAGGTCGACGTCGACGCCGGCGAGGTCCTGCAGCGGATCGACCTCGAGGCGCCGACCATCGCGTGGGGCACCGATGACACCCTCTGGGTCGGGGCCGCCGACGGCGTGCTGCGCATCGACCTCGCGACCATGCAGCCGGTCGCCGTCTTCGACGGCCTGCACGTCGACCTCGGCGGCGATCTCGTCGTCGACGGCGACGACGTGTGGGTGCGCTCGCCGGCGAGGGTTCCTGCACCGCATCGACGCCGCGACCAACACCGTCGTCGAGCACGTCGAGCCCCCGGAGGCCGTCAGCGGCGGCAGCGTGCTCCCGACCGAGGACGCGGTGTGGCTCACGGAGTCCGACGACAACGTGCTGCTGCGCCTGAAGCGCGACGCCTGAGGCCGTCCCGGCGGTCCCCGAACGCGACCACGATCGCCGGCCGGATGACGGGCGTATCGCACGGCGCTCGCGCCGCCGCACGGCGTCGATGTCCAGGTGGCCGTCGGTGCGCGGCCAGGCCTCCGCGTCGACCGCGCGGGCGGCGGCGCACCAGCAGAAGGCGCCGAAGTCGCCCGCGGTGATGGAGTCCGGCAGGTCCATGGCCGGCGTGGTGCCAGCTGCCCATGATCGGTCGCAGCGGCTGACGTCGCCCGCGAGGTCGAGCGGCTCGAAGGTCAGGATCGGATGCCGGATCGTGGAGGTCGGCAGCTCCGCGCGTGCGCGGCGTCCTTCGCGAAGATCTCCGCCTCGTGGCGGCCGCGGCGCCATCGCAGCGGCCGGCACCTACGTCGGTGAGGTGCCGTCAGCTCTGGATTTGCAGGTATTTCAAGGGACAATCGCACCAAGCGGCCCGCCCATTCGCGCGCTTCCGCGCGGAAGTCGTGCGATCGGAGCGCCTTCCGTCGCACCCCCGCCCCGGGTCGCCGCCGGCGTCAATCACGCCGCGCGGCCCGCCCATTCGCGAGCAAGCTCCACTCATTCATCCGAGAGGCGGTGAGCGACGTTCGCCGCGTCCGGATCCCGTGCGCTACTGGCACGAAGTCGCGCACCTCCGTACCAACGCCGTGCGCCGGCCGTGCGGCACGCTCGAGCCATGCTCAAGCGGCGTACCGATCGCGATCACGACCTGGCGCTGGCCGAGGCCGGCATCCCCGTCTGGAGTCCCGGCCCGCGCGGGCCCGCACGGATCTACAAGAACCGCGCGCACCAGGGCGCCAAGAAGGCCCCGAAGTGCGTGGCCTGCTTCCCCGGCTCGCGCGCCGGCCAGCGCGTGCCGCTGCCCTACGGCGTGACCCTCGTCCTGTGCAGCCAGCACCGCGACCCGCGCTTCATCGCCTCGCGCTCCGGCCGCGACTTCCTCGCCGCCATCGGCGAGCTCTACAGCGGACTCGGCCTGACCGCCCGCCGCTACGGCGACGCGCTGCGGCGCTTCGTCCAGCAGTGCACCAACCCCGAGCGGCCCAAACGGCACCGGCCCGGCTCCTACGCCCACGCGAAGCGCCGCCAGGACGCCGAGCGCATCTGGGCCGCCGGCGGCTCCTTCGAGGCCGGGCTCGCCGCCGCCCTCGCCAACCCGCCACCCGGGCTCTACGGCGTCCGCCTGCCCGACATCCGCACCGTCCGCCGCTGGTGGCACGAACGACGCTGGCTCCTACCACCGGTCGAGCGCCGCGCGGCCGACGGACGGCAGGCGACGGCCGCCGCCTGACATGGCCGGAGCCGCCCCCGAACACCAGTCCGTCCGACGCCCTCTCTAGGCTTGGTTCCATGCCGGTCGAGCAGCTGGAGCGCATGGAGGAGATCGCCCGCGCGGCGGCGTGCGCCTGGTCCGAGCGCCTCGGCATCGCGGTGACGCCGGACATCATCGTCCTGGGCGCGCTGTTCGCCGTGCCGCCCGCGCTGCGAAGCGCGGTCGAGGCGCTCGCAGAGCACCTGGACGCCGAGGCCTAGAGCCGCCGGGCGGCGGCAGGAGCCGCCCGCCCGCCGCCGAATCCGGTCTGCCCGGGCGCTGCTGTGCGCACGCCGCGTTTGCGCCGGGGGCGCCGTCCGGGAATCATGCCTCCGGCGGCTTGCCGCTGCATACCCGCTCTTTGGAGGTCGGCACGATGCCGCGAGCGATCTGGAACGGTGCCATCAGCTTCGGACTCGTCAACGTCCCGGTGAAGCTCTTCAACGCCGTGTCGAAGAAGGACGTGCGCTTCAACCAGCTGCACGCGTCCGACGGGTCACGCATCCAGATGCGGCGGTTCTGCGCCGCCGAGGGCGTGGAGGTGCCGACCGACGAGATCGTGCGCGGCTACGAGGTCTCGAAGGGCCGCTACGTCGTCATCAGCGACGAGGAGATCGAGGCCGCCCGCCCGCAGGGCACGCACCAGATCGCCATCGAGGAGTTCGTCGACCTCGCCGAGATCGACCCGGTCGTCTACGACTCGAGCTACCACGCCGCGCCCGAGCGCACCGCGACGCGCGCCTACGCGCTGCTGCGGGACGCGATGCTCGACGCCAACCGGGTCGGCATCGGCCGCTTCGCCCTGCGCACCCGCGAGTCGGTGTGCGCGGTGCGCGCCACGGACACCGGCCTGATCGTCTCGACGCTCGCCTACGCCGACGAGATCGTGCCCACGGACTCGATCCCGGAGATCGCCGAGCTCGACGTCGAGGCGACCGAGAAGGAGCGGGCCATGGCGGTCATGCTCATCGACTCGATGACCGTGCCGCTCGACCTCGCGCAGTACCGCGACACGTACCGCGACGCGATCGTCGACGTCATCCAGCGCAAGGCGGCGGGCGAGATCATCGCCACGCCGGAGCCGGTCAGCACTGCCGAGGCGCCCGTCGCGGACATCATGGCCGCCCTCGAGGCCTCGCTGGCGGCGGCGAAGGAGCGCTCCGAGCCCGCCAAGAAGCCCGCCCGGCGCGCCAAGACGCCGAGCAAGACCTAGTCCGCGGCCCCGGTGGCGGCCGAGACCGAGGTCGACGTCGGGGGCCGCCGGCTGCGGCTCTCGAACCTGGACAAGCCGCTCTACCCGACGGGCTTCGCCAAGGGCCAGGTCATCCACTACTACGCGTCGATCGCGCCGGCGCTGCTGCCCCACCTGCAGGATCGGCCGCTGACGCTGATCCGCTATCCGAACGGCGTCGACAAGCCGGGCTTCTTCGCCAAGCGCTGCCCGCCGCCGTGCCCGGGCTGGCTGCGCACGTTCGACATGGTCAAGGAGGACGACGAGGAGTACCCCGCCGTCGTGGCCGACGACGCCGCGACGCTGGTCTGGCTCGCGAACCTGGCCTCGATCGAGCTCCACGTCCCGCTCGGCCGCGCGCCCGACCTCGAGCACCCGGACGGCGTCATGTTCGACCTCGATCCCGGCCCGCCCGCGGGGCTCGTCGAGAGCGCCCGGCTGGCGCTGCACCTGCGCGACCTGCTCGAGCGGCTCGGCCTGCGCGCCGTCGTCAAGACCACCGGCGGCAAGGGCCTGCACGTGCTGGTGCCGCTCGACCGGACCGACGACTGGGAGCACGACCGCGCGTTCGCGAGCGCCGTCGCCGAGCTCCTGCAGCGCGAGCGCCCCGACGACGTGGTGACGGTGCAGACGAAGGCCATCCGCGGCGGCAAGGTGCTGGTCGACTGGACGCAGAACCACATCGCCAAGACGAACGTCGCCGCCTACTCCCTGCGGGCCAAGGGCGACGCGCCGACCGTCTCCACCCCGCTCGCGTGGGAGGAGGTCGAGGAGGCTGCGGAGGCGGGCGACCCCGAGCTGCTGGTGTTCGGCCCCGACGAGGTGCTCGAGCGGGTGCGCGAGCACGGCGACCTGTGGGCCGACGCGCTCGGCGGCGGCCAGCACGTCCCCGGCGGCGGTCGCTAGCCCGGCGAGAGCGGGTCGGGCAGCGACGCCCAGCCGACCTGCTCGACGGCGGCCCCGATGGCGCGCACCTCGTCCGCCGTGTAGCGGCGCTGCTCCTCCTCCGCCCCGCCCTTGACGCTGACGTTGCGGCCGTCGGCGTAGACGCGCGTCGTCTCGGTGAGCGTCCCGTCGGCGCGTCCACGCGATCTCCACGAGCAGCGGCGCGTCCGGGTCGTCCGGCAGCGGCGCGTCGCCCGCGTCGGCCGGCGCGAACAGGGCGTCGACGAGCGGCGCGATGGCCTTCACGCCGGCGGGCTCGCCGTCGACGTGGCGCTCGACGAGGTCGTCGCCGACGCGCACGCGCCACAGGGAGCTCGCCGCGGGCTGCGGCCGCAGCTCGAACATGCGGCGGAACAGGCGCTGCAACGGCGGCGGCGGGGCCTGCGGGCCCTCGACGACGACCGTGTGGACGCCGCCGTCGTCCTGCGCGAGCTGCCACGTCGTGCGGCTCTTGCCCGACCGGCCGCCGGGCGGCTCGTAGCGGTCGTCGAGCCCCTGGTCGGCCTTCGCGACGTCCTGCCGCAGGTCGTCCAGCGCGGCGTCGTCGTAGCGCCAGACCTCGCCCCAGCTGCCGTCGCGCAGCTCCTCGACACGCCCGTCCGGCAGCACGCGGAGGCCGGTGGGCGTGCCGGGCTCGCCGTCGTTGACGAACTGCACGACGGTGCCCGCGGGCGCGGGCGCGACGCCCTGGTCAGCCACGGGCCGCCAGCCCGGCAGCGTGCAGCCGGCGAGCACGAGGCTCAGCGCGGCGAGGGCGATCAGCGAGCGCGTCGGCCACCCGCTCACGGCCCCGGCGCCGGCGGCGCGGACGGCGCCGGTGTGCCCGTGGAGCTCGTGCCCGACCGCGCCTTCTTGGGCCCGAGCGCCCAGTTCGTCATCCCGGTCAGCTCGCAGAGGGCGGCGTGGAACATCGAGTAGTGCTGGGCGCCGATCTTGTTGCCGTCCGACATGATGTCCGCGTTGTTCTCGTGGATCGAGCCCTCGAGGTGCTTGCCCGAGGCGTCGGTCATCGCCTGGGTCTGCGGCTGGTGGGACGACGCGGTGCCGGTCGCGCCGCCGGTGCCGCTGATGAGCCCGCCGGCGTCGGTGGCGTACTGGTCGTCGAGGCCGAAGGCGTGGCCGAACTCGTGCGCCGCGAGGATCTGCGCGTCGCCGCCGTCCACGATCATGTCGACGCGCCGGTCCTTCGGGTCCTCGACCGGGTTGGCGCCCTCCTCGCCCTTCGCCGCCGAGTCGACGCGCGTCGTGACGTCGCGGAATCGGTTGGCCAGCAGCGTCTTGCGCACGTTCGCGGCGCGGCGCTTGCTGAGGTCGAGGTTGTACGCGTCGTCGCCCGACTGGGAGGCGTGCCCCACGAGCTCGACCTTGGCCGGCCTGCGCCCCGGCGTGCCGGCGACGGCGCCGTTGAACGTGATCACGAACTGGGCCATGGAGCTCGTCGTGCCGGTGACCGTGACCGTCGCGGTCGAGACGTCGTCGGAGTCGTGGTCGAAGTGCACCTCCCAGAACAGCGACCCGTCCGGTCGGGGCTCCACGTCGGTGCTGGCGAGGCGCATCGTCTGGTCCTGCGCGTTGTCGCCCGCGCCGGGGCCGGTCTCGGAGAAGTCGCCGACGGAGTAGAGGTTCTCGCCGGGCGGGAACTTGAAGTTCTCGACCGTCAGGTGGTCGGTGCCGCCGGAGCTGAGCTTCTCCGCCACCTGGATGTCGATCTTGACCTTGGCGCCGACCCACTCCCAGTCGGGCTGGTTGACGAAGAACTCGAAGCGGCCGCCGGCGCTCCAGACCGACTCGACGGTGGACTTGAGCTTCGTCAGCCAGGGCGCCTTCTCGGCCGGGTCCCACTGGTACTTCTTGATGTAGGCGGTGCGCGCAGGGCCGGGCGGCGGCATGGCGGTCGCGAGCCCCGCGAGGCGCGTGTCGGCCGGCGTGCCGCTCGCGTCGAGGGAGTCGCGGAAGTTGATGCCGCAGCGCATGACGACGTTGAGCTGGTCGGCCGCCGGGTCGTACATGGCCTCGAATCCGCCGGTGCCGCCGGTACCCTCGATGACGTCGGACGGGCCGAAGGGGCCGTGCGCCTTGAAGGCGTCGGCGTCGGCGAAGGAGGCGTTCGCGGCCTTGCTCGGGTCCATGACGCGGCGCGCGAGCACCGCCGTCAGACCGTCCGGCTGCTCGGCCAGCGCGTCCTCGCGCAGCCCGCCGTGCCCGCCGCTGCCGCTGCGGCCCATGCGGCGGGCGAGCGCAGTCGCGCCCTGGTTGCCCAGGCGCGCCTGGGCGTCGAGCATGAGTCCCTGGGGTCCGGCCTCGCGGCTCTCGGTCGCGACCCCGGGCTCGTCCGGGCTGCGACGATCGTGCGACGGCTCGCGCGGCGCAGCCTCCACGCCCCGAGGGTACCAGCCCGTGGTTGCCCCTTCGGCCAGCCCTTCGGCCGCGGGGGTGAAGACCGGTCGCTCAGCGCGAGCCGGGCGTGACGCGGTACGCGTCGAACACCGACTCGAGCTGGCGCAGGCCGGACAGCACGGCCTTCAGCGTGCGGACGTCGCCGACCTGGATGACGTAGCGGTTGCGCGCCATCTGGTCCTGCACGTGGCCGCTGTACTCGACGACGTTGCAGCCGTGCTCCGCGAACGTCCGCCCCACGTCCTCCAGGAGGCGCGCGCGATCCCAGGAGTCGACGGCCACCTCGACGCGGAAGGACTGCGCCGGGTCGCCGCTCCAGCTCACGGGCGTGAAGCGCTCGGGCGTGCGCATGAGGGCCCGCCCGTTGGGGCAGTCGACACGGTGGATGGTGATGCCGCGGCCTGCGGAGATGTAGCCCGTGATGTCGTCGCCCGGCACCGGGGTGCAGCACTTGGCCATGCGCACGAGGACGTCGTCCTGCGGCAGCCCGTCGACGACGACGCCGTAGTTGGTCGACTGGATCGCCGGCGCCCGCGGGCTGCGGCGCGCGACCGACTCGGCCGACGACTCCTCGACGACCTCGTTCGTCTTCAGCCGGTGCAGGATCTTCGAGGTGACCTGCGTGACGGGCACCTTGCCGCCGCCGATCGCGACGTAGAAGTCCTCGGCCTTCTTGAAGCCCATGTCGCGGATGACCGCGGCGAGCAGCGGCGACGAGGTGATCTTCTGGTGCGGCAGGCCGTTGCCCTTGAGGGCGCTGTGCAGGGCGTCGCGGCCGCGCTGCTCGAGGTCCTCGCGCTGCTCGCGCGCGAACCACTGGCGGATCTTGTTGCGGGCGCGCGTCGTGGTGACGATGCCGAGCCAGTCGCGCGAGGGGCCGCGCTCGGCCTTCGACGTCAGCACCTCGACGATGTCGCCGCTGGAGAGCGTCGAGTGCAGCGGCACGATGCGGCCGTTGACCTTGGCGCCGACGCAGCGGTGGCCGACGTCGGTGTGCACGGAGTACGCGAAGTCGAGCGGCGTCGCGCCGGCGGGCAGCGCCTTGAGCTCGCCCTTCGGCGTGAAGATGTAGACCTCCTCGTCGAAGAGGCCGCCGCGGAGCCCGTCCATGAACTCCTCGGAGTCGCCGTCGTCAGCGGAGTCGACGACGTCGCGCAGCCAGGCCATCGGGTCGTTGGCGGTGCGGTCCTTGTACAGCCAGTGCGCCGCGACGCCGAACTCGGCGGTCTGGTGCATGCGCTGGGTGCGCACCTGGATCTCGAGGGGCTTGCCGTGCGGTCCGATGACGGTCGTGTGCAGCGACTGGTAGCCGTTCGTCTTCGGCATCGCGATGTAGTCCTTGAAGCGCCCCGGCATCGGCTTCCAGAGCGCGTGGATCACGCCGATCGCGCCGTAGCAGTCCTTGTCGCTGCCGACGAGGACGCGCATCGCGGTCAGGTCGTAGATCTCGTTGAACTCCTTCCCGCGCCGCGTCATCTTCACGAAGATGGAGTAGAAGTGCTTGGCGCGGCCCGAGATCTGGGCCTCGACGCCGACCTTCTCCAGATCGCCGCGGAGGATGGTGCCGGCCTCGGCGACGAAGCGCTCGCGATCGGCGCGGCGCTCGTTGACCATGGCCTCGATCTCGGCGTACTTGCGCGGGTAGAGCGTCGCGAACGCGAGGTCCTCGAGCTCCCACTTGATGGAGTGGATGCCGAGGCGGTGGGCCAGCGGCGCGAAGACGTCGAGCGTCTCCTTCGCCTTCTGGATCTGCTTCTGCTTGCCCAGGTAGGACAGCGTCCGCATGTTGTGCAGCCGGTCGGCGAGCTTGATGACGATGACGCGGATGTCCTGCGCCATCGACATGATCATCTTGCGGTAGTTCTCGGCCTCGGCCTCCTCGCGGGAGGCGAACTGGATCTTCGACAGCTTCGTGACGCCGTCGACCAGCAGGCGCACGTCCTCGCCGAACAGGGCGGCGATCTCCTCCGACGTCGCGTCGGTGTCCTCGACGACGTCGTGCAGCAGCGCCGCGGCCAGCACCGTCGACGGCTGGCGCAGGCGCGCGCAGATCTTGGCGACGCCCCAGGGGTGGTAGATGAACTCCTCGCCGCTCTTGCGCCGCTGCCCGTCGTGGTGCGCGCAGGCGTACGCGAACGCCTCGGTCACGAGGTCGAGGTCGGCCTCCTGCGAGTAGGAGACGACGTCCTCGATCAGCTCGTCGAGGAGCTCGCGGTGGCGCTGTGCGGACTCGGGGAGCGTTGCTGGCACGTGATCTCATGCTACCCGAGGGGTGCTCGGGCGAACGGTGGGGCGGCTGGGGGACGGCGGGCGTGGGGACCGCCGCAGGTGACAATCATGACAACGACGGACGGCACGTTGGACATCCCGCAGGAGGGCGTGGCGGTCACCGCTCGGGCGCGACCGTGGCCGAACGAGCCAGGCGCCACGCACGATGACGGGAATGACCAGCGCGGCGACCCCGAGGCTGACCAGCGCCGAGAAGGGCACGACATCGGGCTGCGGTCAGGTAGGCGACTCGGGCGCGGCGCACGGAGCGGCGGCCGCTGGAGGCCTGTTCGATGGGCGACGACGCGCCGTGCGGCCGTCCGGCGCGGCGACGAGCGGTCAGCCCGCCGGGACGGCTCAGTCCTCCGGCCGCTCGCCCGCGTCCGCCATGCGCACGATGCGCGGGTGAAGCGCGCGACGACGTCGACGAGGTCGTCCTGCGCCGCCATCACGTCGTTGATGTCGCTGTAGACGAGCGGGTTCTCGTCGATGCCGGCGGACAGCAGGCGCACGCCGGCCTCCTCCAGCAGCGGGCGCATCTGCTTCCAGCGTGAACCGCTCCTTGGCGGCCTTGCGGCTCATCACGCGGCCGGCGCCGTGCGACGCCGAGAGCAGGCTGTCCTCGTCCCCGCGCCGCGGACGACGAAGGCCGGGCTGGCCATCGAGCCGGGGATGACGCCGAGCACGCCCTTGCCGGCCGGCGTGGCGCCCTTGCGGTGGACGATCACGTCCCGGCCGCCGTGCGACTCGCTCCAGGCGAAGTTGTGGTGGTTCTCCACGCCGGCCAGCACCTCGGCCTTCAGGTGCCGCGCCACGCGCCGGTGGATGACCGCGTGGTTGGCCGCCGCGTAGTCGCCCATCAGGTTCATCGCGGCCCAGTAGTCGTCGCCCTGCTCGGTGTCGAGGTCGAGCCACGCGAGGTGCGCGAGGTCGCGCGGCAGCTCCGGGTGCAGGTCGCGGGCGAGCTTCGAGTAGTGGCTCGCGACCTGCGCGCCCGAGCCGCGCGAGCCGGAGTGCGAGAGCAGCGCGAGGTAGCGCCCGGCCTCGAGCCCGAGGTCGGGCTGCGGCAGGTCGAGCACGCCGAACTCGACGAAGTGGTTGCCGGAGCCGCTCGTGCCGAGCTGGTCGGCGCCCTTCTGGCGCAGCGAGCGGGTGGTCGGCGTGACGGCCCAGGGTCGGCGTCCAGCACCTCGTGGTCGGCGCGCTCGCGCAGCTTGGCGCCGACGCCGAACAGCGTCTCGCGCAGCAGCGCCCGCTCGAGCCGCTGCGGGTCGCGGTCGATCGCCTCCGGCTCCAGGTCGAGCACCGACAGCTTCATGCGGCAGGCGATGTCGACGCCGACGGCGTACGGGATGACGGTGCTCTCGGTCGCCAGCACGCCGCCGATCGGCAGGCCGTAGCCGACTGTGCGCGTCGGGCATCAGCGCGCCCCGCACCGCGCTCGGCAGGCGCAGCGCGTTCTCCATCTGGTCGATCGCGCCCTGGTCGACGTCCTCGCCCCACGACCGGTACGGCGCCGGCGCCTCGCGCTCGACGAACGGCGCCGGCCGCGCACGCTCGCGCAGGAGGGCGGCGGCGACGTCGGCGAACCACTCGTGCGCGGCGTTCGCCTCCGGGTCGGCGACGACGCGCGCGAGCTCCGCCAGCGCCTCGTCGCGCCCGAGCCGCTTGACGGCGCGCGGCAGCACCCGCTGGGCGACGCCCATCACGGGGCCGGGCTGCAGGCCGGCAGCGGCGAGGTCGGAGCCGCGGATGCGCATCGCGGCGACGGTAGCAACCGCTGGCGTCCCGAACGGTGCACGGGGCGTGCGAGATCTGGCGCCGCCGCGTCCCGCCGCGTAGCCTTGGCGCATGCCCGGGTCGCGGCCGTCCTCGTCGCCCTCGCGACGCTCGCGCTCGTCGCGCCCGGTGCCGCGTCCGCCGCGACGTCCATCACCGTCCTCACCGCCTCGCCCGACCCCGCGCGCGCCGGCGAGCCCGTCGTCGCGCACGTCGAGGGCGTCGTCGACGGGCGCACCACCACGCTCGTCGTCGTGCCGACCAACGGGCCGGGCGACGCCGTCAACACCATGGTCGGGCCGGGGCCGTTCGCCGCCGACCTGACGCTGACCGGCCTCGATCGCAGCGTGTTCGGGATCCGCGCGACGCTGCAGGGCGACGACCTCAACCAGGACGTCGACCGCGAGCTGCTGCTGACCTGGGACTTCTCCGACCTCGTCCGCATCGTGCGCGCCCGGCCCGTCTGGTTCGGCCTCGCGGTCACCGTCGACGCGCCGCGCGCCCTCGGCGGCGAGGTCTTCCTGGAGGTGGACGGCCGGCCGTGCAACTCGTTCGAGAAGATGCCGCGCGAGGG
Organism: uncultured Actinomycetota bacterium; assembly: GCA_963767885.1. GTDB lineage: Bacteria > Actinomycetota > Thermoleophilia > Gaiellales > F1-60-MAGs149 > CAVYFW01. The sequence goes on from CAVYFW010000003.1 coordinate 16,538, forward strand.
CACCGTCACGATCTACAGCTGCGCCCTCCGGACCGCGCAGAAGGTCGTGCGGGTCTCGGCGAGACGCGACGTGTCGGAGACGAACGGCGGCCAGGCGTTCACGCCGCCGGTCACCGTCGATCGCACGGCCGAGGCGGTCGGCCCGGGGCGCGTGACCACCGACCGCGGCATCGCCGGGCTCTGGCTCGGCACGAGCCGCGCAGACGTCGAGGGGCTCGCCGGCAAGCACGGCCGCTTCGACTTCGGCCCGTTCCACACCCTGACCGCCGCGGGGCTCCTGGTGCGCTACGACGCGGCCGGCCGGCTGCGCTTCGTCGGAACGCCGCCGACCGCCGCGGGGCACTTCGCCACCGACAAGGGGGTGACCGCGCGCGCGAGCGCGGCCCGCCTGCGCAGCCGCTACCCCAACGCGCGCTGCGTCGACACCGTCGTGCGCATCACCTTCCCGATCCGCTTCCAGCACGGCAAGAACTGCTACTTCGGAGCGAAGGCGGCGCGCGGCGCGAACGGGCACCCGGCGACCTGGCTGAGCACCGTGCCGGGGCTGGAGATGCTCGCGGTGGCGCGCAGTGACCGTGCGACGACGCGCCAGCGCCTCGACGCGCTGCTCGCTGCCGGCCCGCGCTTCGCGGACGGCGCGGCTCACCGTCGCATGCGGCGACTGCGAACGCTCGTCGGCGGACTGACGCATCGCCCGATCGAAGCAGCTCGCTAGGCCCGGCCGACGTCGCCGGGCGGCCCGTGCTCCGAGCTCCGCCTCGTGCCGCGTCCGGAGGCGTTGTCGGTCGGCTATCTCGGCCAGACCGCGCGTCATCGCCGCCTGGCACGCCCCGGGACGCACTCGTCCTCGCGGACGACGCGGAGATCGCCGTCGACGCGGAGCACGGCGTGCTGCTCGCCATCGGCACGCGGCACGACGGGCAGAACTACGAGGCGCTGATCGTCACGGAGGCGATCTTCGACGAGCCCGCTCCCCGACGAGCGCTTCACGTACGTCCCGACACCTGGCCGCGAGGTGACGTTCTTCGACTGACGGCCTACACGGCGACCGGCAGCGGCTCGCCGCCCAGCACGCGCAGGCCGTCGGCGTGCGCGTCGGCCGCCGCGGCGAAGGCCGGGATCGCCGTCAGGTCGGCGCGCCCCGGGGCGGTCGTGCTGCGCTCGTAGGTCGCGCCGTCGCGCGTGGCCAGGCCCGCCTCGACCAGCACCTCCAGCGCCCACGCGCACTCCCCCGCGTCCGGCGCGCCCGGGGTCGCCAGCAGCCGCTCGTGGAGCGCGTCGGCCGTGCTGCCGCCCTCCTGCAGCGCCCGCCAGACCGCCGCCGCGACCGCCCGCGGGGCGCGGGCCTCGTGCAGGCGGCGCGCCATGGCCGCCTCCTGCGGGCCGGCCAGCGCGTGGACGTCGACGCCCTCCGGCAGGCCGTCGAGCGCCTGCTGCGCGGCTGCCGACGCCGGCGGGTCCAGCACCGCCACGTGGCGGAAGGCGGCGCCGAGCTCGGGACGGCGGGCGAGCGTGTCGTGGTCGACCAGCGCGAGCCAGGCGCCGTCGGCGGCCACGGCCAGGCGCGCGTCGAGCGCCGCGTCCGCGCAGCGGCGGCTGAACAGCAGCGCGCCCTGCAGGCCGAAGCGCGCCGGGTGCAGCGCGTGGCGGACGAGGCCGCGGCGGCGCGCCGACGTCGGCCACCACCACCAGCACGCCCTCGCCGGTGGCCGCGATGCGCACGACCTCCGACAGCGCGCCCGCCGCGACCGGCGGATGGTGGCGCGCACCGCCCGGGCCCGGCACGGCCCGCACGCCCGCGTCGTCGAGCGCCGACGGCCGGGCGCGCTCGGTGCAGGTCGCGTCGCACGGCGTCGTGCACAGGCCCGCCGGCACGCTCACGAGGTCGGCGACCGGCACCGCGCCGCGGCTCACCAGCTGCACCGACGACGTGCCGTTCCAGTCGTTGCGCTCGACGCGCGCGACGACGTCGAAGCGCCCGCCGCCCAGCGTCTCGGCGTCGCGCCCGCCGCCCCACTGCACCACGCGGCAGGTGCCGGCCGAGGAGCGGACGACGAAGCGCAGGTGCTTGTTGTCGGCGCCCATCGGACGCACGTCGCCGATCTCGACGGCCGGCAGCAGCACCGACACGCCCGGGTTGCCGAGGCCGAACGGCTCCAGGCGGCCGAGCTCGTCGGCCACGTCGAGCGACACGTCGGCCAGCGAGGCCACGGCGTCGATGCGCTCGACCGGCGACAGGTCCTCGTCGGCCAGCGCGGCGTCCGCGTGGGCGGCGAAGGCGCGGGCGAAGTCCTCCAGCCGGTCGGCCCGCACGGTCACGCCGGCCGCGACGCGATGGCCGCCGTACGCCTCCAGGTGCTCGGAGGTCGCCGCCAGCCCCGCGTGCAGGTCGTAGACCGGCAGCGAGCGGCCGGACCCGCGACCCTCCTCGCCCTCCAGCGCCACCAGCACCACCGGCCGCCGCAGGCGCTCCACCAGCCGCGAGGCCACGATGCCGACCACGCCCGCGTGCCACTCGTCCGACCACAGCACCAGGCCGCGGGCGTCGCGCCGCTCGGGCTCGAGCTCCTCGTGCCGGCGCAGCGCGTCGCGCAGGATGCGGTCCTCGACGGCCTGCCGCTCGCGGTTGAGGTCGTCGAGCCGTTCGGCCAGGGCCCGCGCCCGCCGCGCGTCGTCCGTCAGCAGCAGCTCGAGCGCCTCCGCCGGGTGGCCGAGCCGGCCGCAGGCGTTGATGCGCGGCGCGACCCGGAAGGCGATCTCCCCCGCGCCGGCCCGCACACGGTCGACGTGGGCGACGGCGAGCAGCGCGTCCAGCCCCGGCCGGCCGCCGCCGCGCAGCCGTCGCAGCCCCGCGCGCACCAGCCCGCGGTTCTCGTCGACCAGCGGCACGACGTCGGCGATGGTCGCGACGGCCACGAGGTCGAGCACGCGCTCCAGCACCGCCGGGTCGGCGCCCAGGCGGGCGACCAGCGCCTCGCCGAGCTTGTACGCGACGCCGGTGCCGCACAGCTCGGGGAACGGGTAGTCGCCGCGGCCGCGCGTCACCACCAGCGGGCAGTCGGGCAGCTCGGCGGCCGGCCGGTGGTGGTCGGTGATCACGAGGTCGAGGCCCAGCGCGCGGGCGCGCGCCGCAGCCTCGACCGCCGTGATGCCGCAGTCGACCGTCAGCAGGAGGCCGCACCCGGCCTCGTGCAGCCGCTCGACCGTCTCCGTGGCGAGCCCGTACCCCTCGTCGAAGCGGCTGGGGAGGAAGGGCTCGACGTTCGCGCCGCACGCCGCCAGCACCTCGCAGGCGAGGGCCGTCGCGCACACGCCGTCCGCGTCGTAGTCGCCGTGGACGACGATGCGCCGCCCGTCGGCGATGGCGGCAGCGACGAGGTCGACGGCGGCGGTCATGTCGCCCAGCGCCGCCGGGTCGTGCTGCGCGCCGTCGATCTCCAGGAAGCGACGCGCGGCCTCCGGGTCGGCCAGCCCGCGCCGCACGAGCGCGGCGGCCGTCACCCGCGAGAGGTCGAGCGCGTCGCACAGCCCCTCCACCGCGTCCAGGGGTGCGGGCGCGATGGCGATCCGGGGCAGCACGGCCCCGACAGGCTAGGGAGCGGGTCGGACGGCGCCCGGTCGCGCCAGCGCCTGCCCGGCCGCTAGCGGCCGTGCGGTCGGCGGCGCGTCTTGCGGTCGGCGCGGCGCGCGCGGGCGGCCGCGCGGGCCTGGGCCTCGGCGTCGTCGACGGGCTCCGCCGGCGCGGCCGCGGGCGCCGCGTCGACGTCCGGCGGCGGTGGGCGCTCGGCCTCCGCCACCGCGCTGGGCGCAGCGACCGTTGCCGTCTTGGCACCGCGGCCAGCCGCGACGGGCTCCGCGACCGGCGCGGTCTTCGGCGTCTCCCGCAGCAGGAACGACGGCAGCTCGTTGGAGCCCGTGCGCCGCTTGAACTCCGGCTGGCGGCCCTTGATGAACGCCAGCAGCGGCGCGGCGATGAAGAACGACGAGTACGCGCCGGAGGCGATGCCGATGAGCAGCGCGAAGGCGAAGTCCTGCAACGTCTCGCCGCCGAAGATGAACAGCGAGAGGATCGGCAGGAGCGTGATGAACGACGTGTTCAGCGACCGCGTCAGCGTCTCCCACAGCGAGATGTTCACGATCTCGTCGTAGGTGTGCTTGCGCAGGTGCGCCTCGTTCTCGCGCACGCGGTCGAAGATGATGATCGTGTCGTAGAGCGAGTAGCCGAGCACCGTGAGCACGGCAGCGACCGTCGCTGACGACACCTCCCGGTCGAACATCGAGTACACGCCGACCGTGATGATCAGGTCGTGGAGCAGGGCCACGATCATCGGCACCGCGTAGCGCCAGTCGAAGCGGAACGCGATGTACACGACGATCAGGAACATCGAGAAGATGAACGCGAGGATCGCGCCGCGCAGGATCTCCGAGCCGAACGACGCCGACACCGATCGCACGTCCGGCTGGTCGGCGACCCCGTAGCGCTCGCGGAGCCCCTGCGTGAAGGCGGCGACGTCGTCGGTCGGGAACTCCTTCGCGTCGACCTGGAACTCGGTGAACGAGTTCTGGCCGGCGGTCGTGCCGCGGCCGCGGATGACGGCGTCGCCGAGGCTCGAGTCGACCGACGACAGCACGCCGCGCACGTCGTCCGGCGTGGCCGGCTGCTCCAGCGTCACGTTGATGCGCGTGCCGCCCTCGAAGTCGATGCCCTCGTTGAGGCCGTTGACGGCGAGCGAGCCGAGGCTGATCAGGACGACCACGCCCGAGATCACGAACCACAGCACCTTGCGCCCGGCGAAGTCCATGCGCCAGCGCACCGGCTTCGGCGCGGCGCCCATGAACGCGACGTTGTTGAACCACTTGAAGTTGCCGAGGATGCCGAGCATCGCGCGGGTGGTGGCCACGGCCGAGAACATCGAGACCAGGACGCCGAGCGCCAGCAGGAACGCGAAGCCCTTGACCGACGCCGTCGACGCCACGAACAGCACCGCCGCCGTGATGAGCGTGACCGCGTTCGCGTCGACGATCGTGTGGAAGCCCTTCGAGTAGCCCGCCGAGATGGCCGCGCGGACCGTCTTGCCCGGCGCGTACCTCCTCCTTGATGCGTTCGAAGATGACGACGTTCGCGTCTGCCGCGACGCCGATCGTGAGGATGATGCCGGCGATGCCCGGTAGCGTCATCGTCACCGGTATCGCGAGGATCAGGCCGTAGAACAGGATGGCGAAGATCAGCAGCGCGATGTCGGCGATGAGGCCGAGGAACCGGTAGAAGATCAGCATGTAGACCATCACGATCAGGAGGCCCGCGATGCCCGCGAACAGGCCCTGGTCGAGCGATTCCTTGCCGAGCGTGGCCGAGACGAGGCTCGTCGAGAGCGGCGTGAACTCCACCGGCAGCGAGCCCGACTGCAGCACGAGCGCGATGTCCTTGGCCTCCTGCGCGCTGTCGAGGCCGGTGATCTGCGCGTTGCCGCCCTTGATGCCGTCCGGGTTGTCCCGGAAGTCGATCGTCGGGAAGGTCGTGAGCTTGTTGTCGAGGACGACCGCGAAGCGCTGCAGGAACGCCTGCTGCGAGCCCTCCGGCGCCTCGCCGCTGCGCGACCGCCTGGTCGTACAGCTGCTTGCCGCGGTCCGCGAGGTCGTTGGTGATGTCCTCGAAGACGCGGCCGCCGCGCGAGTCGAAGTCCATCGTGACGATGGGCGCGCCGCTCTGCGGGTCGAAGTCCGCCTTCGCCCCGTCGAGGTCGGCGCCCGTCAGCAGCCCGTCCCCGGTCGGGACGTCGAACATGTACCAGTAGGTCTTCTCGGGCTGCGCGTGCTCCGTGTCCGGCGCGATGTCGGGCGGGCAGCCGGCGGGCGACCACGAGGAGCACGAGACGGCCAGCTTGCCCTTCGGGACGCCGAGCACCGTCGACGTTGTCGGGCAGCTCCGCGACCTCGAGCTGCTGCTTGAGCTTCTCCTCGTTCGCGGCGCCCGACGCGTTCAGCGGCTGGTCGGTCTTGCCCTCCTGGAACGCGAACAGCTCGGACTTGCCGTCGCGCTCGGCCTGCGGCTCGGCGGCCTTCAGCAGCTCGTACAGCGAGTTCTTCGGCGTGATGCCGCCGCCCTCGACGACCGAGCGGGAGACGCCCTCGGTCAGGCCCTGCTCGAGGTCGATGAAGTAGAGCTTGCCGGTCGAGCCGACGAGGTCGAAGACGCGCTGCGGGTCGTTCTCGCCGGCGACCGCGACGGAGATGCGGTTGCCGGACTCCTTGCGGATCTCGGGCTCCGCGACGCCGAGCGCGTCGACGCGGTCGCGGAGGATGCTCACCGCCTGGTCGAGGATCGCCGGCGTGACCTCCTGGCCCTGCTCCGGCGTGGCCTCGAGCACGATCTCCGCGCCGCCCTCGAGGTCGAGCCCGAGCACGGGCTCACGGAGCAGGAAGAGCGCCAGCGTGCCCACGAGCAGGGCCGCGACCAGCGCGATGATGGCGAGATTTCCGCGGCGAGACACGTCGTGAGTAGGTCGGCTGGACCGTCGCCGTACGTTAGTCGGCCTGCTCGTCCGCGACGTCACCAGCGACGTCGTCGACGGGCTCTGCGGGCGTATCCAGGACGTTCGCGATCGCGCGGCGGTTGAGCCGGATCACAACGCCGTCGGCGATCTCGACGTCGAGGTCCTCGTCGCGGAGCTCCAGCACGGTGCCGTAGATGCCGCCGACGGACAGGATCTCGGCACCCTCCTGGAGCTGGCCCATCATGTCCGAGCGCAGCTTGTTCCGCTGCCGCATGGGCCGGAGGATCATGAAGTAGCCCATCACGGCCATGAGGGCGAGGAGAGTGAGGGGAGCCACGTCAGGTTCGGGTCGGCGCGCTCAGCCGGCCCAGCGCTTCAGCTAGGAACCGGTCCAGGCGGCCCTCGACGATCGCGGACCGGACGCGCGCAGCCAAGGCTAGCAGGAAGGCCACGTTGTGCAGCGTGAGCAGGCGCAGGCCCAGGATCTCGTCCTGGCTGATCAGGTGGCGGATGTACGCGCGCGAGAAGCGCCTGCACGCGGCGCAGTCGCAGTCCTCGTCGAGCGGCGCGGGGTCGCGGGCGAAGCGCGCGTTGCGGAGGTTCAGTCGGCCGTCCCACGTGAGCGCGCCCCCCGTCCGGCCGAGCCGGGTGGGCAGCACGCAGTCCGCCATGTCGACGCCCGACGCGAACACCCGCAGGAGGCCCTCCGGGTCGCCGATGCCCATGAAGTAGCGCGGCTTCTCGGCCGGCAGCAGCGCCGCGGTCTCGGCGGCGACCGCGAACGTGGCCGCGCGCTCCTCGCCGACCGTCAGCCCGCCGATGGCGTTGCCGTCGAAGTCGAGGCCGACGATCGCCTCGGCGCTCTCGCGGCGCAGCTCCATGTCGATGCCGCCCTGCACGATCCCGAAGCGGAGCTGGCCCGGCGCCGGCTCCGTCGCGCGCGCAGCGGGCGGCCCAGGCCGACGTCCGCTCCACGGCCCGCGCCACGACGTCGCGCGGCACGTCGCCCGGCGGGCACTCGTCGAAGCACATGGCGATGTCGGAGCCGAGCGCCGCCTGGATCGCCATCGCCCGCTCCGGCGTCAGGCGCTCCTCCGTGCCGTCGTAGACCGAGCGGAAGGTCACGCCGTCGCCGTCGATGCGGGCCGTGTCCAGCAGCGAGAACACCTGGTAGCCGCCGGAGTCCGTGAGGATCGGCCGGTCCCAGGCCATGAAGCGGTGCAGCCCGCCGAGCTCCGCGATCAGCTCCTCGCCGGGCCGCAGGTGCAGGTGGTAGGTGTTGCCGAGCACGATCTGGGCCCCGGCTGCCTCGAGCTCCAGCGGGTCGAGCGCCTTGACGGTCGCCTTGGTGCCGACCGGCATGAAGACCGGCGTGCGCACCGGGCCGTGCGCGGTCCAGAGGACGCCGGCGCGGGCGGCGCCGTCGCTGGCCTCGACCTCGAAGGTGCCGGGAGGCGGGGTGCTCACACGCGGGAGGGTGGCAGCTACGCGATCAGCATGGCGTCGCCGAACGAGTAGAAGCGGTAGCGCTCGCGCACCGCCTCGGCGTAGGCGTGGCGCACGAGGTCTCGGCCGGCGAACGCCATCACCAGCGCCAGCAGCGTCGAGCGCGGCAGGTGGAAGTTCGTCAGCAGGGCGCCCACGCTGCGGAACGCGTACCCGGGCTGGATCTTGAGGCGCGTCAGCCCGGCGTCCGGCGCCGCGGGGTCGGCGACCGTCTCCAGCACCCGGACCGTGGTGGTGCCGACGGCCAGCACGCGCCCCGGGGCGGCGGCGACGCGCGCGCGCACGGCCGGGTCGACGCGGTACGCCTCGGCGTGCATGGGATGGTCGTCGACGTCGTCGACCGCCACCGGGCGGAAGGTGTCGAGCCCGATCTCCAGGTCGACGGACTCCAGGCCCGCCGTGCGCGTGCGCAGCGCCTCCAGCAGCGCCGGCGTCAGGTGCAGGCCCGCCGTCGGCGCGGCGGCCGACCCCGTGCGCTCGGCGTAGACCGTCTGGTAGCGCCCGGGGTCGCGCAGCTCGGCGCGGATGTAGGGCGGCAGCGGGACGGCGCCGGCGCGCTCGATCGCGTCCTCCAGCGGGTCCTGCGACTCGAGCCGCACCACCATCCCGCCCTCGGCCGTCCGCTCGACGATGCGCACCACCAGCCGGTCGCCGACCGCGATGGCCTCGCCCGGCCTGAGGCGCCGCGCCGGCCGGGCCAGGGCCTCCCAGGCGCCGTCCGCCCGGGGCGCCAGCAGCAGCACCTCGACCGCCCCGCCGGTGGCCCGCCGTCCGCGCAGGCGCGCGTGGCGCACGCGCGTGGAGTTGACGACGACGAGGTCGTCGGGGCGCACGCAGCCCCGGCAGGTCGCGCACGTGCCGGTGCTGCAGCGCACCCGTCGCGCGATCGACCACCAGGAGGCGCGCCGCGTCGCGCGGCTCGACGGGCTCCTGGGCCACGAGCTCGGGCGGCAGCTCGTAGTCCAGGTCGTCGGTCCGCACGCGCCGGAGCGTAGACAGGGCCGGACAGGGGGCCGCCGGACCCGTCAAACTCCGCCCGTGCCGGGCGCGCCCTCCGACGAGACCCTGGTCCGCCAGGCGCAGCGCGGCGACGTGGCGGCGTTCGACGAGCTCGTGCGCCGCCACCGCGACCGCGTCTACGCCGTCGTGCTCCGGCTCACGCGCAACCCCGACGACGCCGAGGACGCGCTCCAGGAGACGTTCATCTCCGCCTACCGCGGGCTCTCCGGCTTCGGCAGCCGCGCCCGCGTCTCGACCTGGCTCTACCGCATCGCCACCAACCGCGCCCTGGACGTCATCAACCGCCGCAAGGCCGCCTCGTCGCTCGACGCCGAGGAGACGCCGCAGGTGGCGTCGCACACCGACGACTACGAGCAGGCCGCATTGCGGCGCGCGCTGGAGGCGGCCCTTGCGAAGCTGCCGGAGGAGTTCCGCGTGGCCGTCGTGCTCTCCGACGTGGCCGGGCTCACCCCCACGGAGATGTCGGAGGTGCTGGACGTCCCCGTGGGCACCATGAAGTCGCGCGTGTTCCGTGCGCGGGCACAGCTCGCATCGATGCTGCGGGAACCGACGAACCTGGACGCCGTCCAATGACCGGCATGCACCACCCGCCCGACGACTCCTACGAGCCGACCCCGGAGGAGCTCGAGCGCGTGCAGGGCCTGCTGGCCGCGCTCGGCGATGAGCGTGCGCCGGCGGCCGTCGTCACGCGCCTCGACGCTGCCCTGGAGCGTGAGCTCCCCCCGCGCGAGCTCGAGTCCGCGCGCCGGCGCCGCCGCTGGCGTCCGGCGCTCTGGGCCGGCTTCGCCGTGCCGGCGGCCGCGGCCCTCGTGCTCGTGGCGGTCGTCGTCGGGACGAACGGCGGTGACGACGAGGGCTCCGACAGCCGGGACGCCGCCGCCGTGACCGCGGCCGCGCCGGCGTCGAGCGCGGCCGCCGAGCAGCAGGCGCCGGAGCCCGCGCAGGATGCCGCGTCGGCCGCCGCGGCGGCGTCCGAGCCGGAGCAGTCGTTCAAGGCGAACGAGCAGCTCGACGAGGCCGCGCCGGCCGAGGAGATGCAGGCCGCCGGCTCGACCGAGGCCGCGACCAGCACGCCAGCGCCCCTGGCGGCGCCCGTGGCCGGCGGCGAGGGGGAGGCCGGCGGCGAGCCCACCGCGGACGAGCCGCCCGAGGAGTCCAGCGCGGCCGAGAGCGCCGCGGCCGAGTCGAGCGCCGCCGCCCCCGCGAGCTCGACGGCCGAGTCGACCACCGCCGAGGCGACGACCGCCGCAGCCGACTCCGCGCGCACGGCCGGCGACGTCATCCGCGAGGCCGCCCAGCGGCTGGAGGAGGCCGCACGGCAGGCCTACGAGCGCGTGCGCGAGGCGGCCTCCCAGCAGCGGAGCCCGTGACGAGCGCGAGCGTGTACGCGACGTGCCCCGTCTGCGGCGGCTCCACGTCGCTGGAGTGGGATCGCTGCGGCTGGTGCGGGGCCCAGCGGCTCCTCGCGCACGACGGGACGTACGCCGGGCACCGCCGCGTCGCGGGCATCGGGCGGCGCCTGCTCGCGACGGCCATCGACGTGCTGCCCTTCGTGGCGCTGATCGGCGCGATCCTGGTCGCCCCCGACCGCGTGGTCACCGCCGGCGAGCCGGGCGAGGCCGGAGACGCACAGGTCGCGGAGATCCTCTCGACCATCATCGTCGCGTTCTTCATCTACCTCGCCGTCGCGACCGGTGCCCGCGGGCGGACCCTCGGCAAGCAATTGCTCGACGTGCACGTCGTGACCCGCGACGGCGCGCCGGTCAGCTACCAGCGCGCCGCGGTTCGCGAGGGCGTGGGCAAGGCGCTGGAGCTGATGATCCTCGTCCCGCTGGGGGTGGCGAGCGCCGCGTCGGCCGGCTTCGACGACCGCGGGCGCGCCGTCCACGACCGCCTCGCCGGCACCGTCTGCGTGGTCGGCCGCCCGGTGCCGCGGCCCGCGCCGGTCGACGACGACGGCAGCCCGGCGGCGCCCGATCAGCCCGCGGCGAAGAGCGTGCCGTCGGCCGGCGGCGCACCGGCGAGCTGACGCCCGCGCGGGGTCAGGATGCGACCCCGCGGCGTCCGCTGGATGAGCCCCTGCTGGATCAGGTAGGGCTCGTAGACCTCCTCCAGCGTCCCCTGGTCCTCGCCGGTCGCGACCGCGAGGGTGGAGAGGCCGACGGGCCCGCCGCCGAAGCGCACCGCCAGCACGCGCAGGTACTCGCGATCGGCGCGGTCGAGGCCGTCGGCGTCGACGCCGAGCAGGTCGAGGGCCGCGATGGCGGCGTCGCGATCGACCAGCGCCAGCCGGCGCACCTGCGCGACGTCGCGCACGCGCCGCAGGATGCGGTTGGCGACGCGCGGGGTGCCGCGGGCGCGGCGCGCGATCTCGGCGGCGGCGGCCTCGTCGACCTCGACCCCGAGGATGCGGGCGGAGCGCAGCACGATCAGCACCAGGTCGTCCTGCCCGTAGTGCTCGAGCCGGAAGGAGATGCCGAAGCGGTCGCGCAGCGGCGTCGTCAGCAGGCCGGCTCGCGTGGTCGCACCCACCAGCGTGAACGGCGCGAGGTCGAGGCGCAGCGTGCGCGCGCCCGGGCCCTGGCCGATGACGATGTCGATCGCGCCGTCCTCCATGGCCGGGTAGAGGATCTCCTCGATGGCCCGCGGCAGCCGGTGGATCTCGTCGACGAACAGGACGTCGCGCGGCTCGAGCGCCGTCAGGATCGCGGCCAGGTCGCCCTTCCGCTCCAGCGCCGGGCCGGAGATGGTGTGGATGCGCGAGCCCATCTCGACCGCGACCACGTGCGCGAGGCTCGTCTTGCCCAGGCCGGGCGGCCCCGCCAGCAGCACGTGGTCGGTCGGCTCGCCGCGCTCCCGCGCGGCCGCCACGAAGAGGGCGAGCTGCTCGACCACGTGGCGCTGGCCGACGAAGTCCTCCAGCCGGCGCGGCCGCAGCGAGCCCTCGAGCTCGTCCTCCGGCGCGGGCTCGGCGTCGGTCACCCGCTCGTCGTCGCTCACCGCGCGCTCCCGGAGAGCCGGCCGAGGGCCTGGCGGATGCGCTCCTCGGGCGTGCCCTCGATGCCCTGCAGCGCGGCCTCGGCGCTGGCCACGGGGAAGCCGAGGCCGACGAGCCCGTCACGCGCCGCGTAGAACGGGTCGGCGAGGTCGGCGCCGCGCGGCACCGTGGTCGGCCCGTCGCCGTTGGCGGGCGCCTTCGCCGTCAGTCCGACGCGGTCGCGCAGGTCGACGCAGATGCGCTGCGCGGTCTTCTTGCCGACGCCCACCACCGACGCGAGCAGGTCGACGTCGCCGGCCGCCACCGCGCGCTCGAGCTGCGCCGGCGGGTAGGCGGAGACGATGGCCAGCGCGAGCTTCGGCCCGACGCCGGTGACGCCGAGCAGCAGGCGGAACAGCCGCCGCTCGTCGGTGCCCGCGAAGCCGTAGAGCGTCAGGCCGTCCTCGCGCACGTGCAGGTGGGTGGCGATCGTCACGGTGCTGCCGGGCTGCGCCATCGTGGCGGCGCTGCGGGTGGGCAGCACCTCGAGCCCGACGCCGCCGACCTCGATCACCACGAGGTCGGCCTCCCGGGCGGCCACGCGGCCGCTGACGGAGGCGATCACCCGCGGATCCTCGCGGTGGTGGCCAGCGCGGCCCGCGGCGGGCGCCAGGTCTGCGCGTGGCAGATGGCGGCGGCCAGGGCGTCGGCGGCATGGTTGGGCCGCGGTAGCTCGGTCAGGGCCAGTATCGCGCGCACCATCTGCTGCACCTGTGCCTTCTCGGCCTTGCCGTAGCCGCAGACCGCGCTCTTGATCGTGGGTGCGGTGTAGGTGTGCACCGGCACCCCGAGCGAGCCCAGGGCGGCGAGCGCGGCGCCGCGGGCCTCGCCGACGGAGAGGATGGTGCGCGGGTTGTCGCGCACGAACAGGTCCTCGACCGCGGCCGCGTCCGGCGCGTGGGTGGCGGCGAGCTCGCGCACCCGCTCGTGGATCGCCGCCAGGCGCAGGGCTGGCTGCTCCCCTGCGGGAGTGCGCACCACGCCGTGCGCGAGCGCGCGCAGCCGCCCTCCGGCGGCCTGCACGACACCGAAGCCGGTGGCCGCGGTGCCCGGGTCGAGGCCGAGCACGATCATCACGGGCAGTCTAGGGAGCCGACCGGCCGTGGCGAGACGAGCGGACAGGCGCGCCGGCTCGCCGCAGCGATGGCTACCATCCCGGCCGATGCCCCGTCGAGACGCCCGCGCGATCGGCTTCGTGGAGCGCCATCCGCGCTACTGGCCGGAGGCTGCTGCCGCCATCGGCGAGCTGCAGCGCGTCCTCGGCGACGACGTCGAGACGTTCCTGCTCGTCGACGCCGAGGGCAACTGGGAGGCCGCCTGCGCGATCGTCGACGGCTCCTTCCGCGCCGCGCGCTGGGTGCAGGCGCGCCGGCTGCCGGCGGGCGACTACGCGTCCTCGCAGGTCGAGGGCCTGCCCGCGGAGCGGCTGCTGCGCCGCGAGGACGGCCGGCCGCCGTACCTCGTGCGCGCGGACGAGGCGGCCACCGGCGAGGGCGAGTACGAGCCGGGCGGCGAGACGTTCGGGCTCTCCACCCGCCTCGGCGAGCACGCCGGCCTGCGCCGCATCGGCGTGAACGTCGACGTGATCCGGCCCGGCGAGCGCTCGACGAAGTACCACTGGCACCGCGAGGAGGAGGAGTGCTTCCTCGTCCTCAGCGGCACGGGCCTGCTGCAGGTGGCGGGCAAGACGTACCGCGTCGGCCCGGGCGACTTCTTCGCGAAGCGCGAGGGGCCCGAGAACCCGCACCAGTTCATCAACGACTCGGACAAGGAGCTGCGGGTGCTCACGATCGGCGAGCACCGGCACGACGTGGCCGAGTACCCGCCCGCGCCCTGGCAGCCGGGCGACCCGACGCCGAAGGCCTGACGCCGGCGGTTTCGCCGCCCGGCGGCTCGGGCACGGCCCACGGAGAGGACCTCGATGCTCCCGCGCCTCCGCCTCCCGCTCGCGCTCCTGCTGCTGCTCGCGCTCGTGGCCCTGCCGGCCTGCGGCGGCGGCGGCGATGACGAGTCGACGTCGACGACGGCCGCTGCGGCGCCGCAGGAGCAGGCGACATCGATCGCCGCGGAGACGAGCGCGCCGGCGGAGTCGAGCGAGGACAGCGGCACGGCGGGCTCCCCGACGACCGAGACGGTCGACACGACGGAGACCGCGACGGGCGTCGGCTCCGGTGCGTCGACGTCGGGCGAGCCGACCGGCACCGCCTCGCCGGAGGACGACGCGGCGGTCCGTGCGGCCATCCAGCAGTACATCGACGCGTTCGTGCAGCGCGACGGCGAGAAGGCGTGCGCCCTGATGACGCCGGAGGTGGCCGACGCCTTCCTGGCCGCCGTCAAGGATCGGATCGACGCGACGGACTGCGCCGACGCGTTCGAGAAGGCGGCCGCGAGCGGCGGCGACGACCTCGCGACCCTGTTCAAGCAGGCGAAGGTGGCCAGCGTCGCGGTCGAGGGCGACAAGGCGACCGCGCAGCTCGCGGTGCTCGGCACCACGATCCCGATCCTGATGGAGCGGATCGACGGCGAGTGGAAGGTCGCGAACCTGCCCGGCCAGTAGCCGGGCCGCGCCCTACGCGCCCTTGATGATGGTGTAGGTCTTGCGCACGGTCGTGCGGATCTCCCACGACCCGCGCCAGCCGTCCGGCACGTGCATGACGACGCCCGGGGCGACCGCGTGGCGGGTGCCGTCGGCGTCGATCACCGTCGCGTCGCCGGCCACGAACGCCATGACCTCGCTGATGCCGTCGCGCTGCGAGGGGAACGAGCCCGGCGTGCACTCCCAGATGCCGACCTGCGTGCGGTCGTCGTCGTGCAGCACCAGCATCGCCTCGACGGGATCGCCGTCGGTGGCGTTGGCCTTCGGCCCGACGACCTCGAGCTCCACGCCCAGGACGTCGACGTCGCGGATGTGGGGAAGCGTCGTACTCATTTCGGTCCTCCGGAGGGACGGTTGTGGCTCGCTCCGCGGCGGAGTCGGACGCGTATCGATGACGTTGGCGGCGCGTCGCTCGTGCGGCCAACGCGCTCACTGCGCTCGCTCAACTGCGGTCCCTCCTCCGTCTATGACCGCTCCGCAGCACATACTGCCGTGCTGCTTCGCTCTCGCCGGCAGCAGCAGTCGCTTCGCTCCTACGAGGACAAGCGCTCCGCTCGTTCCTCGCTCGCGCAGGGCCCGGCTCACGCCTTCATGACTGGCCGCGCTGCAGCCGACCTCGCGTCGGCGCTCGCAGCCTGCTCCGCGAGCACCTCGTCGGGGATCTCGAAGTTGAAGTACACGTCCTGCACGTCGTCGTCGTCCTCCAGCGCGTCCACCAGCTTCAGCAGGCGGCGGGCGCCGTCGGCGTCGACCTCGTTCGTGGTCTTGGGGATCAGCGTCAGGTCGGCCGACTGCAGCTCGAAGCCCGCCGCCTCCAGCGCGTCGCGCACCGCGGCGAGGTCGTTCGGCTCGCAGGTCACCTGCCAGACGTCGCCCTCGTTCGAGATGTCCTCGGCGCCCGCGTCGGCCGCCGCCAGCATGAGCTCGTCCTCGTCGGCGGAGCCGTCGACCACGATCACGCCGGTGCGGTCGAACATCCACGCGACCGAGCCCTGCTGCGCCCAGCGCGCCGCCGGCCTTGTTGAACGCGGCGCGCACGTTGGCGGCGGTGCGGTTGCGGTTGTCGGTCAGCGCCTCGATCACGAACGCCGCGCCGCCCGGGCCGTAGCCCTCGTACGTGACGGGCTCGTAGGCGTCGCCCTCCCCCGCCCCGGCGCCGCGCTGGATCGCGCGCTCGATGTTGTCCTTGGGCAGGGAGTACGACTTCGCCTTGGCGATCGCGTTGGCGAGCGCGTTGTTGGCGTCCGGGTCGCCTCCGCCCTCACGCGCCGCGACGATGATCGCGCGGGCGAGCTTGGAGAAGAGCTTGCCGCGCTTCTTGTCGGTCGCGGCCTTCTTGTGCTTGATGGTCGACCATTTGGAATGGCCCGACATGGAGTACCTCCGGGATGGTGCGCGCGCCGGAGACGGGCTACGCGGCGACCGACGCCGCCGCCGCCGCGATCCGCTCCAGGAAGGCGCGGTGCAGGCGATCGTCGCCGGTCAGCTCGGGATGGAACGAGGCCACCATGATAGAGCCCTGTGCGGCCGCGACCGGCTCCCCCTCCAGCGTCGCGAGCACCTCGCACGCCGTCGCCGACCCGCGTGATGCGCGGCGCGCGGATGAAGACCCCGGGCAGCGGCTCGTCCTCGCCGGCGAGCTCGACGGGCGCCTCGAACGACCGCACCTGGCGGCCGTAGCCGTTGCGGCGGGCGGTCAGGTCGATCAGCCCGAGCGGCCGCTGGTCCGGGCGCCCGTCCTCGGTGTCGCGCGCCAGCACGATCAGGCCCGCGCAGGTGCCGAAGCGCCGGCAGCCCCTCGTGCAGCGCGGCCACGAGCGGCTCGCGCAGGCCCGAGCTGTCGAGCAGGCGGTCCACGGTCGTCGACTCGCCGCCCGGCAGGATCAGCCCGTCGAGCCCCTCGAGGTCCGCGGGCACGCGCACCTCGCGGGCCTCGTGGCCGAGCCGGCGGATCGCGGCGACGTGCTCCCGGAAGGCCCCCTGCAGGGCGAGGACGCCGATCGTCACGGGGCTACCAGCCGCGGGAGGCGAGCAGCTCGCTCGGCGGCGAGCGACTCGATCGTGCGGCCCACCATCGGCTCGCCGAGGCCCTTCGAGACCTCGACCAGGCGCGCGGCGTCCTGGTAGTGCGTCGTCGCCTCGACGATGGCCCGCGCGCGGCGCGCCGGGTCGCCCGACTTGAAGATGCCGGAGCCGACGAAGACGCCGTCGGCGCCGAGCTGCATCATCAGCGCGGCGTCGGCCGGGGTCGCGATGCCGCCGGCGGTGAAGAGGACGACGGGCAGCTTGCCCTCGCGCGGCGCAGGCGCGCACGAGGTCGACGGGGGCGCGCAGCTCCTTGGCGCGCGCGTACAGCTCCGTCTCGTCCAGCGTCTGCAGGCGCCGCAGCTCGCCGCCGATGAGCGCATGTGGCGCACGGCCTCGACGACGTTGCCCGTGCCGGCCTCGCCCTTGGAGCGGATCATCGCCGCGCCCTCCGCGATGCGCCGCAGCGCCTCGCCGAGGTTCGTCGCGCCGCAGACGAACGGCACCGTGAACTTCCACTTGTCGACGTGGTGCTCCTCGTCGGCCGGGGTCAGCACCTCGGACTCGTCGATGTAGTCGACCTCCAGGGCCTCGAGCAGCTGCGCCTCGACGAAGTGGCCGATGCGCACCTTGGCCATGACGGGGATCGTCACCGTCGCCTGGATGGCCGCGATCATCTCCGGGTCGGACATGCGGGCCACGCCGCCCTCGACGCGGATGTCCGCCGGGACGCGCTCCAGGGCCATGACCGCGACCGCGCCCGCCTCCTCGGCGATCCGCGCCTGGTCGGCGTTGGTGACGTCCATGATGACGCCGCCCTTGAGCATCTCCGCCAGGCCGCTCTTGACCCGCATGGTCCCGTACTCGGCCATCGCCTTCGGCCTCCGAATTCGCTGTCCAGTGCTCCGGTGGCCGGACGTGTCCGGCCGCTTACAGGTTAGGGCACGGACACCGGCCGGAATGTCCGTGCGGTTGGCCTAGCCGACGCTCAGCACTGCGCGGTCGACGTGGCCGCGTTGTCGCCCTCGCTGGACTCCGCCACCGCGCCGCGGGCGTCCGCCGTCGCGGTCGCCGTGACGGTGGCGGCGCGGCAGCCCGTGCGGAAGGTGACGGTCTGCGACGCGCCGGGCCCGAGCGCGCCGATGCTCGCGCTCGCGCCCGCCGCCGGTGAACTGGAAGGCGACGCTGCTCGCGCCCGCGTCGCCCGTCCCGATGTTGGTGACCGTCACGGACCAGGACAGCGACGGCGCCGCGCCCGCGACGGACGCGCCGCTGATGCCCGACACGATCAGGTTCGGGACCGGCGGCGGCGCGACGCGTCGTCGGCGGCGGCTCCGGCGTCGTCGGCGGCTGCGTCTCGGGCGAGACGACGGTCGTCTCCGGCGGCGCCTCGGTGGTCGCCGGCGGCGTGATGGTGGTGGTGGTCGGCGGCGCGCGGTTCGGCGGCTTCTGCGGCGGGTTCTTGCCGGTGGTGCCGGGCGGCGGCTCGTCGGGCTGCTCCTCGTCGGCCGTCGTCGTCGGCGCCTCGATGACCGTCGGCAGCGGCGGGATCGTCGTGTCCCCCGCGCGCTCGGTCGGCTCCAGGGGCGGCGCGACCTCGCTCTGGCCGGCGCGCTCGACGAGCTCCGGCGCCGTGCTCGCGACCGTGCTGCTGTCCGGCTCCGACGGCAGCGTCTCGCCCTGCGTCTCCTCGGCGCCGGTGGTCGAGGCCAGCGGCACCGCACCCGGCGCGGACGTGACCTCGGCGGCGGCCCGCGGCTCACCGTCGTCGTCGCCGCCCGCCGCGACCCACGCCGCCGCCGCCGCCGAGCAGGGCGACGCCGGCCGCCACGCCCGCCAGGATGCTGCGGCGCCGCGGGTGGCGGCGACCGCCACCGCCCGTGCCCTTCGGCGCGCCGCCGCCACCGCCCGCGCGCGGCGCCGACGGCCGGCAGGTCGCGCACGGTCGGGACGTCGTCCTGCGTCCAGTGCGGCCCGGGCTCGGGCTGCGGCGGCGCCTCGGGCGCCTGCGTGGCCTGCGACGCGTCGTCGCGCTCCCACGGCGCCGGGTCGCCGGCGGCGGCGTGCCCGTGGATCAGCCCCTCGGCCTCCGCCGCGCGCGCGACCTCCGTCGCCGAGGAACGCGAGCGGCACGGCCGGCAGCAGCGCCCGGTAGCGCTTGGAGGCCTGGCCGAAGGCGTCCACGACGGCGCGGCACTCGGCCGACTCCGCCAGCGCCGCCTCGACCGCCGCGAGCTTCTCGCCCTTCAGCTGCCCGTCGCAGTAGGCGGCCAGGGTCGGCAGCAGGCGCTGCGTCTCCGGGGAGAGGGCGGAGCGGTCGATCTGCCCCATCCGCAGCTCCTCGCGCAGGCGGATGCGCGCGCGGGAGATCAGCTGCGCCACGGCGTTCTCGTTCATGCCGAGGATCTCGCCGATCTCGGCGTACGAGCGATCCTCGAGCTCCCGCAACGCCAGCACCATGCGCTGGCGCGGCGCCAGGCGCATGTTGGCGTCGCGCACCTCGACCTGCTGCGCGTCGAGCAGCGCCGCCCGCTCGGGGTCCTCCTCGAGGACGTCGGCGGCCGGCGCCACGTCCTCCATCCGCTCCTCGAGCTGCACCCGCTTGGCGCGCTCGGCCTGCTTGTAGAAGAGGTTGCGCGCGGTCGTGTGCAGGTACGCGGACAGGTTCAGCCGCGTGACGTCGAGCTCCGGCAGCCGGCGGATGACGCGCAGGAACGTCTCCTGCACGAGGTCCGCGGCGTCGTCCGGGTTGCCGACCATGCGGTGGCAGAACGCGTACAGACGCCGCTCGTAGCGCTGGTACAGGGCGGTCAGCGCGTCGCGATCGCCGCGCTGCATGCGCCGCAGCAGCGCGATCTCGGCCTGGCTGTCGTCGTATGCGAGGTGCTCGAGCGTCGACATCGTCAGCTATCCGATTCTAGGTTCGTCCTCGCACGCATCGGCGTGCGGACCTCCCGCTCGTCGAGGTACCGGTCGAAGGCGGCGTGCAGGTCGAGGAAGCGCTCGATCTGGCGCTGGCCGTCGCCGGCCCACTCGACGATCCAGGCGTCGTCGACGCTGACCTCGCGTCGCGGGTCTCGGGGCTCTGGGCAGGTGCTCACGGGTTCCCTCCGGTCGAGTCGACTCGTAGGCACGACCCGCCCCGGCCACGTTCCTTACGGCCGGCGCGAACGGATCGGATTCGCCGGCGGCAGAGGTGCACGAGCGGGCACCGGGAGTGCCCGGGCGGCCCGACGAGGCCCTGCTATGTTCCTCGCGCCCGTCCCGGCGCAGGAGCAGCATGAGCGGATCCATCGGCCTCGTCGAGACGCAGCGCGTCGTCCTGTTCACGGAGGACGATCCGCTGGTGCTCGACTCCGGCGCCGCGCTCGCGCCGGTCGAGGTCGCCTACGAGACGTACGGCGAGCTCAACGCCGACCGCACCAACGCGGTCTTCGTCTGCCACGCCCTGACCGGCGACGCGAACGCCGCGGGCCACCACGGCGACGAGCAGCGGCCGGGCTGGTGGGACAACCTGATCGGCCCCGGCAAGCCGCTCGACACCGACAGCCTCTACGTCGTCAGCGCGAACCTGCTCGGCGGCTGCCGCGGCACGACCGGCCCGATGTCGATCGACCCGGCCAGCGGCAAGCCGTACGGGCTGCGCTTCCCGCTCTTCACGGTCTCCGACCTCGTGCGGGTGCACCGGGCCCTGCTCCGCCACCTCGGCATCGGGCGGCTGCTCGGCGGCCATCGGCGGCTCGCTCGGCGGCATGCAGGTGCTGCAGTGGGCGCTCGACCACCCGGACGACCTGCACGCGGGCGTCGTGGTCTGCGCCAGCGCGCGGCTCTCGGCGCAGAACATCGCCTTCTCGGCCGTCGCCCGCGACCGCCATCCTGCGCGACGAGCACTTCGCCGGCGGCGACTACTACGAGACCGGCACGCCGCCCCGACGTCGGCCTCGTCGGTGGCGCGCATGATGGCCCACATCACGTACCTCTCCGAGCAGGCCATGCGCGAGAAGTTCGGGCGCCGCCTGCAGCACGGGGAGACGCCGAACTTCGGCTTCGACATCGACTTCCAGGTCGAGAGCTACCTCGACCACCAGGGCACGAGCTTCCTGGAGCGCTTCGACGCGAACTCGTACCTGTACCTGACGCGCGTGATGGACTACTTCGACCCGTTCAACGACCCGCAGGCGACGCTGGAGCGGCTCCGCCGCTGCCGCACGCGCTTCCTCGTGCTGTCGTTCGACACGGACTGGCGCTTCGCCACCGAGCACTCGCGCGAGATCGTGCGCGAGCTCCAGCGGGCGCACGTGCCGGTCACCTTCCGCGAGGTCGCCTCGCCGCACGGGCACGACTCCTTCCTGCTGCCGGTGCCCGAGTACCACCGCACCGTGCGCACCTTCATGCGGCGCATGGAGGACGAGGCCGTGCGCGGCGCTCCCTCCGCGCCGGCGCCGGGCGAGCGGACCTCGGTCGCCGCCGACTGATCGCGATGCGTCCCGACCTCGACCTGGTGGCGGCCATGGTGCCCCGCGGCTCGCGGGTGCTCGACCTCGGCTGCGGCGACGGCACCCTGCTCGAGCACCTCATCCGCGCGCGCGGCTGCGAGGGCCACGGCGTCGAGATCTCGGCCGACGGCTTCGACGCCTGCGTGGCCCGCGGCGTGCCGGTGCTGCAGGCCGACATCGACGCGGGCCTCGACGAGTTCGACGACGGCCGCTTCGACGTCGTGATCCTGTCGCAGACGCTGCAGGCCACACGCCACCCGCGCCTGGTGCTGACGGAGATGATGCGCGTCGGCGCGACGTCGATCGTGTCGTTCCCGAACGTCGGCCACTGGCGGCTGCGCACGCGCCTCGCCCTCGGGGGCCGCATGCCCGTCGTCACAGCTCCTGCCGTACGCCTGGTACGAGACGCCCAACATCCACCTCTGCACGCTCCGCGACTTCGAGCTGCTGGTGTCCGAGATGGGCCTGTCGATCGCCGATCGCATGGCGCTGGGCCGGGACGGACGGCCGCTCGCAGGGATCGGCGAGCGACGGCCGAACGTCTTCGCGACCGGTGCGATCTACCTGTTGCGCAGCCAGAACCAGTGAATACTGGTACATAGATACTGATCGGAATTGCGCCCTTCCCGGGTCGATGTTAGCGTCAGGAAGGTCCATCGACGGCGGGGAAGCGGGGGCTGGTTGAACCGCGGGGCAACGCGACCGGTCTGTCTCGTCGTGGACGACGACCCGAGCCTGCGTGAGCTCGTGTCGGCCGTCCTCGAGCACGACTACACGTGTCTGCACGCGGCGAATCCGCGGCAGGCCGAGTCACTCCTCGCGGCGCAGCCGGTGGAGCTCGTGCTCCTCGACGTCGGCCTCGCGGAGGGCTCGCAGGCCGGGCTGGACTACCTGCACCGCCTGCGCATGACGCCACCCGCACGTCGCCGTCGTGATGCTGACCGGGCGACGCGAGCGCGACCTCGCGGACGCGGCCTTCGCACACGGCGCGTCGGGCTACGTCGTCAAGCCGTTCGCGGTGCACGAGCTGCAGCTCGCGGTGCAGAGCGCCCTCACCCGCCGCGGCGAGCGCCAGCGGGAGGGCCGCGCGCGCACCCAGCTGGAGCGGCTGGTGGCCGAGCGGACGGCCGAGCTGGCGAACGTCGTCGAGCGGCTGCGGGCGGCGGAGACGGAGGTGCGCGGGTCGCGGCGCGAGCTCGTGCGGCGCCTCGGCATCGCGCTCGAGGTGCGCGACCGCGACACGGGGCGCCACACCGAGCGCATGAGCCTGTACTGCGAGCTCATCGCGCGGCGGATCGGGCTGCCGGGCGAGGAGGTCGAGCGCATCCGCGTCGCGGCGCCGCTGCACGACATCGGCAAGATCGGCATCCCGGACGCCATCCTGCGCAAGACCGGGCCGCTGACCGACGACGAGTTCGCCCTCATCCGCACGCACCCGGTCGTCGGCGCGCGGATGCTGGAGGGCTCGAGCGACCCCGTCATCATGATGGCGGCGGTCATCGCGCGCACCCATCACGAGCGCATGGACGGCACGGGCTACCCCGACCGGCTGCGCGGCGAGGAGATCCCGCTGGCGGGTCGCATCGCGGCGATCGGCGACGTCTTCGACGCGGCGTCGAGCGACCGCACGTACCGCCCTGCGCTGTCCATCGACGACACCTTCGACGTCATCGTCAACGGGCGCTACCACCACTTCGACGCCGAGCTCGCCGACGTCTTCCTGGAGGCCGAGGCCGACGTACGCGCGATCGCCCGCAACTCGCAGCTGCCCGGGGCCGCGCCGCCCCAGTTCGCCCGCCGTACCCGCGGCACCGCGCTGCGGCCCCGCTGACGTTTCGACAACGCCCCGCGGGGTCATCATCTGCGGATGGGTTCCCGCGGAGGGCTCCTCGTCGCGGACCGCTACCGGCTCGTGCGCCCGCTCGGACGGGGCGGCATGGGCTCCGTGCACCTCGCCCACGACGAGCGGCTCGACCGGCCCGTCGCGCTGAAGCGCACCCACCCGGGCGCGTCGGACGGCAGCGTGCAGCGGCTGCTGCGGGAGGCGCAGGTCGGGGCGTCGCTCGACCACCCGCACCTCGTGCGCGTGTACGACGTCGTGCGCGACGACGACGAGGTCGTGATCGCGATGGAGCTCGTCGACGGGCCGTCCCTGTCGGAGGTCCTGGCGAGCCGGCTGCCCTCGCAGCGGGAGGCGCTCACGATCCTGCGGCAGGTCGCGTCGGCCCTCGACCACGCGCACGCCCGCGGCGTCGTGCACCGCGACGTGAAGCCGGCCAACGTGCTGCTCGGCCCGCACGGCGCGAAGCTCGCCGACCTCGGCATCTCCACCGCCCCCGACGTCACGCGCATCACGCAGGCCGGCGACCTCATCGGCAGCCCGTCGTACATGGCGCCCGAGCAGCTGACCGGCGAGCCGGTCGGCCCGCCCGCGGACGTGCACGGGCTGGCCCTGACGGCCTACGAGCTGTTCGCGGGCGTGCCGGCGCGCACGGGCGCGACGCCGCTCGAGATCGCGCACCGCGCCGTCTCCGAGCCGCCGCCCGACGTGCGCGACGCCTGGCCGGCCGCGACGCCGGAGCTGGCTGCCGTCCTGCGCCGCGCCCTGGACCGCGACCCCGCGCTGCGGCCCGCCAGCGCCGGCGCGCTGGCCCGGGAGCTCGAGGCCGCGCTGGAGCCGCGGGCGGCGCCGTCCGAGGAGCCGCCGCCGCTGGTGCCGCCGCCGCGGCCGCGGCCCGTCGCGGCGCCGGGGTCGCCCTCGTCGTCGCGCCGCTACGGCGTCGTCGCCGGCGCGGTGCTGCTCGCGGCGGCCGCGATCGTGCTCGGCCTGCTGCTGTGGCCGGACGGAGACGACCAGCGCGAGCGCGGCGCGGGTGGCGCCACGGAGCCGCAGACCGCGGCCGAGCCGGCGTCGAGCGCCGCGCAGGCGGGATCGACGACCGCGCCCGCCGAGCCGTCGGGTCCGGCGTCTACCGCCGGCGAGGACGCCGCGACGCCGGCCGCGGCGACCCCGGATGCCCAGGGCGCGGCGACGACGGTGCGCGACTTCTACACGGCCGCGGCGGCGAACGACCTCGACCACGCGTGGTCGCTGCTGAGCGCCGACGGGCGGGCCATCTTCGGCGGCCGCTCGCGCTTCGACGGCACCTTCACGACGCTACGGCGCGTCGAGTTCGCGCGACTCGACCCGACGGTCAGCGGGCGGACGGCGCAGGTCGCCCTGCAGACCACGGCGGTGCACGACGACCGCGTGGACCAGTGCAGCGGCAGCGTCGGTCTCGTCGCGGCCGGCGACGGGTGGCGGATCTCCGGCTTCTCGGTGCACTGCCCCTGACGGCGCCCTGGCCGTTCGGGGGGCAGGGTGATCGAGCGGCGGCGCCGGCCGGTGGCGCCGCCGCCCCGGATCAACCGACGTGCGCGTGCTCGCCCGTCAGCCGGGCCGCGAAGTCCGGCAGCGCCTCGGGCCGGCCCTGGATGTTCCAGATCGCCTCGACGAGGACGTCGACGCGAGCCGCCTCGACGGCCTTCGTGGCCTTCGTCTTGGCCTTGGGACGCGCCGTGGGCCTCGCAGGGTCGATGGCCGAGTCCTGCGCGAGCTCGGCTCGCGCCTCCTCGAGCATCCAGCTGAGGGTCTCGATGGGGTCGTACACGGAGGGACCTCCTCACTCCTCGGGGACGCGGAAATGCTACCGATCGTCTCCTGCGGCACTACCCCGCCAGATGGCGGAGACGGATTGCCGGCAGACGTCTAGACCACCGTCCGCCGGCGGTGGTACGTTCGCGCCGGGCGACGGCAGCGACGGATGTACGTCCGACGGGTCTTCGATCCTCCTAGTTGGTGGCGCCTGCGCCGCGCAGGTCCGTCAGGTAGGCCGAGCTCGACCGACCCGCCCCGACGCTGGGGTGGCGAGGAGGGCAACGCCGATCGGGGCCGCGCGGCGCAGGGCGTCACCGGGGAGGAACCTCCGCCTGACGGCCGGTGTAGGAGGGGCATGCGCATCATCGTCCTCGTCGCGCTCGCCGCCCTCGCGCTGCTGGCGCCCGGCACGGCGTCCGCCAAGGTCTGGTTCGACGACCTGCAGGGACGGGAGTTCGAGCCGTGGGAGCTGGTCGCCACGACGATGGCGGGCTGCGAGGACACCGGCCGCGCCGTCTGCATCCCCGAGATCGCGGGCATGCCGGTCTACGCCGTGCCGTTCAACGGGCAGTGGCGGACGTGGCGCTGCAGGTCGGCCGCGCGCCAGCACCGCGCCGGGCGCATCACGGCGCGTGGCCAGCTGCGCTTCCGCACGCCCGAGCGGCCCGGCCGCTACCAGCTCGTGCTGGTCGCCGAGAGCGATCGGCCGTGCTGGGCCGCCTCGGTGTCGGCCGGGTGGCGCGTCGTGCCCGAACGGCGCTGAGGGCCAGCCGGACGGTCAGCGGGCTGTACATTGCTCGTCGCGGCTCCTCCGGAGCGGCAGTCAGGGCGATCGTCCGTGGAGCAGGCATGAGCGTCGGGTTGGCGTACGGCCGGGGACGTCTGGAGGTGCCGCTGCTGGGGCCGGATCCGCTGGTGGTCCGCCCGCAGGACGCGCCGGCGCTGGACGACCCGGCGGCCGCGCGTGCTGGCGGCGGTGCGCGCCCCGCTCGGCAGCCCGCCGCTGCGCGAGCTCGTGCGCGACGGCGATCGCGTCGTCGTCTCGGTCTGCGACGGGACGCGCGCCCAGCCGCGGGCGCTGGTGCTGCCGGTGCTGCTGGACGAGATCGCCGCGGTGGCGCCGAACGCGACGGTCACGGTCGCGATCGCCACGGGCACGCATCGCGGCAACACCCCGGCGGAGCTCGAGGCGATGCTCGGCCGCGCGGTGCTGGAGCGCGTCGAGGTCGTCAACCACGACGCCCGCGACGACGGCGCGCTGGTCGACCTCGGCACGCACGGCGAGGGCGTCCGGCTGGAGCTGAACCGGGTGTGGGTCGACGCGGACGTGCGCATCACGACGGGCTTCGTGGAGCCGCACTTCTTCGCGGGCTTCAGCGGCGGGCCGAAGATGGTGGTGCCGGGGCTGGCCGGGCTGCGGACCGTGATGACGCTGCACGACGCCCGCCGCATCGGCGACCCGGCGGCGACGTGGGGCCCGGTCGAGGCGAACCCGGTGCACCGCGACATCCGCGCCTGCGCCGCCGCGTGCCCGCCCCACCTGGCGGTCGACGTGCTGCTGGACGGCGAGAAGCGCGTGACGCACGTCTACGCCGGCGAGCTCTTCGCGATGCACGCCGCGGCCTGCGAGACGGCCCTGGCGGTGGCGATGCGCCCCGTGCCGCGCCCGTTCGAGGTGGTGGTCACGACGGGCTCCGGCTTCCCGCTCGACCAGAACCTCTACCAGGCGGTGAAGGGCCTGGCCGCGGCGGAGCGGGTGGTCGCGGACGGCGGCACCATCGTGCTGGCGGCGGAGTGCGCGGACGGCCTGCCCGACCACGGCTCGTTCGCCGACCTGCTGGGCCGCGCGACGACGGTGCAGGGCCTGCACGACATGCTGGGCGCGCCGGGCTTCAGCGTCCCCGACCAGTGGCAGGTGCAGGTGCTGGCGCGGATCCTGAGCAAGGCGCGCGTGCTGCTGCGCTGCGACGGGTTGAGCGAGGCGGCGCAGCGAGCGGCGCACCTCGAGCCCGTGCCGGACGCCACGGCGGCGATCCGCGGCGCGCTGGCCGACCACGGCAGCGGCGCGCGCGCGTGCTACCTGCCGGAGGGCCCGCAGACGATCCCGTACCTGGCGGCGTAGGCGCGCTCCGGCGCCGGCGGCCTACGGCAGCGTCACGTACCGGCCGAGGAACGACCGCGCCGACGCCGTGTCGAGCCGGTAGTCGACGTTCGTCGCGCGGCACATGAAGTCGCCGGTGATCGTGGTGGCGGCGACGATGTTCGTCTCCGCGCTGCCGGCGCCGAGGAAGTTGGGGCCGCCGGAGTCGCCGTAGCAGGTGCCGCCGTCGCCGTGGGCGGGGTTCATGGAGATGCGCAGCCAGGCCTTCGTCACGGCGTTCAGCCCGCCGCTGGCGACGAACCGCACGTCGGCGTAGTGGAACGTCGGGCCGTGGTCGATCGTCACGGACTGGGCCCCGTAGCCGACCGACGTGAAGCGCGTCCCGCGCGGGAGGCCGGCCAGCGATCCGGCGGTCGGGAGCCGCGCGGGCGCGATGGTCGTCACGGGCGCGTCGAGCACGACCACGGCGATGTCGTACGGGTCGCTCTGCGCCGCGCGGTAGCGCTCGTCGGCGTGCCAGGTGCCCCAGTAGGTCGTGCCGGTACCGGCGTCGTACGTGCTGTCGAACGTCACGGCGACGCGGGAGACGCCCTGGTCGCAGTGCGCCGCGGTCAGGAAGACGGTGGGCGAGATGAGCGTGCCGGTGCACGTCGTCCACGTGCCGTCGGAGTAGGCGACGGGCGCGAGCAGCGCGCCGACCTCCGGGTGCGCGGTGCGTGGGCTCGCCGTAGGTGATGGCGCTCGCGTGGCGGGCGCCGCGAGCGCGGCGGCGGTGAACGCGCCAGCAGCAGCTTCCTCATCGGTTCGGACCCTCGTCTCGATGACGCGGCACCTTAGCGCGCCCTCGGACGCGCTGCGATCGGGCTCACCAGATGAGGCCCGGCGCGGGCGGCTCAGTCGGGGCACCCTCGGGCCGCGGCGCCCCCGCGGCGTCGAACCGCGCGAGGTGCACGCACGGCTCGTCGTCGACCTCGCACGCCTCGTCGGGCGCGGCTCCGCAGATCGGGCACTCGACCGCCATCGCGGCCTTGTGCGGCGGCCAGATCTGCGTGTCCGGGTGCGGCCGGCTGCTCAAGGCGCTCTCCTCTCGGACGGGGCGGGCGGCTGCCCAGCATGCCATGGCGAACGGCGTCGGCGGCCCCGTTCAGCCCCCGACGCGCCGGTAGACGAACTCCATGTCGTGCTCGAAGGTCGCACCGTCGCGCGCCATCTCGACGGGGCCGGCGAGCGTCGTGCCGTCGTCGCTGAGGGTCAGGGTGAGGCGCTGGGCGAAGCTCTCGCCCTCGGTGAGCCCCCGCGACAGGCGCAGGACGCCGTCGTCGAAGCCGAGGTCGAACTCGCGCACGACGCCGCGGGAGTCCCAGGAGTGCGCCACCAGCCGGCCCGTCTCGGCGTCGGCGCCGTAGAACACGATCCCGTCGGGGAACTCCGGCGCCTCCATGGTCGAGCGCTGCAGGAGCACGACGCCGCCCTTCAGCCATTCGAACGACGTCGTGCCGCGCACGTTCGCGTAGCCGAGCGGCGGATCGGGGATCTCGAGCGTCCAGTCTCCGACGAGGACGTCGAACGGGCGCATGGCGGGGCTCTCGACGAGTCGCTTCACGAGGTGCTCCTCTGCTCTCGGGATCGGTCAGTTGTTTCGACCGCGGCCGCGGCCGGAACTCATCGCCCACGTGCGGACGACGCGTCCGCTCGTTCCCGCCCGTCGGCACCGGGCGGCGCCCCGCCTAGAATCGCCCCGCGGGCCTGTAGCTCAGCGGTAGAGCAGCGGACTCATAATCCGTCGTGCCCTGGTTCGAATCCAGGCGGGCCCATGGATTCCGCGACCGCGCGACGCGCGGCGACGAGGGAGGTGGTGGTGCGATGAATCTCGTGTGGGCGGGCCTCGTCGTCCTCGTCGTCGCGGGATTGGCCATCACGGCGATGCTTCTCGTTCGCCGAGGCGCGCCTGCGGGCAGCTACTTCGAGGATGGCGATCGAGCGTCCGGGGTCTTCGGCGTCATTGCCACCGGCTTCGCCGTGCTGATCGGATTCGTCGTCTTCCTGGCCTTCGAGAGCTTCGATACGTCGCGAAGCGGCGCCGACGCCGAGGCGCGCACGGTCGTACAGCAGTTCGAGACTGCGCAGTTCCTGCCTGTCGCCGTGCGCGGGCAGCTCTCCGGTGATCTCATCTGCTATGCGCGCTCGGTGATCTACCAGGAGTGGCCGGAGATGGAGTCCGGCACGCTGGGCGATTTCAGGAACCCGTGGACCCTCGAGATGCTGCGCACCTTGCAGACGACGGAGCCAGCCTCGGCATCCGAGCAGACGGCTTACGACAAATGGTTCGATCAGCGATCCGACCGCGAGGACGGGCGCGCAGACCGCATCCACGGCGCCGAGGGAGTGATCCCGCTACCGGTCTGGATCGTTCTTCTCGTCGCGTCCGTCGCCATCTTCGGCTACATGCTGTTCTTCGCCGACAGCGCCGAGCGCAAGATCGTGCAGGCGACGATGGTGGGCGGCGTCGCGGTCGTCATCGCCTCGACGTTGCTCCTGCTGCGGTTCCTCGACCATCCCTACGAGTCGGGAGTGGGTGGCCTCCGCCCAGTGGCCATGGAGCGCGCGCTCGGTCTCATGGAGCAGGAGAAGGTCCTTGCGCCCGAGAGGCTCGTCGTTCCGTGCGACGCGAAGGGCATCGCGCTGCGATCCTGAATTCGGCCCCCCATGGCCGGCGCGGCGCGCACCGCCGCGCCGCCCCGCGACGTCTCAGTGGCCGGAGCTCGGCTCCGTCTTGCCCTTGCGTCGGAACCAGCGATCGAACAGGTCGCGTAGTCGGGCGCTCATTGGTGCTCCTGACTCCGAGCGGATGCCTGGCGGCAAGCGCTGACGCACGGGGACCCTGGTCTCCGCGGTCCGGGCCGCCTGGGCCGTGCTGGCATCCGGCTCCGATCCGTTCGCCGCCGTGTGGCCGCAAGCGCGAGTGGGCGCTGCCGCGACGGCGGAAGGCTTCCGACGGCGCGACGAACGTCACCACCGTAGCAAGCGCGCCGCGGCACCGCGGGCCAGGGCGATCCGGCGCGGGGACGACCCCCCGCGATACGACATTGCTACCGTGGGTCGGAGATCGGCGCGCGCGGCCCCCGAAGGCCTGCTCTCCCGCGCCGGCAGGAGGCAGCATGGCGCCCGATCCCGATGCACCGCACGGCTCGGACTCGCTCCACGGTAGCTACGAACGCGCCCGCGACGCCGCCGATGCGGCGGAGGAGGCGGTCGGCGACGCGGAGGACGACCTGGCGGACGCCGAGCGCACGCTCGGCGAGCAGGAGGAGGGTGACGACGAGCAGCGCGCCGCCCGGCAGGCGGACGTGAGCGCCGCCGAGGGTGCGTGGCATGACCGGCGCCACGAGGCGTACACCGCCTCGCAGGAGCGCGACCGCGCGCGCGAGGAGCTCGACGGCGGCGACGGGGGCTGACGGCTACGCCGCGACGTCACGCGATCGGCGGCGTGCGCGGCGTACCGGGAGCAGCGCGCGTGACACGTACAGCGACTCGACGGTCCGCTCGTCGCGCCCGCTCAGCGTCGCCTGCGACGACCTCCCCGCCTCCAGCTCCAACCGCGCCGCCCCCAGGCTCGCCGGCAGCTCCTCGCCGTAGCGCCGCTCACCGCAGCGGCCGTCGTAGCTCAGCAGCCACGGGACGCCGCGGTCGTTCAGGTCCTCCAGCAGCGCGAGCAGGCGCTGGCGCTCCAGGCCCTGGTGGTAGCGCTTGTCCTTCCCCTCCGTCGTGCCCTGCCACGGCGGATCGAGGTACACGAGGTCGTCCGGGCCCGCCGACCGCAGCGTCTCCGACGCGTCGCCCGCGATCACCGCCGTCCGCCCCGCCAGCAACCCGTGCGCGCCCTCGATCTGGCGGCGCATCCGCTCCGGGCGCATGCCCAGCCGGCGGTGGTCGGCCGACTGCGAGAAGCCGCGCGGGCCGAAGCGCGGGGCGTTCTTCACGCAGCGCGCCAGCAGGTACAGCAGGCGTGCGGCACCACCCTCGCCGTTGAAGTCGGCCCGCACGCGGTCGAAGTGGCCGCGGCCCTCCGCCGCCTGCTCGTGCCAGATGGCCGTGTAGTCGCCGGCCAACCGCTCGGGCGCGGCCAGGATGGCCTGCCAGATGTCGATGAGCTCGGGCAGCGAGTCGCCGAGCACGTAGCGGTCGGCGAGGCCGGCGTCCGCCGCCGCCAGCGTGATGGCGGCCGAGCCCGCGAACGGCTCGTAGAGGGCTCCGGCCCGCGGGCGGTCGGCGACCGTCGCCAGGATCCGGCCCGCCAGCAGGCGCTTGCTGCCCTGGTAGGGGATCGGATGGGGCAGCGCCGGCACCGCGCCAGATGGTCGCAGCGACGGCGGACACGTGGCGGCGCGGCGGCGGACACCCGGCCCGCCGCCGCGCCGAACCCGACCTCCTAGCGGCCGACGTCCGAGGCCGCCGCCTCCCGCACCAGCGTCTTCGCGTCGCGGTGCAGCAGGTAGCCGTCCCTGACGTCGCGCCGGGCGACGCGGGCGACCTTCGACACGTAGGCGCCGTGCGTCGGGTACAGCCGGTCGAGCGTGGCCTGGTCGAACGGCAGGTGCTGCCCGAAGATCGAGCAGAAGAAACCCGGGCTGTTGGGGCTGGCGTTGGTCGCGACCGGCACGTCCACCGTCGGCAGCCGGATGCCGCCCTTCGCGATGCCGAACTCGTCGCGCGCCAGCACCGCGTCGCGCGGGCCCGGGCCGACCGAGAGGACCTCGAGCGGCGGCGCGTGCGGCGGCTCCTCGCCGCGGCACATCCAGTCGTCGACGTGCTCCAGCACCGCGTGGTAGACGTACTTGTAGGGCGTCCGCGGCAGCGTCGGGAAGTCGCACTGCGGCGCCTGGAAGGTGCCCGTGTCGCGCCACTGCACCGGGTTGATGCCCGGCGCCGTCGGCGTGAGGTGGTCGAGGCCCAGCATGTCGACGTCGACGTGGCCGGTGCCCGCGACCTCCCAGGTTCGCAGCACGTCGGAGTCCGCCTGGCGGTTCTGGGCGTGGCCGATGACCGCGACGTCGGTCTCGGTCAGCAGCTTGAACACCGGCGTGTCCAGATCCGTGCGTACCAGCAGGTTCGGCTCCGGCGCGCCGTTGAGGATGAACGCGTCGGCAACGCCCGGCCAGCGGGTGGATCGCGTTGTAGTACTGCGTCAGCTTGGCGGCCGACGACGACTCGCCGTCGGCGATGACCCGCTTCGCCCTGAGGCGGCCGAGCGGCGCGACGCCCTGCGGGTTCCGGATCGCCTGCAGCGCCTGCGAGTAGACGTCCCAGCCGAGCGCGTCGTTGGCGATCGTGCCGCCCTCGCTCACGTCCAGCGTCCCGTAGCGGGTGGGGCTCCACGTCTTGAGGTAGTTGACGCCGACGCGCTGGGCCGAGACGCCGACCCAGGCGAAGCCCGCCCGCACGATCTCCTCGTGGTAGCGGAACCAGTTCGCCTCGACGTCGAAGCCGACCGTGACGTTGTACCACTCGACCACCACGGTGCCGTTGAAGCGATGGCGGTCGGCCGGGCGGCGCACGACCATGCGCGTCCGGTACGGGTGCCCGCCGTCGACGACCGGGGCCGTCGTCAGCTGCCCGTTGGCCACCGTGTACGTGTTGGCCGTGCCCTCGAGGAAGAACTCCTCCTCCACGTAGCCGTGCCGCGCCAGGTCGAACTGGGTGGCGAAGAAGGGGTAGTCGTGCGCCGGGTCGCCCGGCGCGACGGTTGCCGGGATCGGGCCCGTGACCGTCGGGTTCGGGACGTTCGACCCGCCCGAGCCGCCGGGATGCTGGCGACTGCGGCCGTGGGCGCCGGCCTCCTGTGCGCGCAGCGCCTCGGTCAGGCTCGCCGCGGAGGCGGCCGACACTCCGACGGCGGCCAGTCGCTTGATGAACCCGCGGCGGTCCAGCCGACCCTCGAGGTACGCGTCGACGAGCGAACGCTCGGACATCACCCTCCTTCGGATGCGGTTTGCGGCGACGCGGGGGCTCGCCGGCCAGCCGTCCGACCATACCCGCGTCCCACACCGACCCGAACCACGTGCCCTGCATCCAGGCCGCGGGCACGACGTCCGTCCTAGGTCGCCGGTCCTCCGGTGCCGAAGCACTCGGGCTCGCCGGGTCGGCCCAGCGCGGGCGACTGGCGGCGCGCGTCGATCGTGATGGAGACCTGCGCGGTGTCGTCGGTGACCCCGCCGATCGACACCGTCGCCGTGTAGCGCGTCCGCGTGTCGCCGTTCTCCAGCACGATCAGGCCGCCCGCCGCCAGCGCCGACCGCGCGCAGTGGCCCAGCGGCCGCCGGCGCCCGCGCAGGGTGACGGCGGAGATGACGTGGGTCTGGTCGTCGATCGGGCCGAGCGTCAGCAGGTACGTGCCGCCGTCGAAGGCCAGCGCGTCACCCTCGACCAGGCACTCGCTGCCGTCGGGCTGGCTGACCGGGCGGTCGGGCGCCGGCAGGGAGGGGAACGACCCCAGCACGCGGGAGCTGGCCGCGTGCTGGCACGTCTCCCTGGCCTCCGCCGCGGCGGCGGCGTTGCGGCGGTCGTGCTCGTCGACCGTGCCGAGCACGAAGAGACCGGCGAGCGCGGCGGCGAAGGCCACCCCGAGGGTGCGGCCGAGGGTGCCGGGCAGCTCGATCCGGAGCAGGCGGCGATAGGCGAGGGCGGTCGCGATGAGGCCGACGACCAGGATCACCGCCAGGAGCCCGAAGCCGGCGTACCCGGCGGCCGACACGCGCTCGCGGATCAGGCCCCAGACGTCGGCGAAGCTGACGACGACGGCCCCGAACGCGGTGATCGCGGCCGCGAGCCCGCTGAGCGAGCGGCTGGCCTCGTTCGACGGCGCGTCGTCGGACGGACCTGGCGGGTCGGCCGGGTCGTAGGGCGAGACGGGCGGCGCGGTGCTCGTCGACATGGCTCTCCCAACGGAGCGGCCGGCCGCGCCCGGTGATACGTCGGGGCCGGCGCCGCGCTCGCGCACGGCGCCGCGCCCTCGCCGTCCTACCCCCGCTTCCGCTGCCACGCGCGCCAGGTCAGCGCCCAGCGCTCCGGGTCGTCCATCGGCGCCGGGTCGAGGTAGTGCACCGTGCGAGCGATGCGGGGCGGTCGCGCACCGTCTCCGGCTCCTCGTAGGCCTCGCGCGCGACCTGGCGCGATGATCTCCGCGTACGTGTCGAGGTCGGCGCGGGAGACCGTCTCGGCCGGCTCGAGCGTCATCGGCTCCTCGACGATCCACGGCTCGTGGCTCGGGAAGTACTGGCGCGACGCCGAAGTCGTTCGTGCGGCGGGCGACGTCGAGCGTGCTGACGCCCGTGTCCTCGTGCAGCTGCGCGCCAGCTGTAGCGGATCTGCTCCAGCCGGCGGGCGCCGTTCGCCGTCCGCGTACGAGACCTCGAGGCCGCGGACGCCCTCGAGCCGCTTCGCCAGGTAGTTGTTGTTCAGCACCGCGATCTCGGCCACCTCGCGCAGGCCCTCGGCGCCCGAGCGCGAGCACCCAGGCGTAGCGAGCGCACGACCGTCGCCGGCACGCCGTGGAACGCGCGCACCTTGCCGATCGAGTGCGGGCGGTCGTCGTCGAGCAAGTAGCGCTCGCCGTCGAACTCGACGGTCGGCGCCGGCAGGAACGGCGCCAGCTCGGCCGTCACCGCCGAGGCGCCGACCGGCATGCCCATCGAGCAGTGCGGCGACGAGAACGTCTTGTGCAGGTTGAACTGGCAGAGGTCGAAGCCGGCGTCGCGGGCGCGGGTGATGCCGAGGATGCCGTTCGCGTTCGCCTGGTCGTAGTGGCAGATGCCGCCGGCCTCGTGCACGAGCTCGACGATCGCGATCGATCTGCGGGTTGAAGATGCCCGGTGTCCTCGGGGTTCGTGATCATCAGGCCGGCGGTGCGCTCGGACAGCGCCGCCTTGAGCGCGTCGAGTCGGCGGCAGCCCGTCCTGGCCCGGGTAGAGCGTGACGAGCTTGAAGCCGGCGGTCGCCGGGCCCGGCGCCGTCGCACGGGTGGGAGAAGACCGTCGTGATGATCTCGTCGCGCTGCGCCTCGCCCGCGCGCGCGCGTGGTAGGCCTGGATCATGCGGGCGTTCGCGTAGACCGCCTGCGAGCCGCCGCCGGGCTGGAACGATGAAGCGGTCCATGCCCGGAGATCTCGCAGAGGATCCGCTCGAAGCGGTAGCATCGCCTCGAGCAGCCCCTGCACCGTGTCGTCGTCCTGCCACGGGTGCAGGTGCGGCGACCTTGGGCGAGCGGATCAGCTCCTCGTTCACCTTCGGGCTGTACTTCATCGTGCAGGTGCCGAGGCCGAGGTGGATGTCGACGTCCTCGCCGAGCGTCTCCTGCGAGAGCCGCAGGTAGTGGCGCAGCACCTGCGGCTGCGAGAGCTCCGGCAGCGCGGGCGGGGTCGAGCGGCGCAGCGCCGGCCGGCATCGCCGAGAGGCCGTCGCCGACGGCCTCGGCGATGCTCCGGCTCGATCGGCGGCGGACATCGAAGCCGCGCTCGCCCGGGCTCGTCTGCTCGTGCATGAGCGGCTCGTTCCAGGTCGCCTGGTGGAAGGGTCGCAGCGCGGTCGTGGATCGGTGCCATGCGTCGCCTCCTCAGGCGATCGCCGCCGCGAGGGCGTCGACGAGCCGGTCGATGTCTGCCTGCGTGTGCACCTCGGTGACGCAGTACGAGCGCGCTCTGCCCGAGCTCCGGGAAGTCGCGGCGAGAGGTCGAGCGCCGCCGAGGATGCCCTGCTCGCGGCGAGCGCCGCGGTTGACCTCGGCGACCGTCCTGCCCGTGTCGTCGAGGTCGACGACGAACTCCTTGAAGAACGGCGCCGCGCAGCGCGCGGCGCGCGCACGCCCGGGAGCTCGCCGAGCCGCTGCGCGGCGTAGCGCGTCCGCTGCATGATCGCCCTGCCCGAGCTCCGCGCATCCCGTGCGGCCCGAGCAGCGACGAGGTAGACGGCGACGCGCGATCGCCCACAGGCACTGCGTCGTGCCGGCGAAGTCGCGTCGCCTCGCCGCGCTGCACGTACGACATCCGCTCCCAGCGCGACCTCGCCGAAGCCCCACTCGCCGTCGCACCGTGCGGCCGAGCGCCGACCAGGAACGTCGGGTACTCGGCCGACGAAGCGCTCCTCGTCCGGCGTCGCGATGAAGCCGACCAGCGCCGCCGCCGTAGTGCATGTGGATGCCGAGCGGCTGCAGCTCGCCGCAGACGATGTCGGCGCCGTAGCGCGGCGGCGCCTCGAGCACGCCGAGCGAGATCGGGTCGACGCCGACGACGGCGAGCGCGCCCGCGCGCGTGCGCGCCGCTCGGCGATCGCCGGCGCGTCGGGCTCGAGCGCGCCGAGGAAGGCGGGTTCTCGACGTAGACGCAGGCGACGTCGTCGCCGAGCGCGCGCCTCGCAGGGCGGCGAGGTCGAGCGGCCCGGTCGCCGCGTCGAACGGCACGGCCTCGACCTGCATCCGCGGCGCCGCAGTACGCCGTCGATGATCGAGCCGCCGCTCCGGGCGAGATCGAGCGCCGGCACGAGCGCCCGCGAGCCGGCCCGTCATGCGGCCCGCCATGCAGATCGCGCTGGCCGCGGCCGTCGCCCCAGTCGTACGTCGGCTGCGAGACCGCGTCGCAGCTCGACGAGCTCGCCGACCAGGCTCGCGTACTCGAAGAACGCCTGCAGCTTGCCGTGGTCGGTGTACGTCTCGCCGTAGTACGCGGTCACGAACTCGCGCGCGGTTCGACGATCTCGTCGACGACCGCCGGCACGTAGTGCGTGCCAGCAGCCGCCGCCGAGGAAGCTGAGCGCCGTCGCGGGCGCTGCGCGTTGCGCTCGAGCATGCCCTCGAGCTCGGCGGCGCAGCTCCACCTCGGAGCTGCAGCGCCGGCGGCGAGGTCGAGCAGCCGCCCGAGAGCGCAGGCGCTCCGGGATCGCCGCGTAGAGCTCGTCGACGTCCGCGACGCCGATCGCCGTCGCAGCATCGCCTGCTTGATCCGCCGGCGCGGAGTTCGGGATGTACGGGTGCGCGCGTGCGAGACTCATCGGGCATCCTCGCTCCTGGGACGTGGCGTCGACGGTCAGCTCGTCGACCGCGGTAGACGTCTCGTGCGCCGTAGCCGGTGACGACGCGCGCGTAGCCGGCGAGCGCGGCGTCGAGCTCCGGGTCGCCGGTGTCGACGAGCAGCGGCCGCCCGCCGAGCGCGGCCAGCTTGGCCTCGGTCGCGACGATCAGCGACGGTCCGGCGCCGACGCGCGCGCAGCACCGCCGGCGAGAGCTGCTGGTTGCCGCGGCCGAGCACGAAGCCCTGCCCGCCGACCGGCGTGACGAGCACGATCGCCGGTCCGGCGCCGACCAGGCCGAGCAGCCGTCTCTCGTCGGCGTCCGCCGCCAGCGAGCTGCCGTGCCGCGCACGACGTCGACGCCGAGCAGCGACTTCGTCGCAGCCCGAGCGCCGCCATCACCGCGCCGCGTCGTCGTGCCCGGGCCGATCAGGCAGAGCCGCTCGTCGCAGCACGCTCGTCGACGACGTACGCGGCGATCGCCGCCTGCGCCGCCGCCTCCGCCGGCGCCGCTGCGCGCCTTGCCGCCCTGCACCAGCCCGGGCGCGACGGGCACGCGCAGGAAGCCGTGCAGGCGCGGCGAGATCGAGCCCGTCGCGCAGCGCGTCCTCGTCGATGTCCATCACCTCCGCCTCGGCGACCGGCGCCGTCGCGCCCCTCGGCGAGCGCCGCGCGCGAGCTCGCCGGCGCGCGCGCGGCGTCACGCGCGAAGACGGCGGAGTGCATCTTCACGCCCGCCGGGATGCCGAGCACCGGCACGCGGTCGCCGACGGCGGCGAGGACGTCGACCGCGGTGCCGTCGCCGCCCGCGAAGAGCAGCAGGTCGACGCCGCGCGTCGGCCATCGCGGCCGCGGCCGCCCGCGTGTCGGCCGGCCGTCGTCTCGCCGCCGGCCGCGCCCACGACCTCGAACGCGAGCCCCGCCAGCGCCGCCGGCTCGGCGCCCATCGGCCCGGCCGCGACCAGCAGCTCGGGCGCCGCGCTCGCGCCGGCCACGACGGCGAGCGCCTCCACGGCGCGCGGGCCGGCCACCGGCTCTGCGCCGGCCGCGCGGGCGGCGGCGATGCGCGCCCGGTCGTCGCTGCCCTTCAGCGCCAGGCGGCCGCCGATGCCCGCGACCGGGTTGACGATCAGCCCCAGCCGGCACGCCACCGCGTCATGGAACCACCGCGGCGGCGCCCGCCGCAAGCCCCGCCGTCAGATCGCGACCGTCTCCGGCGCGCCGATCGGCAGCCAGCGCACGCGCGCCCGCACGTCCGCCGGCGCGGTCGCGAGGGCGCGTTCGATCCCCTCGCGGCCGTCGCGGAAGTGCAGCCAGCCCTCGTAGTGGATCGGGATCGCGACGCGCGGGCGCACGAGCTCGATCAGCTCCACCGCGTCCTTGCCGGTCATCGTGTAGCGCAGCGGGCCGGTGACGCCGAACTGCACGCCGCCGAGGTGCAGCAGCACGGTGTCCACGCGCAGCCGCTGCGGCACCTCGCGCACGCCGTCGTACAGGACGGTGTCGCCCGTGATCCACAGCTCGCCGTGCTCCTGGCCCTCCCAGCGCAGGCTGAAGCCGACGACGTCGCCGACGATGGGGTGGCTGAGCGGCGGCCCGTGCCGGCAGGGCGTCGCCGTGATCTCGATGGTGGGCTTGCCCGGCGCCTCCAGCCGCGTGGTCGCCCACGGCCGCAGCCCGCGGGCGCCCATGCCGAGCCGTCCCGCCCCGGGCTCCGTCGTCACGATGGTGCCGACCGAGGGGAGCAGCGCGCGGCCCGCCGGATCGAGGTTGTCGTCGTGGTGGTCGTGCGTGAGCAGCACCGCGTCGAGCGGCAGCAGGTCGGCGGCGGCGATGGCCGGCCCCGCGAGCTTGCGCGACCACGAGCCCCAGCCGAAGCCGTAGCGCTGCCCCGGCGCGTCGAACGTCGGGTCGGTGAGCAGGCGCCAGCCGCCGACCTCGATGAGCACGGTCGGGCCGCCGACGTGGGTGAAGCGGACGTCGTCCATGGTCGTTCCCGCGCCGGCGGCCCGATCGCCCGTCTCAGGCCGGGTCGCTGGCGGGGACCTCGCCGGTCGCGTGCGCGACGGCCCACTCGAGCGCGGCGTCGGCGATCTCCTCCCAGCCCTCCTGCGCCGGCAGCAGGTGCGCGTACCCCTCGTACTCCTTGACCTCGGTGATCGTGTCCGACTTGTAGTGCTTGGCGTTGGAGCGCTGCACGCTCGGCGGCATCAGGTGGTCCTCGCCGCCCGAGATGAACAGCAGCGGCGCCCGCTCGTCGTTGTCGTAGTTCACGTGCGTGCTCTGGTGCCCGGGCTTGAGCGACGCGAACGCGCTCTCCCAGAAGATGCTGCCGGAGGCCGGGACGTGGTAGCGCTCGTACAGCGCGCGCCCCTCCTCCTCGGTGAACGTGTTGGTGAACGCGTACTGCCACTGCTCGAAGGTCAGCCCCACGGCGCGGTGGCGGTTGGCCGGGTTCTTCAGCACCGGCCACCCCGCGCGCAGCTGCGACAGCGGCACCACCTTGACGCCCTCGGTGGGCGCGGAGTTGATGGCGACGCCGGCCGCGCCGTAGCCCTTGTCGAGCAGCAGCTGCGTGAACACGCCGCCCGCCGAGTGGCCCATCAGGATCGGGGGCGTCTCGACGGCGCCGACGACCGCCTCCAGGTGGTCGACGATGGCCTGCACCGTGAGCGCCTCGATCGGCGGTGTGGTCGGCGTTGAGCGCCTCGACCTCGACCTCGAAGCCCGGATACGCCGGCGCGAGGACCGTGTAGCCCTTGCCCTCGAAGCGCGAGATCCAGTGCTCCCAGCTGCGGGGCGTGACCCAGAAGCCGTGGATCAGGACGATGGTGTCGGGCGTGCTCATGGGGTCTCCTGTCCGGGGATGCGGACGACGATCGCAGCCCACCGCGCGCCTGTCGCTGCAGCCAGCGGGTCAACGGGGGGCAGCAGGCTGGCCAGTGCGCGGTAGCGCTAGCTGCATTGCCGGGCGGGCTCCCGTGGGAGACGCTAGGTCGATGGGGCTGCCGGTGCCTCCTGGTCGACGACAGCGACGGCTTCCTGGCCTCGGCCACGCGCCTGCTCGAGGCGCAGGGGATGGCGGTGGTGGGCTGGGCGCGCTCGGGGGCCGAGGCGGTGGCGCTGGCCGTGCGCCTGCGTCCGGAGGTCGCGCTGGTCGACGTGGAGCTGGGCGAGGAGGACGGCGTGGCCGTCAGCCGCGAGCTCGCGCTGCGCGCACCCGAGACGCAGGTCGTGCTGATCTCCGCGCACGGCCTGGACGAGCTCGGCGACATCGTGGCCGACAGCCCCGCCGCCGGCTTCCTGCCGAAGATGTCCCTCGGCGTCGCCGCGATCGAGGCCCTGCTGGTCGGGCTCTAGGACCTACGCGTGCTGCTCGGCGTCGCGCTGCTGCTCGGCCGGCGCCTCGCGGGCCACGCGGCCGCGCCACAGCGCGTACGTGACGACCGTGAGCACCGCCGCGACCAGGAGCGACACGGCCAGCATGACGGCCGACGGGGCGAGCTCCGGCTGGTACAGCACCGACGGCGGCAGCAGCTTCGCCGCCGGGATGGTGACGATGCTGAGGGCGAACTGGAGGATCGAGGCCCCGATGCTGAGCGGCATCAGGTCGCGCTCCCGTCCGCCCCAGCGCACGACGAACTGCACGACGTCCCGCTCGGGGCGTGCGACGCCGGCGCGGGCCACGATCGCCGATACCGCCACGATGGCGACGGCGAACGCGCCGACGAGCGGCACGAGCCCGATCGACGCCGGCGACAGCCCGACCTGCCAGGCGACGAGGGCGAGGCAGATGGCGCCGGCGGCGCAGCGGGCCACGGCGCCCCAGTGCGGGATCAGCAGCGCCGAGGCCGCGAGCTTGGTGCGCGTCCGGTCGCTGGTCGCGAGCTCGGCGATCGGCAGCCGCCAGAGGTTCGGCGAGATCACGTTGGCGATGCCCGATGCGACCTCCAGCACGCCGAAGATGCCGATGAACTGCCAGCGCGTCCAGGGCTCGGTTCCGCCGAGCGCCGTCGCCGTGACGACGACGCCGACGAGGTTGAGGAACGAGAGCAGGAAGACCAGCACGAGGCCGCGGAAGGCACGGCTCTGCGGTCCAGTCGCGCCCTCGCCGGTGGGCTGGGTGACCGTGGCGGTTCCCGACACGGGAGGGTCGTACCCGCCGCGCGCCCCGCCCTACCCCTCCGGTGCCTCAGCCGCCGCTGATCGCCGCGATCACGTCGACCCGCGAGGCCGCGCCCAGTGCCGTCTCGAGCCCCGCGCGCTCGCGATCCACGTAGACGTTGATGTGCCGGCGCAGCGCCGGGCCCGGCTCGCACAGGCGGTCGCGCACGCCCGGCCAGCGCTCGTCCAGCCGCGCGATGGCGTCGCCGACCGTCGCGGCGTCCACGTCGAGGCGCCGCGGCAGACCGTCGAACAGCGGCGCGAGCGTCGCCGGCAGGTGCACGTCGGCCATCGCTAGGCCACCACCGCGACCTCGACCGACGCGATCGCCGGCAGGTAGCTCGCGATCTCGCCCCACGTCTCGCCCTCGTCCGTGCTCGCGAAGACCTGGCCGGTGCTGGTGCCGAAGTAGAGACCCGGGACGTCGAGGTCGTCGATGGCCATGCCCTCGCGCAGCACGCCGAGGAACGCGTCGCGCTGCGGCAGCCCGTCGTCCAGGCGGCGCCAGCTCGAGCCGCCGTCCGACGTGCGCCAGACGGCCGCCCTGCCCTCCGGCATGCAGCGGTGGTGCCCGGGATCGAGCGGCAGCACGTAGAACGAGTCGCGGTCGTGCGGGTGGGCTGCCGACGCGAACCCGAAGTCCGTGGGCAGCCCCTCGGTGATCTCGGTCCAGGAGCGACCCTGGTCGTCGCTGCGGTACATGCCGCAGTGGTTCTGCTGGTACAGGCGCGCGCGGTCGGCGGCCAGCACCAGCTTGTGCACGCAGAACCCGACCACCGCGTCCTCCGGCGCCGGCCACGCCGCGCGCAGGCCCCGGTTGCGCGGCGCCCAGGTCGCGCCGCCGTCGACGGTCTCGAAGGCGCCGAAGCCCTGCACCACGACCCAGAAGTGGCTCGCGTCGCCCGGGTCCTGCAGCAGCCCCGGGAGGCCGAGGTGGCCCGGCGGCTGGTTCGTGGGGACGTTCCAGTCGTCGCGCCCGGGCTGGTCGTCGAGCGTCGTCACCAGCGACCACGTCTGCCCGCCGTCGCGGCTCTCGAAGAGGCCCGCCGACTCCGCACCGGCCAGCAGGCGGCCGTGCGCAGCGGAGAGCCCGGAGACCTTCGACAGCTTGAGCCCCGCGTCCTCGCCGTAGCCGAGGCCCTCGCTGGAGTGCGTCCACGTCTCGCCGAGGTCGGGGCTCGTCCAGATCGCGGCGCCATGCCACTCGCTCGCCGCGGCGACGTGGATGGCGCCGGAATCGCGGTCGTAGACGGCGTGGTAGACCGGCCAGCCCTCGCAGAACGGCCCGCGCAGCCCCCACTCGCGCCGCTCCGCATCGCCGTCCAGCAGGAAGCACCCCTTGCGCGTCCCGACCAGGAGCACGATCCGCGTCATCGCACCTCACCTCCAGCTCGCTGGCAGCCGGCGTCCGAGCCACCGACCCTACCCCATGGACCCCGCCGGGGCACGGAACTCATCGCCGGGCGGCGCACGGACGCGGCCCGGCCTGCTCGAATGCACGAAACGACCGGAGAGGAGCCGCAGTGCCGATCGAGCGACACGAGGCAGGCCCGCGCATGAGCCAGGCCGTCGTGCACAACGGGACGGTCTACCTGGCCGGGCAGATCAGCAAGAACCCCGGCGGCGTCCAGGCCCAGACGCGCGACATCCTCGCCCGCATCGACGAGCTCCTGGCCACGGCGGGCACCGACAAGTCGAAGCTGCTCAGCGCGACCGTGTGGCTGACCGACATCTCGACCTGGTCGGCCATGAACGAGGTCTGGGACGCCTGGGTCGACACGGCGAACCCGCCCGTGCGCGCCGCCATCGAGGCCGCGCTGGCCGGGCCGGAGTACGAGGTCGAGATCATGGTGGTGGCGGCGCAGTAGCGGACGCGCGGCGCGGGCGGCGACGGCCCGCGCGTCCGCGATCGCCGTTCATGGCTACCTGCAAACCTTTGCGGTAAGGTTTCGAATGACGCCGTTGCGGATGGGCGCAGCCCGGGACCCGCTCCCGTACGCTGCCGGCGATGCGACGCGCGCTCGCCCCTACCCCGCGCCGGGTGGGCGCCGGGTGAGCGGCTCGGCGCAACGACGTCCCGGCCTGCGCGAGGTCGCGGCCCGCGCCGGCATCTCGATCTCCACCGCCTCGCGGGCCCTCAGCGGCCATCCGGACATCGGCGCCGAGACCCGGCAGCGCGTGCACGACGC
The DNA here is from genome assembly GCA_963767885.1 of uncultured Actinomycetota bacterium. Classification (GTDB taxonomy): domain Bacteria; phylum Actinomycetota; class Thermoleophilia; order Gaiellales; family F1-60-MAGs149; genus CAVYFW01. The sequence continues at coordinate 59,859 of CAVYFW010000003.1, forward strand.
CGTCGCCGAGCTCGGCTACGCCCCGAACCTGCTGGCCCGCGGCCTGCGCCAGGGCGCGACGATGACCGTCGGCTTCCTCGTGCGCGACGTCTCCAGCGTCGACGTCGCCGAGATCATCCTCGGCGCCGAGGTGGCGCTGCGCGAGCGCGGATACTCGCTGCTCCTGACCAACTCGGAGGATCGCGCGGAGCTCGACCGCGAGCACATCGAGCTGCTGACGGCCCGTCAGGTCGACGGCCTGCTCCTGCTGCTGGCGGACGACCACGACGAGGCGACGCGCACGACGCTCGCAGGCGTCCGTGAGCCGTTCGTCGTCATCGACCGCGACCTGCCGCCGCGCTTCGGCGCCTCGGCGGCGCTCGTCGACCACCGCGGCGGCGTCTACGCGGCCGTGCAGCACCTGGTACGGCTCGGCCACCGTCGCATCGGGTTCGTCGGCGCACCACCGGCCATCCGGCCCGGTCGCGAGTTCGCGAGCGCCCTGCGGGCCGCAGGCGCCGAGCTCGGTGTCGAGGTCGTCCTGGAGGCGGGCACCTGGTCGATGGACTTCGGCATCGAGGCGACGCGGCGCATGTTCGCGACCGCCGAGCCGCCGACCGCGGTCCTGGCCGGCTCCAACCGCGTCGTCTTCGGCGTGCTGCAGGAGCTGCGGGTGCTGCGGCTGCGCGTCCCGGACGACGTGTCGGTCATCGTCATGGACGACATCCCGTCCTTCGCCTTCGTCGACCCGCCGCTGACGGCGCTCTCCCAGCAGCCCTACAGCCTGGGGCGCATGGCGGCCGACCTCCTGCTGCAGCGCCTCGCCGGGGCGGAGCCCGCGCTCGCGGTGTCGCCGATCCGCATGATCGAGCGCGCGAGCTGCGCGCCGCCGCCCGCGCCCGGCGGCTGACGGCTACTCGGCGCGCGCCTCCGTCGCGGCAGCGTCGTCGAGCAGCACGTCGTCCGGAGCGTCACGAGACGGTTCGGTCTCGGCCGGCTCGTCATCCTCCGGACGCCGCCGGCCGTCCAGCAGGAGCAGCAGCGCGAGACCGCCCAGACCGATGTAGATCGCCAGGTCGGCGAGGTTGAAGGCGTTGCGGTCGCCGCGCGCGATCCAGTCGGTGACGTAGCCCAGCCGCAGGCGGTCGAGCATGTTGCCGAGCGCGCCCCCCAGCAGCAGCCCCGCGAACAGCCGCAGCGCGAAGGACGCGTCGCGCCGGCGGGAGTAGGCGCGCAGGCCGAGCACGACGACGACGAGGGTCAGGATGCCGACCGGGATCGCCGCGCCGGAGAGGTGGCCGCCGAGCAGCCCGTCGTTGCGCAGGTGGTGCAGGCGCAGCCAGAGGAGCTCGTCCCGCTCCCCGCGGGCCAGCGAGTCGCGCACGACGGCCTTCGCGAGCTGGTCGACGAGCACCACGAGGCCGGCGATCAGGGCCAGCGTGCCCCAGTGCGCGCGGGCCGAGCGGGGTCGGGACGTCCGCGGCACGCCGCGACTATAGGTCGATCCCGCGGATCGGTGACCGTGGAAGGCGGTAGCTGCGCGTCTCGGGTGGTGCGGCCGGACGTATCGCGGGCTCGGAGCGCCCGATAGTCCGGCCGTGCCGAAGCCGACCCGCCGCGGCCAGCCGCTCACGCGCCTACGCGCTCGCGACCCCAGTCCGAGCGGCTGGCCGGGCCGGCGGCGTCCGAGGCGCGCAGATGCCGTCTTGCGCCGGCGACCGCGGATCGACCTCGGCCACGGGTGCGTTGCGGCGCGGACCGGGGAGCTCCCCGATGTGGGGCCCGTGCCACTCGCCGATGCTGTGGTCGGCGCCATCGCCGCCCCACTCCCAGGAGATCCCCATGGCCACCACCGTTGCCGCTCCCGCCACCCTCCGCCGCCTCGTGAACCCGCACATCGGCGACGTCGCGATCATCGTCGAGACCGCACGCGAGAGCGGCGGCGTGCGCACGTTGCTCGAGATCGAGCTCGTGCCCGGCGGCGGCAACCCGGTCCACCTGCACCGGACGTACGACGAGCACTTCACGGTGCTGCAGGGCCGGCTGACCGTCCGCGTCGACGGCGTCGACCGCGAGCTCGCCCCCGGCGACGAGGCGACGGTGCCGGCGCGCACCCCGCACTGCTTCCGCAACGACAGCCTCGCGCCGGTCCTGTTCCAGGTCGAGCTGCGCCCGGGCCACGAGGGCTTCGAGAAGGCGCTCCAGGCGGGCTACGGGCTCGCGGCGGACGGGCGCACCAACAGGCGCTCCGTGCCGAAGAACCTGCTCGAGGCGGCCGTGCTGCTCGAGTGGTCGGACATGGCCATGCCGGGCCTCTTGACGGTGCTCGAGCGGCCGCTGCGCCTGCTGGCCCGCATCGCGCGCCGCCGCGGCGTCGACCGCCGCCTCGAGCTCCGCTACGTCCGCACCTGAGCCGCGGGGCGCGGCGGTCGCAGGGCGCGGCCGCCGCGCTCGCTCAGGACGGCGGGTACGTGCTGTCGCCCGCCAGGTGCTGCGGCACGCGGGCCGCGTAGAGCACGTGCCACGTGGCGCAGGCGCCGCACTGCCCCACGCGGCGCCGCAGCCGCCCGTTGCCGGCGATCCGCTCGCTGCCCGGCGCGGGCGGCGCGCCGGAGCCCTCGCACGGCCGCGGCGGCGCGATCGGCGGGCCCGGCGCGGCGGCGTGGTCGTCGTCCACGCCCCTACGGTGCCAGGGCGGCCGGCGCGATGCCCCACTCGCTCGTGGAGCTCGCGCCGGGCTCGAGGCGCTGCAGGGCCTCCCCGCTGCGGAACGCGTTGGGCGGGCAGGTCATCGGCTCGATCGCGACGCCCCGCCGTGCGACGTCGGCGGTGGTATCGCCCGTGAAGACCATGACGTAGTCGTACGTGTCGTCCAGCCACAGGCGCGTGACGCCGCCCGCCGGGTCCTCCAGCTCGACGACGGCCAGGCCGTCGGCGTCGCGCTCGAGGCCGGTGAAGCAGTGGTCGAGCGCGAGGTCGCCCAAGGGCCGTCCGGCCCGGAAGTCGAAGGGCGTGCCGTCGACGGCGTCGACGCCGACCGGCAGGCCGCGCTCGTTCGCGCGCAGCACCCGGCTCGCGGGCAGCCGCAGCACGTGCCGGTCGACGGTGCCGCCGCCGGCGGACAGGTAGGGGTGCGCGCCGGCGCCGAAGGGGCAGGCGACGGAGCCGACGTTGGTGGCGGTCGAGCGCACGCGCAGCCCGCGGGCCGACAGCGTGTACTCCAGCTCCAGGTCGAGCGGGAACGGATAGCCGGGCTGCGCCGGCAGCGCGTACGCCAGGATCACCCGATGCGCCTCGCGCTCGAGCACGCGCCACGGCACCCAGCGTGCGAGGCCGTGGATCGCGTTGCCGGCCGTCGGCTCCGTGAGCGGCAGCTGGTGGCTGCGTCCGGCGAACGTGTAGGAGCCGTCCTCCAGGCGGTTCGGCCACGGCATCAGCACCTGGCCCCGGCCGGCCGTGCACATCTCGTCGACGGCGAAGTCGTAGACGACGTCGCGGCCGTCGACGACGTAGCAGCGCAGGCCGCCGCCGACCTCGACGACGATCGCCTGCTGTGACCCGAAGTGGAGCTCGATCTGCTCGCCGGATGGAGTGCGGACGCGTGCCATGCGCGAGTAATAGCGCCCCGGCGCGGCCATTGGTTCACCCGCTCGGGATGATGCACGGAGGCCCCGCGGCGGTGGACGCTGGACACGCGCGGGTGTCGCGACCCGCCTCACCGACGCATGGAGGGTGGAGTCATGGCCCAGGAGTACGACGATGGTCTGAGCGGGCGGTTCTGGCTCAAGCTCATGGCCGTCTGCGCGGCGTTCGCCGCCGGTGCGGCCATCGTGCTGTTCCTGATCGGCATCGCGTGGGCGGGGTTCGGGCTGATCGGCGTGTTCATCCTGATCATCGTCGCGGCGATCGTGATCAACTGGTTCATCGAGCGCAGACGCCGGCTCTGACCGCCCGAAAAGCCGGTGCGCCGGCCACGGTGGGCCGGCGCGTCGTACGGAAGCCTTCGGTGTCGGGAGGGCTCAGGCGACCTTGCGCGTGCGCTCCGCCTCGGCCCGCTCGTCCTTCTGGGCCTGGAACTCCTTGGCGGCGGAGATCGCGGCGTTCACGTCGAAGCCGAGGTCGCGCGCCTGCTTGATGAGCATGACGGTCTCCACGGCGCGGGAGTCGTAGAGCCGCTGCTTGTTGCCCCGCGTGGGGATCTCACCGCGCTGCGTCCAGTAGTCGAGCTGCATCTTCGTGATGCCGGCGATGCGGCAGACCTGCCCCACCGTGAACTCGAGGTCGGTGACGCGCTCCGCTACGGACACGTCCTCCAAGAGGTCGACTTGTCGTGCCACCGTGGTGCCCTCCATGGCCTTGGGGTGGTCGGATGCCTATGAGTGCGAGGGTCGCGCGAACGACCCGAGAACGTCGTAGTTCAATGATCGGCCGACTTTGCATGGACATTAGAGAGACTTGCTGAAATTGCAATTCTTCCGACTTGAAAGGGGGATGGCCACGCTGCGTATCAGGCGCAGACCTCGCGTCTCTCGTCGGGTGCCAGACCTCAGCGAGGCCCCGCCGCCGCAGCGCTGCCCTCCCCTCCCGGTGCGCGGCGGCGGCCCTCGCAGGGTTCTGGACGAGGGCGTCGCAGCCGGAGGCGGCGGCGGCGTTCCGTCACTGGAGGAGCTTCCCCTCGCTTCTCGACCACGCAGGCCTGCCCGCTCGCCCCTTCCCCGCACCGCGAGCGGGCAGGTCCGCGCCGCTTCGCCCGCGCAACGCAGCGTGCAGGCGGGACGTGGCGGGGAAGGCGCTAGTGGACCCAGACGGGCATGCCGTAGCCGGCGAAGGCGTAGACCGTCGTCGCCTCCGACGAGGGCATGCGCACGCAGCCGTGCGACGCCGGGTAGGACGGCACGCTCGAGTACTGGTGCATCGCGATCCCGCCGGTGAAGTAGGACGCCCACGGCATCCAGACCTTGAACGGGATCGACCAGCTCATCTGCTCCTTGCGGTAGACGTGGAAGTCACCGCGCGGGGTGCGGCCGCCCGAGCCGCTCGAGATGTGGATCGCCCGGCGCACCCGGCCGCCGTCGTCGACCAGGAGCAGCACCTGCTGGTCGAGCGAGATCTCCACGTGCGCCGGCCCGGCCCGCCCGGCCACGGGGCGCACCGCGACGCCGAGGCGCGCGCGCGTGCCGGTGCCGGCGACGCCGTCGCGACCGATGCGCTCGTAGCCCTGGAAGGCCATGATCGCCTGCTCGGTCGCGTAGCCGTAGGAGCCGCTGACGTCCTGGCCCGCCAGGTACCCGAGATCGGACAGGTCCTGCTGCATCGCCCGCACGTCGTAGCCCGTGTCGCCGTAGCGGAGCTCGGGCCGCGGCGCGAGCTTGCCCACCTCGGCGGAGCCCGCGGGCTGCGCGAGCGCGATGAAGCGCGTGGAGACCACGCCGCCGTACGTCGTCAGGCCGCCGCGCGCCGTGGCGAGGCTGTTCGGCCCGCCCGGGTGCCAGGTGCCGACGATGGCGCCGTCGCCGCCGCGGTAGACGACCCAGTTGGCGAGGTAGGCGACGGCGCGCCGCGTGTAGTCGGAGCCGGCCGCCTTGCCGCTGCCGCCGACGCGCGCGAGGTTGTCGTAGATCACCGCGAGGCGGCGCCCCGCCGGCGCGATCGCCTTCTCGATGGCGGTGCGCTCGGCGGCGCCGAACTCCTTGGCCGCGCCGGCGTCGACGTGCACGCCGTAGGCCACGTTGCGGTCGGGCAGGCGGTAGTGCAGGAGCAGGCCGGCGTCGGCCGAGAGCCGCGGCGTCCCGACCAGCACCGGCGAGCGCATGCCGCCGTTGCGGATGGCCCTGACGTAGTTCGTCTGCTCCGCGCGCCAGACCGTCCAGCTATCGCAGCGCGTCGGGTCGGCGAACTGGCCGCTGCAGTTGGGCTCGTAGAGCGGCTGCAGCCAGACCAGCGGGTTGTTGCGGTAGGTGCGGGCGAGCGAGCGCATGAGCTCGAGCGTCGCCGCCGGGCTGGAGTCGACGTTCGAGATGACGGTCACGAGGCCGGCGGTCCGCGCCTGCGCCACGATCTTGCGCAGCCCGGCCAGCCGCTCCGCGGTGATGCCCTCGGCCTGCACCTGGAGGCGCACGCCGTTCATGCCGCGGTTCTTCATCGAGCGGAACTCCTTGCGCGCCTGGCGCACGGCCTTGCCGTCGATGGCGTGGCCGGTGCCGACGAAGTAGCCGTCGAGCGCGCCGGCGGCCCGCAGCACGAACGGCCGCCCGCCGAGGTCGACGATGCCGCCGCCCTGCACCTTGTAGTGACCCGCCGCGCTCGCGGGCGCTGCCGTGAGCATGAGCGCGGCGAGCGTCAGCAGCGCGACCGCCACGGCCCCCCGAAACCGCACGTACGACCCCATCAGCACCTCGGCACGACTCGCGACCCGACACCGTTTCCGGAGGCGCGGATGGCGCATTCCGGGACTGCAATGTACGGGATTCGGGGCCGGCTCACGTGTTCCTGCACCCACCCGAACGGGCTAGGCGGGCAGCGCGGCGATCACCTCGTCGGCGTCGGAGACCCAGCCGAACTTCATCGCGAGGTTGCGCAGCGTGGCCGCGTGCAGGTCGGGCGCGAAGCTCGAGACGGCGTCCGCGACCACCGTCGTCGCGTAGCCGTGGTGGAACGCCTCGCGGGCCGTCTCCTCGACGCAGATCTGCGTGACCGTGCCCGTGACGACCAGCGAGCGGACGCCGAGGTCGCGCAGCCGGGCGTCCAGGTCGGTGCCGTGGAACGAGCCGTAGCCGAGCTTGTCGACGATCGCCTCGCCCGGCTGCCGGCGCGAGCTCGTCGATGACGTCGATGCACGCGCGCGGCCCCTCCACGTCGTCGTAGGTCCGCTCCTCGCGGGGCCAGCACGCGCGCGTCCCCGGGTGGCACTGCGGCGACCAGCGCCACAGCAGGTTGTCCTCCTCCAGCGACAGCCAGCGCGTGTAGAGCACCGGCAGGCCGCGCGCACGGAAGGCGGAGAGCAGCCGCTGGTGGGCCGCGATGGTCGCGCGGGCGTCCGGCACCTCGAGCGGCGCGCCGGTGCGCACGAAGTCGTTCTGCATGTCGACGACCAGCAGCGCGGGCGCGGCGAGGCGGTCGGCCGGCGGCACCTGCGCGGCCACGAGGGGTTCGGCGGCGGCCATGAGGCCCGATCGTACCCGCCCGCAGCGGCCCAGCGACCGTCGAGTACATTGCCGCGATGCCGACGCCCGAGACGCCGCCCGGCCCGCGCGACGTCGCCGAGCTGGAGGAGCTGCTCTCGCGGCCCACGCCCGGCGTCGAGGCAGATCTCGCGGCGGTCGACGGCGACCTGCTGCTGCTCGGCGTCGGCGGCAAGATGGGGCCGACGCTGGCCCGCATGGCGCGCCGCGCGGCGCCCGATCGCCGCATCGTCGCGGTCGCCCGCTTCAGCGATCCGGCCGTCGCCGCGGCGCTGGAGGCCGAGGGCATCGAGACGCTCCGCGCCGACCTGCTCGACCGCGCCACGGTCGCCGCCCTGCCGCGCCTGCCGAACGTCATCCTCATGGCGGGCCACAAGTTCGGCACGACCGACGCGCCGTCGCGGACCTGGGCCACGAACACCGTGCTGCCGGGCTTCGTCGCCGAGGCCTTCGCGGAGAGCCGGATCGTCGCGTTCTCGACCGGCAACGTGTACCCGTTCGTGCCCGCCGCGTCCGGCGGCGCGACCGAGCAGGAGCCGCTCCTGCCGGCGCCCGGCGACTACGCGGCGAGCTGCCTGGGCCGCGAGCGCGTGCTGCGCTGGTACTCGGAGGAGCGGGGCACGCCGGGCCTCATCTTCCGGCTCAACTACGCGATCGACCTGCGCTACGGCGTGCTGCACGACGTCGGCCGCAAGGTGCGCGACGGCGAGCCCGTCGACGTGACCATGGGCTACGCCAACGTCATCTGGCAGGGCGACGCCAACGCGATGGCGCTGCGCTGCCTGCGCCACTGCGCCACGCCGACCGAGCCGCTCAACGTCACGGGGCCGGAGACGGTCTCGGTACGGGGGATCGCCCACGCCTTCGCCGAGCGCTTCGGCACGGAGGCGAACGTCGTGGGCCAGGAGGCGCCGACCGCCCTGCTCAGCGACGCGAGCCGCGCCCTCGCCCTCTTCGGGCCGCCGACCGTCGGGCTGGACACGCTCGTCGCCTGGCAGGCCGAATGGCTCGCCCGCGGGCTGCCGACGCTCGCGAAGCCCACGGGCTTCGAGAGGCGGGATGGCTCCTACTGACGTCGACGGCGCGCCGCTCGACGCCCTCCGGGAGGCCGACCTCGACGACGCGCTGGCCCTCTCCGCCGAGGCAGGCTGGAACCAGGACGCGGCCGACTGGCGGCTCATGCTGCGCGCGGGGAGCGCCTTCGCGATCCGCGACGGCGAGCGCGTCGTCGCGACGGCGCTCGCCCTCCCGTACGCCCCCGCCCTCGGCTGGGTGAGCATGGTGCTCGTGCACGGCCCGTACCGCCGGCGCGGGCTCGCGACGCGGCTCGTGGAGCGCGCGACGGCCGAGCTGACCGACGCGGGCCTGCTGCCGGTGCTCGACGCGACGCCGGCCGGCGCGGAGGTGTACGGCCGCATGGGCTACCGCCCCGTCGCGCGGCTGCAGCGCTGGCGCGGCACGAGCGACGGCGTCGCCGCGGCCCCGCCGTCCCGGCGGCTCGGCGCGGCGGTCCGCGATCTCGATCGGGCGGCCTTCGGGGCCGACCGCGGCGCGATCCTCGACGACCTCGCGGCCCGGCCGGCACCGGTGACCCTCGTCGACGCCTCCGGCGCCGGCTACCTGCTCTCGCGCGCCGGCCGCACGGCCACGCAGCTCGGCCCGCTGGTGGCGCGCGAGGACGAGACGGCCGTCGCGCTGCTGGAGCGCGGCCTCGACGGCGTCGACGGCACCGTCGTGGTCGACGTGCCGGAGCGCGCCGCACGTGTGAGCGCGCTGCTGGCGGGGCGCGGGTTCGCGATCGAGCGCCCCTACGTCCGCATGGCGTTCGAGCGCGACGCGATCCCCGGCGACGCCGGCCTCGTCCACGCCATCGCCGGCCCGGAGCTCGGCTGATGCGCTGGCAGGAGCTGCCCGCCGACGTGCTCGGGACGTTCCGCGCCGGCACCGTGCTGCCGGCCCACCCACTGGCCCTCGACGCCGAGCGCCGGCTCGACGCGCGGCGCCAGCGCGCCCTCACGCGCTACTACCTCGACGCCGGGGCGGGCGGTCTCGCCGTCGGGGTGCACACCACGCAGTTCGCGATCCGCGACGTCGGCCTCTACCGCCCGGTGCTGGAGCTGGCGGTGCGAGACCGCGGCCGAGTGGACCGACCGCCCCCTCTTCCTCGTCGCCGGCGTCGCCGGGCGCACGGAGCAGGCGGTCGGCGAGGCCCGGATCGCCCGCGAGCTCGGCTATCACGCCGTGCTCGTCAGCCTCGCGGCCTTCAAGGGCGCGTCCGAGGACGAGATGCTCGACCACTGCCGGGCGCTCGCCGCCGAGCTGCCGCTGGTCGGCTTCTACCTCCAGCCCGCGGTCGGCGGTGTCGTGCTCTCGCGCGCCTTCTGGACGCGCTTCGCGGCGATCGAGAACGTCGTCGGCATCAAGGTCGCGCCGTTCGACCGCTATCGCACGCTCGACGTCCTGCACGGCGTCGCGGCCGCCGGCGCGCAGGAGCGGATCTCGCTCTACACCGGCAACGACGACCACATCGTGCTCGACCTGACGCGTGCCGTTCCGCGTCGACGGCGCCGAGCTCCGCTTCGTCGGCGGCCTGCTCGGCCACTGGTCGGTCTGGACGCGCACGGCGGTCGACCTGCTGGAGCGCTGCCGGGCCGCGCGCGAGGCCGACGCCGTGCCGGCCGACCTGCTGGCCCTCGACGGCGCGGTCACCGACTGCAACGCCGCCTTCTTCGACGTCGCCAACGCCTTCCATGGCGTGATCGCCGGCTGCCACGAGGTGCTGCGCCGCCAGGGGCTGCTCGAGGGGCGCTGGTGCCTCGACCCGACGGAGGACCTGAGCCCCGGCCAGGCCGAGGAGATCGACCGCGTGTACCGCACCTACCCCGAGCTCAACGACGACGCGTTCGTGGCCGCCAACCTCGAGCGCTGGCTCGACGCCTGATCCCGGCCGCGGGATGCCATCATTGCCCGCCGTGACCGAGCCATCCGACCGCGACGAGATCGAGCGCCTGCTGGCCGCGCACGAGGTCAACCTCGTCCGCTTCGAGACCCCCGACCTCAACGGCGTCTCGCGCGGCAAGACCGTGACCGTAGATCACTTCTGGGGCTTCGTCGACGACGGCCTCGCGCTCGTCGGCGACATCTACTGCTGGGACCACGAGTGCTGGGTCGCGACCGGCACGGGCTTCGGCGAGGACATCACGTTCGCCGACCTCGTCATGCGCGCCGACCTCTCGACGTTCCGCGTCCTCCCCCACCTCCCGGGCCAGGCCCGCGTCATCTGCGACATGGAGTACGCCGACGGCCGGCCGGTCGAGGCGAGCCCGCGCCGCGTGATGCAGCGGCAGGTCGAGCGCGCCGCCGCCCAGGGCCTGACGGCGCTGATGCAGGCCGAGTACGAGCTCTTCCTGCTCGACGCGGAGACCCGGCGGCCCCCGTTCGGCGGCACGGACATCACCACCACCCTCACCAACCAGCGCCTCGCGGTGCTGCCGCGAGCTCGTGGCGCACCTGCAGGCGCTCGGCCTGCGCCCCCGCACCCTCAACCAGGAATGGGGCCCGACGCAGTACGAGCTGACGTTCTCGCCCGTGCGCGGCCTCGCCGGCGGCGACGACAACTTCACGTACAAGACGTACGCCAAGGAGATCGCCGGGCAGCACGGCCTCCTCGCGAGCTTCATGACCAAGCCGTTCATCGACGCGAGCGGCTCGAGCAGCCACCTGCACATGAGCCTGTTCGACGACGCGCGCAACATCTTCTGGGACGCCGAGGCGGGCGAGCTGACGCCGGAGTTCCACTGGGCCATCGGCGGCCTGCTGGAGCACGCGCCGGGCCTGAACGCCTTCCTCGGGCCGACGGTCAACTGCGCCAAGCGCTACCGCAAGGGCACGTACGCGCCGGCGAGCGTCACCTGGGGCTTCGAGAACCGCTCGGTCGCGGTGCGCGTCAAGGCGGGGCGCGGCGACGCGACGCACGTCGAGGACCGCCTGGGCTGCGCCGCGTCGAACCCGTACCTCGCGCTCGGCGGCATGCTGGTCGCGATGCTCGACGGGATCGAGCGCCGCATCGAGCCGCCGCCGCCCATGCAGGCGAACGCCTACCGGCTCGACGACCTCGTGCTGCTGCCGCGCACCCTCGAGGCGTCGCTCGAGGCCTTCGAGGCCGACGCGGCGCTGCGCACGGCCTTCCACCCCGAGTTCGTGCAGGCGTTCGCGGCCCTCAAGCGCCACGAGATCGCCAAGGCCCGGACGGCGAACCCCGGCTACGGCTCCGACGCGTGGCACGACGAGGTCACCGACTGGGAGCGGGCGCAGTTCCTCTACTTCGCCTAGGAGCGGCCGGACGGTGAGCGGAGCGCGGGCGGACGTCCTGATCGTCGGCGCCGGTGCGGCGGGCGGTGTCGTCGGGCGGCGGCTGGCGGAGGCGGGCATGGACGTCCTCTGCCTCGAGCAGGGCACGTGGCCCGACCGCAGCGCCTTTCCCGGGCCGCGCCAGGACTGGGAGCTCCAGGCGATGCGCCGGTGGTCGCCCGATCCCAACGTGCGCGGCGGGCCCGCCGACTACCCGATCGACGTCTCGGCCTCCGACATCGTGCCGCTGATGTTCAGCGCCGTCGGCGGCTCCATGGTGCTGTACGCCGGGGACTGGCCGCGCCTCACGCCGTCGGACTTCCGCGTGCGCTCGCTGGACGGCGTCGCCGACGACTGGCCGCTGAGCTACGAGGAGCTCGAGCCCTGCTACGACCGCATCGCGCGGCAGGCCGGCGTCGCGGGCTACGCGGGCGACCCGGCGTACCCGGCGGGCGCCGACCTGCCGCTGCCGCCCCTGCCGCTCGGCCGCGGCGTGATGGACGTCGTGCGGGCGCACGACCGCCTGGGCTGGCACTGGTGGCCGGCCCCGAGCGCGATCCTCTCCACGCCGTACGACGGACGCCACGCGTGCGCCGGCTGGGGCGCGTGCATGCAGGGCTGCCCGGAGGGCGCCAAGGCCTCGACCGACCTCACGCACTGGCCGCAGGCGATCGCCCGCGGCGCCCGGGTGCTGACCGGCGCGCGCGTGACCCGCCTGCTCCTGGGGGCCGGCGACCTCGTCACGGGCGCCGAGTACGTCGACGCGGAGGGGCGCGCGGCGCGCGCCGAGGCCGACGTCGTGGTGCTGGCCGCGAACGCCATCGGCACCGCGCGGCTGCTGCTGCTCTCGGCGGGCGGCGCCTTCCCCGACGGGCTCGCGAACGCGAGCGGGCTGGTCGGGCGGCGGCTGATGATGCACCCGTTCGCCGTCGCCACGGGCGTCTTCCGCGAGCCGCTGGAGACGTGGCGCGGCAACGTCGGCTCGCGCATCCACTCGCTGCAGTTCTACGAGAGCGACGAGCGGCGCGGCTTCGTGCGCGGGGCCAAGTGGAGCCTCGCGCCCTCGACCGGCGGCCCGCTGAACGCCGCCATGCCGGCGCGCGCGGGCGGCGCCGTGTGGGGGCGCGCGCACCACGAATTGGTGCGCGAGCGCTTCGGCCACTGCCTGAGCTGGGGCATCTTCGGCGAGGACCTGCCGGACGCGGCGAACCGCGTCACGCTCGATCCCGAGCTCGTCGACGCCGCGGGCGTGCCGGCGCCGCGCGTCACGTACCGGGCGTCGGAGAACTCGCGCCGGCTGCTGGACTTCCACGTCGCGCGGGCGTCGGAGTCGCTGCTCGAGGCCGGCGCGACGCGCGTCGACACCCTGACCCTGATGCGCAGCGCGGGCTGGCACCTGCTCGGCACCGCGCGCATGGGCGACGACCCGGCCACGTCCGTCGTCGACCGCTGGGGCAAGGCGCACGACGTCGACAACCTCTACGTCGTCGACGGCAGCGTCTTCGTCACCGCCGGCGGCGTGAACCCCACCAACACCATCCAGTCGCTGGCGCTGCGCTTCGCCGACCACCTGGTCGAGCGCCGGGCGCAGCAGCGGGTGCCGGCGTGATCGACGACGCGCTGCGCGCCCGGCTGGTGCGGCTGGCCGACGGGCTGATCCCGGGCACCGCGGAGATGCCCGCGCCGGGCAGCGTCGACGTCGGCGGCGGCCAGCTCGACCTCGTGCTGCGCTCGCGCCCGGACCTCGCCGACGGCGTGCGGCGGGCGCTGGAGGCCGCGGCGGACGTCGACGACCCGATCGCGTGGGTCGAGCGCTACGCCGACGCCGACGCCGACGCCTGCGACGCGCTGGTGACGGCGATCGTCGCCGCGCTACTACCTGCACCCCGAGGTGCAGCGCCGGCTCGGCTACGCGGGCCAGGTCGGCGAGGAGGTGCGGCCCGACAGCTACCCCGACTACGTGCACGAGGGGCAGCTCGAGCGGGTGCTGGAGCGCGGGCCGATCTACCGCCCGACGCCGGGCTAGAGCGTCAGCTCGGCCGGGAAGGTCAGGACCCAGATCAGCGTCGTGACGAAGACGGTGCAGCCCAGCGCGAGGATCGCCGTGCGAGCGCGCGGGTTCGCGAGCCTGGTCGCGATGCCGGCGCAGAACAGCGAGCTCGCGAAGAGCACGACGGCGAGCATGTACTTGTTGGCCCGCGCGTTCGCCTCGCTCGACCGGGCCGCGAGCGCGGCCGCCCTGCGCCTCCGCGCGTGCGGCGTCGTCGTCGGCCTGCAGACGGTACTCGGGCAGCGCGAACGGCGTGGCGGGCGCAGACGGATCCTCGAGCGGGTGCATCGCGAACCAGGCCTCGAACGCCGGCTTGAACTCGTCGCGGAAGCGTGCCCGGTAGAAGTCGGCGAGGCGCGTGTCGTCCTGCGCCGTCGCGTTGACCCACTGGACGAACGTCGCGATGTCGATCTCGACCGCGCGGTTGGCGAGCCCCGCGTCGCGGTTGACCGCGATGCGGCTGGCCGTTGCCCGGCTCGTCAGCTTCGCCTGCTCGCCCGTCCAGACCCGCGCCTGGTACGCCGACCACGCCGTCGCGACGGTGGCGAAGGCGAGCAGCAGGGTCGCGACGAGCTCCAGGCGGGCGGCCCGGCGCTGCTCACCCGTGTTCTGCGACGCCATCGCTAGTTGAACGCGTTCACCGCGCGCGCGAGCACCAGGGCGAAGAGCGCGAGGGCGACGGTCGACTGCACGAGCATGATGTACTTGGCGCGCAGCGAGAGCGGCATCACGTCGGTCGGGCTGAAGGCCGTCGCGTTGGTGAAGCCGAGGTGCAGGTAGTCGAGGAACTCCGGCCGCCAGTCGGGCGCGATCTCCGGGCTGAGCTGCTGCGTGAAGGCGAAGTCGACGGGCGTCGGGTCGCGGAGACGCGCGATCGGCCCGCCGCCGTCGATGAGCCAGTAGACCAGGGCGAAGGCGATGTTGTTGCCGAGCCAGACGAGCGCGCCCGTGGCCAGCAGCTCGCTGGGCTTGTTGGTGACGCCGATGCCCTCGATCAGGTCATAGACCAGCACCGCCGTCGACCAGAGGGCGGCGGCGACGAGCACCCCCACGAGCGCCAGGCAGACGCGCCGCAGCGTCTGCGCACGACGCCCCACGCGTCCCGGTCCTCCGAGCAGCGCCAGGAGCAGCGCGGCCTCGACCCCCGGGAGGAGCCACGGCAGGCGGATGGCGGTCTGCCCGGGCAGCCACAGGCGCACCGCGACGTTCAGCGATCAGGAAGCCGACCAGGGCGAGGGCCGGCGGCCAGCGGGACTCGCCGAGCGGCCCCTCGTCGTCGGGCGGGCGCCGTCAGCGCGCCGGCCGGGAGGTCGCTCTGGGACTCTGCGCTCGTCATGCGGCGCGGTCATGGTGGCGGTGGCCCTGCCCGGCCTGCATCACCCGGTGCGGATGAATGCGGGCCCGGAAACGGCGAACGGCATCGGCTAGCTGGTCGCGATGCAGTGGTCGACGAACCGTCGGAGCCGGGTGGCGAAGCGGTCGGGGTCGACGAGGTGGACGAAGTGGCCGTCGCCTGCCCATTCCTCGAGCTGGACGTCCGGCAGCCATCCGAATCGCTCGCGCTCGCTGTCGGTGACCGGCCGCCCGAAGACGCCGAGGCACGGCACGTCGAGCTTCCGAGCGATCTCCGTGTCGATCCACGCCTGGAGCTCGGCCGGATCCGAGCGCAGCAGCAACTCCCAGTAGCCGACGACGACGTCCTGCTTCACCTGGTGCGTCGTCGAGCACGAGCGAGCGCACCGGCTCGGGAATCCGATCGAGCCCGAGGCTGTCCTCGAACGTCTGCCACACCGTCCGCGAAGCCCGGGGCCACGCAGCGCCGGCTCGAGCCGCTGGACGAGCTCCGCGAACGGCCGCAGGTCGGGTCCGTTGTCGATCGACGACCAGCGCCGCGGGTCGGGTAGGCGACGGCGTAGATGACGGCGAGCCCTCCGGACATCGAGTGCCCGACCACGATCGGCCGCTCGACCGCGAGCGCAGTCGAGCAGCTCGTGCACCTGCGCGGCGACCTCCTCGAGCGGCGCGGGCGCCCCGCCGCTCTCGCCGTGGGCGGGCAGGTCGATTGCGATGCTCCGTACGGAACCGCCGAGACGCTCGATGATCGGCCGCCAGGTGCGGCGGTCGAACGTCAACCCGTGCAGGAAGACGACCGGCGTCCCGGCCCCTTCGTCGTCGTACGCGAGCTTGGTCGTCGTGTGCGTTGCTGCCTGCCATCGCGGCCTCCCGCAACGTCGGGTTTCGTAACGTCGTTACCGTAACGCTGTTGCGCTATCCTGTCAAGCGTGGGACGCCGACGGGAGCACGACGAGAACACCGCAGCGGCGCTGCTCGACGCCGCCGAGCGCACGATTGCCGAGGAGGGCATCGACGCGCTCTCGCTCCGCGAGGTGACGCGTGACGCCGGCACGACGACGCGCGCGATCTACAGCCTGTTCGGATCGAAGGACGGGCTGCTCGGCGCCCTCGGCGTGCGCGCGTTCAATCTCCTGCAGCGAGACATCGAGGCGCTGCCGGCGACCGATCAGCCTCGAGACGACCTCGTCGAGGTGGCGCTCATCTTCCGACGCTTCGCGCTCGACCACCCGGCGCTGTTCTCGATCGCGTTCCACCGACGCCGACCCGGCGATCTGGCCGCGCTTCCGCGCCGCGGCAGCGGACGCGCTCGTCGTCCTCGACAAGCGATTCGAGCCCCTCGCCGACGCAGACCTGCTCGGCGGCCGCAGCGTCGCGGAAGCGTCAACGCAGTTCCGTGCCCTGGGCGAGGGCGTGGCGTGGACCGAGCTGCGCGGCAATCCACTCCCGCCCGACCCGGAACGCTTCTGGCGCAACGCCTTCCACGCCCTCATCACCGGCTTCGCCGATCCCACCCCGAGCTGACGACGCTGCACGACCCGCCGCGCCGCGACCGGCGCAACCGCCGACCCCAGAAACACAAAAGGCCCGCCTGTGCGGGCCTTTCGCAGCTCCTCGGGTAGGACTCGAACCTACAACCCTCCGGTTAACAGCCGGATGCTCTGCCATTGAGCTACCGAGGAATGGCTAGCTCCACACTATACCCCGCCGTCGCGCCGCGACATGGACCGCGCACCGGAGAGGCGGATCGGGTTACGACCGCCTGCGACAGCGGCCGCACGTCGTCGTATGCTGGCCCCGGTGGACGCCGTGGCCGTCGCAGCGAACGGCAGCACGCCGCTCCGGCCGTACGTGCCGCACGTGCTGGTCGAGTGGCTGGCGGACGGCGGGCCGTCCTGGCGCACGATCGAGGGGACGCTCGCGTTCGTGGACATCTCCGGCTTCACGCGCCTGACGGAGCGGCTGGCGCGGCGCGGTCGCGTCGGCGCCGAGGAGATGAACGACGTCCTCGACGCCTGCTTCGTCCGCCTGCTCGCGGCAGCGGACGAGGAGGGAGCCGACCTGCTGAAGTGGGGCGGGGACGCCGTCTTGCTCCTGTTCCGCGGCCCGCACCACGCGGAGCGCGCGTGCCGTGCGGCGTGGGGCATGCGGGCCGCCCTCCAGCGGATGGGCGCGGTGCGCACGTCGGCCGGGCGCGCCGTGCTGCGCATGTCCGTCGGCGTCCACTCGGGCCGCTTCCACTGCTTCCTCACCAACGGACGCCACCGGGAGCTGATTCTCAGCGGCCCCGCCGCGAGCCGCACCGCCGAGGCCGAGGCGGTGGCGAACGCCGGGCAGATCGCCGTCACGGACGCCACGGCGCGTCAGCTCCCGCGGCACGTCCTCGGCCCGCCGTGGGCGGGCGGCTTCCTGCTGCGCGGTCTGCCCGAGCCTGTCGCCGTCGTCGACCCGGCGCGCCATGATGCCGTCGATCTCTCGCGAGCGCTCTCCGAGCCGGTTCGCCGCCACCTCGTCGATGCCGGCACCGCGACCGGCGAGCACCGCCGCATCAGCGTCGCGTTCCTGCAGTTCTCCGGCGTCGACGGGCTGCTGCGGCGCTCGCGCCCGGGCCTCGTGGCCCGGCGACTCGAGACGCTGCTGGGCGTGGTGCAGGACGTGGCCCATGACGAGGGCGTCACGTTCCTCGAGTCCGACATCGCCGTCGACGGCGGCAAGCTGATGCTCCTGGCCGGCGCGCCGACGAGCGAGGGCGACGACGAGGAGCGGATGCTGCGCACCGTGCGCGCGGCGCTCGATGCCGATTGCGGGCTGCGCCTACGCGCGGGCGTGCATGCCGGCGCCGTGTTCGCCGGCGGCTTCGGGCCGCCCGGCCGCCGGACGTTCTCCGTCAAGGGCGACGCGGTCAACCTCGCCGCGCGGCTCGCAGGACGGGCGCGTCAGGGCGAGCTGCTGGCCACGGCGACGGTCCTCGGGTCGTCGCGCTCGGCCTTCGTGGCCGAGCAGTTGCCGCCGTTCATCGTCAAGGGCAAGGCACGGCCGATCGAGGCGTTCTCGATCGGCCGGCAGCTGCAGCCCGTCCCGCGTCCCGTCGGCCACCCCCCGCTCGTCGGGCGCGACGACGAGCTCGCCCGCCTGCAGATCGCGCTCGACGAGGCGCGGCGCGGCACCGGGCGCGTCGTGCAGCTCGTCGGCGAACCGGGCATCGGCAAGTCCCGTCTCGTGGCCGACCTCGTCGCCCGTGCCGACGGCTTCCGCACGCTGACGGTGACGTGCGAGCGCTACGCGGCGGCGACGCCGTACGCCGGCGTCCGACAGCTCGTGCTGCAGGCGCTCGGCGTCGAGCCCGGGCCTGACGAGGCCGCGCGCCTGGAGCGAGCGCTGCGGGAGGTGATCGCGACCGAGGCGCCCGACGTCCTGCCCTCGCTGCCGCTGATCGCCGGCGCCCTCGGCGTCGACGTGACGGATACGGATGCGACGCTGGCATTCGAGCAGCGCTTCCGGAAGCGGCGGCTGGAGGAGGCGCTCTGCGCGCTCGTGCTCGCCGCGGCGCCGGGCCCGGCGCTGCTCGTGCTCGAGGAGGCGCACTGGCTCGACCAGGCCTCGGTCGACGCGATCACCGGCCTCGCCGCCGCGACGCGTGGGCGGCCCTGGCTGATCGTCATCGCCCGCCGCGACCGCCCGGGTGGCATTCTCGCTCCCGCCGAGCCGGAGCCCGTGGACATCCGCCTGGACGCGCTGTCGGCCGACGCGGCGTCGACGCTCGTGCTGATCGCGACGGAGGGCGCGCCGCTCTCGCCGCACCGCACCGAGGAGGTCGTGCGCCGCGCCGGCGGCAACCCGCTGTTCCTGCTCGAGCTCGTGGCGTCAGCGGGCAGCGGCTCGATCGACGGCATGCCCGAGTCGATCGAGGCCGTGCTGACGAGCCACGTCGACCGCCTCGCGATCCGCGACCGCCTCGTCCTGCGCTACGCGTCGGTTCTCGGCACGGCGATCGACGACGCCATCCTGGCCGAGCTCCTGCGCGACGACGCGCCGGTGCCCGGCGAGGACGTCTGGCAGCGCCTGGCCGCGTTCGTCGAGCTCGGGCGCGACGGCGTGCGCCGCTTCCGGCAGGCACTCGTCCGCGACGCGGCCTACGACGGGCTGCCGTTTCGGACGCGGCGAGAGCTGCACGCGCGCGCGGCGACCGCGATCGCCGCGCGCGCGGGCTCGCGCGTGGACGACGCTGCGGAGCTGCTCTCGCTGCACGCGTTCCACGCGCACCGGTTCGAGGACGCGTGGCGGCTCGCCCGCCTCGCCGGCGACCGGGCCGCCGCGGCCTACGCGAACGTCGACGCCGCGCGGCTCTACGAGCGCGCGCTCGCCGCCGCCCGCGAGCTCCCCGACGTGCCCTCGCCGGAGCTCGCCGCCGTCCACGAGTCGATCGGCGACGTGCGCGCGCTGCTCGGCGAGTTCGCGCCTGCGGGCATGGCGTACGCCCGCGCCCGCATCGTGCTGCGGCACGATCCGGTTGCCCAGGCTCGCCTGCTGCTCAAGCACGCCCGCATCCCGGAGCGGCTCGGGCGGTACTCCGAGGCGCTGCGCTGGACCACCCGCGGGCTCCGCGCGGTCGAGGGCCGGGAGGATCGCGAGGCGGCGCAGCAGCGCGCGCAGCTGAAGGTCTGGAGGGCCGCCGTCCTGCAGGCGCAGGGCCGCCACGCGGACGCCGTGCGGTGGTGCGAGCAGGCCATCGTCGAGGCGGAGGCCAGCGCCGACCGCGACGCGCTCGCGCACGCGTACTTCCTGCTCGACTGGGCGTACTTCGACCTCGGACGCCCGGAGCGGGCGACGTTCTCCCGCGTCGCCCTCGGCATCTACGAGGAGCTGGGCGACCTGGGCCGGCAGGCGGTCGTCCTCAACAACCTCGGGGCGTGGGCGTACTACCGCGGCGACTGGGACGAGGCGGTCGAGCTGTACGAGCGCGGCCGCGTCACGCGCGAGCGGACCGGCGACGCCGTGAACGCCGCGTTCGGCACGTGCAACATCGGCGAGATCCTGTCCGATCAGGGCCGCTTGGACGAGGCCGAGCCGCGCTTCCGCGAGGCCAAGCGCGTGTGGCAGGCGGCGGGGGATCGCCCCGGCGTGGCCTTCGTCACCAGCGCGCTGGGACGGGTGGCGACGCGCGCGGGCCGGGTCGAAGAGGCGCTGGAACTGCTCGAGGAGGCGCGCGCCGCGTTCGCCCACGTCGGTGCGCGCGTCGACGTCGATCGACACGGTGGCGCGCATGGCCGAGTGCCATGCCCTGCACGGGCAGCCGGCGCTGGCGCTCGAGCTCGCCGACGAGAGCCAGCGGCGCGCGCGTGCCCTGGCGGAGCTGCACGCGCAGCTGCCGCTGCTCGAGCGCGTCCGCGGCTGGGCGCTGGCCGCGCTCGACGAGCGCGACGCGGCGCTGGAGGCCTTCGGGGCGAGCGTCGAGGGTGCGCGGCGCCGCCAGGCGGAGTACGAGTTGGCCGTCAGCCTCGACGCGATGGCCCGGACGCGCGGGCTGCTCGGCCCCGACGAGGCCGCGGCCTGCCGCGCGGAGGCCGGACGAATCCTCAGCCGGCTCGGGGTCGTGTGCCTGCCGGCGCCGCGCGAGACGGTCTCCGGCAGGCCGGCACTCGCCGGCCTGCCGGGCACGCGAGCCGGCTAGCCGAGGCCGATCCTCGGATCGATCGAGAACGGGATCAGGGTCTCGACGACGAGGTCGCCGACACCGGTCCGGTTCCGATGGTCGACGCACGGCAGCACCAGGCGGCCGCTGGTGCGACAGTCGGGGACGAGCGTCGAGCCGGTGCCGAAGTCGATGTAGGTCGGATGGCCGGTGACCCCGCTGCCGCCGGTGATGGCCTTCGCGTAGGTGAGGACGACGCGCACGAACGCCCGTGGGTCGTTCGAGCCGGGCGGCAGCACCGTCACGATCGATCCGACACAGGGACCGCCCCCGCAGAAGCCGGGCGCCGTCGTCGCCGGATCGATGCCGATCAGCAGCGTGCCGTCCTTGCCGCCGGCAGGGACCGTGACGTCGGCGAGCGTCGGGTTCGCGGCCGAGGTCGTGTCGCCCGTGGTGCCCGTGCAGCCCGTCGAGCCGGGGCAGTTCGCCAGGACGACCGGCACGTCGAAGTCGCTGCTGGTCGCGCCCGTGACGCCGGCCGACGATGCGAGGAGCGCGTCGTCGGTGCCCGACGCCGAGACCGTGAGATCGGCGAAGGTCGCGACGCCGGAGACTGCGGCGACGGACGTCGTGCCGCCCAGCACTGCGTCGGGGGTCGTCGTCCGCAGTGCGAGCGAGACGGTGCCGGTCGAGGTCGTGACATTGCCGAAGGCGTCGAGGATCGCGACCCGCACGGCAGGCGTGATCGCAGCGCCGACGATCGTCGTCGACGGCTGGGTCGCGAAGCCGAGGCGCGAGGCAGGCCCGGCCGCGACCTGGATCCCGGTCTGGCTGGCCGAGAGCGTGCCGTCAGTCGCCGTCACGCTCTGCGACCCCGCCGTGCGGAGGGTGATCGCGAACGGGTACGCGCCCGCGTCGGCCGCGGTGTACGTGTGCGCCGGCGGCAGCGAGGCGGCCGCGTCGGTCGTGCTCACGACGACCGTGCCGCGATACCCGTCGGCGACGTTGCCGTAGGCGTCCAGCGCGCTCACCGTGACCGTGGCGGCGGTACCGGCGACCGGCGACGGCGCGCCCGAGACGCGCAGCGCGGCGGCCGCACCGGCGGTCACGGTCAGCGAGGCGGTAGTCGTGAGGCTGCCGTTCGTCGCCGTCACGGTGTGCGGCCCGAGCACCGTCGCGACGCAGCTCGCGCCCGGTGCACGTGCCGTCGGGCGAGATCGTCAGCGTGCTCGAGGCGGTGAGATCCCCCGTGGCGTTGCCGTTGGAGTCGACGCCCGTGACGGCGTAGGTCCTGGCGGTGCCCGCCGCGACGCTCGACGTGGCCGGCGCGAGCACGATGCTCGTGGCCGTCGGGGCGCCGACCGTCACCGTCGGGTCGGTGCCCGTGCGCGCGAAGTCGTTGCCGGAGCCGCTGAAGTCGTTCGACTGCTTCACCGCGGTGGTGAACACGATCGTCCCCGCGGACGCCGGCAGCCGCACGGTGACCGAGACCGACACCGACTGGCCGGGGTCGAGACGGTTCACCGAGTTCGGCCCCGGGTTGCGCAGCTTGATCACGCCGTCGACGAGGCCCGCGCTCCAGGTCTTGCCGCTCGTGGTCGTCGGCGAGCCGACCGACGTGACGGTGACGCCGGCGGGAACGGTGATGTTCGCGGAGCCCAGCGACTGCGTGCTCGTGGCGCTGTTCGCGATCGTGAAGCGCAGGACGACGGTGCTGCCAGCCACGCCGCTCGTCGGCGTCACCGTCGCCGTGTAGCGCTTGGTGGTCGGTTCCGCCCCTGCGGACGCCGCAAGCGCCAGCAGGGCCACGAGGGCCAGGGCGGCCACCGCGCGCCAGAGGTTGCGACGACGCCCGCTCGCATTTCCTCGCGACCATGCACTGCGCAACGCGCTCTCCTTCCGGTGCCCTGCCCGTCGCAGGCACAGTTCCAGCAGTTTGCGGAAGTATCCTACGCAGTCCGCGCGGCGGCCGCGTGCAAATCGGTTCCGGCCTGGCCAGACGGGGGACACCGTCGCCTCAGCCGGGCCCGGGCGCGCACGGGTTGCACCCGGCACGGCGCCGCCGCGGTGCGGCGGCGATGACGGTAGTCCGATCGAGCCCCGCCTCGTCCTACGCGTCAGGCGTCGGTTCGGATGCCGTCGCGGGCGTGATCCTGTCCGAGGCTCCCGTCACCGCGTCAGTCGACGCCGACGTCCCGCAGGCGGCCCGCGGTCTGGAAGGACTTCAGCCGCATCAGGGTGCGGTTCTCGATCTGGCGGACGCGCTCGCGGGTGATGCCGAAGTGGCGGCCCACCTCCTCGAGCGTCATCGGGTCGTCGCCGGCGAGGCCGTAGCGGAGCTCGATGACCTTCCGTTCGCGGTGCGGCAGCGTGGCCAGCACGGCGTCCATCTCCTCGGCGCGGATCTTGTCCTGCACCGCGACGTGCGGGCGGCGGGCCTCGTCGTCCTCGATGAAGTCCCCGAGCAGCGAGTCGTCCTCGTCGCCGACCGGCGACTCCAGCGAGACCGGCTCCTGGGCGATCTTGAGGATCTGCTCCACGCGCTGCGGCGTGACCTCCATCTTGAGCGCGATCTCGTCCGTCGTCGGCTCGCGCTCGAGCTCCTGCGCCAGCTGGCGGCGCACGCGGATCAGGCGGTTGATGGTCTCGACCATGTGCACCGGCACGCGGATGGTGCGGGCCTGGTCGGCGATGCCGCGCGTGATGGCCTGGCGGATCCACCACGTCGCGTACGTCGAGAACTTGTAGCCGCGGCGCCAGTCGTACTTCTCGACGGCGCGCATCAGGCCGACGTTGCCCTCCTGGATGAGGTCGAGGAAGAGCATCCCGCGCCCGACGTACCGCTTGGCGATCGACACCACCAGGCGCAGGTTCGCCTCGATCAGGTGCTGGCGGGCCGCCTCGTCGCCGCGCTCGATGCGCTTGGCGAGCGAGACCTCCTCCTCCGCCGTGAGCAGCGGCACCTTCCCGATCTCGCGCAGGTACGCGCGCACCGGGTCGTGGTCGCGATGGCGGACGCCGACGTTGATCGTCGGCCCGGCGCTCTCCTCGTAGAGATCCTCCTCCTCGTCGTCCGCCTCGTCGAACGGCCCGGCCCCGACGGTCGGGGCGTCGTCGACCGGGACGCCCTCCGACAGGAGGTCGTCGCCGGACACGGCGGCGAGTTCGTAGGGAGTGGGATCGGCGAGGGGATCGGACACGGTTCGGACTAGTCGGCACGGAGACGCCCCTTGAGGTCGGCGATCCGGCGTTCGAGCTCCACGAGGGCGCGCTGGGCTTCCTGGGTGTATTCGTCCGCCGCGGCCTTTTGCTTGAGGGAATCCCGCTTGCGCTCGAGGTGGCCGACCTCCAGCCAGATGCTCAGCTGCCGCACGGCTGCAGGGCCCGCGTCCCCGTACGCCGTGGCCGCGGCGACGATCGCCGCCGCGTCCGCCTCCAGCCCCTCCGGGGGCGGCGCGTCGGAGCCTGCGAGCCGCGCGCGCACCCACGGCAGCAGGCCCTGGGCCGCGGGCGATCGCAGGTGGCCGCCCTCCTCCGCCGCCGCGAGCGCCTCGGCCCCCTCCTCCGGCGCCGCGAGGGCGGCGGCGAGCAGCTCGCGCTCCCGGCGCACCTCGACGTCCAGCGGCACGCGGTCGGGAATCGACGGCCCACCGTCCGGCCTGGCCGCCGCCCGCCGCACGAGGCCCGCCGTCAGCCGCTCGTCCAGCCGCAGCGCGCCCGCCACCCGACGCACCTGCTCCTGGCGCAGGATCGACTCGGGAACGCGCGTCAGCACGCCGCGCGCGTCGCGGTAGATCGTGTCGGGGTCGTCGCGTCCGACGCGCGCGAGCACGAGGTCGAGCTCGAACTCCAGCACGCGGCGGGTGCGGCCCAGCGCGGCCTCGACGGCCTCCGATCCGTCCAGCGCCAGGTCGGCCGGGTCCTGCCCCGGCGGCAGCGGCACGATGCGCACGTCGAACTCCAGCTGCTCCGCGCGCCGCAGGCCGCGCAGCGCCGCCTCCTGCCCGGCGGCGTCGGCGTCGAAGGCCAGCACGAGCTCGCCGCACAGGCGCTTCAGCTCGCGCAGCTGCTCCTCGGTCAGCGACGTGCCCATCGCCGCGACGGCGTTCTCGAAGCCGGCCGCGTGGAGCTGGATGACGTCCGTGTAGCCCTCCACCACGATCGCCCGGCCCGTCCGCCCGATCGCCGGCCGCGCCTCGTGCAGCCCGTACAGCAGCTGGCTCTTCTTGAACGAGGCGGTCTCGCGGGAGTTGATGTACTTCGCGCCCTCGCCGCCCGGCATCACGCGCCCCGCGAACCCGCGCACCCGGCCGCGCGCGTCCGTCAGCGGGAAGATCAGGCGGCCGCGGAAGACGTCGATCGGGCCGCGCTGGCCGTGGCTGGCCAGGCCCGCGTCCACGAGCTCCTGCGCGCGGTAGCCCTTCTGCGTCGCGAGCCGCGACAGGCGGTCCCAGTCCGGCGGGGCGAAGCCGAGGCCGAAGCGCTCGACCATCTCGGACGGCAGCCGGCGGTCGACGACGTACGCGCGCGCCGCCTCCGCGGCCGGGCTCTCGGCCAGCACGCGTGCGTAGAAGCGCCGCGCGTCGGCCAGCAGCGCCTCGCGCCGGCGGGCCTCGTCGCGCGCCCGCTGCGCCTGCGGGCTCTCCTGCTCGTACTCGACCTCGACGCCGTAGCGCTCGGCCAGCACCTCGACGGCCTCGCTGAAGGAGAGGTTGTCGAGCTTCTGCACGAGCGTGAAGACGTCGCCGCCCTCGCCGCAGCCGAAGCAGTGGTAGAGCTTGGCCACGGGGTCGATGGAGCACGACGCCGTGCGCTCCTCGTGGAACGGGCAGCGCGCCATCATGCCGCGCGGCACGCGGCGCACGGGTCCGGTGCGCGCCTCGATCAGCTCGACGATGTCGGCCCGCTCGCGCACCTCCTCCTTCGTGCGCTGCGAGATGCGCCCGCCCTCGGCCACCTACTCGGCCCAGCCGTCGGGCACGAAGCGGTCGCGGTAGGCGTGGATGGCGAAGCGGTCGGTCATGCCGGCGACATGGTCCACGACCCGCGTCTCCAGGTCGTCGTCCACGTTCGGGCCGGTCGGCAGCTCGTCGGGGTGGGCGCAGAACCACGTGAACAGCGCGTCGACGACGTGCGCGACGCGGCGGCGCTCGGACGCGTTCTCGGCGCGCAGGTAGACCGTCTCGAACATGAACGAGCGCAGCGCCAGCATGGCCTTGCCGAGCCGCGGCGTCTGCACGATGTCGCCGGCCACGTCCGACGCCTCGACGAGGTCGTGCACGAGCGCGTCGATGCGCCGCGACGCCGTCGAGCCGAGCAGCTGCACCGGCTCCCGGGGCAGGTGCGCGGGGTCGAGCACGCCGGCCCGTACCGCGTCGTCGATGTCGTGGTTGATGTACGCGACGCGGTCGACGATGCGCACGATGCGGCCCTCGAGCGACTCCGGGGGCGTCGGTCCGGTGTGGTTGAGGATCCCGTCCCGCGTCTCCAGCGTCAGGTTGAGCCCGCGGCCGTCGCGCTCCAGGCGATCGACGATGCGCAGCGAGTGCTGGTTGTGGTGGAAGCTGCGCCCGGTGCGGGCCTGCAGCGCGGCGCTCAGCGCCTCCTCGCCGGCGTGCCCGAACGGCGGGTGCCCGAGGTCGTGGCCGAGCGCGATGGCCTCCGTCAGGTCCTCGTTGAGGCGCAGCGCCCGCGCGACCGTGCGCGAGATGCCGACGACCTCCAGCGTGTGCGTCAGGCGCGTGCGGTAGTGGTCGCCCTCGGGCGCGATGAAGACCTGCGTCTTGTGCTTGAGCCGGCGAAACGCCTTGGCGTGCACGATGCGGTCGCGGTCGCGCTGGAACGGCGAGCGCAGGGAGCACGTCTCCTCGGGCTGCAGCCGTCCGCGCGAGCGGTCGCTGCGCACGGCCAGGGGGCCGAGCGCGACCTCCTCGGCGGCGCGCAGGCGCTCTGCGAAACGCCCCGCCACCGGCCCCGCGCCGGCCTCGCTGCTCACCCCGGAAGGGTAGCGGTGCGGGCCTCCCGCCCCGTGCGCTCACGGCCCTCGCCGTCCTCCAGCACACCCGGCCGCACGCGCAGCACCTCGGCCACGGACCAGGCCTGGAACGGGCAGCCGGTCGCGCCGTGCGGCGCGTCGCCGTCGGCCGTCTCGGACACCGAGCCGAGCCCCCACTCCGCCAGGTGCAGCTCGAGCCCGTCGAGGACGCCGGCGACGTCGACGCCGCAGGCGCGCGCCGCGTCGACGTAGGGGCCGATCAGCCACGGCCAGACCGTGCCCTGGTGGTAGGCGGCGTCGCGCTCCGCCGGGCCGCCGCGGTGGTGTGGCCGGTAGGCCGGATCGGCGGGGTCGAGCGAGCGCAGGCCGATGGACGTCAGCAGGCGTGCGCGGCAGGCCTCGACGTGCGCGCGGTCGGCGGCCGGGCCGTGCGGCAGGGAGCCCGCGAGCAGCCCGTTCGGCCGCAGCGCGGCGTCGTCGCCCCACGGCCCGTCGACCACGTCCAGCAGGCCGAGGCCGTCCGCCCGGGCGAAGCGGCGCGCGAAGGAGGCCCGGGCGAGCGCGGCGAGGCCGTCCCAGCGGTCGACGTCGGCGGCGCGCGCGCCGGGCAGCCGGGCGCCCACCGCGAGCGCGTCGATCCACAGGGCCTGGATCTCCACCGCCTTGCCGGACGCGGGCGGTGACGGGGCGGCCGTCGATGCGCGCGTCCATCCACGTCAGCGCGAACCCCTCGGCGCCCTGCCGCAGCAGGCCGTCGGCGGGGTCCGCGCCGATGCCGTAGCGCGTGCCGGTGCGGTGGTGCTCCAGGATCTCGGTCACGGCCGGCGCCAGCGTGGCCGCCAGGTCGTCGTCGCCCGTGGCGGCGACGTGGCGGTCGACGGCGTGCACGAACCACAGCGAGCCGTCGGCGGTGTTGTACTCCAGGGTGCCGGTGTCGGCCGTGTTGGCCAGCATGCCCTCGGAGACCGTGCTGCCGGCCCGCAGCAGCGCAGCGCGGCCCTCGTCGTGGCGGCCGGTGGCGAGGAACAGGCCCTCGTACGCGGTCATCGAGTCGCGCGACCACTCGCCGAACCACGGGTAGCCGGCCGCGGAGGTGGGCCCGCTGGGGGTGGTGACGATGAACTGGTCGGCGGCGAGCACGAGCTGCGCCTGCACGTCGTCGACCGGGTCCGCCGTCTCCAGCAGGCGCGCCGCCCGGGCCCGCGCGGCCGCGACGATCTCCACGCCGGGCGGCGGCTCGTCGCCGAGCGGCGCGGCCCAGGCCTCGACCGCGACGGCCTCGCCCGGTGCGAGCTCGGCGCTGAAGCTGCCGGCGGCCCACACGTCCTCGCGGTCGCCGAGGCCGCGCTCCGCCTCCGCGCGCAGCCGGACGCCGGCGTACCACTCGCCGCCGGGCGTCCAGCCGGGGCCGCGGACGCGGTAGGCGCCCTCGAAGACCGGGCCGTCGTCGAGGTGCTCGACCGCGGGCGACCCCCCGGCGAAGCGCTCGCCGTGGGCGTCGCGCCAGGTGCAGAGCGGCGTGAGCTCCAGCCGCACCGGCCCGCCCCCGGCCAGCAGGCGGTGCACGACGGCGACGCCGGTGCGGCCGTACGTCATCGCGAGCTCGCGCTCGACGATCGCGTCGCCGACCTGCCAGCGCCAGCGCGGAAGGCCGTCGACGAGCTCGAAGGCCACGAGCTGCTCGTGACCCGCCGGATCGACCGTTCCGCTCGCCCACTCGTGCGTCGACAGGCGATGGCGGCGATCGCCGGCGACGACGACGGCGTCGAGCGAGGCGAGCCCCACGCGACGGGCCGCCACGCCGTCCACGGGCACGACCAGCAGCGCGTGGTAGCGGCGCGTCCGCAGGCCGGCGACGGTGCCCATCGCGTAGCCGCCCACGCCGTCGGAGAGCAGCCACTCGCGCGCGGCGGCGGCGCCGAGGTCGCCGCAGACCTGCCGTCCGAAGGCGATGCTCATGGCTCCACCCCGTTCGTCGGGCGCCGGCAGATGAGGTCGGCCACGAGCCCGGTCCAGCCCGTCTGGTGGGTCGCGCCGAGGCCCGCGCCGTTGTCGCCGTGGAAGTACTCGTTGAACATCGCGTGCTGGTTCCAGTCCGGATCGTCCTGCAGGCGCTGCACCCAGCCGTAGCAGGGCCGCCGACCGTCCTCGCCGGGGACGAAGAGGGAGATCAGGCGCCGTCGCAGGTCGTCCGCGACGGCGGTCAGCGTGAGGCGCTCACCCGAGCCCGTCGGGTACTCGATGGTGAAGCTGTCGCCCATGTGCTGCCCGTAGCGATAGAGCGCGGAGATGGCGAGGTGGTTGAGCGGGAACCAGACGGGCCCGCGCCAGTTCGAGTTGCCGCCGAACATCGACGTGTTCGACTCCGCCGGCTGGTAGTCGACCGTCGCCGAGCCGCCGTCGAGCTCGATCGTGACCGGATGCTCACGGTGCGTCGCGGAGATCGAGCGCAGGCCGTGCGGCGAGAGGAACTCCGCCTCGTCGAAGAGCCGCTCGAAGACCCGCATGAGGCGCGGCGGCGGCACGATGCCGAACAGCAAGCGCCGGCTGCCGGGCGTCGCCGAGCACGAACCCGGCGCTCTCCAGGAGACCG
This sequence comes from uncultured Actinomycetota bacterium, assembly GCA_963767885.1. Taxonomy (GTDB): domain Bacteria; phylum Actinomycetota; class Thermoleophilia; order Gaiellales; family F1-60-MAGs149; genus CAVYFW01. The sequence continues at coordinate 88,992 of CAVYFW010000003.1, forward strand.
CGGTCGATGTTGCGTCGGTCGAGCATCCGCCCGAAGGTCTTCTGGAGACATCGCGAGGTCGGCGATCTGCTGCTCGTGCACCGCCACGGCGCCGAGCAGCGGCACGATGCCGACCATCGAGCGCACCGGCACCGCCGAGCGGCTGCCGTCGGGCGCGACGAGGCGGTCGTAGTAGAACCCGTCCTCGTCGTCCCACAGCCCCTGGCGGTTGATGGCGTCGGTGATGGCCACGAAGTGCTGCAGGAACTTGATCCCCAGATCGCGCGCGAGCATGTTGGTGCCCTGGCCGAGCTCGGCCGCGATCTCCAGCATGGAGAGGGTGTAGAAGGCCATCCAGCCCGTGCCGTCGGCCTGCTCCAGGCGCCAGCCGGCCGGCATGTGGGAGCGGTCGATGGGGCCGATGTTGTCGAGCCCGAGGAAGCCGCCCTCGAACAGGTTGCCGTCGTCGAGCGACTGGCGGTTGACCCACCACGTGAAGTTCAACAGCAGCTTCGCGAACACGCGCACGAGGAACTCGCGGTCGCGGCTGCCGTCGATGCGGTAGACCTCCAGCGCGGCCCACGCCTGCACGGGCGGGTTCACGTCGTCGAAGGCCCACTCGTAGGCGGGCAGCGCGCCGTCGGGGTGCTGGAACCACTCGCGGCAGAGCAGGATGAGCTGGTACTTCGCGAAGGCCGGGTCGACGTGCGCGAGCGCGACGCAGTGGAACGCGGAGTCCCACGCGGCGAACCACGGGTACTCCCAGACGTCGGGCATGGAGAGGATGTCGAAGGCCTCGAACGTCCGCCAGCGCGCGTTGCGGCCGTGCTTGCGGTCGGCGGGCGGCGGCGGCTGGCCGGGGTCGCCGTCGAGCCAGCGCGCGAGGTCGTAGTGGTAGAGCTGCTTGCACCAGAGCAGGCCCGCGAAGGCCTCGCGCATGACGGCCGCCTCGGCCGCGCCGGTGCCCGCCGGGGCGAGCTCCGCGTAGAAGGCGTCGGCCTCGTCGCGCCGCTGCTCGAGGACGGCGCCGTACGACGTCCCGAGCGCCTCGGCGGCCGCGGGCTGGCGCCCCACCGGGCGCAGCCGCAGCCGCACCTCGACGGTCTCGCGCGGCTGCACCTCCAGCCGGTACCAGGCGGCGGCCTTGGTGCCGCGCCGCTCGGGGTCGACCGTCGCGGCGCCGTGGATCACGTGGTCGTTGATCCCGTCCTTGGGGTACGGCGGCGAGTCGGCGGCGCCGAAGACGCGCGCCATGTTGGTGTCGTTGTTGCAGAACAGGAGCTCCGGCTCGGAGCCGTCCGGCGCGGGCCCGGCCAGCAGCTCGAGCGCGCCGGCGTTCGGGTGGTCGATGGCGATCGACGTGCCCGTGCCCGCCCGCAGCTCGGGGCGCTGCTCGTCGGGGTCCCACGACCAGGTGTTGCGGAACCACACCGTCGGCAGCACGTGCAGCGTCTCCGCCGCCGGGCCGGCGTTCGTGACGCGCACCCGGTACAGCACGTCGTCCGGGTCGTCCTTGGCGTGGTCGACCTCGACGATCCACGTGCCCTGGTCGAAGACGCCCGTGTCCAGCAGCTCGAGCTCCGGCTGGTCCTTGCCGCGCGGCCCGCCGGCCAGGAGCTCGTCGTACGGGAACGCCTGCTGCGGGTAGTGGTAGCGCACGCTCGCCCAGGCGTGGCTCGGCAGCGCGTCGGTGAACCACCAGTACTCCTTGGCGTCCTCGCCGTGGTTGCCCTGGTTGCCGGTCAGGCCGAACATGCGCTCCTTGAGGATCGGGTCGCGGCCGTTCCAGAGCGTGAGGGCGAGGCAGAGCCGCTGCTCGACGTCGCTGATGCCGCCGATCCCGTCCTCGCTCCAGCGGTACGCGCGGGAGCGGGCGTGGTCGTGCGGGAAGGACTCCCAGGCGGTGCCGCCCGGGCTGTAGTCCTCGCGCACGGTGCCCCACGCGCGCTCGGAGAGGTACGGGCCCCACTGGTACCAGGGGCCGGACTGGCGCAGTCCGTCCTCGAGGCGACCGAAGGACTCGACGCGTGCGCGCTCGGCGCTGCGGGGCGCGGCGGTGGAAGAGGCGGTGGCGTTCACGGTTAACAGTTCCGCCGCAAACGGCGGATCGCCGACCCGGATCCACATCGTAACCACGATGTGATCAGATGATCACGGGCACGGTCCCGCCGTCGGCGCTCCAGGCGGCGCCGAGCACGTAGGACGCGCGCGCCGAGCACAGGAAGACGACGACGTCGGCGATCTCCTCGGGCTCCGCCATGCGCCCGATCGGACGCCCGGCGCCCGCCCGCGCGAGGGCCTCCTCGGGCGTGATGCCGCCGCGCTCCGCGGCCTGGTCGGCGAGGCCGCCCGGGTCGAGCCAGGCGGGCGTGCGCGAGGGCCCCGGGCACACGGCGTTGACGAGCACGCCGCGCTTCGCCTCGAGGTCGGCGACGAGGCGGGACAGCGACAGCAGCGCCGCCTTCATCACGGTGTAGTCGGGCATGCCGGTGCTGGGCCGCTTGCCGGCGGTGGACGCGACGTTGACGATGCGCGCCTGCGACGACGCGCGCAGGTGCGGCAGCGCCGCGCGGATGGCGCGGACGTGCGCGAGGACGTTGATCTCGAAGGAGCGCAGCCAGTCGTCGTCCGTCAGCTCGTCGAACGACGCCTGCCGCGCCGTGCCGACGTTGTTGACCAGGACGTCGAGGCCGCCGAAGCGCTCGACGCTGGCGGCGACCGCCTCCGCGGGCCCCGCCGCCGCGCCCAGGTCGACCTCGCAGCCGAGCACGTCGGGCGCGCCCTCCGCCCGCAGCGCCTCGAGCGCGCCGGCCAGGCGCGCGGGGTCCCGGCCGGCGATCGCGACCGACGCGCCGGCGCGGGCCAGGCCCCGCCCGACCGCGAGCCCGATGCCGGCGCTGCCGCCGGTGACCAGTGCGCGACGACCGCGGAGACCGAGATCCACGGCGGCAAGGGTATACCCTGCGCCAGGATGCCCACGCTGCTCTGCGTACGCCACGGCGAGACGGACGCCAACCTGGCGGGGCGCTGGCAGGGGCACGACGACCAGCGCCTCAACGCCACCGGCGTCGCCCAGGCGGAGCGCGCCGCGCCCGAGCTCGCGCGGCTGCGCATCGACGCCATCGTGGCCTCCGACCTGGCGCGCGCCCGCGAGTCCGCCGCGCCGCTCGCCGCGCTGCTCGGCCTGCCGGTGGAGGAGCGCGAGGACCTGCGGGAGATCGACGTCGGCTCGTGGGCGGGCCTCGACCGCGGCGGTGTGCGCGAGCGCTACCCCGAGGGCGCGGACCGCCACGCCGCGGGCGGCACGGGCTGGACCGACGGCGAGACGTACGACGAGCTGCAGGTGCGCGTCACGCGCGCCGTCGAGCGGCTGCTCGACGACCACCCGGACGACGTCACGATCGCCGTCTTCGTGCACGGCGGCGTGATCCGCGCGCTCGCGGCGCTCGCGCTCGGCCTCGACGCCCGCACCGCCCGCCTCCATCTCGGCACCCCGGTCCACCTGGGCCTGACGACGATCACCATCCGCACCGACCGCTGGCGCCTCGAGGAGTACAACGTGCCGCTGGCGGAGACCGTCGAGCAGGCGGCGCCCGCCGACGATCCGCGCGAGCGCGACGACGCCGCGCCGGAGATCGACACCCACTGACCGCCGTCGCGACGCGTTGCTCCGTCTGCCAGGACGCGATCTGAGCGGCCGAGCTCGCCGAGCTGCCGTCTCCGCCGGCGAGCCCCGACCCGCCGTTCCGCCCGTCCCGGACCATGCCGAAGCCGGGCCCCGAAGGAACCCGGCTTCAGACTGTTATTCCGGCGACGACCTACTCTCCCAGGCAGTTGCCCACCAAGTACCATCGGCGCAGAGGGGCTTAACGACTCTGTTCGGAAAGGGAAGAGGTGGATCCCCCTCGCCATGGTCACCGGAAAGCTCGAGACAACGTCAACGGGTGCGCCGTTCCCGGCGCACCTTCAAAACCACATAGCGGCAAGCAGTGTTCGAGGTAACTCATAAGACCTCGGGTAATTAGTACGGGTCTGCTACACGCATCGCTGCGCTTCCACATCCCGCCTATCAACGTGGTGGTCTTCCACGACCCTTACTCCCTCGAAGGGATGGGAGGACTCATCTCCAGGTGGGCTTCCCGCTTAGATGCTTTCAGCGGTTATCCCATCCAGGCGTGGCTAACCAGCAATGCCGTTGGCACGACAACTGATACACCAGAGGCCTGTTCACCCCGGTCCTCTCGTACTAGGGGCGACTCCCGTCAATCCTCCAACGGCCACAGCAGATAGGGACCGAACTGTCTCACGACGTTCTGAACCCAGCTCACGTAACGCTTTAATGGGCGAACAGCCCAACCCTTGGGACCTACTTCAGCCCCAGGATGCGCTGAGCCGACATCGAGGTGCCAAACGATGCCGTCGATGTGGACTCTTGGGCATCATAAGCCTGTTATCCCCGGAGTACCTTTTATCCGTTGAGCGACCGCAATTCCACTCTCCACGGCCGGATCACTAAGCCCGACTTTCGTCCCTGCTCGACCTGTATGTCTCGCAGTCAAGCTCCCTTATGCCTTTACGCTCTACGCACGATTTCTAACCGTGCTGAGGGAACCTTTGGGCGCCTCCGTTACATTTTAGGAGGCGACCGCCCCAGTCAAACTGCCCACCTGACGCTGTTCCCCACCCGGATCACGGCATGGGGTTAGAAGCCCAGAACACCAAGGGAGGTATCCCAAGGGTGGCTCCACCAAGACTGGCGTCCCGGCTTCAAAGCCTCCCTCCTATCCTGGACAAGATGTCCCAGACTCCAACATCAAGCTGCAGTAAAGGTTCACGGGGTCTTTCCGTCTAGCTGCGGCTAATCGGCATCTTCACCGATACTACAATTTCACCGAGTCCTTCGTTGAGACAGCGCCCAAGTCGTTACGCCATTCGTGCAGGTCGGAACTTACCCGACAAGGAATTTCGCTACCTTAGGACGGTTATAGTTACCGCCGCCGTTTACCGGGGCTTGGATTCAGAGCTTCGCCTTGCGGCTAACCCCTCCTCATGACCTTCCGGCACCGGGCAGGCGTCAGCCCCTATACGTCGTCTTTCGACTTAGCAGAGACCTGTGTTTTTGGTAAACAGTCGCTTGGGCCTAGTCACTGCGGCCCCCTCGGGCTTCGGACGCGAAGTCCTACACCCTAACGGGGCGTCCCTTCTCCCGAAGTTACGGGACAATTTTGCCGAGTTCCTTAACGAAGGTTTTCTCGATCGCCTTGGTATTCTCTACCCGCCCACCTGTGTCGGTTTTGGTACGGGCGCGCGCAACCTCCCTAGAGGCTTTTCTTGGAGGCATGGCTTCAGGAACTTCTGGCCTAGGGCCACGGCATCACGTCTCAGAGTTGCCCGGCGGATTTCCCTACCGGACCCCCTACTCGCTTGCCCCAGGACGACCATCGCCTGGGATTCCCTAGCCTACCCCGTCCCCCCATCGGTCGAACGGTTGCTACGCGGTACCGGAATATCAACCGGTTGTCCATCGCCTACGCCTGTCGGCCTCGGCTTAGGTCCCGACTAACCCTGAGCAGAGTAGCTTTACTCAGGAACCCTTGGGCTTTCGGCGGAAGCGTTTCTCACGCTTCTCTCGTTACTCATGCCGGCATTCGCACTTCCCGGGCCTCCACGGCTGGCTTACGCCGCCGCTTCACCGGCACGGGAACGCTCCCCTACCACTCTGCCTAAAAGGCAAAATCCGCAGCTTCGGTACGTGTCTTGAGCCCCGTTACATCGTCCGCGCACGAACACTTGACCAGTGAGCTATTACGCACTCTTTCAAGGGTGGCTGCTTCTAAGCCAACCTCCTGGTTGTCTATGCATCCGCACATCGTTTCCCACTTAGACACGATTTGGGGACCTTAGCTGGCGGTCAGGGCTGTTTCCCTCTCGACAACGGAGCTTATCCCCCGCTGTCTGACTCCCATGCTCTGGAACATTGGCCTTCGGAGTTTGCCTGACTTCGGTAACCTGGTAGGGCCCCTAGGCCAAGCAGTGCTCTACAACCAATGCTGAACGCATGAGGCTATACCTAAATATATTTCGGGGAGAACCAGATATCTCTGGGTTTGATTAGCCTTTCACTCCGTACCACAGGTCATCCCCGCCGTTTTCAACCGACGTGGGTTCGGTCCTCCACGAGGTCTTACCCCCGCTTCAACCTGCCCATGGTAAGCTCACCCAGTTTCGGGTCTAGCGCCTGCGACTAAAGCGCCCTATTCGGACTCGCTTTCGCTACGGCTCCGGTTTCTTAACCTCGCCACAGACGACTAACTCGCCGGCCCATTATGCAAAAAGTACGCCGTCACCGGACAAAGCCGGCTCCGACCGCTTGTAGGCACACGGTTTCAGGTACTATTTCACTCCCCTTCCGGGGTGCTTTTCACCTTTCCCTCACGGTACTAGTTCACTATCGGTCACCAAGGAGTATTTAGCCTTGCGGGGTGGTCCCCGCGGATTCCGACCGGGTTTCCCGTGCCCGGTCGTACTCAGGTGTCGCTCGAGGGAGGGTCGTGACTTTCGTGTACGGGGCCTTCACCCTCTGCGGCGCGCCTTCCCAGACGCTTCCACTAGTACACGACCTTTGTAACTCCCCGACCGCGCTGTGACACGATCAAGAGCGATCCTACAACCCCATGTCGGCAACGCTCACAGGCTATCGCTCCGACACGGTTTGGGCTGATCCCGTTTCGCTCGCCACTACTCAGGGAATCGATGTTTCTTTCTTTTCCTCGGGCTACTAAGATGTTTCAGTTCGCCCGCTTGCTCCCACTGCACCTATGGATTCAGTGCAGGGTACCCGCGCATTACCACGGGTGGGTTTCCCCATTCGGAAATCCCCGGATCAAAGCTCGTTCAGCAGCTCCCCGAGGCTTATCGCAGCCGTCCACGTCCTTCGTCAGCTCTTGGTGCCAAGGCATCCACCGTGTGCCCTTACTCTCTTATGAGTAGAGAACACCACTTACCGCTATGCAGTTTTCAAGGTGCGCGCGGGACGACTTCCCGCTAGAGACGCGACAGCCCGCCTCGAGGGCGGGCCGTGCGGCGCTTGCGCGCCGGTCCCTGAAAACTGAGCAATGTGAACGACGCCCGCACGAGTGCGAACGCCAGTCAAGCCGTGGTCGACGTAGTTCCAGGCGAGCCCCTGATGCGATCCCCGAAAGGAACGCGACCGGGAAAGTCACTCTCGCAAGCGAGAGCTCCACTTCCGGCGGGGGGCGCCTGCGGTGGACGAGTCCACCGCATCCCTAGAAAGGAGGTGATCCAGCCGCAGCTTCCGCTACGGCTACCTTGTTACGACTTCACCCCAGTCACCGACTCCACCTTCGACCGCTCCCTCCACGAGGGTTGGGCCACGGGCTTCGGGTGTTTCCGGCTTCCGTGGTGTGACGGGCGGTGTGTACAAGGCCCGGGAACGTATTCACCGCGGCGTTGCTGATCCGCGATTACTAGCAACTCCGACTTCATGAAGGCGAGTTTCAGCCTTCAATCCGAACTGAGACCGACTTTTTGGGATTCGCTCCACCTCGCGGTATTGCAGCCCTTTGTACCGGCCATTGTAGCACGTTTGTAGCCCAGGACGTAAGGGGCATGATGACTTGACATCATCCCCACCTTCCTCCGGTTTGCCACCGGCAGTATCCTGTGAGTCCCCGGCCGAACCGCTGGCAACACAGGACAGGGGTTGCGCTCGTTGCGGGACTTAACCCAACATCTCACGACACGAGCTGACGACAGCCATGCACCACCTGTGCATCGACCCTTGCGGGGGACCGTGTTTCCACGGTTTTCCGATGCATGTCAAGCCCTGGTAAGGTTCTTCGCGTTGCGTCGAATTAAACAACATGCTCCGCTGCTTGTGCGGGCCCCCGTCAATTCCTTTGAGTTTTAGCCTTGCGGCCGTACTCCCCAGGCGGGGCGCTTAATGCGTTAGCTTCGGCACGGGAGGAGTCGACACCTCCCACACCTAGCGCCCATCGTTTACGGCGTGGACTACCAGGGTATCTAATCCTGTTCGCTCCCCACGCTTTCGCGTCTCAGCGTCAGTACCGTCCCAGAGAGCCGCCTTCGCCACGGGTGTTCTTCCTGATATCTGCGCATTTCACCGCTACACCAGGAATTCCGCTCTCCTCTTCCGGACTCTAGCCAGGTGGTTTCACGTGCGATTCTGCGGTTGAGCCGCAGGCTTTAACACGTGACCTACCAAGCCGCCTACACGCTCTTTACGCCCAATGATTCCGGACAACGCTCGGACCCTACGTATCACCGCGGCTGCTGGCACGTAGTTAGCCGGTCCTTCTTCTGGAGGTACCGTCACCCCGTAGGCTATTAACCTCGGAAGCTTCGTCCCTCCTGAAAGCGGTTTACGACCCGAAGGCCTTCTTCCCGCACGCGGCGTTGCTGCGTCAGGCTTTCGCCCATTGCGCAAGATTCCCCACTGCTGCCTCCCGTAGGAGTCTGGGCCGTGTCTCAGTCCCAGTGTGGCTGATCGTCCTCTCAGACCAGCTACCCATCGTAGCCTTGGTGGGCCGTTACCCCACCAACAAGCTAATGGGCCGCGGGCTCATCCCTGACCGGAGGCCGAAGCTACCTTTGGTACGGCGACCAACGTCTCCGCACCTTATTCGGTATTGAGCCGGGTTTCCCCGGAGTATCCCGATGTCAGGGTAGATTACCCACGTGTTACTCACCCGTTCGCCGCTCGAGTACCCCCGAAGGGGCCTTTCCGCTCGACTTGCATGTGTTAAGCACGCCGCCAGCGTTCGTCCTGAGCCAGGATCAAACTCTCCGTGAAGACCTTGAGTAATCCGCCGAAGCGGTTTACGGTCGATTGGAGGTTGGATCTTGGTTGCGCCGACCAGGAATTAGAAGGTCGGCGCTGATCCGTGCCGAGGGCATCCCGAGGGATGCTCGTTCGACGACGCAGAACTGGCTTGACCGATCCCGACGCCGTGCGTTCGGCGCCGAGACCATCACATTGCTCAGTTTTCAAAGACCGTGCGCCTCAGTTCGGGCGCGAAGAAAGATTCTACCATCGGCCGTCGACCGGAGCAACGCGAACTGCGCGCCCCGTGCGACCGCGGCGACCGAACGGGAGTATGGGGAACCCGCGCCCGCCGCGTCAAGCGGGAACCGTCGCCGATCCGCCGGCTCCGCGTCGGCGGGATCGCACCGCCAGATGGCTCCCAGAGCCGGATCAGGCGTCGACGAGGCGCACGAACCGGCGACCCACCTGGAGCGTCCGCCCGACCAGCGCGGTGCGCGGCGACGTCGAGCTCGCGCACCGCTCGCCGTCGAGGCGCACCGCCCCCTCCGGCGATGCGCCGGCGCGCCTCGGAGCGCGAGGGGAGCCCGAGGGCGTCCACGAGCAGCGCCGGGCAGGTGGATCGTCGGGTCGCCGGGGAGCGGCGTGCTCGGGCGCGTCGGCGGGCGACCTCGCGGCGGCCGAAGACCGCGCGGAAGCGCTCCGCGGCCGCGTCGGCCGCCGGCGCCCCGTGGTAGCGCGCTCGCGATCGCGTGCGCGAGGCGCCGCTTGGCCTCCACGGGCTCGAGCGCGCCGCCCTCGAGCGCCGCCACCGTCGCGGCCGCCTCGTCCTCGTCGAGCCCCGAGGCCAGCCGGTACCACTGGGGCATGGCCGCGTCCGGGATCGACATCGTCTTGCCGTACATGTCGTCGGCGGAGTCGGTCAGGCCCGACGTAGTTGCCGAGCGACTGGCTCATCTTCTGCGTGCCGTCGGTGCCGACCAGCAGCTCGTGCGTCATCACGATCTGCGGGCGCTGGCCCACCTGCTCCTGCAGGTCGCGGCCCACCAGCAGGTTGAAGGTCTGGTCGGTGCCGCCGATCTCGATGTCGGCCTCGATGTTCACGGAGTCCCACCCCTGAAGCAGCGGGTACATGCAGCTCCTGCAGCGAGATCGGCTCGTTGGCGCGGTAGCGCTTGGCGAAGTCGTCGCGCTCGAGCATGCGCGCGAGCGTGGAGCGCGCGGCGAGCTCGAGCAGGCCGCCGGTGCCGAGCGCGCCCAGCCACTCGGAGTTGCGGCGCAGCTCGACCCGCCCTCGTCGACGTCGATGATGCGCCCGAACTGCTCGAGGTAGTCCTTCGCGTTCGCGTCGATCTGCTCGGGCGTCAGCATGGGCCGCGTCTTCGAGCGCCCGCTGGGGTCGCCGACGCGCGCGGTGAAGTCGCCGACGATCAGCGACGGGCAGGTGCCCGGCGTCCTGGAACGCGCGCAGCTTGGAGAGCACGACGCTCCAGCCGAGGGTCACCGAGACGGCCGTCGGATCGAGCCCGAGCTTGACCCGCAGCGGCCGGTTCGCGGCCCGCGCGCTCGGCGACGCGGCGCTCGAGCTCCTCGCGCGAGGGCAGCACGTCGACGGCGTTGCGCAGGAGCGGGCGAAGGTCGTCCGGCATACGATCGGCGGGAGGATACCCGCGCCGCAGCCGGGCCTCCCGCCGGTACCATGCGGCGCCCGCCCGACTAGCGGGCCCGTTCGCCATGGGACGACGGAAGCCCGACAGCCGGGAGCACACGCTCCGTTTTCGCTTCACGCCTCCGCCGCCGACGCCGCCGGAGGTGCGCAAGCCTCGCCGGCGACGCCTGCGCTGGCTGCGGCTGCTGGTCGTCGCGTTCCTGCTCTTCCTGCTGGCCCTGGTCTCGGCCTTCTTCGGCTTCGTGACCGCGATCGCCCAGGACCTGCCGAAGCTCGACCAGTACCAGGAGCCGGAGCTCGCGCAGCTCGGCGGCATCTGGGCCAAGGGCAAGAACGGCAAGTGGATCAAGATCGCGACGCTGCGCTCGCCCGAGGCGCGCATCCTCGTCAAGCCGAACCAGATCGACGCGGACCTGCGCAACGCCGTCGTGGCCATCGAGGACAAGCGCTTCTTCGACCACAAGGGCGTCGACCCGACGGCCATCCTGCGCGCGCTCGTCAACAAGTGGTCGAGCGGCTCCGAGGAGGGCGGCTCGACGATCACCCAGCAGCTGATCAAGAACACCCTGATCGGCGACGAGCACTCCTACCAGCGCAAGCTCAAGGAGGCGGCCCTGGCCTACCAGCTCGAGCAGCGCTGGAGCAAGGAGAAGATCCTCGCCGAGTACCTGAACACGATCTACTTCGGGCACGGCAACTACGGCGTCGAGACGGCGGCCCGCTACTACTTCGGGAAGGGCGCCAACAACCTCGAGGCCGAGGAGGCGGCGCTGCTGGCGGCGATCCCCAAGGCGCCCTCGCTGTTCGACCCCGTCGAGCACCCGGCGGCCGCGCGCGAGCGGCGCAACCTCGTCATCGACGAGATGGTCGACCAGGGCTACGTGTCGCCCGAGGCGGGGCTGGTGGCGAAGTCGCGCCGGCTGCTGCCGAAGGACCGCCGGCCGGGGCTGCGGACGACCAACCGCATCCAGCCGTACTTCGTCGACTACGTCATCCAGCAGCTCGAGCGCAAGTACGGCGAGCGCACGTTCACGGGCGGCTTCCAGGTCTACACGACGCTCGACCTGCGCCGAGCAGGAGCAGGCGCGAGAAGGCCGTCGCGGCGACGCTCAAGGTCGACGCCGCAGCACCCGGCCGGCTCGCTCGTCTCGATCGAGCCGAGCACCGGCAAGGTGCGCGGCGATGGTGGCCGGATCGGACTACGCCAAGAGCCAGTTCAACATCGCCACGAGCGGCCAGCGCCAGCCGGGCTCGGCGTTCAAGCCGTTCGTGCTGCTGGCGGGGCTCGAGGACGGCATCCAGACCTCGACGCACTTCACCTCGGCCAAGCAGCTCTTCGACCTCGGCAACCGCCAGGTCTGGTACGTCACCAACTACACGCAAGTCGTACGCGGGCTCGATCTCGCTGAAGGACGCGACGATCATGTCCGACAACACCGTCTACGCGCAGCTGACGATGACCGTGGGGCCGGCCAAGGTCGCGGCGATGGCGCGCAAGCTCGGCATCACGTCGCCGCTCGACGAGGGCGTGCCCGCCATCGGCCTGGGCGGCCTGCGCGTGGGCGTGACGCCGCTCGAGATGGCCCACGCCTACTCGACGATCGCCAACAAGGGCGTGCGCATGGGCGGCTCCGTGCTGTTCCACTCCGCGGACTCGCCGATCCAGGACCCGACGCTCGACCCGATCACGATCGAGCGCATCCGCATCCCGGGCGAGAAGGACGTCGTCAACACGCCGACCGCCAAGCGCGTGGTGTCCGAGACCAACGCGCTGTCGGCCATCGACGCGATGCGCGGCGTGCTGACGGTCGGCACGGGCGAGCGCGCCTACTTCGGCCGCCCGGCCGCCGGCAAGACGGGCACCACCAGCGACTACAAGGACGCGTGGTTCGCCGGCTTCACGCCGCAGCGCGCCGCGGCCGTGTGGGTCGGCCACGTGCGCCCGGCGCGGGAGATGGACACGGAGTTCAAGGGCGACCCGGTCAGCGGCGGCACGTACCCGGCGGTCGCCTGGAAGTCGTTCATGAACCAGGTGCACCTGCAAGCTGCCGGTCGAGGACTGGCCGGGGCCGCCGAGCATCTACAGCGTCCCGGTGCTGGTCGACCGCCGCTACGGCACGACCAAGCGCGCGCCCTACGGGTGCCGCTACGCCCGCGAGCTCGTGCTGGCCGCCGACAAGGCGCCGACCGAGCAGTCGACCTGCTCGCGCAGCCTCATCAACGTCCCGGACATGACCGGCATGACGCGGCGCGAGGCGCTCGCGCTGTCCAACGAGGGCGGCGGCGTGACCATCCGCTTCGTGCGCCAGCCGGCCGCGGCGGGCGAGGAGCCCGGCACGGTGGTGGCGCAGACGCCCGCGCCGCTCGAGCCCATCGAGATCGGCGGGGTCGTGACCGCCATCCTCGCCGAGCGCGTGAACACCGTGATCGTGCCGCGGGTGCAGAGCACGAGCTACGACCCGGTCACCGTCGAGCAGGCCATCACCCGCCTGCGGGCGCTGAAGTTCCGCGTGATCGTGGACGACGGCGACGACGATCCGCGGCCGCCGGGCACCGTCGTCGACCAGGATCCCGCGCCCGAACGAGCAGGCCGCCGCGGGCTCGACCGTGACCATCGTGGTCACGGGCGCCTACACCGACGGCATCGAGGTGCCGGACGTCGAGGGCGTCCCCCTGCAGCAGGCCAAGCAGAAGCTGGAGGCCGCGGGGCTCGGGGTGCGCGCGCGCCGCGACGTCGGCGCACCGCTGCCCGACGACGTCGTCTACACGTCCGACCCGCGCCCGGGCGACATCGTCCCGCCGGACACCGTCGTCTGGCTGACGACGGACCCGCGCAGCGTCGCCAGCGCGGCCCGCCGCCTGAGCGGAACTAGAGGCGGGCCGACGGAGCGGGTCGTGGTCGCCCGCGACGGCGCAGTCGTAGCCGGGCGCGGCCTCGCTGCGACATGGCGCGCTGCCCGCTCGGCACGCGCCACGTCCGTGACCGCTCGCGCCGGAACGAGCCGGCGTCCGCCTGACCGGCGCAGCAAGCGTCCGCGGCGCCAGCGCTCCCGGCGCGACGGACGCGTCGCCCGGTGACGAGCGCTGCGCGTTCCTCGGCGCGCGGGCCTCGCTCACGATCTGACCGGCGCCGCTGCTGGCGACCATGGCGTCGCTCCGGAGGGCGCTCGCCCGATTCAGCGCCGCGGCCCGCTGGCCCACGGCGAGCCCGCCTCGACGAACCGCCACGGGCGCTCCGCGGCGCGCGTGATGCCGATGCGCGTCGTCGCCAGCACCGGCACGAAGCCGTCGCGCGCCAGGAGCTGGAACGGCGGCTCCGCGAGCGACGCGCCATTCAACCTCAGGTCGACCCCGAGGGCTGCGCACAGCGACCCCGGGCCGCGGCACCAGTCGCGCTCCGGACGCCCGTGGCGGCGCGCCGCGATCGCCTCGCGCCCGTGCTCGGGGACGAGCGCGCGGACCAGCACCGCGGCGCCGATGCCCTCGCGCTCGCAGACGAGGTTGAGGCACCAGTGGACGCCGTACGACCGGTAGACGTAGACGTGCCCCGGCGGGCCCCACATCGGCCAGTTGCGGGCGGTGCGGCCCGGGCCAGGTGTGCGACGCCGGGTCGCCCGGGCCGTACGCCTCGACCTCGACGATGCGCCCGCCGACGCCGTCCACCAGCAGCGTGCAGCCGATCAGGTCGCGCGCCGCGGCGGGCGACGGGCGGGCGAGGTAGGCCGCGGGGTCGAGCGGCGCGCCGGTCGCGTCAGCCGGCACGGACGCCGGCGGACACGATGCGCGAGCGCACGAGCGACCTGCCGTCGCCGCCGAGGTCGCTCCGCGTCCACACCACCCGGCCGGGCGCGACGCCCGGGTCGGAGAGGCGGCCGCGGCGGCGGTCGACGCGCGCGACCCGCTTCGCGCCGCCACCGCCGAGATCGGCGACCCAGACGGCCTCCGAGCGCCCCCGCTGCCCGGAGCGCAGCCGGAACGCCAGCAGGCGGCCGGCGGCGGCGAGGCGCGGCAGCTCGGCCTTGGCCCCGCCGCTGTAGGGCGACGAGCGCGCCACCACGCGCGGCGCGCCGCCCGGGGGCACGACCACGATCTCCACGCGCGCGCGTCCGCGCGCGAGCGACCCGCCGCGCGAAGGCGGCCGTGCCGTCGCCGGCGAGCGCCACGCCGCCGACCGCGCGCCCGCCGCTCTCGGCCGCGAGCTCCACCACCGCGGCGCCGCCCACCTTGAGCCGCACGCGGGTCGTGCCGTCGCCGGCGCGCGACGACCAGAGCACGCGATTGCCGGCGACCGCGAGGGACGTGAGGTCGCCGCCCATGCCCCGGGCGGCCGCGACCTGGCGCTCGGCGGCCGTGGCGAAGGCGCGGGCGCGGATCGTGGCGCCCTCCGACCAGGCGACGGAGGCGCCGTCCGCGCCGAGGACGAGCCGCGTGTCCGCGCCGGCCCGCTCGTTGCCGTGCAGCACCGTCGTCGCGCCGGCGAGGTCGACGTACGCGACGTAGGTCGCCCCCGCGCCGGCCGCGACCCCGTACGCGAAGCCGTCGGCGGCGGAGGCGACCGGGGCGCGCGCGTCGTCGCAGTCGTCGCCCGCTACGCACCCCCCATCGAAGATCGTGCGCGTCTTGCCGCCGGAGCGCACGACCAGCGTGTTGCCGCCGCGACGCACCACCAGGTCGGGCCCGCCGGCGCCGCGGGGCACCGTGAGCCAGGCCGTCGCGTGCGCCGTCAGCGCGGGCGCGGCAAGCCATGCGTCGGTGCGCTCGGCAACGACGACGGGCGGCTGGACGGCGAGCGGCACGCGGCGGACCGTCAGCCGGCGGCGCGCTCGACGGCGCGGCTCAGCGACTGGACGACCCGCTCCTGGTCGTCGGACGTGATGGCCGCGTAGAACGGGACGGCCAGGCTGCGCCGCGAGATCGCCTCGCACACCGGCAGCTCGCCCTCGCGGTGGCCGCGGCTGCGGTAGAACGGCTGCAGGTGGATGGCCGGCAGGTACGGCTTGGCCTGCACGCCGTCGGCCCACAGCAGCTCGAGCACGCGGTCGCGATCGACGCCCTCGGCCACCAGCACCGGGTAGACGAACCAGCTGCGCGTGTCGCCCTCGACCTCGGCCGGCGGCGTCACGCCGTCGACGCCGGCCAGCAGCGCGGCGTAGCGGGCGGCGACGGCGGCGCGCGAGGCGAGGATCTCGTCGAGGCGCTCGACCTGGCCCAGGCCGATGGCCGCCGCGACGTCGCTCATGCGGTAGTTCCAGCCCAGGCGGTCGTGCTCGAGCCAGTTGCCGGCGTCGGCGCGCCCCTGGTTGGCGAGGCTGTGCAGGCTCGCGGCGACGTCGTCGTCGTCCGTCGTCACCATCCCGCCCTCGCCCGTCGTGATCTGCTTGTTGGGGTAGAAGGCGAAGACCGCGGGGTTGCCGTGGGTGCCCACCGTGCGGCCCTGGCGGCGGGCGCCGAGCGCCTCCGCGGCGTCCTCGACGACCGGGATGCCGTGGCGCGCCGCGATCGCGTTGATCTCGTCGATGCGGCAGGGCAGGCCGAAGATGTGCACCGGCACGATGGCCTTCGTGCGCGGCGTGATGGCGGCCTCGACGGCGGCGGGATCGAGGTTGAAGGTCGCCGCGTCGATGTCGGCGAAGACCGGCTCGGCACCCTCGTAGAGCGCGCAGTTGGCCGACGCCACGAAGGAGAACGGGCTCGTGATCACCTCGTGCCCCGGCCCCGCGCCGGCGAGCCGCACGCCCAGGTGCAGGCCGGCCGTGCCGCTGGAGACCGCGACGGCGTGGCGCGTGCCGACGGCCGCCGCGAACGCCTCCTCGAACTGGCGCAGCACCGGGCCCAGCGAGAGCTGGCCGGAGCGCAGCACCTCCAGCACGAGCTGCTCCTCGCGCGGCCCCAGGTCGGGGCGCGCGAGGGGGATGGTCGTCTGCACCGTCACGAGGCGGCGGCGCGGTCGCCGGCGGGGAACTCGAGGTACTCGGCGGACAGCGGCGAGCGGCCGTGCACGACGTCGAAGAAGAGCGACTGGATCGCCTTCGTGACCGGGCCCGGCCCGATCTCGTGGTCGTCCACCGACGCCACGGGCGTGACCTCGGCCGCGGTGCCGGTGAGGAACACCTCGTCGGCGAAGTAGAGATCGGTGCGCGTGACGTCGCGCTCGACGACCTCGTGGCCGAGCTCCTCGGCGATGCGGATGACCGACGCGCGGGTGATGCCCGGCAGGCACGACGCCTGGGTCGGCGGCGTCGTGAGGCGCCCCCGGTGGACGACGAAGACGTTCTCGCCGGTGCCGTCGGCGACGTTGCCGAGCTCGTTGAGCAGGATCGCCTCGTCGAAGCCGTGCTTGAGCGCCTCGAGCTTGGCGAGCTGCGAGTTGAGGTACTGACCCGTGGCCTTCGCCGCCGCCGGGACGGTGTTCGGGCCGATGCGGCGCCACGACGAGACCATCGCGCGCACGCCGGCGTCGAGGGCCGCCTCGCCGAGGTACGCGCCCCACGGCCAGACCGCGACGACCACGTGCACCGGGCAGTTCAGGGGGTTGATGCCCATCTCGCCGTAGCCGCGGAAGACCAGCGGCCGCACGTAGCAGGACGGCAGCCCGTTGACCTCGATGGTGCGATGGACGGCCTCCGCGAGCTCCGCCGTCGTGTACGGGATCGGCATGTAGTAGAGCTCCGCCGACCGCCGCATCCGCTCCAGGTGGTCGGTCAGCCGGAAGACGCCGGTGCCGCGCTCGGTCTCGTACGCGCGGATGCCCTCGAAGACGCCGGAGCCGTAGTGCAGTGCGTGCGTGAGGACGTGCACCTTGGCGTCCGCCCAGTCGACGAGCGCCCCGTCCATCCAGATCTTGTCGGCTTCCTGCATCGGTCCCCGGCCTCGCGTCGCGGTCGGCGCATGGTAGCCGGGGCCCGCTTCCGGACGGCGCGGCGCGGTCGCTAGCGCACGAAGACCCAGCCCGTGCCGCGGACCGGTATGAGGCTGCCGTCCTTGCCGCTCTCACAGGCCTGGAAGACGCTGATGCGCCGCACGCCCGTGCCGACCGCCTCGGGGATGACCCAGCGGACGCGGAAGGTGCCGTGGTCGTCGACCACCGCGCGGGCGATGACGACGCCGAGCACGCGCAGCGTCGCGCGCGGCCGGCAGAACTCCGTGGTGCCGAACCCGGAGCCCCGGATGACGACGCGGTCGCCGGCGGTGCCGCTCGTGGGCGTGACGGTGACCCGGGTGGCGGCGGCCGCGGGGGCCGCGACGACGACGAGCGTGGCCGCGAGGGCGACGCCGACGACGATGGCGCGGATGCTGGGCACGGGCACTTCCTCCTTCGGGGGCCGGTGTCGACACGAGGGCCGCGCCGGCGCCCAGATACGTTCGCCGCGCAGGGCCGGCAACCTGCGCGTCCGTCAGCCCGGCGGTCGCTCAGCCGTCCAGGCGGACCTGGCGGATGTCCTCGACGCCCGCGATCTCCTCGAGCTTGTGCACGACGTCGGCGGGCACGACCTCGTCGGTCTGGATCGCGCACAGGGCGCGGCCGCCGGCGCGGTTGCGGGACAGGTTCATGTTGGCGATGTTGACGCGCTCGTCGCCGAGCACGGTGCCGATGCGGCCGATCATGCCCGGGCGGTCGTCGTTGAGCAGGAACAGCATCGGGCCGGCCAGCTCGATCTCGACCTCCTGGCCGAGCATGCGCACCATCCAGGGCCGGTTGTCGCGGCCGATCAGGGTGCCGGACGTCCGCACCTCGGGGCTCGTCGCGACGCGGATCAGGTTCACGTAGTCGCTCGACGCCCGCCGCGCCTCGCGCACCTCGATGCCGCGCTGCTCGGCCACGGTGATGGCGTTCACGATGTTGACGCCCTCGTCCACGTCGCGCAGCACGCCGACCAGCACCGCGAGCGTCAGCAGGCGCGTGTCGCGCTCGGCGATGTGGCCCTCGTAGGTGACGTCGACGACCTGCACGCCCGAGGCCGAGAGGGCGGCGACCACGCGGCCGAGCTTGTCCGCGAGCGGCAGGAACGGCCCGAGCGCGGCGCGGTCCTCCTCGTGCACGACCGGCGTGTTGACGGCGTTCTCGACCAGGGCGCCGCCGAGGGCCTTCGCGACCTGCTCGGCGATGATCGCGCCGGCCCGGTCCTGGGCCTCCGCGGTGGAGGCGCCGAGGTGCGGCGTGACGACCACGTTCGGCAGCTCGAACAGCGGCGACGCGGTCAGCGGCTCCTGCTCGAACACGTCGAGCGCCGCGCCGGCGACGTGCCCGGAGCGCAGCGCGTCCACCAGCGCCTCGGTGTCGACGAGGTCGCCGCGGGCGGCGTTGACCAGCCGCACCCCCGGCCGCATCAGGGCGAGGCGGCGCGCGTCGATCACGTGGCGGGTGTCGGCGGTCGCCGGCAGGTGCAGCGAGACCCAGTCGGCCTGCTCGAGCGCCGCGTCGATGGTGGCGGCCCGCTCCGCCCCGCGCTCGCGGAAGCGATCGTCGGAGACGAAGGGGTCGTAGGCGAGGACGCGCATGCCGAACGCCCGCGCCCGCGACGGCCACGAGCTGGCCGATGCGGCCGAAGCCGAGGATGGCGAGCGTCTTGTCGGCGAGCTCCACGCCCGCGAAGCGGTTGCGCTCCCAGCGGCCCTGCACGAGCGCGGCGTGGGCCTCCGGGATGCGCCGGGCCAGCGCCAGCATGAGCGCGACGGCGTGCTCCGCGGCCGAGAGCATGTTCGACTGCGGCGCGTTGCAGACGAGGATGCCGCGCGCCGTCGCGGCCTCGACGTCCACGTTGTCGACCCCGGTGCCCGCGCGCCCCACCACGCGCAGGCGCTCCGCGGCCGCGATCAGCTCCGCGTCGACCTTCGTCGCCGAGCGCACCACGAGCGCGTCGTAGTCGCCGATGCGCTGCAGGAGCTCCGGGCGCTCCAGCTCCAGGGCGACGTCGACGTCGGCGACCCCGGACAGGTGCTGCACGCCGGTCTCGGCGATCTTCTCGGCGACGAGGACGCGGTCGGCCATCACGCCACCGGTGCGTACGCGTCGAGCGCGCGGGCGAACGCGCCGACGCCGGCGCCGAGCTCGACGGGATGCCCCGCGCGGGCCAGCTCCTGCTCGAGCGCGTGCAGGCCGCCCACGAGGTCGAGCGGCTCGATGTAGCCGAACGCGCCGAAGCGCAGGATGCGGCCCTTGAGCTCGCCCTGCCCGCCGGCGACGACGATGCCGTGGCGGTCGCGCAGCGCCTGGCGCAGGGCGTCGCCGTCGACGGCCTCCGGCACGGCGAAGGCGGTGACGAGCCCGCAGTCGGGATGGTCGGGCGAGAAGATCTCGAGCCCGAGGGCCCGGCCGGCGGCGCGCAGCCCGGTCCCCATCGCGCGCGTGCGCTCCCACATCGTCTCCAGCCCCGCGGCCTCGATGCGGTCGAGCGCCGCGTCGAGCCCGAGGATCAGCGAGATCGCGGGCGTGAAGGCGCTCTGCGGGCCCTTGCGCTGCGCGTCGAGCGTGCGCTGCCAGTCGAAGTAGAAGCGCGGGCTGGTGGCCTGCGCCGATCGCTCCAGCGCGCGCTCGGACGCCGCCACGAAGGCCAGCCCCGGCGGCAGCATCAGCGCCTTCTGCGATCCGGTCACGACGACGTCGAGGCCCCAGGCGTCCGTCTCCAGCGGGGCGGCGCCGAGGGAGGAGATGGCGTCGACGACGAGCAGGGCCGAGCGGTCGCGCGTGCGCTCCGCGACGGCCTGCAGGTCGAGCACCGACCCGGTCGAGGTCTCGGAGTGGACGACCACCACCAGCGCGAGGTCGTCGCGGCCGCTCACGACCTCGGCGATCGCGTCGGGGTCGGGCCGCTCGCCCCAGGCCCAGCGCAGGGTCTCGACCGACGCGCCGTAGGCCTGCGCCATCGTGATCCAGCGCTCGCCGAAGTTGCCGGCGCTGACGACCAGCACGCGGTCGCCCGGCGAGACGAGGTTGGCGTAGGCGGACTCGAAGGCGCCGGTGCCCGACGACGTGAACAGCATGACGTCGCGCTCGGTGCGGAAGACGGGCTTGAGGCGCTCGAGCACGGACCCGAACAGGGCCTTGAACTCGCGCGTGCGGTGATGGGGCAGCGGCCGCGCCATGGCGGCGACGACGTCCGGCGGAACGGGCGTCGGGCCGGGCGTCAGCAGCAGCTCCCTGGGGGCGGGGCGGGCATGGCGCACACCGTAGTGGACCTGCCGCGCGCGGACGCGCCGATTGCCAGTGGCGCGTATCCGCGCCTACGAGCCGAGCTTGTCCCGCAGCAGCTGCTGGACGGCCTTCGGCTCCGCGCGGCCGCCGCTCCGCTTCATCACCTGGCCGACGAAGAAGCCGAGCAGCGCCTGCTTGCCCCCGCGGTAGGTCGCGGCCTCGTCGGGGTGCGCGGCGATCACCTCGTCGACCAGCGCCCCGAGCGCGTCCTCGTCGGCGATCTGGCCGAGGCCCAGCGCGTCGACGAGCTCGGCCGCACTCCGCTCGGGCTGCTCGACGAGCGCCGCGAACACCTGCTTGCCGCCCGCCGACCCCAGCGTCCCGTCGCCGACGAGGCCCACGAGGCCGGCCAGCCGCTCCGGCGTCACCGGCGACTCGTCGGGCGCGAGCCCGGTCGCGTTGAGGTGCGCCGAGAGCTCGCCCATGACCCAGTTGGCCGCGGCCCGCGGGTCGTCCACGCGCGCGGCGAGGTCCTCGTAGTAGGCCGTCAGGGCGCCGTTCAGGCCCAGCGGCTCCGCGGTGCCCTCGGGGATGCCGTAGTCGCGCACCAGCCGCTCGATGCGGGCCGCCGGCAGCTCCGGCAGCGTCGCCCGCAGCTCCTCGACGAGCTCGCGCGACGGCTCCAGCGGCAGCAGGTCGGGCTCGGGGAAGTAGCGGTAGTCGTGCGCCTCCTCCTTCGAGCGCAGCGACGAGAGGCGGCCGCTCGCGGGGTCGAAGTGCAGCGTCTCCTGCACGACCTCGCCGCCGCCCTCCAGCACCGCGATCTGCCGCTCGATCTCGGCCGCGATGCCGCGCTCCAGGAAGCGGAAGGAGTTCATGTTCTTGAGCTCGGTCTTGGTGCCGAGCTCGGTCGTGCCGACGCGCCGCACCGACACGTTGGCGTCGCAGCGCAGCGACCCCTTCTCCATGTCGCAGTCCGAGGCGCCGATGGCGACGATCGTGGCGCGCAGCAGGTTGAGGAAGCGGCGCGCCTGCTCCGGCGAGTGCAGGTCCGGCTCGGTGACGATCTCGAGCAGCGGGGTGCCGGCGCGGTTGAAGTCGACGACGGAGCCCGACGAGCCCGCGATGCGGCCGCCGCCCCCGCCCTCGTGCACCATCTTCGCGGCGTCCTCCTCGAGGTGCGCGCGCACGATGCCGACGTCGAAGCCGCCCTCGGGGTCGGGCACGTGGAAGCTGCCGCCGGCGCACAGCGGCTGGTCGTACTGGGAGATCTGGTACGCCTTGGGGCTGTCCGGATAGAAGTAGTTCTTGCGGTCCCACTTGGAGAAGCGCGGGGATCTCGCAGCCCAGCGCCAGGCCCACGCGGATCGACTGCGCGGACGGCCGCGCCGTTCGGGATCGGCAGCATCCCGGGGTGCGCCAGGCAGATCGCGCAGACGTTGGTGTTCGGCGGGTCGCCGTAGCGGTTGAGGCAGCGGCAGAACATCTTCGTCCGCGTCGACAGCTGGACGTGGATCTCGAGGCCGATGACGGGCTCCCAGTCGGAGGCGCGCCGGTCGCTCCGGAGGGACTGTGCTGGCTCGCTTCGCTCGCGTCTGACAACGCGCTCACTGCGCTCGCTCAAGAGCGGTCCCTCCTCCGTCCATGACCGCTCCGCGCCGCAAAGAGCCGCGGCGCTTCGCTCTCGCCGGCCGGCACCAGTCGCTTCGCTCCTACCGACAAGCGCTCCGCTCCTTCGTCGCTCCGCGCAGGGCCGGCTCACACTGAATAACTGGTCGCGCTGCTGGCGACCGCTTGTCGCCAGCGCTCACGATGTCCGTTCCTTCAGCCGGGCCGGGACCGGGTCGAAGCTCAGCGCGCGCTCGATCGCGTGCCCGATCGCCAGCAGGCGGTTCTCGGCGAACGCGGGGCCGATGATCTGCAGGCCGGTCGGCAGGCCCTCGCTGAGCCCGTTCGGCACCGACAGGCCCGGCAGGCCGGCGAGGTTGACGGGCAGCGTGAAGATGTCGTTCGCGTACATCGCGAGCGGGTCGTCGAGCTTGTCGCCGAGCGCGAACGCCACCGTCGGCGCCGTCGGCAGGAGCAGCGCGTCGGCCCGCTCGAAGGCGGCGGCGAAGTCGCGGCGGATGAGCGTGCGCACGCGCTGCGCCTGGCCGTAGTACGCGTCGTAGTAGCCGGCGGAGAGCGCGTAGGTGCCGATCATGATGCGGCGCTTGACCTCGGCGCCGAAGCCGTCGCGGCGCGTGGCCTCGTACATCGCGTGCACGTCCGGGGCGTCGGTGCGCGGGCCGTAGCGCACGCCGTCGTAGCGGCCAGGTTCGCCGAGGCCTCGGCGGGCGCGATGAGGTAGTACGCCGGCAGGCCGTAGCTCGCGTGCGGCAGCGTCGTCTCGGACGATCTCGGCGCCCGAGCGAGCGCGCGAGCTCGACGCGACTCCTCGAAGCGCTGCAGCGACGCCGTCCTCGACGCCGACCTCGAGCTGGTCGCGCGGCACGGCCAGGCGCAGGCCCTTCAGGTCCTCGCGCTCGCGGCAGCTCGACCGGCTCGGGCAGGCCGACGTTGGTGTTGTCGCGCGGGTCGTCGCCGGCGATCACGCCGAGCAGCAGCGCCGACGTCGCGCACCGTCAGCGCGAACGGCCCGACCTGGTCGAGCGACGACGCGAAGGCGACGACGCCGTAGCGGCTGACGGCCCCGTACGTCGGCTTCAGGCCCACGATGCCGGAGAAGGCCGCGGGCTGGCGGATCGAGCCGCCGGTGTCGGTGCCCAGCGCGAGCGGCGCGAAGCCGGCCGCGACGGCCGCCGCCGAGCCGCCCGACGAGCCGCCCGGCACGCGCGCGAGGTCCCACGGGTTGCGCGTCGGGCCGTAGCCGGAGTGCTCGGTCGACGAGCCCATCGCGAACTCGTCCATGTTCGTCTTGCCGACGGAGACCAGGCCGGCCGCCTCCGTGCGCTCCACGACGTCCGCGTCGACGATGGGCCGGAAGCCCTCGAGGATGCGCGAGCCGGCCGTCGTCGGGACGCCGCGCGTGGACAGCAGGTCCTTGAGCGCGATCGGCACGCCCTCGAGGCCGCTGCGGCCGCGCGGCGTCGAGCTCGCGGGCGCGCGCGAGCGTCTGCTCCGGGTGCATGTGCAGGAAGGCGTGCACGTCGCCGTCGTCCGCCGCGATGCGCTCGAGGTACGCCGCGGCCAGCTCCTCGGCGGAGAGCTCGCGCGCGTCGAGCAGCGCCAGCGCGCGCTCGGCCGTCAGCCCGATGGTGGAGATCGCCGCCATCGGGTCACGCTCCGATCGGCGGCACGCGGAAGCCCTCCGGCGTGGGGTCGGGCGCGTTGAGCAGGGCGTCCTCGTGCGACGCGCGACGGGTAGCGGCTCGTCCGCCGGCCAGCACGTTGACGAGGTCGAGCGGGTGCGACGTCGGCGGCACGCCCGCGAGGTCGAGCTCGGCGATCTGCGACACGTGGTCGAGGATGCGCACGAGCTCGTCGCGCAGCCGCTCGGCCTCGCCCTCGGCGAGCCCGAGGCGCGCGAGCCGCGCCACGTGGCGGACGTCGGAGTCGCTCAGGGCCATCGCGCCGCATCGTAGCCCAGCGCGGTCGCGTTCCCTCCGGCGGGGGATCGCGCGCCGGGCGTGCGAGAGCCGACTGAACGGAAGAGGGACCGACCGGCGGCAGGGCCGGGACGGCGGCGACACGGCGCGCACTCCCCTCGACGCGCCGGCAAGGGAGGTGCGGCACATGCCCGGCGAGCTCGAGGTGCGCCGGGACGTATGGGACGGATGCGATTCCCAAAGAGGTCAGACGATGGCGGAGTACGCCGTCGTCGTCTCGATCATCGTCCTCGGCACGGTCGCAGCGCTCACCGCGTTCGGCAATCCCGTCCTGCAGCTGCTGCAGGAAGCCGCTGACGTGATCGCCGGTCTCGTCTAGCCACGAGGCCACTCGCCGCTCCGGCGGCACATTCATTCGAATTCATCGCATTCGCGTCCGCCGTCCCGGACTGCGAACCGGGGGGCCCGTCTCGGAGAGGCGGGCCCTCCGTTGTTGCAAGGCCGCTAGCGCAGTGCGACGGCGCCGGCGGACCGCTCGGCGGCGGCCACCGTGTTCGCGAGCAGCATGGCGATGGTCATCGGGCCGACGCCGCCGGGCACCGGCGTGATCAGGCGCGCCTTCGGCTGCACGGCCGCGAAGTCGACGTCGCCGGCGAGCCCGTCCTCCAGGCGGTTGATGCCGACGTCGATGACGACGGCCCCCTCCCCCACGTGCTCGGCGCCGATCATGCGCGGCCGGCCGATGGCGACCACCAGGACGTCCGCGGCGCGCGTCACCGCCGGCAGGTCGCGCGTGCGCGAGTGGCAGATGGTGACGGTGGCGTTGCGCTCGAGCAGCAGCAGCGCCTGCGGCTTGCCGACGATCTCCGAGCGGCCGACGATGACGGCGTTCGCGCCCTCCAGCGGGACGTCGTAGGCGTCGAGCAGCTCCATGACGCCCGCCGGCGTCGCCGGGCGCGGGCCCGGGCGGCCCGTGAGCAGCAGGCCCTGGCTCGCCGACGTCAGGCCGTCGGCGTCCATCTCCGGGACGATGCGGTCGAGCGCCGCCGTCTCGTCGAGGTGCGCGGG
The DNA here is from genome assembly GCA_963767885.1 of uncultured Actinomycetota bacterium. GTDB lineage: Bacteria > Actinomycetota > Thermoleophilia > Gaiellales > F1-60-MAGs149 > CAVYFW01. The sequence goes on from CAVYFW010000003.1 coordinate 114,191, forward strand.
CAGCGGGAGCTGGACGATCATCCCGTGGATCGCAGGGTCGGCGCAGACCTCGTCGATCTTCGCGTGCAGCTCGTCCTGGGTCGTCGACTCGGGGAGCTGGATGTCGAAGGAGGCCATCCCGACCTCGTGGCACGCGCGGTGCTTGCCCGCGACGTAGACCGCCGAGGCGGGGTCCTCCCCCACCTTGATCGTCGCGAGGCCGGTGCGCACGCCCGTCCGCGACTCCAGCGCCGCGACCCGCGCGGCCACGCGGGAGCGCACGCGCTCCGCCACGGACCTGCCGTCGATCAGGTTCTCCATGCCACAAGGCTACGCGCCGCGACGCGCCCGCGAAGGGTCAGCACGCCACGGTCGCGCGGCCGCGGGGGTGGCCGGTGTGGACACCCCGGTCGGGCGGGTCGAGGGCGGACCCATCCCCCGAACGGGTGCCGCCCGCATCGCGCCGTCGGCGGAAGGTGGCGCCGGCGGCCGGCCTCGGCCGCCCCCGTCCCTCCGGGTCTCGCTCCCGGCGCGGCGGCCCGCCTGACGGAGACGGGCCGCCCGGGCGGGGCATTCCGGGAGCGACCTGGAATCGGCGCGCGGGACCCGGTTCGCGCCGGGCCCCGCGTCGCGCCGATTCCCTCGCACGGGGGTCTCCCCGGCCGAGCTCGCGGCCGATGCCGGGTGCAAGTCGGCCACGAACGGCCGGAGACCTGGAACGCGGAAGGAGCTTCCATGATCGACCTGTACCGCTGGCTGCAAGGCCGCCTGGAGTCCGAGCGCGGGCAGACCATGGCCGAGTACGCCGTCGTCCTGGCCGTCATCACCGTCGTCATCGTGGCGGCCCTGACCGCCCTGGCCGGCGGCATCGGCGACGCCCTCAACGCCGTCACCGCAGTCCTGCCGTAACGCGAGCTCCACGCGCGCGTGATCGGGGCCCGGCGACGCCGGGCCCCGAGTCGTTTTCGGGCGCCCGTGACGAGCGCCGTGCACGCGGTTCCCCCGATCGGGGGTCTCCCGGCCCCTCCGGCACGGCGATACATGAGATGTCCGTCAGAGAACCCCCCAAGGCTGAAGGAGGGAGGTGCAAGCAATGACCAATCTGTACACGTGGCTCTGCGCCAAGCTCAGCGAGGAGCGTGGCCAGACGATGGCGGAGTACGCCGTCGTCCTCGCCGTGATCACCGTCGTGATCGTGGCCGCCCTGACCGCCCTGGCCGGCGGCATCGGCGACGCCCTCAACGCCGTCACGGCTGTCCTCCCGTAACGGGCAGGACCTTCCGTACGTCCTCTTCGCGGAGGCCCCGGGGATGTCCCCGGGGCCTCCACGGCTTTTTGCGGGCGGTGCAGGGGCTTTGCGATTGAGCGAACCCCTCTACAGGAGGATGCCAGCGCGCCGCGCACGACCCATGCTGGTTCCTGGAAACCCCCGCGGAGGGCCAAGATGCGGTTGCACATCCGGAAGCGACAAGAGGGTCAGGCGCTCGTCGAGTTCACGATCGTCGCGACGCTGCTGATCCTGCTGCTCCTGGGCATCGCCCAGTTCGGCATCGTCTGGAACAACTACGTGTCCGTCACGCAGGCCGCGCGCGAGGGCGCGCGCCGCGCGGTGGTCAAGGGCCCCGAGGGTCAGGCCGCGATGGTCCAGCACGGCACGGACGGCGCGCGCACGAGCGCGGCGCAGCTGAACCAGGCGCTGATGGGCGTCTCGGTCACCGCCCCCAGCGGCAGCTGGGCGCAGGGCGAGCCGATCAAGGTGACCGTCACCTACCCCTACAAGGTCGACCTCCTGGGCTTCGCCTTCAAGCAGGGCACGCTCACCGCCTCGACCACGATGCGGCGCGAGTAGCGCCCGCTCGCAGCACGGGTCGGTTTCCACGGCCACGGACGGTCCGCATCACCGTCCGTGGCCGATTCCGCAGCAATCTCCTATCAGGCTATTGCCCGTGCAAGCCGATAGAGCGTTCAGCCCCGCCCGTCACGGATGAACGGGCGGCTCACCGGGACGGCAAGAACATGACGCATACGAGGACTGCGCAATGACCTACAGCGTGCGCAATATCGCCATCGCGCTCGCGCTCGCGGTAGCCGCCGCGGCCGCGGTGCTGCTCTACACGTCGAGCTACAAGGACCAGGTGACGCGCGATCAGGAGCGCGTCCAGGTCATGGTGGCCAACCAGGACATCCCCGCCGGCACGCCCGGCGAGAAGGCGTCCGGGATGATGAGCGCCAAGGAGGTCCTGCGGACCGACGTCACGCCCGGCGCCCTGCAGAGCTCCGCGGGACTCGAGGGCAAGGTCGCGGCCCACGACATCTACGCCGACCAGCAGGTCGTGTCGCAGGTGTTCCGCACGCCGACCGACCAGGCCGCGGCGCTGTCGCTGGACAAGACCGAGCGCGGCGTCCGCGTCAACGTCGACTTCGCCAGCGGCGCCCTGGGCGCGATCAAGGCGGGCGACCACGTCGACTACTTCGCCACGTTCTCCGTCAAGCCGCCGGGCGACACCGCCGGCAACCTCTTCTTCACGCGCCGCCTGATGACCGACGTGCGCGTGCTCGAGGCGCCCGCCCCCGACCCCGAGTCGGGCCCGGGCAAGCTCTCGGAGGAGGACAAGGACACCAAGCAGCAGACGCTGATGGTGGCGGTCACGCAGGCCGACGCGACCAAGATCGCGTTCGTCGAGGCCCTCAAGAAGGGCGACGGCGCGGCCGTGGTCTCGTGGGTCGCCGTCCGGCCGCCCGAGGGCCAGGCCTCCGAGATGCCGATCACGGTCGAGAACCTGAAGTCGATGATCGAGGACGGCGTCCCGCTCAACGAGCTGAAGACGAAGTACTCGAGCTACATCGCGCTCATCGAGCAGGCCGAGATCGACGCCCAGAACCGCGCCAACGACGCCGCGTCGGCCGCCGGCCTCGACCCGAGCGCAGCCGACCCGACCACGGGCGGCGGCGAGAGCAGCGGCGGCAACGCCGGCGACGCCGGCGGCGGCAGCAACCCGCCCGCCGAGTTCGAGCCCCCCACCGACACCGATCCCCTGAGCGAGTGACCATGAGCGAGAACTCCCCCATCAAGGTCTTCATCACCGGCGCCTGTGCCGGGCTCGCCGAGGTGCGGCAGGCACTGTCCTCGCATCCCGACGTGGAGATCGTCGGCACCGCCGTCGAGCCGGCCAAGGCGCAGGAGAAGCTCGCAGCTTCCGGCGCCCAGGTCGTCCTCCACGGCGCCGCCCGCGGCGACCGCCTGCCGGCCGCCGACGTCGAGGCCATCCGCCAGGCCACGGCCGCCCCGCTCATGCTGGTCACGAGCGGCAACGCCTCCGGCCTGCTGCAGGAGGCGCTCGCCGCCGGCGTCGCCGACGTCGTCCTGCTCCCGCAGCTGACCGACGCCCTGGTCTTCACGATCCGCAAGACGACGCAGCTCGTGCACCAGCGCGCCGCGTCGCCGGTCGCCGCCCTGCGGCAGACCACCGAGGGCAAGATCATCACCGTCTTCTCGCCCAAGGGCGGGGTCGGCAAGAGCGTCCTCGCCTGCGGCCTCGCCACCCAGCTCGCCCGCAAGTGCGAGCGCCGCGCGCTGCTGCTCGACCTGGACCTCCAGTTCGGCGACGCCGCGATCATGATGGGGATCGAGCCCGAGAAGACGATCTACGACCTCGTCATGACGACGGGCGAGCTCGACACCGAGAAGCTCGCCGGCTACGTCACGACGCACCCGTCGGGCGTCGACCTCGTGCCCGCCCCCGTGCGCCCCGAGGACGCCGAGCTCGTCGCCGAGGAGCGCGTCGCGCGCCTGCTCGACGTGGCCAAGGAGAGCTACGACGCGATCGTCGTGGACACGCCCGCCTTCTTCCAGGCGACGACGCTGGCCACGCTCGACCGCACCGAGCGCCTCCTGCTGGTCTGCTCGCTCGACATCCCGACGGTCAAGAACGTCAAGCTCACGCTGCAGACGCTCAACCTGCTCCACTACCCCAAGGACCGCATCCACCTGGTGCTCAACCGCTCCGGCGGCAAGGGCGAGCTGAAGCGCAGCGAGGTGGAGAAGGCACTCGACCTGAAGATCAGCTTCGAGCTGCCGAACGACCGCGAGGTCGGCGTCGCCGTCAACCGCGGCGTGCCCGTGCCCCTCTCGTCGCCGCGCAGCGGCGTCTCCAAGGCCCTGGCGGACATGGCGAGCCAGCTCGTCAGCTCGGCCGGCGCCGCCGGCGGCCGCCGCGCACGGCGGCGCGGCCGCGGAGCGGGCGAGGACGGCGGCGGCAAGCGCCAGTCCGTGAAGTTGCGGAAGGCGGCCTAGTCCCATGTCGCTCCAGTCGCGCCTGCAGTCCGCCCGACCCGACGACCAGCGGGACAACCCGCAGGAGTCCCAGCGCGACTTCTCGGGTCCGGCCACTGCCTCCGCCGGCTCCGCCGACCCGTTCGGCGAGCTCAAGACGCGGATCCACCACGACATCATCACGCGCATCGGGCCGCGCCTCTTCAACGCCACGAGCGACGACCACGAGCTCTCCGAGCGCGTGGGCGAGGCGGTCGCCGAGGCGCTCGCGCTCGACAAGACGCCGCTGACCCGCCAGGAGCGCGCCCAGGTCACCCGTGAGATCACGGACGACATCCTCGGCTACGGCCCGCTGGAGCCCTTCCTGCGCGACGACACCATCACCGAGGTGATGGTCAACAACTACCACACGATCTTCATCGAGCGGCGCGGCAAGATCACGGCCACGAACGCGCAGTTCGCGGACGACCAGCACCTGCTGCGCATCATCGACAAGATCATCAGCCGCATCGGCCGCCGCGTCGACGAGGCCTCGCCGATGGTGGACGCGCGCCTGCCCGACGGCTCGCGCGTGAACGCCATCATCCCGCCGCTGGCGGTGCGCGGCCCCGCGCTGACCATCCGCAAGTTCCGCAAGGACCCCTTCCAGATGGAGGACCTGCTGCGGTTCGGCACGCTCACGCCGAAGTGCGGTCAGTTCCTGGAGGCGTGCGTGCGCGGCAAGCTCAACGTCCTGATCTCGGGCGGCACCGGCTCCGGCAAGACGACGACCCTCAACGTGCTCTCCGCGGCGATCCCGAACGACGAGCGGATCATCACGGTCGAGGACGCGGCCGAGCTCCAGCTCCGCCAGGAGCACGTCATCACGCTGGAGACGCGCCCGTCGAACATCGAGGGCAAGGGCCAGGTCTCGATCCGCGACCTCGTCCGCAACTGCCTCCGCATGCGCCCCGACCGCATCATCGTCGGCGAGTGTCGTGGCGGCGAGGCCGTGGACATGCTCCAGGCCATGAACACCGGCCACGACGGCTCGCTGACCACGGTCCACGCCAACTCGCCCCGCGACGCCATGTCGCGCGTCGAGACGCTGGTGCTGACCGCGGGCGTCGAGCTGCCGATGCGCGCCATCCGCGAGCAGATCGCAAGCGCCTTCGACCTCGTCGTCCAGGTCAACCGCCTGGTCGACGGCTCCCGCCGCATCACGCACGTGACCGAGGTGCTGCGGATGGAGTCCGACATGATCACGATGCAGGACATCTTCGTGGCCAAGCCGGTCGAGGACCACAAGGAGGCCGGCGCCGGCAACCGCCTGCTCGGCTCCCTGCGCTGCACCGGCATCAAGCCGCAGTTCCTGAACAAGATGGCCGGCAACGGCGTCAACCTGCCGGCCAACTTCTTCCAGCTCGAGGCCGCCGGCGGCGCCGGGGGTCCGGGGTACTCCGCGTTCGGGCGCGCCCAGGGGCCGCAGTGACCCCCGCCCTCCGCCGCGGCGCCGCGACGCTGGTCGCGCTCGTCGCCCTCCTCGCGCTGGTCCCGGCCGCCCTGGCCGGCGACGGCATCACCCTGCGCTCGCTGGACACCAGCCGGCTGCCGGAGGTGCGCGCCGTCGTCGCCCTCGACCACGTCGACCCCGACCAGCCGCCCACCTTCCGTGTGCTCGAGAACGACGCGCAGGTCGGCGCCGTGGAGGTCGGCTCCGCCGCGACCGCCACGTCCTACGCGCTGGTGGTCGACACGAGCCAGTCCATGAAGGGACGCGCGCTGCGCTCCGCCATGGAGGGCGCCAAGACGTTCCTCGCCAGCGTCAAGGACGGCGACCGCGTCGCGCTCATCGGCTTCGGCGCGGCGGTGCTCGAGCGCCAGCCGTTCACCGACGACCAGACGGCCCTCGACAACGCCGTCGACGGTCTGGCCATCGATGCCGTCCAGGGCACCGCGCTCGAGGACGCGATCATGACCGGGGCCCGCTCCCTGGCCAGCGAGGACCCGAAGCGCCGGCGCGTGATGATCGTGCTGACCGACGGCGACAACGTCGTCCACACGTCGGCGGCGACCGAGGAGCAGGCGCTCGACGCCACCAAGAAGGCGCAGGTCACGGCGTACACGATCGGCATCGCGTCCGACGACTTCGCGCCGGCGGCCCTGCAGCGCCTCGCGGCCGCCACCGGCGGCACGTACGGCGAGGGCACGACGAAGGAGCTCAGCACGGTCTACGCGCAGATCGCGGAGGACCTCGCGCGCACCTTCGTGCTGACCTTCTACTCGTCGCACTCCGGCACGGTCGCGCTGACGATCGACGCCGGCGGCAACATGATCGCCCGCACGAACTACGCGGGCGGCGCGCCGGTGCGCGTCAAGACCGGCGAGGGCGTCGTCCCAGCCTCCGTCACGCACGCGAACTGGAGCGTCGCGGCGCTGGCCGGCGTCACGCTGCTGCTGTTCGTCATCGGCGGCTTGACGGTGCTGCGGCCCCGCCCGCGCAAGACCCTGACCCAGCGCCTCGAGCCCTATGCGGACTCGCGCACGCGGGCCCTCAAGGTCAGCGACGCCGACGGCCCGTCCAACGCCCGGGGCATGATGAAGAGCTTCGCGGTCGTGACGGAGCGGCTCCTCGGCCAGCTCAAGGTGTGGAAGCGCATGGCGGCGACGATCGAGCGCGCCGACCTGCCGCTGAAGACCGCCGAGCTGTTCTACATGATGGTCGGCGCCGCCCTGTTCCTGGGCCTGGTCTTCGGCCTCGGCTTCGGCCTGCCCACGCCGGTGACGCTGGGCATCATGACCATCGGCTTCCTGCTGCCCTACGGCTTCGTGAAGCTGAAGGCCCGCCAGCGCAGCAAGGCCTTCGACAACCAGCTCCCGGACATCCTCATCGCCATGGCCGCGTCGCTGAAGGCCGGCCACTCCTTCAACCAGGCGATGGAGACGACGATCAAGGAGGGCGCCGACCCGGCCGCCAAGGAGTTCGGGCGCGTCTCCAACGAGATCCGCCTCGGGCGGGCGTCGGACGAGGCCCTGGAGCGCATGGCGCAGCGGCTCGGCTCGAGCAACTTCCAGTTCGTCGTCACCGCCGTGAACGTGCAGCGGCAGGTCGGCGGCTCCATGGCCGAGCTGCTCGACGGCGTCGGCGAGACCGTCCGCCTGCGCCAGCAGTTCCTGCGCAAGGTGAAGGCCCTGTGCGCCATGGGCCGCATGTCCGCGTACACCCTGATCGCCCTGCCCATCATCATGGGCGGCACGATCAGCGCCATCAATCCCTCCTACATGAAGCCGCTGTTCACCACGAGCACGGGCCACATGCTGCTCGTGATCGCGGTGCTCTCCATCTCCTTCGGCGCGCTCATCCTGAAGAAGATCGTGAGCTTCCGGGTCTGAATCATGCTGATTCTCGTCGTACTCCTCATCGCTGCGTCCGCCTACATCGCCCTCGAGGCCATGTCGGTCGGCCGCAAGCAGGTCGCGGCCAACCTGCGCCGCGCCAAGCGCTACGGCGGCTACTCGCTCCGCGAGGCCGAGCTCTCCAAGGGCGTCGGCGATCGGCTGGTCGGGCCGATGGCCAAGCGGCTCGCCGGCGTCGCCCTGCGCATGACGCCCAAGGGCAACATCGACGACGTCCGCCGCAAGCTCCAGGCGGCGGGCATGGACAAGATCACGCCGCAGACGTTCCTGGCGGCCAAGTGCATCATCTCCGGCCTCATGTTCGCCCTCGGGATGACGCTGCTCATCACCGGGGCCCGCCCGGCGCCCATCAGCCTGCTGATCGGCGTCGGCGGCGGTGCAGCGTTCTTCCTGATGCCGGACTCCTACCTGACGATGAAGCAGCGCGGCCGCAAGGACGAGATCGTCTCGCAGCTGCCCGACGTGCTCGACCTGATGACGGTCTCCGTGGAGGCCGGCCTCGGCTTCGACGCCGCGATCTCCAAGGTCTGCGAGCGCATGGAGGGCCCGCTGATCTCGGAGTTCAAGATCGTCCTGCACGAGATGCGCATCGGCGAGAGCCGCGCGAAGGCCCTGAAGAACATGGCCGACCGCGTGGACACGCCCGAGTGCGCGACGTTCTGCCGCTCGATCATCCAGGCCGACCAGCTCGGCATGTCGCTCGGCCGCATCCTGCGGGTGCAGGCCCAGGACATGCGCCACCGCCGGCAGATGGCGGCGGAGGAGAAGGCCATGAAGGCGCCGATCAAGATGCTCTTCCCGACGGCCGTCTTCATCTTCCCCGCGATGTTCATCGTGGCCCTCGGGCCGGCGATGATCTCGCTGATGCAGCTGTTCTCCTAGCGACCTCCTCGCCCCGCGACCCGGCCGCCGTGCCGGGCGCGGGGCGCGGTGCCCCCGCGTGGGCGGCGCCGCAGGGCCGGGCGCACGATCGCCGCTGGCCGCCGGGGCGGTCGATAGGCTCGCGGCGTGCTGTTCCCGACCGTCACGTTCACGGTCTTCTTCCTCGTGGTGCTGCCGCTGAGCTGGTTGCTCATGCAGCACCCGACGCGCTGGCGTCCGTTCATCGTCGTCGCGAGCTACGTCTTCTACGGCTGGTGGGACTGGCGCTTCTGCCTGCTCCTGGTGGCGTCGACGCTCGCCAACCAGGTGCTCGGCGTGGCCATCCACCGGGCCCGCGAGCCGGCACGGCGCAAGGCGTTGCTGGTGCTGGCCGTGGCGGCGAACCTCACCGTCCTCGGCTTCTTCAAGTACTACGACTTCTTCGTCACGTCGCTGCAGAACGTGCTGGCGGACGTCGGCATCGACGTCTCCCAGGCCGTGCTCGAGGTGACGCTGCCGATCGGCATCTCGTTCTTCACGTTCCAGGCCCTCAGCTACGTCATCGACGTCTACCGCGGCGACTTCCGGCCGGTGACGCTCGGCAAGTTCGCGGTCTACCTCTCGTTCTTCCCGCACCTCGTCGCCGGCCCGATCGTGCGCGCGCGCGAGTTCATCCCGCAGCTCGGCCGCCCGCGCGACCCGCGGCGCGTCGACATCGGCCTCGCCGCCTTCCTCATCGTCGGCGGCCTGTTCAAGAAGGTGGTGATCGCCGACTTCCTGGCCGACGCGATCGTGGACGACGTCTTCGGCGCGCCGGACCAGTTCTCGTCGTTCGAGGTGCTGGTCGCGATCTACGCCTACGCGGTGCAGATCTACTGCGACTTCTCGGGCTACACCGACATCGCGATCGGCCTGGCGCTGCTGCTCGGCTTCCGCTTCCCGCAGAACTTCGACGCCCCGTACAGCGCCGAGTCGCTGCAGGACTTCTGGCGGCGCTGGCACATGACCCTCTCCCGCTGGCTGCGCGACTACCTGTACATCCCGCTGGGCGGCAGCCGCGGCTCGCGCCTGCATGACGTACCGCAACCTGATGCTGACGATGCTGCTCGGCGGCCTGTGGCACGGCGCCGCCTGGACGTTCGTCGTCTGGGGCGGCATCCACGGCGTCGGGCTCTCGCTGGAGCGCTGGTCGGCCGAGCGGCGTGCGGCGCGCGGGCTGCCGGACCCGCCGTCGACCTGGCTGCGGCGCAACGGGCGGCGGCTGGTCACGTTCCAGGTCGTCTGCGCGGCGTGGGTCTTCTTCCGCGCCGACTCGTTCGCGACCGCTGCGGACATCTTCCACCGCCTCTTCGACGCCTGGGGCGAGCCGTCCAGCGCCGTCACGCTCGGCGTCGTGCTGGCGATCCTCGTGGGGATCGGTACGCAGTACCTGCCGGCCCGGGTACCCTTGACCCTGATGGCGCGGTTCTCGCACCTGCCGCCGATCGCGCAGGGTGCGCTGGTCGGCGTCGCGCTCATGCTCATCTCGACGCTCGGCCCGGCCGGCGTCGCGCCCTTCATCTACTTCCAGTTCTGACCGCGTGGCCACCGCGACCCGACCCCCCACCGGCACCGAGCCGCCCCGCGAGCCGCAGCGGCCGGAGCCGCCCCGCCGGCGGGCGGTGCCCGCGGGCCACGTCATCCTCGTGGCGCTCGTGGCGGTCGTCGTCGGCTCCTTCCTGAACGCCCAGGGCCTGCGCAAGATGGCGTACACGCAGCCCGACGGCTGGCGCCGCGACGTCGGCATGGCGTTCACGGCGCCGCTGCTGGACATCGCCGAGCTGCTGCGCCTCGACGAGCCGCGGGCGGGCCTCAAGGACGTGCTGGGCCGCGGCGAGGACGACCGCATCGCCACGAGGGTGGTGCTGCCGTCGCCGGACGTCGCGCCCGCGGACGGCGTGGCGGCGCCGGCGGACACGGCCGCCGACGGCGCGGGCACCGGCACGGACGCCGCGGAGGGCCCGACGTCAACGGCAGGCGGCACCGCGACGCCGGCGAAGGCGAAGAGGGCCGTGTTCACGCCCGAGCGCCCGATGCGGCTCTGGATCGCGGGCGACTCGCTCTCCATCGTCCCCGGCGAGGCGCTGCTGCGGCTGACCGCGGGCAACGACGCCGTCGAGCCCGTCGGCGCGGACCGGAGCGTCGAGGGGCGGCTCGCGACGGGGCTGGAGCGGCCGGACCGCTACGACTGGTTCACGCGCATCCAGAAGGAGATGAAGGCGAAGGACAACCCGGACGCGGTGGTGCTGACGTTCGGCTCGAACGACACCGGCGGCTACATGGAGGGCCTGCCGGAGGGCGAGGAGAAGGCCGCGTTCGGGACGCCGGACTGGATCGACCAGTACCGCGAGCGCGTCGGCGGCGTGATGGACATGGTCACGGGCGGCAAGCGCAACCCGAAGCGGCTGCTGGTCTGGATCGGCGTCCCGGTCGTCGCGGACGGCGACAAGAACGAGGCGTACAAGACGGTCAACGCCATCGTCCGCGCCGAGGCGGAGAAGCGGGCGCCCTACGTCGCCTACGTCGACACGTACCGGATGTTCCGCAGCGAGGACGGCGGCTTCGCGGAGCGGCTGCCGGACGCGGACGGCAAGCTGCAGGAGGTGCGCAGCCCGGACGGCCTGCACTTCGAGCCGGCCGGCGGCGACATCGTGGCGAAGGCCGTGATGAAGCGGATCGAGGCGGTCTTCGCGCTCAGGGACGATGCGCCGGCGTCGGACGATCAGCCGGCGACGGGCGATCAGCCGACGGCGACGGACGATCAGCCGCCAGCGACGCCGTGATGCCCTCGAGCTCGGCGAGCCGCGACCGCAGCTCGTCGTCGATCAGCCGGTAGGTGCCGCGCTCGAGCACGATCTGCCCGACGCGGCGGTAGTACCAGAGCTGCGCGGCCGGAGGGGCGTTGAAGCGCTCCCAGAGGGCGTCGCCGACCTCGCCGTGGTCGAGCACGATGTCGCCCATGTTGATCGCGACGTCGGCGCCCTTGAGCGCGATGACGTCGTCGTGGGCGTCGGTCAGGTGCTCGATCGTGTCCCGCCGGCGGACGTCCCAGGGGATGCTGCTGCCGTCGGACTCCAGCTTGCGCTCCGTCACGGCGTCGACGAGGTGCGAGACGTGCGTGCCGAACCGCTCCTCGATCTCGGCCAGCGTCACCTCGGAGTCCTCGACCACGTCGTGCAGGTAGCCGGCGCAGACCAGGTCCTCGTCGGCGCCGGCCGCGAAGAGGAGCGTCGCCACGGAGACGGGATGGAGCAGGTACGGCACCGCGCGGCCCTTCCGCATCTGCCCCCGGTGCGCCCGCTCCGCGAGGAAGAGGGCCGCTCGGAGCCGCTCCGAGTAAACCGGCACGCCGTGAACCCTAGCCGTCGCGGGCGTGGCCCGAGCAGGTTCCCCTGCGACGGCCGCCGACCACGTCCAGACTAAGGCTCGACTACAGCTCTAGATCGTGGGCTCGAACACGACGCGCGCGGTGGCGCCCGGGGCGACGAACGCCGCGAGGCGCTCGCCCTCCTCGACGATCGCCTGGACGGCGCCGTCGGGATCGTCCGGGTGGGGCGCGAAGCGGTCGACGGTGAGGGTCACGGTGCCGCCGTCCTCGACGAGCTTCCAGAACGCGCGGTAGAAGCCGTCGACCATCAGGGTGCCGATCCAGCCGCCGCGCGGCACCGGCATCCCCGGGCCGAGCCCGGCCTGGACGCGCGCGCGGTCGTCGTGGGAGAGCAGGACGTTGTCGTAGGTGCCGAGGAAGCGGGGCGGCGCCGGCGTCGCGGGGTCCGGCAGCGGCCCGTCGGGGACGTCGAACAGCTCGCGCCCCCGCTCGTCGCGGAAGGTGCGCAGCTCGGGCCGCAGGCGCTCGAACACGGCGCGCAGTCCGTTGAGCCCGCACCACGTGCGCATGTCGGAGACGGTCGCCGGCCCGAAGGCGGCGAGGTAGCGGCGGACGAGGTCGTCGAGCGAGGCGGCGCCGTCGAGCGGCGCGCCGAGCCAGTCCTCGGCCAGCGCCCACGTCGCCTGCGCGCTCGCCCGCCACTGCCCGCGCGGCGTCACCTGGACGAGCGGCAGCATGTACGTCACGACGTAGGCGAGCGCGAGCGGCTCGGCCTCCGGCCAGCGCGGGGCGAGCAGCCGCTGCAGCTCCGCCCGCGGCCGCGGCCGCTCCGCCAGCAGCTCCCGCCCGGCCGCCACGACCTCGTCGACGGGCGCCCCGTTCAGCCGCTTCTCCCACGCGGGTCGCCAGACGCGGTTGAGGAGCGGCTGCGTGAGCGGGTGCAGCCCGAGGCAGTCGCGGGCGGAGACGAGGTGGATCGTCCCGCGCATGAGCGACGCGCGCACGGCCCGCCGCTCCCCGAGCGCGTCGCTGAGCTCGAGCGGGTCGAGGTCGCGGATGCGCGACCAGAGGCCGACGTACGGGTCGGGCGGCTCCTGCGCCTGGAGCCCGACGAGCCGCTCGACCCAGGCGAGCGCCGGCCCGTCGCCGCGCTCGAGCAGCCCCTGCCGCTGCAGGAGCGCGCGGTTGAGGGCTCGGGTGCTGAGGACGTCGGGCATGCGCGGCCCGCTACGCCGGGCCGCCGCCGAAGCCGATCTCGTTCCCGTCCGGATCCCGGAAGGTGACCTTCCGCACGCCGTTCTCGTACGTCTCCCGGCTCGCCGGCTCGATCCCGCGCTCCGCGATCGCCGCCACGCGCTCGTCGAGGTCGTCGACGAAGAGCGTCTGGACGGCGTGGCCGGCGTGCTCGGCGTGCTCGTTGATGTAGACCGAGCGGTCGTCGGCGAGCGTCCACACCGCCTCGGTGGCGTGCGGGTAGAAGGACGGCTCGGCGCCGAGCAGCCGGACGTACCACTCCCTCGCAGTAGCGAAGTCCCGCACGTAGATCCCGGCGAAGAGATGGAGCTGCATGCTCGGAGAAGGCGACGACCGGAATCGAACCGGTGTGGACGGCTTTGCAGGCCGCTGCCTAACCACTCGGCCACGTCGCCCCGGGCGCGGCATTCTACCCGGTCGGAGCGGCGCGCCCCCTGCCATGATGCCGCCGTGCACGTCGTCGCCGTCATCAATCGCAAGGGCGGCGTGGGCAAGACGACGACGGCCGTGAACGTCGCCGCCGCCCTCGCGCTATCCGGTCAGCGCACGCTGCTGATCGATCTCGATCCGCAGGGCTCCGTCGGTCGCGCGCTGGGCCTGGAGGCCGACGGGACGTCCGGCTCGAGCGAGGCGTTCCGGGCGCGCGGCGACGCTGCATCCGCTGTACGCGAGCCAGCCCGAGCTGTTCCGGCTCGGCGTCGTGCCCGCGGACGAGGCGCTCGGCGAGGAGGAGCACGACCTGCTCGGCGACACCGCCCGCCGCGCGCGGCTGCGGCGGACGCTCGACCGGCTGCGCGACCACTGGGCCATCGCGGTGCTCGACACGCCGCCGGCGCTCGGGGGGCTGAACGACGCGGCGCTGCGGGCCGGGGACGCCGTGCTCGTGCCGGCCGCCGCCGACTACCTCGCCGCCGAGGCGCTGCGCGGGACGCTCGATGCCGTGCGCCGCGTCGAGAAGGCGAGCGGCAGCCCCTACGCGCCGCTCGCCATCCTGCCGACGTTCGCCGACCGGCGCCGCTCCGGCGCGCGGGCCGCGGAGGCGCTGCTGCGCGACCGCTTCCCGGACCTGGTGCTGGAGTCGTCGATCCCGGTCTCGGCCCGCTTCGACTCGGCGGCCCTGGCCGGCGTGCCCGTCGTCGTCTCGGCGCCCGGGTCGACGGCCTCCCAGGCGTACCGCTCCGCGGCGCGCGAGCTGCTGGGGCGCCTCGGCACCCGCACGTCCGCCAAGCGCAAGGACGTGAAGGGGTTCGTGCGCACGGACATGCGCGAGGCCCTGCAGGAACTGCGCCGCGGCGGCTGACGGCCCGCCGTCAGAGGATCGCGGCGAGCGTGCGCTCGAGCACGTGCTCGGGGTCGAGCCGCGTGCCGCCCTTGCTGTCGTAGTCGGCCTCGGCCAGCAGCGCCGTCGCGCGCGAGGTGTCCCGCTCCGGCCAGAGGGGCCCCCACTCCGAGAGCTCCTTCTGCACGAAGAACGGCCGGCGCCCCGTGTCGGCGGCCACCGCGGCGGCCGGCTCGCGCCGCTCGTGCGCCTGGTTGAGCCGCCGCAGGTAGGCGAGCCGGCCGGCGATCAGCGGGACCAGGCTGGCCGGCGCGCGGCCGATGCCGTAGAGGCGCTCCAGCTCGTCGAAGGTCGCCCGCCGATCGCGGCGCGAGAAGTGGTCGAGCAGCGTCCACGGCGGCCGGTCGCGGGCGTCGAAGTCGAAGACGAGCGCGTCGACCACCCGCTCGTCGACCTCCTCCCCGTCCGCCCACGTCGCCAGCTTGTGCAGCTCCGCGTCCAGCTGCTCCGGCCGCTCGCCGACGAGGTCGACGAGCCGCCGCGCCGCATCGGGCTCCAGGCGGACGCCGTGCAGCCGCGAGAGGTCGTGCACGAGCTTGCCGATCGGCGGCGGGTCGTGGATGAGCTGACCCGCCTCCGGCACGAGCTTGCGCAGCCGGCTGTCCTTGCGCACCCCGCCGTCGAAGACCAGCGCCAGCACGGTGTCGGGCGCCGGCGCGGCCGCGTACGGCTCCAGGTAGCGGGCGATGTCGTCGGCCCGCCAGGCATCGCAGCCCTCGACGAGGACGAGCCGCCGCGCGGCGAACAGGCCCAGCGCGTTGCAGGCGCCGACCGCGTCCGCGGGCCCGAACTCGGCCTCGCCGGCGACCTCGTGGCGTTCCACCTCGCCACCTTCGCCCTCCATCCGCCCGATCAGCCGGTGCACGATGCGCCGCACCTTCGGCCGGTCGGTGCCGCCGATCAGGTAGAGCGGCAGGAGGGGCTTCTCGTCGGACACCCTGCGAGGATACCGGCGCGACGTGGACCCGCTCGACACCTTCCTCGCCGACCTCCACCCCGACGACCGACGGCTGCTCGGCGACCTCGTGGCGGAGGAGGCGGAGGCACGCGGCGTCACCGATCCCGCGGCCCCGGAGGCGGCGCCGGTCGTCGCGCGCGTGCTGCGCGAGCTGGCGGAGCGGCTCGCCGTCGAGCTCGACGCGGAGCGCGACCCGCCGCCCGACGACGGCTGGGACGACGACCCCGACTGGGACGCGCCCGCCATCCCCTACGAGGAGGCGGAGCTCGGAAGCGTCGCGACCGCCGCCGTCGACCCCACCCCGACCTTCGACCTCGCCCTCGGCCGCTTCCTGGAGTCGCTGCCCCGCCGCCGCCGCAAGGGCGTGCTGAAGCGGGCGAAGCGCCAGTGGGAGGCGGCCGGCGTGCGCGATCCCGACGACCCGGCGGGCCGCGACGCCGTCAGGGCCGCCCTCGTCGCCGAGGCGCTGCAGGAGGGCTTCGAGCCGCCCGCCCGCACCGTCGAGGTGCCGGTCATGGGCGACGACGGCAGCGCGGACGGACCCGACGGCCTGATCGCCCGCCTGCCGCTGCCGGACGAGGACGCCGCCGCCGCGATCCGCGAGGCCCACGCCCGCCTGGGCGCGGCAGCGGTGCGCGAGACGGTCGACCAGTCGGCCTTCCTGGCCCTGCGCGGCGGCCTCGGCGCGAGCGTCCGCGGCCGCTGGGTGGCGGCGGCGCTGCGGCAGCGGCGCCGGTAGGGCCGGCACGCGGCCCGGCCGTCAGTCCTCGTCGCGCTCCTCGGGCAGGTCGACGGTCGTGAACTCGGCCGTGATCTCGCTGCTGCCGTCGCGCGTCTTGACCACGAGCGTGGCGCGGTGCCGCCCCGCCTTCGGGGCCGGGACGAAGGCGTCGAGCCCCGTCGCGACCTCGTCGCCGTCGACGAGCCAGCGCGCTGCCTCGTCCGGCACCGGCGCGCCGTGCGCGTCGGATGCCGCACCCCAGAGGCGCACGGAGCCCGGGACGGCGACGATCTGGCCGTCGCGCGGGCTGAGGATGCTGGCGGCCGGCTCCGACGGCGGCACCTTGACGTTGAGGGTGCGCGAGACGGCGGTGTGGAAGCCGTCGCTGAGCAGGAGCCGGATCCGCACCGCGCCGGCCGGCAGGCCGCGACCGTCGAGCACGGCCGAGCCGCCGCGTAGGCCGACGCCGAGCGCGTGCCACGTGCGGCCGCGGTCGCCGGACCACTGGGCCCAGCACTCGGGCTCCTGCTCGCCGACCGCGTCGGCGGACCACGTGACGCGCACGTCGCCGTCCGCGAACTCCGCCGCTGCGTCGCCGATCTTGGGCCGGCGCTCCGACGCCTCCCGCCGCCACATCTCCTCGCCCGCGCGCCGGATGCGCAGGGCGGCGCCCGCCTCCACGTCGGGGACGAAGGCCTGCACGAGACGCGGGTAGGACTCAGTCGTGGTCGCCACCGGTGCAGCCGCAGCCGCAACTCGCGTGCGACACCAGCCCGTACACGACGCCGCTGGCGAGGATGCGCCCGCCCTTGTCGACGAGCTCGGCCCGCAGGTCGAGGGCGTGCCCGTTGGACACGGTGCTCTCCGCGTCGAGGCGGAAGACGCTCTGGACCTCCAGGTCCTCGGGCCCCTGGAGCACGCCGATGATCGAGATCACGGGCTCGGTCCAACGTACCAGGCTCCGGGCGAATCTGGTCGGGAGGCGGGTCCGGGAGCCACTTCTCGGGGATCAGCTGCCGGTCGATGAGGATCTCGTCGTACCACCACGGCCGGTCAACGCACACGCGCACGGGATCGAGCGCCGCGTTGTTGGTGAGCCGGCCGTACACGAACAGCGAGACCCACTTCGGCCCGCAGTACGACATGAGGTCCTTGAATGTCCCCGGCGGCTTGATCGCGCCGTTGCTGATGTCGAGCCCGTACTCCCCGATCGAGGCCGTCGGCGTGCCGGCCGGGTCGTACGGCTCGTACGCCGGGTAGGCCGGATCGCCGGGCGTCCCGCAGGGTGAGTGCGGGCGGCCGCAGGCGTGTCCGAGCTCGTGCGCCATCGTCACGCCGTCGGCGATCGACCCCGTGCTGACCCCGCCGCTGTTGCACCCGATGATCGGCCCCATCGGGATGCCGGCCGCCATGAGGCCGTAGTACAGGACGTCCGTCCGATTGCCGTCGGCGATGCGGACGTTCTGCACTGCGGTGTTGAGAGCGACCCAGTTCGGCGTGCAGCACCCGGGGCAGCTCGGCGCGTCGGTGAGCGGCAGGTTCCACGTGACGGTCCCGGCGCTGCGGTAGGTGGCCGCGCTGCGCACCGGGAAGGTCAGGAGCGTCCACGCGGACGTCGTCTGGAGATCGGCGAGCGTCGGCGCGGCGAGCGTCACGTTCGGCGCACCCGCAGCGCCGCTGTTAGGGCCGTTGTAACCCACCATGATCCCGGCGAGCCGCAGCGTCTGCTGGAGCGTGACGTCGAGTGGCACCGACCGCTGGGCCGTCCACCCGCCCGGCGTGGTGATGGCGACGTCCAGCCGGATGTGGCCGCACATCAGCGCGGCCGGGACGATGAAGTTCAGCGTCCAGCCGAGCGTCCCGCGCTCAGTGGCGTACGGCGGGTTGGCCCGGGCGGTGACGCTGCCCGGGGGCTCCGGCGCGAGCGTGCCGATGGTCTTCCACAGGAACCCGAACATGCGCCGCCGGACGGTCACGGTGCCCGTGACGCCGGCGATGTCGCCCCCGAACCAGCCAGCGCGGACGTAGACGCGCACGTACGCGGGCTTGCCCGAGACCAGGGTGACCGCGTTGTCCGGCTGCCGGTCGGCGGGGTCGGTCAGGTGCCGGGCGCTCTCGAAGTACTGGACGGCCTGCGTCACCTCGACGCCGTGGATGCCCCAGCCGATCCACGGGTACCGGATCACGATGTCCTCGCGGAGCCGCTCGCGGGCGATGATGTCGATGGGCTCCACGGCCCTCTCCTCTGTAACGGGACGCGCGGGCGCCGGGCGCGGACCCGCAGGTCGTGCTAGCGGGGACTCGTGCGGACCGTCACAACCGCCACCGTAGCACGCGACGCGAGCCGTGCACAGGCACGGGCCGCGCGACGACGCTAGGCGCCGACCCCGCGCGGCCCTACTTCGCGGCCAGCACGTCGGCGGGCATGATCTCCGGCGGGGAGGCCAGCAGCTCGTCGGCCTTCGCCATGAGGGCAGCGGCGATCTGGCCCTCGATGTGGGCCTGGCGCGCGCCCTCGTCGGCGAAGGTGTCGAAGATCCAGAAGGTCGTCGGCGACGTGCGGGCCGCGTACCAGTCCAGCGTGCCCTCCTCGGCCTCGGCGAGCGGCAGGGCGCCCGCGAGCAGCGCCGCGACGTCCTCGGCCCTGTCGGGCTTGGCCTCGATGCGGGCCACGAATGCGTAGCGCCTGGTCATCTCGTCCTCCTGATGGTGAGGGGCCGAAGCGCCGCCCAGCCTAGCGCCGCCGCGCCCGTCACCAGCGCCAGCGGTAGGGCGTACGGCGCCAGGCGGGCGTCGAGCCACGCGCCGAGCCGGGCGACCTCCAGCAGGTACAGGCACGGGTAGCGGGCCAGCGCCGCGCAGCCGGCCGCCGCCACCGGCAGCACCGGATCGAGGGCAGCCGCCAGCACGCCGAGCCACAGGATCGGCGGGACCGACGGCGCCGCCAGCACGTTCGCCGGCACCGACGCCACGACGTTCGCCTGGCCGAAGTGGACGTACGCGATCGGCGCCGTCACCAGCGTGCACGCCGCGCTGATCGAGACCGGCACCACCAGCACCAGCGGCAGCGGCGTGCCCTCCAGCCAGCCCGTCAGCGCGCGGCGCCAGCACGTAGATCGCCGCCACCGCCGCGAAGCTCAGCTGGAAGCCCGGATCGAGCGCGTCGTACGGGTTGCGCGCCAGCAGCACCGCGAGGCCGACCGCGTACAGGTGCCAGCGATCCACCGGCCGCGAGAGCAGCCACGCCGCCGCCGCGAGCGCCGCCCGCCACGCCCGCCCGCACCACCGACGGCGAGGGACCGACGACGCCCACGTAGCCCGCGATCACGAGGATCGTCAGCCCGACCGCCGGCGCGCGGCCCAGCCCGGCGACCCACGCCAGCACGAGCACCAGCACCGCGAGCAGCGCGACGTTCGAGCCCGAGACCGCGAGCAGGTGGGCCAGGCCGGAGGCGCGGAAGTCGTCCCGCGCCGCGCCGCGACAGGTCCTCGTCCGCGCCCAGCACCAGCCCGCCGAGCAGCGCGCCCGCGTCGTCGTGGCCGGCGGGACCGTACGCCTCGACGCTGGCCCGCCGGATGCGGTCGAGCACGCCGGCCACGCCGCCGCGCCGGCCGACCGGGCGCCACCGCTCCGCCTCGAGCACCACGCGGATGCCGCGCCGCGCGAGCAGCGCCGCCTCGTCGTAGCCGTTGCGCGGCGGGTCGGGACGGCGCAGGTCGCCGCTGACCGCCAGGATCGCGCCCCGCGGCGGCGGCCGGGCGGCGACCAGCCGCAGGAAGACGCGGTCGCCGCGCGGGGCGAGCCGCGCCTCGGCGCCCCAGCGCGGCGGCGTGCCGCGCCAGTCGCCGGTGACGGTCGCCGTCGCGTCGATCGACCGCCCCACCGCGCCGCCCAGCGGGTCGGCCGCGAGCGCGTCGAGCCGCACCACGCCGAGCGCCAGCCCCGCGGCCGCGACGACCGCCGCCACCGCCGCCGGCCGCTGACGCGCGGCGAGCAGCGCCAGCCCGAGCGCGCCGCCGGCGGCGAGCGCGACCGGCGCGGGCGGGCGCAGGACCAGGCTCGCCGCGGCGCCCGCGGCGAGCGCCCACGGCGCGATGGTCAGCGCCGGGAGCCGGACCGCGGGCAGCCGCGCCGCGAGCGCCCGCATGCGCGCCGTCACGGCGCCACCAGCCCGCGCAGCGCCTCCAGCCGGGCCGGGCCGATGCCGGGCACCTCCTGGAGGTCGTCGACGCTGCGGAAGCCGCCGTTCTCGCGACCGAAGGCCACGATGCGCTCGGCCAGCGCCGGCCCGACGCCGGGCAGCGCGTCGAGCGCCTCCGGCGTCGCGCCGTTGAGGTGCACGATGGCCGGAGGCGCGCCCGCGCTGGCGTCCGCGCTCCCGCCGGCAGCGCCACCCGCGGCGGCGACGCCCGCCGGGACCTTGCGCGGCACGACGATGCGCTCGCCGTCGACGAGCAGCGCGGCGAGGTTGAGGGCGTCGAGGTCGGCGCGCCGGGTGGCCCCGCCGGCCCGCTCGACCGCGTCGAGCGCCCGCGAGCCCGCCGGCAGCCGGTAGACGCCCGGCCGCCGCACGGCGCCCGCGACGTGCACCGCGACGTCGAGCGCGGGCTCGGGCGGCAGCGCCGTCGACGACGGGTCGGTCGCCGACGGCGACGCGGCCCGCGCGGGCCCGCCGCCGTGGCCGCCGCCGAGCACGCGCCCGGCCAGCGCCGCCGCGAGCAGCGCGAGGGCGCAGAGCAGGAGGACGGCGCGGCGACCGGGGAGCGGCATGGCGCGATCCTCGGCGAGCGGAGGCGCGCGGCGGTCGCGCGGAGGCGCGCGGGTTCGTGCCGGAGGTGCGCGGGGGTCGCGCGGACGGCGCGGGAGGCGCGACGAGCGCGCGCCCTCCGTCACGGAGGACGCGCGCCGGCGTCACGCGGTGCCGCTCAGGCGGTGGCGGGCTGCGGGCCGCTGCTGCCGCCCGGCCCCAGGTACGGGTCGGGTCCGAACCCGAGGATGATGATGAAGACGAACGGAAGGAGCACCAGGCCGACGGTGTACCCGGCGCCGTGCCCGAAGCTCTTCGAGAGGTCGTTGGCGACGATGATCCAGATGACGATGTTCACCACGGGGATGAGCATCAGCAGGATCCACCACCACGGCCGGCCCACGACCTTCAGGAGCACGAGCGTGTTCCAGATCGGGATGATGGCCTTCCAGCCCGCCTCTCCGGCCTTCTGGAACACCATCCAGAGGCCGACGATCGCCAGGACGACGATCGCGACGTAGATCACCCACAGGACGGCCACGGGCAGCTCCTTCGAATCGGGACGCCGCGACCTTCGTCACCGACGTCACGAACCCTGCGGCGCGAGCGGCCGGCGGTCGCCGGCCGGCGCGAGGCCTCAGTCGGCGAGCAGCGCCGCGACCCGGTTCGGATCGAGGCCGGCGTGCAGGTTGCGGAGGCTCGCGATGGAGTCGCCCAGGACGCGCTGCACGAGATCCTCGGCGCGCGCCAGGTGCGTGACGTCCTCGTGCTCGCCCCGGTTGACCCGCACGTCCAGCGCGACGTCGCCGTTCACCTCGGCATCCTGCGCCTGTGCAGCAGCGCGGCGCGCCTCGGGGCGCTCGAGCGCGTGCTCGTGCAGCTGGGCCTGGGTCAGCCCGATGCTGGTGCGGTCGACGTTGAGCGGCATCCGTGTCCTCCGGTGAAGGCATTCCATCCGCAGTGGCCTCGCCAGAAGCCTCCTGCGCGGGTGCAGAGCACCTGACGTCGATATCGGAAGGACACGACGCGGACTTGAGGTCCGTACGTCGCGAAAGTGGTGTGCGCCCTACTTGACGACGAAGTTGACGAGCTTCTCGGGCACGACGACCTCCTTGACCACCGTCCGCCCGTCGAGGTGCGTGCGCACCTTCGGCGACTCGCGCACGCGCTCCAGCACGGCCTGGTCGTCCAGCCCGCGCGGCAGCTCCAGGCGGTCGCGCAGCTTGCCGTTGACCTGCACGACGCAGGTGTAGGTGTCGGCCTCCAGCAGGCGCTCGTCGGCGACCGGCCAGGGCACCGTCCACAGGCGCTCGCCGCCCAGCCGCTCCCACAGCTCCTCGGCGACGTGCGGCGCGAAGGGCTGCACCAGCGAGACCAGCGCGCCCGCCGACGATCGCAGCGCCTGCTGTCCTGCCGCGTCGCCGCGCAGGCCGTCGCGCGCCCGGTCGAGCGCGTTCAGCAGCTCCATGCACGCGGGGATCGCGGTGTTGAAGTGCAGGCGGCGGCCGATGTCGTCGGTCACCTTGGCGATGGTCTGCTGCGTCTTGCGCGACAGCTCGAGGGCCTCGCCGTGCGCGTCGTCGGGCGGCGCCGGCGCCGGGCCGAGCCCCGCCGGGGTCGTGTCCGCGACGTCGCCGACGATGCGGAACAGCCGCTCGAGGAAGCGCCACGCGCCCGGCACGTTGGCGTCCGACCACTCCTTGTCCGCCTCGGGCGGGCCCATGAACAGCACGTACAGCCGCAGCGTGTCGGCGCCGTACTGGCGCACCAGCTCGTCGGGCGCGACGACGTTGCCCTTGGACTTGGACATCTTGGCGCCGTCGCGGTAGATCATGCCCTGGGTGAACAGGTTCGCGAACGGCTCCTGGAAGCCGACGTAGCCCGCGTCGTACAGCACCTTCACGAAGAAGCGCGCGTACAGCAGGTGCAGGATCGCGTGCTCGACGCCGCCGATGTACTGGCCGACCGGCAGCCACCAGTCGACCTCGCCGCGGTCCCACGCCATGTCGTCGCGCCGCGCGTCGACGTAGCGGATGAAGTACCACGACGAGTCGACGAACGTGTCCATGGTGTCGGTCTCGCGCAGCGCCTCGCCGCCACACTGCGGGCAGGGCACGCGGCGCCACTCCTCGGCGGCGGCCAGCGGCGAGCGCCCGCGCGGCGCGTAGTCCTCGACCTCCGGCAGCAGCACCGGCAGCTCGTCGTCGGGCACGGCCACCAGCCCGCACGACGGGCAGTCCACGATCGGGATCGGCGCGCCCCAGTAGCGCTGGCGCGAGACGAGCCAGTCACGCAGGCGGTAGGCGATCGTCGCCTCGCCACGGTCGCTCTCCTCGAGCCACTGCACCATGGCGGGCAGCGCCTCGTCCGCCCGCATGCCGGTGAACTGGGCGGAGTTGACCATCACCTCGTCGGCGCCGTGCGCGACGTAGGCCCCGTCGGCCTCGCCGCCGTCGGCGGGCGCGACGACCTGGCGGATCGGCAGCCCGAACTGCGTCGCGAACGCGTGGTCGCGCTCGTCGTGCGCCGGCACGGCCATGATCGCGCCGGTGCCGTACTCCATCAGCACGTAGTCGCTGACCCAGACCGGGATGCGCTCGCCGTTGACGGGGTTGACGACCGTGCGGCCCGTGTCGACGCCGGTCTTCGGCCGGTCCTCGTTCACGCGCTCGGCCGCGCTCTCGCGGGCGGCGTGGCGCACGTAGTCCAGCACCTCGGTCTCGCGCTCCGTGCCGGCGACCAGTCGCGCCACGTCGGGGTGCTCGGGCGCCAGCACGAAGAAGGTGGCGCCGAACAGCGTGTCCGGGCGCGTGGTGAAGACCGGCAGCTCGACGCCCAGGTCGGGCTCGCGGAAGACGACGCGCGCGCCCCGCGAGCGGCCGATCCAGTTGCGCTGCATCGTCAGCACGCGCTCGGGCCAGCTCTCCAGCAGCGCCATGTCGTCGAGCAGGCGGTCGGCGTAGTCCGTGATGCGGAAGTACCACTGCGGCAGCGACCGCGCCTCGACCTCCGCGCCACACCGCTCGCAGTGGCCGTCGATGACCTGCTCGTTGGCGAGCACCGTCTGGTCGACCGGGCACCAGTTGACGATGCCGTCCTTCTTGTAGGCCAGCCCGCGCTCGAACAGGCGCAGGAAGATCCATTGCGTCCAGCGGTAGTACCCGGGGTCGCAGGTCGCGAGCTCGCGGCTCCAGTCGAGCGACCAGCCCATGCGCTTGG
The DNA here is from genome assembly GCA_963767885.1 of uncultured Actinomycetota bacterium. Taxonomy (GTDB): domain Bacteria; phylum Actinomycetota; class Thermoleophilia; order Gaiellales; family F1-60-MAGs149; genus CAVYFW01. The sequence continues at coordinate 138,306 of CAVYFW010000003.1, forward strand.
CCTGCACGCGGATCTTGTCGATGTTCTCGCGCGTCACGTCCGCCGGGTGGCCGCCCGTCTTGATGGCGGCGTTCTCCGCCGGCAGGCCGAACGCGTCGTAGCCCATCGGGTGCAGCACGAGCTGCCCGTGGCGGCGCCGGAAGTGCGAGATGACGTCGCCCATCGTGTAGTTGGAGACGTGGCCGATGTGCAGCTCGCCCGACGGGTAGGGCAGCATCTCCAGCACGTAGGTGTGCGGACGCCCGTCGTGCGCGGGGTCCTGCGGGTTGGGCGTCTCGAAGGCGCGCTCCTCGTCCCACACCCGCTGCCAGCGGGTCTCGATCGCCTGTGGGTCGTAGCGCTCCATCGCCGGCAGGATACCGGCGCCCCTCCGGGCTTCAGCGCGGTCCCGGGAGCCGCAGCCGCCGCACGCGGGCGACCTCCGGCAGCCCGGCGCGGACGAAGCTGCGCGCGCTGCCGCCGTCCGGCTCGGCGAGCGCGGCGGCCAGCGTCGCCCCCGCCGCCCGCGGCGTCGGCCAGCCGGCGGGCCACGAGCGCGGCGTGCAGCCCGCGGCGGCGCGCGTCCGGCAGCGTCGACGCGTTGGCCAGGTAGGCGACGTCCGCCGAGCAGGAACAGCACCGCGGCGGCGTCGGGCCGCTCGCGCTCGCCGGCCACGTAGCAGCGCAGGCCCGGCACGCGGCCCCAGCGCGCCAGCGCCCACCCGTCGGCGGCCAGCGCCGCCGGCGGTGCCTCGTGCCCCGCCAGCAGCGTGCGGGCGAACGCGTCGCCGTCGGGCTCGTCGTCGATGGGCGCCTCGGCGATGGCCGGCGCCAGCTCGGCGAGCGGCGCCGCGTGCACCGCGAGCTCGTCGACCGGCTGCGCCCCGGCGGCGAGCAGCTCCGCCTGCAGCGCCTCGGCCCCCGCGCCCGGCCAGAGCTCGAGCCAGGGCCGCAGCCCGCGCGCCCGGGCCCGCGCCCGGATCGCGGGCAGCCGCCGCGCCTCCGCCGGCCACAGCGCGTAGACCGCGTTCGGGAAGTCGAGGTCGGGCACGTCGGGCGCGCTCGCGTGGACGACGCCGCCGGTGCGCAGGAGCGAGCGCCCTGGCCGCAGCGCGACCCGCAGCGTCGCCTCCATGAAGGCCGTCGACGCCGCCTCGATGCGCCGCAGCTCGCGCACGGCTAGGGCCCGTACGCCTGGCCGTTGGCGGCCAGCAGCGCGTACGGCCGCAGCCAGCCGGCGAGCTCGCGCGCGCCGGCCGGCGTCAGGTGCAGACCGTCCGTGCCGAACCACGGCTTGCCGCGGCTGTAGAGCGCCCAGTCGGCGATGTAGAGGCGACCCTTCCAGCGGGCCCGGGCGTTGCGGATGATCGCGTTCGTCGCCCGGTAGATGTGCGCGTTCTTGCCCGCCTCGCGCAGCGTCACCCAGACGACCCCCTTCGCGCCCTGGGCCAGCGCCGAGCGCACGACCTGGTCGAGGCCCGCGGCGTAGCCCGGCGCGCCCTCGTTGTAGCCGACGTCCAGGATCAGCGCCTTGCCGAGCGTCGCGCCGTACGAGCGCACCGCCTGGAGCGCCGTGGTGGGGCGCCGACCCCGGTGCGGGCAGCTCGGCTGGACGAGCCGGCGGCAGACCTTGAGGTCGAAGCGCATGCGCATGCCGCGGTTCAGCTCCGCCTGGGCCGCCGCGACGTACGAGATCGACGCCGGCACGGAGTCGCCGACGAACGTGACGCGCGGCTGAGCCGGCGCGGCCGAGCCGGCTGCGGGCACGGCGAGGAGCGCCGCAAGGACGGCGCAGGCGACGACGATGATGGATCGCGACCCGGAGCGCTGCACGACAGACGACGTATCGGTCGACGAGCCGGCGGACGATACCAGCCCGGTCGCGGGGCTCAGAACGGGGCCGCCTCCCGCGCCAGCTCGGCGACCACGCTCGCGGCCGGCTCGCCCTTCTCGGCGCGGCAGCGGTAGCGCTCGCCGGTCCGCACGAGCTCGTAGCGCTCCTCGTGCCGGCCCGCGAGCAACCGCCAGGCGAGCCGGCGGTCGGCGTCGTAGGCGTCGATCACGACGTGCCCCTCCTTCGCCGTGCCGAGCCCCAGGCGACCAGCCCGCATGCGCAGCGCCACGCGGTAGCGCGCACCGGGCTTCGGCGGGCGGTCGCCGTCGAGCAGGTCCTTCACGGCGGGCATCCACAGCGTCCAGTTGGCCGGGCGCGCCACGAGCGTCCACGCGTGGTCCGGGTCGTCGAGGTCGAGCGCCGCTTCCGTCGCCTTGCGCGTGCGGCCCGCCCGCGCGAGCCACTCGGAGATGATCTGCAGGAGGACGATCACCGGCGCATGGTACGCGGCGCGACCCGCCAGAATGCCGCGGTGCGACGCCGCATCGGACTCGGGATCGCCCTCGTCCTCGCCCCTGCCGCGCTCCTGGGGGTGCCGTCGCAGGCCCCTGCCGCGAGCGCGCCGGCGGTCGCGGAGCTGCCGATCGTGCCGCGCATCGACGCGGCGATGAAGGCGCGGCTGCGGGCCGTCGTCGCGCGCGGGCGGGTGCTCGGGAACCGTGGGACGGTGTTCGCCAAGGTCGGCGACTCGATCACCGCCGGCAGCGCCTTCCTCGCCGCCCTCGACTGCGACGTGCGCCCGGTCTGGGGCATCTACGGCCGTCTGCAGGCGACCGTCGACCACTACCGGCGCACCGAGGTCGGCGGCTCGAGCGTGCCCTGCGAGCCGGAGACCAGCTTCGGGCGCGCCAGCCTCGCCGCGGTGCCGGGCTGGAAGGTCGACGACGCGCTGGCCGTCCCCGACGGGCGGCCGCACGCGCCCTGCAGCGAGGGCGAGTCGCGCCTGGAGTGCGAGTACCGCAAGCTGCGGCCGGCCGTGGCGATCGTCATGTACGGCACCAACGACCTGGAGATGGCCGCGGACCCGGCGCACTTCCGCGCGGAGCTGCGCGAGCTCGTGCAGACGTCGGTCGAGCGGGGCGTCGTCCCCATCCTCTCCACCATCCCGCCGCGCCTCGACCGGCGGCGCATGGGCCGGCGCGTCGCCGCCTACAACACCGCCATCGCGCAGGTGGCCCGCAAGGCGCAGGTGCCGCTGCTCAACTACTGGCGCTCGCTGCAGGGGCCGCGCGTGATCCGCTTCGGGCTCTCCGAGGACGGCGTGCACCCCGAGGTGTTCGGCCGCTGCGCACCCGACTGCCACTCGCTGGACTTCGGCCGCCGCGGCCTGCGCTACGGCGTCAACCTGCGCAACCTCACGGCCCTGCAGGCGCTGCACAAGGTGCGGCGGGTGGTGCTTCGGGACGGCGATCCCGATCCGCCACGACGCTGAGGAACGCGTCCACCAGGCGCGCGGCGAAGGTGCGCGTGACGTCCGGCTCGCGCTCGGCGACCTCGCGGCGCAGCGCGGCCTCGTCGACGCCCGCCTCGGCGCAGGCGTCGGGGAAGTTGCCGAGCCAGAAGCGCAGCGTGGGGTCGTCGACCTCCGGGTGGAACTGCAGGCCCCAGGCGGTGCCGTGCCGGAAGGCCTGCACCGCGGTCGCCGGAGAGCGCGCCAGCAGGGTCGCACCCTGCGGCAGCTCGAACACGTCGAGGTGCCACTGGTAGACGCGGCCGCCCGGCCCGGCCGGACCCAGCAGGGGGTCGTCGGCCGCCTCGGGCAGCACCTCGACGTCGAAGAAGCCCCGCTCCGGCTGCTCCGTCGCGCGCACCTCGGCGCCGAGCGCGAGCGCCAGCACCTGGCCGCCCAGGCAGATGCCGAGGATCGGGATGTCGCGGGCGTGGGCCTCGGTCAGCAGGCGCCGCTCGTCCCCGAGGTAGGGGTGGTCCTCGTCGTCCCAGGCGTGCTGGCTGCCGCCCATCGGGACGAGGGCCGACACGTCGTCGAGGTCGATGGCCGCCAGGCCGCCGTCGAACGCCTGCACGATGCGCAGCGGCAGCCCGCGGGCCTCGGCCAGGCGTTGCACCAGACCGCCGCCGACGAGGGGCGGGTCCTGCTCGATGATGACGATCGGGCTTCATGCGACCGCCGCCGTCGCCGCCGGGGACGCCAGCGCGGCGTCGTCGCCCAGGCCCTGCCAGAGGTGCAGCGCGGCGTAGGCCCGCCAGGGACGCCAGGCCTCGGCGCGCCGCTGCGCCTCGCGCGTCGTCGCGTCGCGGCCGTCCAGCGCGAGGGCGCGGCGCAGTCCGAGGTCGGCCGCCGGGAACGCGTCGGGGTCGCGCAGCGCGCGCATGGCGACGTAGTCCGCCGTCCACTGCCCGACGCCGGGGAGCGCCACGAGCGCCGCGCGGACGGCGTCCGGATCGGCCGCCGGCCCGAGCTCCAGCCCGGCGTCGCAGGCGGCGGCGAGCGCGGCGATGGCCCGCCCGCGCGCGGCGGACGGCAGGCCGATCTCGACGAGGTCGTCGCGCACGAGGGCGGCGGGGCGCGGGAAGGCGTGGGTCAGCGCGCCGTCCGGCTCGGCCAGGGGCTCGCCGTGCGCCCGCACCAGCCGGCCGGCGAGCGCCGATGCGCCGCGCACCGTCACCTGCTGGCCGAGGATGGCCCGCACGGCGACCTCGAAGCCGTCCCACGCGCCCGGGATGCGCAGCCCCGGGCGGCGCTCCAGCAGGCGTCCGAGCACCGGGTCGGCGCCGAGCGCGCCGGCGACCGCGAGCGGATCGCAGTCGAGGTCGAAGACGTCGCGCACCCGCCGTGCCACGCCGGCGGCGTCGCACAGGAGCGACGGGGCCGCGCGCACGAGCAGGGCCGGCCGGTCGGGCGCCGGCTCGACCTCGACGACGCCGACCGCGTCGCCCGCCCGCGCGACCCGCCGGTACACGCGGCCCTCGACGGCCTCGACGCCCGGGATCGCCCGCGCGTCGAGGTACGCGAGCACGGCGTCCCAGTCCAGGGGCGGGCGGTAGGCGAGGCGCAGCACGATCCCGGTGCGCGGCTGGCGCGCCGCGGCGCAGGGTGCCTGCGGGGCGGCCGTACGTCGCCTTCATGGCGGCGGCGAACTGCCGGCGGCTGCCGTAGCCCGCGGCGGCGGCGACCTCGATCAGCGGCAGGTCGGTCGCGTCGAGCAGCAGGCGCGCCCGCTCCGCCCGCCGGGTGCGCGCCACGAGGTGCGGCGGCGCGCCGACGTGGGCCAGGAACAGGCGTCGCAGCTGGCGCTCCCCGACGTGCACGGCGCCCGCGAGGTCGGCGACCGGGTGGCGGTCGAGGAAGCCGCCGTCGATCAGCCGCAGGGCGCGGGCGACGACGGCCGAGCCGCCGAGCCACTCGGGCGTGCCCGGCGCGGTCTCGGGCCGGCAGCGGCGGCAGGCGCGGAAGCCGGCCGCGGCGGCGGCGGCCGCGCTGGGGAAGAAGCGCACCCGGTCGCGGCGCGGCGACGGCGCCGGGCAGACCGGCCGGCAGTAGATGCCGGTCGACGTGACGCCCATGAAGATGCGGCCGTCGAACCGCGCGTCGCGGCTCTGGAAGGCGCGCCACCAGCGATCGGAGTCGTCCACCGCGAGGGACGGTAGCGGCCCCGCCCCCGGCGTGACGGCGGGATCCGGACATGGGCGCACGCCGTCCGCGCGACGGTCCAGGGAGCTCCCCGATGACCCGCAGGCGGCCCTCCGGCACCCTCGACTCGGGCGCTCGCGCCCCCCATGTCGATCCGGTTAGCCGCGGCGCGCCGCGGAGGGAGAGCAGCATGTCCAGTCGTACGCGCATCGCCGCCGTCGCGGTTCTCGCGGTCGCCGCCGTCGCCTTCCCCGGCGTGGCCAGGAGCGCCGTCGTCTCGTCCGACGGGACGACCGTGACGGTGACGGAGTCGACGCCGGGGGAGGCCAACGACATCACCGTCTCGGTCGACGACCCCGGCACCCTGCGCGTCTACGAGTCGTTCGGCCCGGAGACGCCGCAGGGCCTGTGCACGTACAACGCGGTGACCGAGATCGTGGAGTGCCCGCTCGGCCCGGGCGGCGTGCAGGTCTCGACCGGCGCCGGCAACGACAAGGTCTACTCGATGCTGCTCGGCGCCGGCACGCTGCCCGACGGCGCGGTGGTCGTCGACCTCGGCCCCGGCAACGACTTCTTCAAGGGCGACGCCGCGGGCGAGAAGGTCTCCGGCGGCGACGGCAACGACGAGCTCAACGGCTGGGGCGGCCCCGACGTGCTGGACGGCGGCGCGGGCGACGACAAGCTCGACGGCGAGAAGGGCGGCGACACGCTGCTCGGCGGCGACGGCAACGACGTCATCGACGACGACCACTACGCCGAGCCGACGGCGGACGTCATCGACGGCGGCCCGGCCTCGACGAGCTCGAGGCCTACACGCCCGAGCGACAGCGACGCCCGCAACGCGCCGGCCATCAAGCGTCACCCTCGGCGGCGGCGCGGACGACGGCAAGCCCGGCGAGGGCGACGACGTGCGGCAACGTCGAGCGCGCTCGACCTGGGCTCGCGCCGGGACGATCGTCGGCCGACGACGCGGCCAACGAGATCCTGCTGCCCGAGACCGGCGCGGCCGAGCACCGTCGCAGGCCCTCGGCGGCAACGATCGCGTGGTCGCCGGCGACGCCGACCTCGACCGCATCGACGGCGGCGCCGGCGACGACGAGCTGATCGGCGGCTTCGGCGACGACACGATCGTCGGCGGGCCGGGCAAGGACCGCATCCGCGGCGACCGCCCGGCGCGCTGCAACGAGCTCCACTGCGACTACGGCTCGGGCTTCGGCGCCGACACCATCGACGCGCGCGACGGCGAGGCGGACTCCGTGTCCTGCGGCCCCGGGGTCGACACGGTCAAGGCCGACGCGCTCGACGTCGTCGACACCGACTGCGAGACCGTCGACCGCGGCGCCGCCGTCCACGACCCGGCCCGGCCCCGGCACCGACGAGCGCGCCCCCGTGGTGAAGTTCGGCGCGACCCCCGCCGCGCTGCGCCGGGGCGTGCTGGCCGGCAGCGGCCTCACGGTGACCGTGAAGAGCGACGAGGCCGGCACGGCGACGGTCGTCCTGGTGCTCGACGCGAAGACGGCCCGGCGCCTCGGCGTGCCCGCGAAGCTGGCGACGGCGAAGGCGAAGGTCGCCGCCGGCACGTCGAAGGTGCGCGTGCGCCTGGCCCCGGCCCGCGCCCGCAAGGTGCGCATCGCGGGCGCCTTCAGCGCGAAGGTGCAGGTCACGGTCGTGGACGGCGCGGGCAACCGCTCGCTCGTCCAGCGCCGCCTCGCCGTCAAGCGCTGACGCGACGGCCTCCCGCCACCGGCCGCAGCGACGGCGGCCGGTGGCGGGCGGTGCGGTCCGTCGCCCGGCCGGTCATGCTGACGGCGACCGGCGGGCCCTGCGCCCGTGGAGACCGACGTCGCGGAGGATCGACCGATGATCGACCTGACCGACCGCGTGGTGCTGGTGACCGGCGCGAACGGTGGGATCGGCGCGGCCATCGTGGAGCGCCTGGTGGCGTGCGGGGCCGACGTCGTCGCGCACGACCTGCGGGCGCCGGCCGGCGGCGAGCACGTCCACGGACTCGCCGCCGACCTGGCCGACCCCCATGCCGCTCGCGACCTGTGGGCGCGGGCGTGGGCGTGGCGCGACCGCATCGACGTGCTCGTCAACTGCGCCGGCATCTACCTGCCGGCGGCGGTCGACGACGACTTCGACGAGTGGGTCGCGAGCTGGCGGCGCACGCTCGACGTCAACCTGCTGGCCTCCGCCGTCCTCTGCCGCGAGGCGATCCGCGCGTTCCGCGAGCGCGGCGGCGGCATCGTCGTCAACTTCGCGAGCCGGGCGGCGTGGCGCGGCGACGACGCCGAGTACCAGGGCTACGCGGCCTCCAAGTCCGCCGTCGTGGCCATGACGAAGACCATCGCCCGCCACCACGGGCGCGAGGGGATCACCGCCTTCGCCGTCGCGCCGGGCTGGGTCCACACCGACTTCAACAAGGACTTCTTCGACCGCTACGGCGTCGCGGCCGCCGCCGAGACCATCCCGCTGGGCGAGGTCGCGGAGCCCGGCGACATCGCCAACACCGTCGCCTTCCTGGCCTCCGGCCTGGCGCGCCACGCGACCGGCGCGACCATCGACCTCAACGGCGCGAGCTACGTCCGCTGAGCCCGAGCTCGCGGCGCCGTGAACCGTCTGGCCGCCTGCGGGCAATGAGCGCCAGACCATGACCCACCTGCAGCCCGCCACCGAGGCCGACGGGGCGCTCATCGCCCGCTCGCTGCTGGACCCGGCCGCCTTCGCCGCCGTCTTCGACCGCCACTGGCCGGACATCCACCGCTACTGCACGAGCCGGGCGGGGGCGGCGGGCGAGGACCTGGCGGCCGAGGTCTTCCGCATCGCGTTCGACCAGCGGCGCTCGTTCCGGACGGAGCTCGACGACGCGGCGCCCTGGCTCTACGGCGTCGCTACCAACGTGCTGCGGCGCTGGTTCCGCAGCGCCGAGCGCGCCCGCCGGGCCACGTCGCGCGCCCGGCCGCACGACGAGCACGACCCCGCCGACGACGCCCTCGGCCGCGTCGAGGCGGAGCTGCTCGGCCCGCGGCTCGCCGTCGCGTTGCGCACCCTCGCCGCCGACGACCGCGACACGCTCCTGCTCTACGCGTGGGCCGGCCTCACGTACGAGGAGGTCGCCCTGGCGACGGGCGTCGCCGTCGGCACCGTCCGCTCGCGCATCCACCGCGCCCGCTCCCGCGTGCGCGCACACCTCGAAGAGGAGGCCACGTGATCGACCTCGACGACCTCGACTGGCTCGCCGCCGAGCAGCCAACGACCGAGCCGCCCGACGAGCTCGCCACGCGCCGCGCGCGCACCGCGCTGCTCGTCCACGCCCGCCGCGACGGGCGCCCCGTCGCCGCACCCCGCCCCGTCGCCCCGCCGCGCCGCGCCCGGGAGCGCCGCTGGCTTCGTCCCTCGCGCGTGCTCGCCCTGGCGGCTGCCGCGGCCGTGGTCGCCTTCGCGGCCACGAGCATCCCGGCCGGCGACGGCGTCCCCGGCTCGCTGCAGGTCGAGGAGGCGACGGCGGCGCCGCTGGTGCGCCTGTCCGAGCGCGTCGCCCAGGAGCCCGCGCCCGCCGGCACCGCGACGCTGGTGCGCCGCGTCCACACGTTCCCCGACGCGGCGACCATGCGCGGCTTCGACCTCTACGTCGACGACGGGCGCTACTACTACGGCGCGACGATGGCGGAGCTGCGCCAGGCGATCCGCAAGAACGACGACCAGGGCAACGCCACCGCACGCGAGGTCGCCGCCGCCGAGCAGGCCGCCTCGAGCCATGACGCCGCCGCGGGCCGCGAGGCGATGATCGCCGCCACCTGGGCGGAGAACACCAACCCGCCCGACGAGCCGCAGCTGCAGGACGACAACCGCGTCTGGATCGGCTGCATGGACGCGCTGCTGGCGGGTGCCGGGCGGCCGGAGGTGCGGTCGGGCGTGCTGTTCCTGCTCTCGACGATGTCCGCCGTGAGCACCGAGGACGTCACGCGCGAGGGGCGCAAGACGCTCGCCCTCGTCAACACGGGCTTCCCGCACGACGCCGGCGAGGCCGGCGAGGCCAAGGGCTTCCCCGGCGGCTACGTCGAGACGCTGTACGTCGACGCGGAGACCGGCATCCCGGTCGGCTTCACGGGCGGCGTCCCGGGCGAGGAGCCGAGCGTGACCATGACCTACGACATCGAGCGGACCACGCCCGCCCGCGTGCAGCGCGGGTAGGCGCCTCGGCGTCGCGGACGTTTCACCACCGGCCGCGCCTCAGCGCGCGATCGGGGACGTCCTGGCCAGCTCGATCACGGTTGCAGCCGGCGCCACCCGCTCCACGAGGTCGACGACGTGCGGGTGGCACGTCAGGAGCAGCACCTGGTGCTCCTCGGCGACGGCGGCCAGACGGTGCGCGAGGGCCTGCGCCCGCTCCGGGTCGAAGTTGACCAGGACGTCGTCGAGCACCAGCGGCAGCGCCCTCGCGCCACCGCGGGAGAACTCTGCGACGAGGCCCAGCCGCAGGCACAGGTAGAGCTGCTCGCGCGTGCCGCGGCTGAGCACGGCGGCGTCGACGCGGCGGCCGGAGGCGTCGATGGCGTCGACCGCGCCGTCGCGCACCGCCAGCCGCTCGTAGCGGCCGGCCGTCACCTCGCGGAAGTGCTCGGCGGCGCGCTCCAGCACGGCGGGCTGGCGCTCGCGCTCGAAGCGGGCGAGGGTGTCCGCGACCAGCCCGCGCGCGATCACCAGCCGCTGCCAGGCCTCGACGGCGCGATCGCGCTCCTCGCGCAGCGCCGCACAGGCGAGGTCGTGCGTCGCGACGTCGGCCGACTCCTCCAGCTCACCGAGCCGCGCGAGCGCCTTCTCGTGGCGGCGCACCGCGTCCTCGCGCTGGCGGTCGAGGTCGACGCGCCGCGTGGAGAGCCGGGCGACGTCGGCCTGCCACGTCTCGAGCGCGCCGCTCCTGAGCTCCTCGAGCAGCCGCGCGGCGTCCTCGCCGGCGCCCGCGGTCGCGCGCAGCTGGCGTTCGGCCTCGGCGAGGCTGCGGGCCAGCTCGCCGCGGCGGCGCGCACGCGCGATGCGGGCGCGGAAGCCCTCGACGTCGTCTCCGTCGAGCACGACCGCCAGCCTGGCGGCACACGCCGCGCCGGCCTCCTCGACCTCGCGCAGCCTGCGGGCGGCCTCGTCGCGCGCCCGTGCGTGGCGCGCGCGCTCCTCGCGGGCGCGAGCATCCACCTCCACCAGCTCGGCCAGGCGCTCGACCGCGGCGGCCACGTCGTCGACGGCGACGACCTCGCCCGCCGCCTCCAGCGCCGCGCGCACGCGGTCGGCAAAGGTCGCGGCGCGCGCCTCCTCGGCGGCCAGCACCTGCTCCGCGTGGGCGAGCGTGCGCAGCGCCTCGCGCGCACGGGCGACGGAGGTGAAGGCGTCCGTCGCCGCATCCGGCGACGGCGCCTCCGGCAGGCCGAGCCGGGCCGCCTCGACGGCCCACCCGGCCAGCGCCTGCTCCGCCTCGTCGGCCGTTGCGGCGGCCTGCGCAGCCGCCTCGGCCGCCAGCCGCTCCGCCTCGCGCGCGGCCGCCGCGGCGCGTGCGAGCTCCGCGCCGAGCGCGCGCACGTCGGCCAGCCGGGCGGCACGCTCCTCGACGGCCAGCGCGTCGACCGGCACGCGCACGCCGGCCCGCGTGGCGAGCTCCGCGACGTGCAGCGCGCCCCGGTCCCGGGCCAGTGCCGCGCCGGCGCTGCCGCCGTCCCGCGGGGTGAGCAGCCCGAGCGCGGCCACCACCGCCGCCGCGACGAGCGCCACGCCGGCCGCGACCGCGTCGCTGCCGATCGCGAGCACCGCGGCGAGCACCGCCAGCACGCCGGCCGCCGCCAGCGCAGCCGCCCGCAGCGGCGGCCGCGCCCCGCCGGCGCTGGCGGCCGCGGCCTCCCGTCGAGCCTGCTCCGGCAGCTCGCTGCGCAGGGCGCGCAGGGCCGCCTCGGCCCCGTCGAGCCCGTCGTCGCCGCCCGCTGCCGCGAGCCGCGCCCGCGCCTCGTCGAGCGTCCGGCGCGCCGCGATGGCGGCCGCCTGGCGCTCGCGCTCGACCGCCGCCGCCTGCCGCGCCTCGGCGTCCGACCGGGCCAGCCGATCGCCCCAGCCGCGCACCTGCCCGGCGGTCGGGATCGACGCGTCGAAGGCCTCGAGCCGCCCGCGGTCCCAGCCCGGCCCGAGGCGCGCGAGCTCGTCCTGCAGGGTGCCGGTCGCGGAGGCGCGCGCGGCCCGCAGACCCGCCAGCCGCTCCTGCCGCTCGACGTACGCGGCCCGCTCGCGGGCCAGCGCCCGCACCTCGCCCGCCACCGCGGCCAGGCGATCGTCGCAGCCGATGGCGTCGTGCGCTCCCACCGCCGCGTCGCGCTCCGCCGTGCGGACGCGCAGCGCCTCCTCGGCGGCCGCGGCCTGCGTGAGGGCGCGCTCGAGGCGGGCCTCGCTGGCGTCGTCGATGCCCGGATCGTGCGGGATGGCCGCGAGCTCGGCGGTGAGCGTGGCCCGCGCCGTCTCCATCGGCCAGAGCTCCACGAGTCGGCGCGCCCGCCGCTCCTCGCCGGCCACCGCGGCGCCGGCGGCGCGCAGCCGCACGACGGCGTCGCGCGCCTCCTCCTCGTCCGCCCGCGCCCGGGCGTGCGTGCCCGCCTCGCCCCGCGCCGCGCGGAGCGCGCCCTCGGCCAGCTTCAGCTCCCGCTCGAGCTCGCGGATGCGGCCCGACCGCCCGGACGGCGTCAGCAGCGCGGCGGCGCGCTTGTCGAGCTGCGCGATCGCGGTCGCCGCGGAGCGCCCCGCCCCGACCACGCCGGCCGAGAAGATGCGCTCGCGGACGGCGTCGGCCTCCAGCGTGCCCAGATCGGCCAGCTCGGCCAGGCCGAAGGCGAACACGGTGCGGTAGAGCTCCGCGTCGGCGCCGCCGAGCAGCGCGCGCAGCTCGTCCTCGCCGCCGTGCACGCCGCCCGGCCCGTGCAGGCCGACGCGCCGCGGCGACGCGTGGCGCTCGACCGTCCAGGCGTGCCCGTCGACGTCGAGCAGGACGCGACCTCCGTGGGGCCCGCCGCCGACCGGCTCGTGCCGGGGCAGGCGCGAGCGGCCGTCCGGGAACCCGAACAGGACGCCGCGCAGGAAGTCGAGGAGCGTGCTCTTGCCGGCCTCGTTCGGCCCGCTGACCACCAGCAGCCCGTCCGGCAGGTCGCGCGCCGCGTGCCCGCCGAGCGCGCCGAAGCCGTCGACCTCCCAGCCCGTGATGCGCACGGTCACAGCTCGTCTCCCGCCACGAGGTCGAGGGCCAGGTCGACGGCGGACGTGAAGGTCGCCGCGGCGACCGGCTCGCGGCGGATCGCGAGCCACCGCGTCAGGGCATCGTCGAGCGCAGCGTCGTCGGCCTCCAGGCGATCGGCCAGGCCCAGCACCTCGCTGGCCAGGTCGCCGCGCGCGGCCACCGCCTGCCGGTCGAGGGCCGGTCGGGTCGCGTCGCGCAGCCCCTCCCACCAGAGCCACGGCGCACCCTCCGGCGCACCGGCCCGCAAGGCGTCCAGCAGGCCCTGCAGGACGCCCTCGCGGATGAGGTCGGCGTGCACCGCGCCGCGCCCCGTCAGCCGCGCGCGCACCAGCACCGAGCGCCCGTCGGCCTCCGCCAGCTCGGCGGCGCCGCGCTCGGCCAGCACGGCCTCGAGCTCCGGCAGGTCGGCGACGCCGTCGATGGCCACGTCCGGCGCCGCGAAGCGCACGCGGTCGAGGGCGACGTGCTCCAGGCCGACGACGGCGCCGTCCTCGACCTCGACGACGCAGGCGCCCTTCGCCCCGCGCTCGCCGGCGTGCGAGCTGCGGCCCTGCAGCGCGCCGGGGTAGACGACCCACGGCTGCCCGTCGTGCACCACGGCGTGCAGGTGGACGTGGCCGAGGGCCCAGTAGTCGAGGCCCGACGCGGCGAGGTCGGCGACGGTGCAGGGGCTGTAGGCGGCCGTGGCGAGGTCGCCGACGTTGGCGTGCAGGAGGCCGACCTGCAGCGCGTCGTCGTCCGTGCGGGCGAAGCGGCGGCTGAGGTTCTCGGCGGTGTCGCGGTGCGCGTAGCTCATGCCGTGCACGACCGCGAGCAGCTCGCCCTCGCGCTCGACCCGCCGCAGCTCGACGCCGCCGTGGCCGAACACGTGGACGCCCTCGGGCCAGGCGCGGACCGCCGACCAGCCGTCGACGACCGGGTCGTGGTTGCCGTGCACGACCAGCGTCTCGATGCCGGCCCGGTGCAGCCGCTCGACGGCGCGCCGGAAGGCCAGCTGCGCACGCACCCCGCGGTCGGCGCCGTCGTAGACGTCGCCCGCGACCAGCACGAAGGCGGCCTCGCGGGCGATCGCCAGGTCGACCAGCCCGTCGAGGGCCTCGAGCGACGCGTCGCGCAGCAGGGCGGCGACCCGCGCGTCCACGCGCTCGACCCCCTCGTACGGGGTGTCGAGATGCAGGTCAGCGGCGTGGACGAAGCGGTAGCGCACGCCCAGCCTACTCTACGAATCGCATCGGACGGAGCCGCGATCCCGCTCCAGGACTGGGTTCGCGGACGTTCGACAGCGCGCGGCCGGCAGCGTGCGCCAGCTACATTCCCGGCGCGTGGGCAGCATCTCGACGAAGGGGCATCTCGTGACGGGGAGCGGACGGTGACCGGGGCGTTCGTCGACCGGCACGAGCTCGTCGGCGGCTTCGACCGCGACCGGCTGGACGAGGCGCTCGAGCGGCTGCGCCGAGCATCGCGTGGCGAACGTCCTCGTCAGCATGTGCGACGGGTCCGGCGTCAGCCGCGTGAAGGCGGTCGCCACCGAGACGTTCGAGGACGCCGCGCGCAACGGGGTGCCGTACCAGTCGGGCGTCCTCTCGCTCGACAACGGCGGGGCCTTCGTCTTCGGAACGGGCTTCGACTTCGAGCTCGCGGGCCGCTGCTTCCTGCTCCTGCCCGACCCGGCCAGCCTGATGCTCACGCCCTGGCACCCCGGCACGGCCGTCGTGATGGCCGACCCCTACTTCGAGGACGGCCGCCCGGTGGAGGCGGCGCCCCGGCTCGTGCTGCGGCGGCAGCTGGAGGCCCTGGCGGCACGCGGCCTCGCCGTCACCTGGGGCTGGGAGCTCGAGTTCTACACCTTCACCCGCGGCGCGGACGGGGCGCCGCTGCCGACGACGCCCGACATGCAGGCGCTGCACCAGGTGCGCCACCGCCAGGCCACGCCGCTCTTCGACGCCCTCACCCGCGGGCTGGCGGGGGCGGGCATCGCGCTGACCGACCTGATCCAGGAGTACGGGCCCGGGCAGCTGGAGGTCAACTTCGGTCCCGCCGACGGGCTGGCCGCGGTCGATCGCGCCTTCGCCTTCCGCCACGCGGTCAAGGAGATCGCCGCGAGCGTCGGCCTGCTCGCCTCCTTCATGACCAAGCCGCTCGCCGGCCGCCCGGCCAGCGCCTGCCACCTGCACGCCTCGCTGACCGACGCCGCCGGCGCCAACGTCTTCGACGATCCGCAGGCGCCCGACGGCATCTCGGACGTCCTGCGCGCCTGGATCCACGGCCACGTCGCGCACGCACCCGCCCTCACGCGCGCTCTGCGCGCAGACGGTCAACGGCTACAAGCGCTTCGTCCCGAACTCGTTCGCGCCGCCGACGCCATCAGCTGGGGCCTCGAGAACCGCACGACGATGCTGCGCGTGCCGCTCGCCCGGGGGCGCGGCACCCGGCTGGAGAACCGGCTGCCCGAGGCGGCGACGAACCCCTACGTGGCGGCCGCGGGCTGCCTGGTCGCCGGCCTGCTGGGGCTCGACGCGGGACCGGACGCGCCGCACTTCGTCGAGGCGAACGCGTACGTCGAGGCGCTGCCGCCCCTGCCGCCGACGCTGGAGGCGGCGCTGGCGGCGCTCGAGGCCGACGAGGCGGTCGCGGCGCGCCTCGGAGCGCCGTTCATGCAGCTCTACACCGCCATCAAGCGCAACGAGATCGCGCGCTTCCACGCGGCCGTGACCGACTGGGAGCGCGCGGAGTACCTGGATCTGGTCTAGACGGGCTAGCGGCTGGCGGCCGGAACCGCCCGCGGCACCGGCAGCGCGACCCCCTCCGCCCCGCGCTCCGAGGTCGTCGGCGCGTAGCCCGAGCGGCCCAGCAGCTCCAGCGCCAGCCGCGCCCGCCGCACGCGCTCGCGGGACAGCGCCACCGCCGTCGCCTCCAGGTGCGTGCCGGCGGGGTAGAGGCCCGGCGCGTTGGCCAGCCCGAGCTTCACGTACACCGGCGCCGCGACGCGGATGATCTCGGGCAGCTCGTAGTGGCGCAGGAAGCCGCCCATGTCGTCGGTGCTCTCGAGATAGACGTCGAGCGGCACGTCGGTGACCGCCCGGATCGCCGCCATCTGCGCCGGCGAGAGGTCGGTCACGAGGTTGAGCGTGTCCGCGCCGAGGTCGACCAGCACGCGCGCGGTCATCGGGTTGGCGACCGGCAGCATCACGGACACCTTGGCCTGCATGTCGGCCGGGATCAGCCCGTCGCGGCGCGCCTCGCCGAAGGCCGCCAGCAGCCCGACGTCCGAGATCAGCACGCTGCGGAAGCCGTGCGCGGCCGAGCGCCGGATGTCGTCGAGGGCGTTGACGATGCCGTCCTGCCCGTGCACCGACCCGGCCACGACGCCGCCCGATCTCGCCCGCGCGGTGGCGGACACGGTCCAGGCGGCGAAGGGCTGGGCGAAGATCGACACCTCGACCCGCGCCGCGGCCGCCATGCGGGCGTACTCGTCCAGCTCGGCGTCCGTCAGCAGGAAGGCGCCGGAGCCCTGCGACACCCGGTGCACGAGCACGTCGAGCCGCTCGGCCTCCTCCAGCACGGCCTCGAGGCAGCGCGGCCCCTCCGTGCTCGGGATCTCGACCCGGTAGTGCGCGCCGTCCGGGAAGCGCTTGGCGGAGTCGGGCAGGTCGCGGAGGTCGCCCGGCGGCAGCCCGCGGGCGGCGAGGAAGGCGCGCGTGTCGGTCATCGGGGCCGACCGTACCGCGCGAGCTGGGCGGGTGCCAGGCGGCGCGGGCGAACTGCGAGCTGGTCCCCGTCCGGCAGGCGACCGAAGGCCGGGCCTGCGAGCCGTCCAGTCGCCGGCGCGTCGTCCGGCACGTTCGAGCGGAGCAGCCCGCGACGGACGCGGCACCCGTCCATTCCCCGCCTCGCACCCTACGATGCGATCGTGGGCGAGACTGCGGGAATCGCGTAGATGGCCTGGATCTGTCCCAACTGCGGGACGAAGAACGAGGCCGGGCTCTTCAACTTCTGCAAGAAGTGCGGCACCACACCCCCGCGCGACAGCGCCGGCCACGCCGGATCGCCGACCGCGCAGGCCGCGGACCGCGCACGGCAGAAGCAGCAGCAGGCTCGCCCGCAGCCGCACGTCGTCACGTCGTCCAGCCAGCAGCAGCAGCGCGCCACGACCGTCCGCCGCTCCTCCTCCGGCCGGCAGCGGCGGCGCGGAGGCGGGTTCATCGGCGTCCTCGTGTTCGTCGCGATCGCCGCCGGCGTCGTGCTGGCCGTGGCGAGCCGCGTCGACGTCGGCGACACCATCCGCGATCTCACGTCCGCCGACACGGTGCCCGCCGACACCCTCGGCACGGGGGACCTCGTGCAGACCGGGCTCAGCGGCGACGTCTCGGCCGCGCCCGGCGAGACCGGGGAGCCCGCCACCGCGCCGGAGACCGGGACCGAGCCGCCGCCGACCTCCAGCGTGGCCGGCCCCGCCGTCGCCCCCGAGCTCGAGGTCGCCAGCGCGGTCGACCGCCGCTGCGCCAACCGCTGGAACGGCCGCCAGAACGCGCGCGCCCGGCGGGCGGTCGTCGCCGCGATCGCGGGCGGTCGCGCCTTCGCCGGGGTGCAGCTCGCCAGCGCGACCTCCACCGGCGGGAACGGCGTCGGACCGAACGTGCAGGGCCAGTGCATCGTCATCGTCGGCGTCCAGACCGACCGCAGCAGCACCCGCATCGCCCCCGGCGACGTCTACGTCGAGGCCGGCCCCGTCAGCGGCCCGCGCCTGCCCTTCGTGCGCCTGCCCACGGTCTCGTTGAGCTTCGCGTGGAACGCGCGGGTCGCCAAGGACGGGCGGATCGTGGCCGTGCGCGCCAAGCCCGCCGGCTGACACACGCGGCCTGACACGCCTGCCTCGTTTCGAGACGTTGTTTCGACCACGTCGGTTGCGGGAACCACCCTCCACCCGTGTCGGACGAGGAGCATGACGTGAGCACGAGCGTGCCCGAGAACGCTGCCCCGCCGCGTGCCCGCACGCAGGACGAGCACGACGATCGCGACCCCGCCGACCGCGCGCCCTCCTGGGGCCCCGAGTCGCTGCCGGCCGAGGGCGGTGCCAGCACCTCGGACGCGCCCTCCCCCAAGGCGACGCACGCCGAGTGGGACCGCCTGCTCGACGAGGCCGACGCCCCGCCGCCCGTCGACAGCAAGCCCGCCGACCATCCGGACGTGCCGGACAGCGCGCGGCGCATGCTGCGCGACGACCAGGCCACGAGCTAGGCACCCCGCAGCGCGCCCGGGCCGACGGCCGCTACTCCGCGGTCTCGAGCTCCTCGTGCAGCCGCTGGAGCGCCCGTCGCAGCAGGCGCGAGACGTGCATCTGCGAGATCCCGACCCGTGCGGCGATCTCCGACTGCGACAGGCCCTCCGCGAAGCGCAGGTGCAGGATGCGGCGGTCGCGCGCGTCGAGGTTCGCCAGCGCCGGCGCCAGCGCGGCGCGGTCCTCGGCCTGCTCGAAGCCGGGATCGAGGTCGCCCAGCGCCGCCAGCCGGTCGGGCTCGTCCGCCTCGTCGGCGGCGGTCAGCGACTGCGCCCGGCGCGCCGCCACCGAGCCGACGGCCTCGACGATCTCCTCCACCGACCGCCCGGTGCGCTCGGCGAGCTCGCGCGGCGTCGGCGTGCGGCCCAGCTCGGCGGTCATGGCCTCCGTGGTGCGCCCGACCAGCACGGCCAGCTCCTGCACGCCGCGCGGCACGTGGACGGCGCCCACGCGGTCGCGGAAGTGGCGCCGCAGCTCGCCCACGATGGTCGGCGTCGCATACGTCGTCAGCGCGGCCTCGTGCGACGGGTCGAAGCGATCGATGGCCTTCAGCAGGCCGATCGCCGCCACCTGCTCGAGGTCGTCGAGCGGCTCCCCGTGCAGCGCGAAGCGCCGCGCGAGCGCGCGGGCGAAGGGGAGGTAGCGGCGGAGCAGCTCGTCCCTGGCAGCCTGGTCGCCGTGCTCGCGGACGCGTCGGAGCAGGCTCAGGTCGTCGGTCGCGGCAGCCACCCGCGCATCATTCCCGTTCAGGGCCCGAAAGTGAAACCCGACCCGTTTGGCGGGACCGGCCGCCGGGTAGTGGGCGGGAGTGCGCTGCGGATACGACTGCCCCTGCGTCTATTCTTGAGACCGATGGCTGCGACGCATGGGATCGCGGTCGAGCGCGCCGGCGACGTGACGGTGGTGGCGCTCACCGGCGAGCACGATGTCTCCACCGCACCGCACATCCGCGACCAGGTCGTGCCCACGCTGGACGCCGGCAACCCGCTGGTCGTCGACCTGTCCGGCGCGAGCTTCATCGACTCGTCGGTGCTCGGCGTGCTGCTGGGCGGCCTGCGCCGGGCACGCGAGCACGGCCTCGGCTACGCGATCGTCCTCGGTGACGATTCCGGCTCGGCCGTGCGCCGCATCTTCGACGTGACCGGCCTGATCCCCGTCTTCCCGATCCACGCGCGGCTCGACGACGCCGTCGCCAGCGCAGCGGCGGAGCACGCACGCGCGTGAGCTCCACGGCCCCCGACGTCTCGCTCGCGGTCGTCGCGCGGCCGGAGAGCGTCGCGCTCGTCCGCCAGGCGCTGGCCGGCATGTGCGAGGCGCTGGGCGTCTCCGAGCGCCTGGGCGACGACGTCCGCATCGCCGTCACCGAGGCCTGCACCAACGCGATCGTCCACGCGTACGAGACCGACGCCGACGCGCAGGTCGAGGTCGAGGCCTCGGCGCGCAACTCGCAGCTGACGGTGCTCGTGCGCGACATGGGCCGTGGCATGGGCCGCTGGTCGGAGGCGGGCGGGCTCGGGCTCGGGCTGCCGCTGATCGCCGCGCTGACGCAGAACGTCGAGGTGCGGGCCGGTCCGGGTGAGTCGGGCACCGAGGTGGTCATGACGTTCGACCTCGAGGCCCACCGCGATGACGGGTGAGCCAACCCGGGCGGCGCACGAGCCGCGAGCGGGCGGCGAGGTGGGGCACGTCACGGTGCGCCGCCTCGACCTCGCCGGGCCGGTGCTGAACCGCGTGCTGGCCACGGCGGCCGCGCACGCCGAGCTGCCGCTCGACCGCGTGGGCGACGTGCTGCTGCTCGGCGACGAGCTCGTGGCCCGGGCGCCGAAGACCGAGGACGGCTCGCTCCGCATCGAGCTCCGCGTGGAGCCGGGCCGCCTCGGCGTGCGCGTCGGGCCGCTCGCCGACGGGGCCGCGCAGCGGGTGCTCGACGGCGCGGACGTGGCCGGGCTGGGCAACGTGCTGGACCGCCTCGCGGACGAGACGCGGGCCGAGTCGGGCGCCGGCGGCGACGCGCTCGTGTTCGTCGTCTCCGCCGGCTGATTCCCGCTCCACAGCACGCGTCACGGCTCACCCTGGGCGTTTGCAGGGGCACCGCGGCGGGGACGTTCCAGGCTCCCCCATTCAAGGAGCAATCGTGGGCAACCTGGACGAGATGAAGGGCAAGGCCAAGGAAGTCACCGGCCGCGCCACGGACGACCCCGATCTCGAGGCGGAGGGCCGCGCCGACCAGTCCGAGGCCAAGCTCGACGACGCCAAGGACAAGGCGAAGGGCGCCGTCGACGACGTCAAGGACGCCCTCAAGAAGTAGGGCCGGCCGGGTATCCGGTTCGACCCGGCGGAGTGGCGGCGCGTCCGCCACTCCGCCAGCACGCCCACCCCGCCAAGGAGGACGCATGGCAACGAAGACCCGCGGCAACGACATCCTCTCCGACGACCTGCGCAGCGAGCGCGAGCAGATCGTCGAGCTGCTGACGCAGGCCTACTGGATGGAGATCGAGACGGTCATGAGCTACGTCGCGAACTCCGTGAACCCCGACGGCGTGCGCGCCCGCGAGATCGTCGAGTCGCTCGCCGAGGACGTCGACGAGGAGCTCGGCCACGCCAAGCTGTTCGCGGAGCGCATCAAGGAGCTGTACGGGACGGTGCCGGGCTCGCTCGCGTTCAGCGCGACGCAGAAGGAGCTGCAGCCCCCCGACCGCCAGACCGACATCGTGCACGTGATCCGCGGCGTGATCGCCGCCGAGTCGGGCGCCATCGAGCACTACTCCCACATCGTCGAGGTGACCGACGGCGTCGACCCGGTCACGCAGGACATGGTCATCGACATCCTGCACGACGAGCAGGGGCACCGCCGCCTGTTCGAGGGCTTCCTGCGCGAGTACGAGGACGAGGGCGCCTCGTAGCCTCGACCCCGCCGCGAGAGGAGCGGCGTGACGTTTGACCCAGGGCGCCGGCGGGCATCCTCCAGCACGTCACCCGCCGGCACGTGGCTCATCACTGACCTCATCACGGAGCGAACAGAGCGCACATGAGCATCATCGGCTTCCTCCTTCTCGGACTCATCGCGGGCGCGATCGCACGGGCCCTGATGCCCGGTCGAGAGAGCGGCGGCATCATCGTCACCCTCATCATCGGCGTCGTCGGCGCCCTCCTCGGCGGCGTGATCGCGTCGTGGGTGTTCAACGACAACGACCCGTTCGAGAGCTTCTTCGACCTCTCCACGTGGGCGGTCGCGATCGGCGGCTCGATCCTGCTGCTGGCCATCTGGGGCTTCCTGCAGGGCAACCGCCGCTCGCTCACCTGAGCTTCCTTCCTTCATCTCCTCCCGACGCGCGCGGCCCGGACTCCTCGTCCGGGCCGCGTTGCTTTTCGGGCGGGAGGCCACACGGCTTGCAGTTGGTTGCGTCGTCAAGTATATTTGCTTGCATCGTCAACTACCTGCCGGGAGGCAGCGATGCAGCTCGTAGGGATCCACCACGTCACGGCGATCACCGCCGACGCCCAGGCCAACGTCGACTTCTACGCGGGCGTGCTCGGCCTGCGCCTGGTCAAGAAGACCGTCAACTTCGACGCGCCCGAGATGTACCACCTGTACTTCGGCGACGAGACCGGCGCGCCGGGCAGCATCCTGACCTTCTTCGAGATCACCGGCGCGGCGCCCGGCCGGGCCGGCGCGGGCATGGTGCACCGCGTCGACTGGCGCGTGGCCGACGCGGCGGCGCTCGACTTCTGGGCCGAGCGGCTCGCGAGCGCCGGCGTCGCCGTCGAGCGCGGCGAGGACTGGCTCGACTTCAGCGACCCCGAGGGGCTCGCCCAGCGGCTGGTCGTCGACGCGAGCGGCGAGGCGCCGCTGGCGGCGACCGCGGCCGACATCCCCGCCGCCCACGCGCTGCGGGGCTTCGCCGGCCTGCGCGCCTACGCCATCGACCCGGCCGCCAGCCGCGGCCTGCTCGAGGGCGTGCTGGGCTTCGCGGCCGCGGACGACGGCTGGCGCGTCGGCAGCGACGAGCGCAGCGCGACGTACGCGCTGGACGCCGCTCCCGCGGCGCGCGGCCTCGGCGGGGCCGGTACGGTCCACCACGTGGCCTGGACCGCGCCGGACGAGGAGCACGAGGCCTGGCACGACGCCGTGCACGCGGCCGGCCGGCGCCCGAGCCCGATCATCGACCGCCAGTACTTCCGCTCGATCTACTTCCGCGAGCCGAGCGCGGTGCTGTTCGAGCTCGCCACGCCCTCGCCGGGCTTCGCGGTCGACGAGGCCCCCGAGGCGCTGGGCGAGGGCCTGCGCCTGCCGCCGCAGTACGAGGGCATCCGCGCCCGCCTCGAGCGCACCCTCGACCCGATCGTCAACCCCCGCCAGACGGTGAACCGATGAGCATCCAGGCCCGTGTCGTCCCCACCCAGGGCGACCCCGACGGCGCGCTCGTGCTGCTGCACGGGCGCGGCGCCGACGAGTACGACCTCGAGCCGCTGCTGCGCGCGCTCGACCCGCAGGGGCGCCTCGCCGGCGTCCTGCCGCGGGGCCCGCTGAGCCTCCCCCCGGGCGGCGCCCACTGGTACGCGGTGCCGCGCGTCGGCTACCCGGATCCGTCGACCTTCCGCGAGACGTACGGCCAGCTCGCGGCGTTCCTGGACGGGCTGCCCGAGCAGCTCGGCGTCCCCTACGAGCGGATCGTGCTCGGCGGCTTCTCCCAGGGCGCCGTGATGAGCCACGCGATGGGCCTCGGGCCGGGGCGCCCGCGGCCGGCCGGCATCCTCGCGCTGTCCGGCTTCGTGCCCACCGTCGAGGGCTGGGAGGTCGACCCGGTCGGCCGCGAGGGCCTGCCGGTGCTGATCGCGCACGGGACGCTCGACCCCGTCATCCCGGTGCAGTTCGGCCAGGCCGCCCGCGAGCGCCTGATAGCGGCGGGCCTCGAGGTGGAGTACCACGAGACGCCCGTGCCGCACACGATCGACCCCTCGCTCGTGCCCGTGTTCCGCGACTGGCTCGCGGCCCGGGTGCCCGTCGTGCAGCCCTGACCGGGACGACGCGATGTGCGGGCACGGTGGCCGGACCGTGCCCGCATGCCGCGAATACCCTGTTCGGGTCATTTGAAAGGCATACGGCCACCGGTATCCGTGTGGTCATGCACCGCACCAACACCGCCCCCGCCCGCCGCACGGTCGACGTCCGCACCGCGCTGGCGCGTATCGCCGAGGTCCGCGCCGAGCGCCGCCTCAGCGCGTCCGAGGCGATGATCGCGCAGAGCACCGTCGTGGTCTGCAGCGTCTTCGGCCCCGCACGCTTCGCACCGGAGACGGTGCGCCTGCGCGAGCACATCCTCGACCGCTGCGGCCTCTCGCTGGCGTCCGTCGCCGCCAACCCGCACGACGCGGCCGCCGCCCACGACCGCGCCTTCGCCCCGCGGCCGCCCAAGATCCGCCGCCGGGGCGCCGCCCGCCTGCAGCTCGTCGCCTCGTAGCCCGCGGCCCCGCCGCGGCACGGGCCGGATGCGGCCCCGCGGACCGGCTCGGCCCTGTTCCCCGCAGCACGTACGGACAAACGTGCGGGAACCGCGACGCGGAATCTTCCGATTTCCACGTTCGGAAGTCGTTCCGAACGGGAATCCCCGCCCTGCGTTTCCGTTCGCACACGTCCGTCCCCGCGAGGCCCGGATGCCCGTCCCGGCCTCGTATGCTGCTGCCGATCACGGCGAAGGAGGAGCATGGCTTCCGAGCTGGAGCCCACGAGCGGCCGGCGCCGTGGTCGTGCCCCGGTGGCCGACGCCGAGGCGGCACCGAACGGCGGCGCGCCGTCGTCGCGCGCGCTGGACGACCTGCTGCGCGCCCTCAACGCGGCAGCCGCCGGGGACTTCGGCACGCGCCTGCCGGCGCGCTACGGCGGCGTCATGGGCGAGCTCGCGGACGCCTACAACCGCATGGCCGACGGCCAGCAGCGCGCCAGCAAGGAGCTCGCCCGCGTCGGGCGGGCGGTCGGGCGCGACGGCCGCATCGCCGAGCGCGCCGTCGCCGAGCAGGTCAGCGGCGCCTGGGCGACCAACCTCGGCGCCGTCAACGAGCTGATCGACGACCTCGTCCGCCCCACCGCGGAGATCGGTCGCGTCGTCGAGGCCGTGGCGCGCGGCGACTTCTCGCAGCGCATCCCGCTGGAGTCCGACGGGCGGGCGGCCAAGGGCGAGTACCTGCGGGTCGCGAAGGCCGTCAACGCGATGACCGACCAGCTCTCGTCCTTCGCCGCCGAGGTGACGCGCGTCGCGCGCGAGGTCGGCACGGAGGGCACCCTCGGCGGGCAGGTGCGGGTCAAGGGCGCGACGGGCGCCTGGGCCGACCTGACCGAGAGCGTCAACCTCATGGCCGCCAACCTCACGAGCCAGGTGCGCTCGATCGCGCAGGTCGCGACGGCCGTCGCCAACGGCGACCTGTCGCAGAAGATCTCGGTCGACGCCAAGGGCGAGGTCGCGGCCCTGGCGGACACCATCAACCGCATGGTCGACCAGCTCTCGTCGTTCGCCGACGAGGTCACGCGGGTCGCCGTCGAGGTGGGCGTCGAGGGCAAGCTCGGCGGCCAGGCGGACGTGCCGGGCGTGGCGGGGACGTGGCGCGCGCTGACGGAGAGCGTGAACCTGATGGCGTCGAACCTGACCGACCAGGTGCGCAACATCGCCCAGGTCACGACGGCGGTGGCCAACGGCGACCTGACGCAGCAGATCTCGGTGGACGCCCGCGGCGAGATCCTGGAGCTGAAGAAGACGATCAACACGATGGTCGACCAGCTCTCCTCGTTCGCGGCCGAGGTGACGCGCGTGGCGCGCGAGGTGGGCACGGACGGCAAGCTCGGCGGGCAGGCGGAGGTGCCGGGCGTCTCGGGCACCTGGAAGGGCCTCACCGACTCGGTCAACTCCATGGCCGACAACCTCACGAGCCAGGTGCGCAACATCGCGCAGGTGACGACCGCGGTGGCCGACGGCGACCTGTCGCAGAAGATCTCGGTCGACGCCAAGGGCGAGGTCGCCACCCTGGCCGACACCATCAACCGCATGGTCGACCAGCTGCGCTCCTTCGCGGCCGAGGTCACCCGCGTGGCCCGCGAGGTCGGCACCGAGGGCATCCTCGGCGGCCAGGCCGACGTCCCCGGCGTCGCCGGCACCTGGAAGGACCTCACCGACTCCGTCAACTCCATGGCGGACAACCTCACCAGCCAGGTGCGCAACATCGCCCAGGTCACCACCGCGGTGGCCGACGGCGACCTGAGCCAGAAGATCAGCGTCGCCGCCAAGGGCGAGGTCGCCGCGCTGGCCGAGACCATCAACCGCATGGTCGACCAGCTCTCGTCCTTCGCGGCCGAGGTCACGCGCGTGGCCCGCGAGGTCGGCACCGACGGCAAGCTCGGCGGCCAGGCCGAGGTGCCGGGCGTCTCGGGCACCTGGAAGGGCCTCACCGACTCGGTCAACTCGATGGCCGACAACCTGACCAACCAGGTGCGCAACATCGCGCAGGTGACGACGGCGGTGGCCGACGGCGACCTGTCGCAGAAGATCTCGGTCGACGCCAAGGGCGAGGTCGCCACCCTGGCCGACACCATCAACCGCATGGTCGACCAGCTGCGCTCGTTCGCGGCCGAGGTCACCCGCGTGGCCCGCGAGGTCGGCACCGAGGGCATCCTCGGCGGCCAGGCCGACGTCCCCGGCGTCGCCGGCACCTGGAAGGACCTCACCGACTCCGTCAACTCCATGGCGGACAACCTCACCAGCCAGGTGCGGACGATCGCCCGGTGACGACCGCCGTCGCCGACGGCGACCTCACGCAGCGCATCGACGTCGCCGCCAAGGGCGAGGTCGCCGCGCTGGCCGACACCATCAACTCGATGACCGACACCCTGCGCGTGTTCGCCGAGCAGGTCACCGCCGTGGCCCGCGACGTGGGCACCGAGGGCATCCTCGGCGGCCAGGCCGAGGTGCCGGGCGTCGCCGGCACCTGGAAGGACCTCACCGACTCCGTCAACTCCATGGCCGAACAACCTCACCGACCAGGTGCGGAACATCGCCCAGGTCACGACGGCGGTCGCGAACGGCGACCTCTCGCAGACGATCACGGTCGACGCCAAGGGCGAGGTCGCCGCGCTCGCCGACACCATCAACTCGATGATCGACACCCTGCGCGTGTTCGCCGAGCAGGTCACCGGCGTCGCGCGCGAGGTGGGCACGGAGGGCATCCTCGGCGGCCAGGCCGAGGTGCCGGGCGTCGCGGGCACCTGGAAGGACCTCACCGACTCGGTCAACTTCATGGCCAACAACCTGACGAGCCAGGTGCGCAACATCGCCCAGGTCACGACGGCGGTGGCCAACGGCGACCTCTCGCAGAAGATCTCGGTCGACGCCCGCGGCGAGATCCTGGAGCTGAAGAAGACCATCAACACGATGGTCGACCAGCTCTCGTCGTTCGCCGCCGAGGTCACCCGCGTGGCCCGCGAGGTCGGCACCGAGGGGCGGCTGGGCGGCCAGGCCGACGTGCCGGGCGTGTCGGGCACCTGGAAGGCGCTGACGGACTCGGTGAACTTCATGGCCGACAACCTCACCGGGCCAGGTGCGCGTCGATCGCGCAGGTCACGACCGCGGTGGCCAACGGCGACCTGTCGCAGAAGATCTCGGTCGACGCCAAGGGCGAGGTCGCGGCCCTCGCGGACACCATCAACCGCATGGTCGACCAGCTGCGCTCGTTCGCCGCCGAGGTCACCCGCGTGGCCCGCGAGGTCGGCACCGAGGGCATCCTCGGCGGCCAGGCCGACGTGCCCGGCGTCGCCGGCACCTGGAAGGGCCTGACCGACTCCGTCAACTCGATGGCCAACAACCTCACGAGCCAGGTGCGCAACATCGCCCAGGTCGCGACGGCGGTGGCCGACGGCGACCTGTCGCAGACCATCACCGTCGACGCCCAGGGCGAGATCCTCGAGCTCAAGCGGACGATCAACACGATGGTCGACCAGCTCTCGTCGTTCGCCGCCGAGGTCACCCGCGTGGCGCGCGAGGTCGGCACCGAGGGCAAGCTCGGCGGCCAGGCCGACGTGCCGGGCGTGTCCGGCACCTGGAAGGGCCTGACCGACAACGTCAACCAGCTCGCCGGCAACCTGACCACGCAGGTGCGCGCCATCGCCGAGGTCTCCACCGCGGTGGCCCAGGGCGACCTGACGCCGCTCGATCACCGTCGAGGCCGCGGGCGAGGTCGCGCGACCTCAAGGACAACATCAACCAGATGATCGGCAACCTGCGGGAGACGACCCGCAAGAACGCCGAGCAGGACTGGCTCAAGACGAACCTGGCCCAGATCTTCGGCCTGATGCAGGGCCAGCGCGACCTGCAGACCGTCTCGCGGCTGATCATGTCGGAGCTCACGCCGACGGTCGGCGCCCACCACGGCGCCTTCTTCCTGGCCGAGAGCGCGAACGGCACGGAGCGGAACGGCGACGCCGACGAGACTCGCTGCGGCTCATCGCGAGCTACGGCTACACGAAGCGCAAGGGCGTCGCGAACCGCTTCCGCGTCGGCGAGTCGCTGGTCGGCCAGGCGGCGCTCGAGAAGAAGCCGATCCTGGTGACGGCCCCGAGCGACTACGTGAAGATCACGTCGGGCCTCGGCGAGGCGGCGCCGGTCAACGTGATCGTGCTGCCGGTGCTGTTCGAGGACGCGGTGCTGGCGGTCATCGAGCTCGGCTCCTTCGCGCCGTTCACCGAGGTGCACACCACCTTCCTGGAGCAGCTCACCGAGACGATCGGCGTCGTGCTCAACACGATCATCGCGACGATGCGCACCGAGGAGCTGCTCGGGCAGTCGCAGCTGCTGGCGTCGGAGCTGCAGAGCCAGTCCGAGGCGCTGCAGGAGCAGCAGGACGCCGCTCAAGCGCAACAACACCGAGCTGGAGCAGCAGGCCCAGAGCCTCAAGGCGTCCGAGGAGCTCCTGCAGGCGCAGCAGGAGGAGCTGCAGCAGACGAACGAGGAGCTCGAGGAGAAGGCCGAGCTGCTGAGCCGGCAGAACCGCGAGATCGAGCAGAAGAACGAGGCGATCGAGGCGCGCCCGGCTCGACCTGGAGGAGAAGGCCCGCCAGCTCGCGCTGTCGTCGCGCTACAAGAGCGAGTTCCTGGCCAACATGTCGCACGAGCTGCGCACGCCGCTCAACAGCCTGCTGATCCTGTCGCGCCTGCTGGCCGACAACCCGCAGGGCAACCTGAGCGAGCAGCAGGTCGAGTTCGCGTCGACCATCCACGCCGCCGGCGCCGACCTCCTGGCGCTGATCAACGACGTGCTCGACCTGTCCAAGGTCGAGGCCGGCAAGATGGACGTCCACCCGCGCGCCGGTCGGGCTCGACGCGGTCTGCGCCTACGCCGAGCGGACGTTCGCGCCCGGTCGCGGAGCAGAAGGGGCTCGAGTTCGTCGTCGAGCTCGACGCGTCGCTGGCCGGCCAGAGCGTCGTCACCGACGAGCAGCGGCTGCAGCAGGTCCTCCGCAACCTCCTCTCCAACGCCTGCAAGTTCACGGACGACGGGCACGTGTCGCTGCGCGTCACGGAGGCGCCGCCCGACCGCCTGCCGGACGGCGACGGCGCGCCGCGGCCGCGAGCGGCTCGCGGCGTTCACGGTGCACGACACCGGGATCGGCATCGCGCCGGACAAGCTGGCGCTGATCTTCGAGGCCTTCCAGCAGGCCGACGGCACGACCAGCCGGCGCTACGGCGGCACGGGCCTCGGGCTCAACATCTCGCGGGAGCTCGCGCGGCTGCTCGGCGGCTCGCTGATGGTCGAGAGCGTGCCGGGCGAGGGCTCCACGTTCACCCTGCTGCTGCCCTTCGAGGCCCCGCAGGTCGTGGACCAGCCGCTCGCCGGAGCCGCGAGCCAGCGCCTGCGCCCGCCGAGAGCCCGGTGCCCGTCGCGCCGGTGCAGTCCCTGCCGGACGAGCTCGGCGACGACCGCCACGCGCTCGCGCC
Organism: uncultured Actinomycetota bacterium; assembly: GCA_963767885.1. Lineage (GTDB taxonomy): Bacteria > Actinomycetota > Thermoleophilia > Gaiellales > F1-60-MAGs149 > CAVYFW01. The sequence goes on from CAVYFW010000003.1 coordinate 167,289, forward strand.
GGGCGACCGCGTGCTGCTGGTGGTCGAGGACGACCGCACCTTCGCGTCGCTGCGTGGTGGACGCGGCGCGGGCCCGCGGCTACCGGGTGCTGGGGGCGCTGACCGGCGAGGCCGGCGCTGGCCCTCGCGCTCGAGTACCGCCCGGAGGCGATCGTCCTCGACCTCGGGCTGCCCGACGTCGACGGCATGGTGCTCCTGCAGCACCTGAAGCGGCATCCCGACACGCGCCACATCCCGGTGCAGGTGGTGTCCGGCGGCGGGCGGCGGCGCGACAGCATGGCGACGGGGGCGGTCGGCTACGGCGAGAAGCCGCTGGAGCACCGACGCGCTGGACGGGATGCTGGAGAGCATCGAGCAGTTCGCCGAGCGCCCGGTGCGCTCGCTGCTGCTGGTCGAGGACGACCCGGCCGAGCGCGACGCGATCGCCGAGCTGCTCGGCGGCGACGACGTCGAGATCCGCACCGCGGCGACGGCCGAGGAGGCGCTCGCGGCGCTGCGCGAGCAGGCGGTCGACGTGCGTCGTGCTCGACCTCGGGCTGCCCGGCGCCGGGCCCTTCGAGGCTGCTCGAGGCGATGTCAGCGCCGACCCGACCCTCGCGGACGTGCCGGTCATCGTCCACACCGGCCGCGACCTCACGCGCAAGGAGGAGACGCGGCTCAAGCAGTACGCCAAGACGGTCGTGGTCAAGGACGCGAGCTCGCCCGAGCGGCTGCTCGACGAGACGTCGCTGTACCTGCACCGCGTGCAGGCGCGGCTGCCGGCCGACAAGCGCCGGCTGCTCGAGCAGCTGCACGCCAGCGACCCCGCCTTCGCCGGGCGGACGATCCTCGTGGTCGACGACGACGTGCGCAACATCTACGCCGTCTCGAGCGCCCTCGAGGCCAAGGGCATGCGCATGCTCTACGCCGAGAACGGGCGCGACGCCCTGGAGCATGCTCGACCGCCACCCCGAGGTCGACCTCGTCCTGATGGACGTGATGATGCCGGAGATGGACGGCTACGAGGCCATGCGGCGGATCCGCGCCGACGCCCGCCACGCCGCGCTGCCGATCATCGCCCTGACCGCCAAGGCCATGAAGGGCGACCGCGAGAAGAGCATCGCGGCGGGCGCGTCGGACTACATCACCAAGCCCCTCGACGTCGGGCGCCTGGTCGCCCTGCTGCGGGTCTGGCTCCATGGCTGAGCCGAACGGCGCAGCGCTCGCGGGCCGCGCGTCCACGGCGCTGATGGCCCTCCACGGCGACGACCCGCTGCCGCCGGACGTCGAGGCCGTGGAGTTCGAGCTCCTGCTGGAGGGCATCTACCGCCAGTACGGCTTCGACTTCCGCGACTACGCGCCGAGCTCGCTGCGGCGGCGCGTGCGCCAGCGCATGCAGGCCGAGCGGCTGGCCACGATCTCCGCGCTGCAGGAGCGGGTGCTGCACGACCCGAGCTGCATGGAGCGGCTGCTGCACGACCTGTCGATCCACGTCACGTCGCTGTTCCGCGACCCGACCTTCTACCTCACGTTCAGGGTGAAGGTCGTGCCGCTGCTGCGCACCTATCCCTTCATCCGCATCTGGAACGCGGGCTGCTCCACCGGCGAGGAGGCCTGGTCGATGGCCATCCTGCTGGAGGAGGAGGGCCTCGGCGACCGCACGCGCATCTACGCCACGGACGTCAACGAGTCGGTGCTGGAGACGGCCCGCAGCCGCCGCATCCCGGTGCGCAAGCTGCGCGAGTTCGAGCAGCACTACGCGCGCGGCGGTGGGCGGCACGAGCTGTCGCGCTACCTGACGGCCGCCGACGACGACCACGTCGCGTTCGCGCCCTCGCTCGGCGAGAACATCCACTTCGCCCAGCACAACCTGGTCTCCGACCGCTCGTTCAACGAGTTCCACGCCGTGCTCTGCCGCAACGTCCTGATCTACTTCGGCCGGCGGCTGCAGGACGAGGTGCACGGCCTGCTGCACGAGAGCCTCGTCACCTTCGGCGTGCTGGCCCTCGGCCGGCGCGAGTCCATCCGCTTCACGCGCTTCGAGCAGAGCTACGACGAGCTCGACGCGCGTGAGAAGCTGTACCGGAAGGTGGACTGATGGGGGCGGTGCAGCTGGTGGTGATCGGCTCGTCGTGGGGCGGTCTGGAGGCGCTGGGACGCGTGCTGGCGCTGCTGCCGGCCGACTTCGAGCCGCCGCTCGCGATCGCCCAGCACCGCACCTCGGACGTCGCCGGGGACGGGCTCGCCAGCGCGCTCGCGGCCGTCAGCCCGCTGCCGGTGCGGGAGGTCGACGACAAGGACGAGCTGCGCCCGGGCACGGTCTACGTCGCGCCGGCGGACTACCACCTGATGGTCGAGCGCTCGCACTTCGAGCTCTCCGTCGACGCGCCCGTCGCCTTCAGCCGGCCGTCCATCGACGTCCTCTTCGAGTCCGCCGCCGACGCGTTCCGCGACGGGGTGGTGGGCGTGCTGCTGACGGGCGCCAACGCCGACGGCACCGCCGGCCTGCGCCGCATCCGCGACTTCGGCGGTGCGACCCTGGTGCAGGACCCGGACACGGCCGAGCGACCGGAGATGCCCGAGTCGGCGATCCGGGCGGGCGTGGCCGACCGCGTCCTGCCGCTCGAGGGCATCGCGGCCGCCCTCGTCGGTCGCACGCACCGGCTGCGGAGCGCCGCCCGGTGACGCGCATCCTGATCGTCGACGACCGGCCCGAGAACCTGCTCGCCCTGGCGGCCGTGCTGGAGTCCGTGCCGGCCGAGATCGTGACCGCGTCGTCCGGCGAGGAGGCGCTGCGCCGCCTGCTCGAGGGCGACTACGCGGTGGTGCTGCTCGACGTGCAGATGCCGGGCATGGACGGCTTCGAGGTCGCCGAGTACGCGAAGCGGCTGGAGCGCACGCGCTACACGCCGATCATCTTCCTCACGGCCCGCGACGCGGACGCCGAGAACGTCGTCCGCGGCTACGAGACGGGCGCGGTCGACTTCGTGGTCAAGCCGTACGAGCCCGCGATCCTGCGCTCGAAGGTGGCGGTCTTCGTCGAGCTCCACGAGAAGACGGTGGCCCTGGAGGCGAGCGAGCGCCGCTTCAAGACGGCGTTCGAGGACGCGCCGATCGGGATCGGCCTGCTGGGGCTCGACGGCCGCTGGCTCGCCGTCAACCGGGCCCTCTGCGAGATCGCCGGCCGCCCCGCGCACGCAGCTCGTGCACAGCGACTGGCACGACCTGCTCGACCCCGCCGCGGGCGACGCGCTGCCGCTCCCCGCGGAGGAGCGCCGCGCCCGCTCGGCGGAGTGCCGCTTCCGACGCGCGGACGGCGGCATCGCGGGCGGTGCTGGTCAGCACCTCGGCGGTCCACGACGGCGACGGCGGCGTGCTGCACCACCTGGTGATGGCGAACGACGTGACCGCGCACCGCGAGGCGGAGGCGAAGGCGGCGGCGATGGCGGCGCAGGCGATGGTGCACGAGGCGGAGCGCAACGCCCAGGCCGAGATCGCGGCCGCCCACCGCACGCTCCTGCAGACGCTGCTGCCGACCATCCGGCCCGGCATCCCGGTGCGCGCCTTCTACCGCCCGGGCGACGCGCGGCTCCTGCTCGGCGGCGACTTCTACGACTGCCTCATCGACGGGGACGGCCGGCTGCGCGTGATGCTGGGCGACGTGTCGGGCCACGGCCCGGCGGCGGCGGGCCTCGGCGCGGCCCTGCGGGTGGCGTGGCGCGCGCTGGCCGAGGCCGGCACGGACGACGCCACCCTGCCGGCGGGGCTCGAGCGCGTGCTGGAGGCCGAGCGGCCCGACCCGGACATGTTCGCGACGATCTGCTGCGCGACGCTGGAGGCGGACACCCGCCTGCTGCGCTTCGTCAGCGCGGGCCACCCGCCGCCGGTGATCCTGGCCGACGAGCCGCGCGCCGTGGCGATCGAGGCCGGCGCCGCCGCTCGGGCGTGCTGCCGCTGTCGCGCTGGCCGGTGCACGAGGTCGAGCTGCAGCCCAGCGAGGGCGTGCTGATCTACACCGACGGCCTGATCGAGGGGCGCGTGGAGGCCGGCTCGCAGGAGCGCTTCGGCGTCGACCGGCTGCTGGAGCTCGTGGCGGAGCGCCGGCTGGCGGCGAGCCCCGAGGAGCTCGAGTCGGTCATCCGCGAGATCGCGCGTGCCGGCGGCGGCCTGCCGGACGACGTGGCGGCCCTGATCCTGCTGCCGGCGACGCACGCCCGCCGCCGGCGCAGCGCGGACGCGGCGCGCGCGGCGCGAGCGGCGCGCGGGGACTAGGCGCAGTCGGGACGCGCCGCGCCGGCGTCGGCCGGCGACTGGCGCGCGGTCGGGTCGATACGTACGCCTCGCCCAGTCCGGATTAGACGAGGCATGACGCGAAGCGCAGAGAACGGCGGGCTGCGGAGCGACGACTGACGTCACGGTAACCGATTGCCCGGCGGGGCCTGGAACGATCGATCGTGAGAGAAGATCAGAGTCGGCCATTCAACGTCTACGAGAGCCGGCGACCTGACACCTCGTTCTGGAGGGCGTCCTCCAGCGGGCGGGCGGTGGCGCGGCAACCCGCGACCGCCTTCCCGGCGTCGGGCGTACCGTCGCCTCGAGGGCGCCGCTACCGAGTGGTACGGACGAGCGCATTCGCGACGAAAAGGCGACGCATTCGCCCGTCGGGGCGGAGCGGCTCCCGACGTACGAGGAGTCCGCGGTCGAAGGTCAGCGCCGCTGGACAACGCGACGTGTCTCGCCACGGCGGAGCGGCGACGGTGGCGCAACCGACTCCGCAGCGGCTCAGGCAAGTAGGCGAGTCGCCGTCGCCGGGCGAGCAGCGCCGCCGCGCCGAGGACGACGTGCGCTGGGCAGCCAGAGCGGCGTCGCGGTCACGAAGCCCGCGACGGCGGCGAGTGAGGACGGGCGCGCGGCGGGCGCACCGGCCGCGGCGAGGCGCGCGCGACGAGGGCCAGCAGCACGACGCCGGCCGTCAGCACGCCGCCGACGCCGGCCAGCACGAGCAGCCCGGCCGGCGTGTCCCCGTGGTCGATGCCGAACACGTCGATCACGCCCGCGAAGTCGAGCTGCGCGAGCGGGAGCGGGATGGCCGTCGCTGCCCCGAGCGCCGCGACGATGCCCGCCAGCAGGCGCCGCCGGTCGTCGGTGAGCAGCTGGTCGGCGACGTCCACGCCTCGAGTGTCGCCGCCGCGCGACAGCGGCGCCGGAGGGCGGGCGCGAGTCCTGCTGGCGGCTACCCGCTACCGGCTGCCCGGCAGCGCCGAGGGCGACTACGCCGCGTTGGCGATGCGGACGGCGCGGCCGCCCGCGGCCTTCACGTCGTACAGGGCGACGTCGGCGCGGTGCACGAGCTCGTCCACGTCGGGCTGGCGGCCGTCGACGCCGACGACGCCGACGGAGACGCCGACCGGTGGGCTGCCGTCGGCCGCACCCGCGGCGAGGCGCTCGAGCAGCGCGCTGGCGAACGCCGCGGCGGTCTCCGCGTCGCGCTCGACCCAGACGGCGAACTCGTCGCCGCCGAAGCGGCACGCGTGGCCGCAGTCGGACAGGGCCTTGCCGAGCTGCATCAGCACGAGGTCGCCGTAGCGGTGCCCGTTCGTGTCGTTGACCTGCTTGAAGCGGTCGACGTCGCACATGAGGATCGCGCCGGTCGCCCCGTCGCCGATGCGGCGGGTGACGTGGGCGATCCAGGAGCGGCGGTTGGGCAGGCCCGTGAGGTCGTCGGTGTGCGCCAGGCGGTCGAGCGTCGCGACCTTCGTGGCGATGTCGGACTGCTCCGACTGGCCGCCCGTGACCGACTGGGCGACGCCCTCGAGGTCGTCCCACTGCAGGCCGAGCACGCCGAGGGCGTCCTCGACGAGCGCGATGTCGGGGTCGGCGCCGTCGAGCATGGCGACGAGCGCGTTGCCGAGCGCGACGGCGGCGGCCTCGATGTTCTTCAGCGGCTCGACGCCGTGGTGCGCCGCGATGGCGTCGACGACGGTCTGGGGCGCGCCGGAGCCCCGCGCCAGCGACGCGCCGGCGACGGCGTGGTCGATGCCGAAGGTGGCGCGCTCGCGCAGGGCGCGGGCGGTGCCGCGGGGGACGTCGCGGGCGAGCTGGTCGGCCGCGTCCTCGCCGAAGGCCAGCGGGATGACCAGCTTGCCGAAGTCGTGCAGCAGGCCCGCGAGGTAGCAGTCGGCGCCGGAGTGGCCGCAGGCGGTGGCGATGGCCGAGCTCGCGCCGGCGACCGCCAGGGCGTGCAGGTGCATCTGGCCGCGCACGACGGGGCCGTTGCCCGGCACCGACTCCAGGAAGCCGTAGGTGCCCGTCTCGAGCGCGAGCTGGCGGATGCGCAGCCGGCCGACCATGACGACCGCCTGGCGCACGCTCTGCGCCTGCAGCGGCCGCGCGGTGGCGGCGGAGTTCACGTAGCGGAGGAGGTTCGCGGCGAAGGCGCCGTCCGACTCGATGGCCGTGACGATGTCGCCGGTCGCCGAGTCCGGATCGTCGGTCAGGGCGACGACCCGCGCGACCGTCCCCGAGAACACCGGCAACGGTCCGAGCCTCGCCACCGCCGCATCGACTCGGGTGCGCGCGAGGTCTCCCGTTGCGGGATTTGCAGACACTGCTGTTGGCTCCCTTCCCAGGCTCCGGAGCGGGGATCCGGACCGCCCCCTCATCGGCATCGAGCGTGCAGTCCTTGAGCACCCGGTACGGACGAGGGAGTACGAAGCGCCGGGAACCCGCGGACGAATCTCCAGGCGCCTACCGCACCTGGAGGAGGCCGACGCCCAGCAGCAGGGCGGCGACGCCGGTGAGGCGGGCGCGCGTGAGCGGGCGCCGGGCGAGGCGCAGCAGGCCCAGCGGTCGACCGCGAGCGACGCGACTGCTGGCCGGCGACGGTCAGGCCGATGGTCGTCGCCGCGCCGATCTCCGGAATCAGGAGCGGGATCGTGGTCACGTACGTCGCGCCGACGAGCCCGCCGGCCCACCCCCACCACGGCATCGCGGCGCCCGGCGCGCGCGGTCGCGGGGCGCGCGTCGCGGCCTGCCATGCCGCCAGCACGAGCGCCATGGCCGCGGTCGCGACGAGGAACGAGAACGCGCCGGCGGCGACGGGGGCGTCGAGGTCGCGGCGCAGGGCAGCGTTCACCGGCCCCTGCAGCGCGAGCCCGGCGCCCGCGGCGAGGCCGAGCGAGATCCACGCCCCGCGCCGCGTCACGGGCGCGCCGGTCGCGCCGATGCGCGTGATGGCGAGGGCGCCGCCGAGGACGACGAGCGCGCCGGCGACGCCGGCACCCCGAGCGGCCGGCGCTCGACGCCGAGCAGGCCGAACGCGTCGACCGCCGCCGAGGCGAGCACCTGCCCGGTGATGAACAGGCCGACCGCCACGAGCGCGCCGAGCCGCGGCAGGAGCAGGATGCCGGCCGTGATGTAGAGCGCGGAGGCGAGACCGCCGACGAGGTGCCAGGCGGCCGCGTCGGGGAGGCGTTCGACGGCGCCGATCGAGCCGACCGCGACCGCGAGCACGGCGAGGACGGCGCTGCCGACGGCGAGCTGCGCGGTCGAGGCGCCGAACGGCGAGCGCATAGCGGCCGAGAGCTGCAGGTTCGCGCCGGCCTGCACGGCGAGCAGGGCGCCGAGGGCGAGCGCGGAGAGGATCAGGACAGGGTGCATGACGGGACTCCGGGAGCGATCTGGATGCGGACGCTGCGTCCGGTTCACGAGCCTAGCATAAGCGGACGTATCGTCCAGTTCACGTGCTAGGCTTCGCGTCGATGCGAGCCGAGCGGCGGACGCGCAGCGCAACCGCCTGCGGGTGCTCGACGCTGCGGCCGCCTCCTCGCGGAGGACCCGAGCGGGACGACATGGAGCAGATCGCGGCCGCGGCGGGCGTCGGCAAGGGCACGCTCGTACCGCCGCTACCCGGACCGCACGGCGATCGCGGCGGCCCTGCTCGACGAGCACGAGCGCGACCTGCAGGATCGCATCCTGCGCGGCCCGCCGCCGCTCGGGCCGGGGTCGCCGCCGTGGAGCGGCTGCGCGCGTTCTACGCCGCCTACGTCGCGTTCCTCGAGCAGCACGGCCACCTCTCGCGAGCCATCGAGTCCACGCCGCAGCGGCTGCGGGCGGGCGCGCACGGGGCGTGGCGCCAGCACGTCGCGCTGCTGGTGCGCGAGGCCGGGCTGGCGGCGCCGGACGTCTGGCCGAGCAGCTGCTGGCGCCGCTCGACCCGGCGCTCTACGCCTACGAGCGCGAGGACCTCGGCCGCAGCCCGAAGCAGATCGCCGCGGCGCTCGGCCGGCTGGCCGAGGGCTGCGGACGCCCCCACCCCCGAAGGAGGAGCGATGACCGACGGCGCCGGCGGCGTGCGCGAGCTGCGGCTGGTGGTGACCGCGGAGGACTACGACGCGGCGCTGCGCTTCTACCGCGACGTGCTGGGCCTGCACGAGCGCGCGGCGTTCGTCTCCGAGGGCGGCCGCGTCTCGATCCTGGAGGCGGGCCGGGCGACGCTCGAGCTGACGGACCCGCCCCACGCCGCGTACATCGACCGGGTGGAGGTCGGCCGCCGCGTGGCGGGCCACATCCGCGTGGCGTTCGAGGTCGACGACGCGCAGACGACGCTGGAGGCGCTGCAGGCGGCGGGCGCGACGGTCGTCGCCGAGCCGACGCGCACGCCGTGGGACTCGCTCAACGCGCGGCTGGAGGCGCCGGCGGGCCTGCAGCTGACGCTGTTCCAGGAGCTGGGTGACGGGCGGGAGCAGCGCGGTCGTGCGTTCGTTCGCGTCTAGCGCTTCAGGTCGGCCAGGATCTCGTTGGCCGCCCGCAAGCCCTCGGACGCGCCGCCCTCCATGAAGCCCTGGAAGTCCTGCGAGGAGAACTCGCCGGCGAAGTGGATGTTGCCCTGCCGGCGTGCTTCCCAGCCGCCGAAGCGGTGGTACTGCCCCACGCGGTAGTAGACGTACGACGCCAGCAGGTTCGGGTCGCGATGCGCGACCGAGAGCGTCGCCTTGCCGTTCCAGCCCGCTCGAGCGCCAGGCAGGACTGGCTCGAGCCGATCGAGATAGCTGTTCGCGTACGCCGCCACCGCCGGATCCGTCGAGGCATCGCCATACGGCTGTGCGGGCGCGAACGACCCGGCGATCGCACCACCCATGTAGAGCACCAGCAAGCCGCTCTGCCCGCTCTGGGCGCGGCTCACGTCCCAGGTGTTCTGGTAACCCGTGTCGGCGTACGAGTCGCCGTTCGAGACGCCCGGCCACGGGCCGGTCGAGTTCCAGAAGCGGCTCGTGAACTGCAGCTGCAGCTTCGCGTTGCGGCCCCGGCCGAGATCCTCGATCGCCTCGACCTTGAGCGGCGCGAACCGCGCGCCGCCGTAGTCGAGCGTGCGAAGCACGGCAAAGGGCAGCGTGAGGATCACGTGGTCGAAGACGACCGTCGAGCCGTTGATCGTGAGGGCGATGGTGCCGTCGTTCCGCCGTACGATCTTCGTCATCCGCGCCCCGAGCCGCACCGTGCCGGGCGGCAGTGCCGCGACGATCGCCTCGGGCAGGCGCTGGTTGCCGCCGGCGATGTGGAACCGCTCGTCGGAAGCGCCGAAGATCGCGAAGTTCCCGGGCTTCGCCTTGTAGCCGAGCAGGTAGACGAGGTTGAGGGCCGACTGATCGGTGCTCTCGGCGCCGTATTCCTCGTTGTAGGCGATGTCGAGGTACATCCCGAGCGGCGAGCGGTGGCCGCCGGGGACGCGCGACTCGATCCATTCGTAGATGCTCATGTCGTCGAGCGCGATCCCACCCGGCGTGTTGATGTCCGTCGTCGTCGGGTAGCTCGCCGCCTGGACGTCCGCTTGCAGCGCCTGGTGGACGGGTTGGAAGTCACGATCCGCCTGCGCGTCGCTGTAGTACTGGCCGAAGAACCGCAGCGTGCTCTCGGAGCCGTTCGGCTCGGCCGCGAAGAGGTTGTCGACGGGGAGACGGAACCGCTGCGCGAGCTGCAGGATCGTCTTGTGGTTCGTGTCGATGAGCTCGCCGCACCACTCGCTGGTCTGCCCGTCGTTCCAGTAGCCTCGCCGATCCGAGTGCATCCGACCGCCGGCCTGGTTCGCCGCCTCGTACACGGTCGACGCGACGCCGGCGTCGGCAAGCGTCAGCGCCGCGGTGAGCCCTGCGATCCCGCCGCCGACGATGGCGATGCGCGGCACGGTCGCGCCGAACGAGACCGGAGGCGTGCGTGCGAGCAGCAGCGTGGCCGCGCCCGCGCCGGCCGCGGCGAGCACCTCCCGGCGGGTGAGCGCGGTCTCCGCGCAGCGCCCCCGAACCTCGGCGGGATCGAGCCCGAGGCGCTCGGCCTCGCGGTGCTCGCGCGCGAGTCGCTGAAGCGATCGCATGAGCGCCGTCCGTGCCATCGTCGACACCCCCTGGTCGCTGCTGCGCCGGCGGCTTCCGCGGCCGGGCGGGGCGGCAACCATAGAGATCGAGGGCACCCGCGTAAAACCACCGCGGCCGGCTCGCGGTGATAGCTCTGCGACCTTCGCGGTTCGTTACGCAGCAATCGCGCCTCTTCGACGTGGCGGGCGCCATGCTCGGCGTCTAGGGCAGCTCGTACCACTTCGCGTCGCGCTTCGACGCCTCCACGACCGCCTCGATGAAGCGCACGCCGCGGGCGCCGTCCTCCACCGTCGGGAAGTCCGCCTCCAGCGGACCCGGCTCGCGGCCCTCCCTGCGGGCGCGGATGGCCTCGAAGATGCCGAGGTAGACGTTCGCGAACGCCTCCAGGTAGCCCTCGGGGTGGCCCGGCGGCAGTGCGGCATCGCCTTCTGGGCGGCGCGGCCGAGGTAGTCGTTGCCGCGGCGTCAGGATGCGGCGTCGGCCCGTCGAGCGGCGAGTACAGCAGCGTGTTGGGATCCTCCTGCCGCCAGCGCAGGCTGCGCCGGTGCTGCCGAAGATGCGGATCCCGACGTCGTTCTCGTGCCCGACGGCAGATCTGCGACGCGATCAGCACGCCGCGGACGCCGCCCTCGAAGCGCAGCAGCAGGTTGCCGTCGTCGTCGAGGCGCCGGCCCGCCACGACCGTCGCCAGGTCGGCGCAGATGTGGGTGATCGGGCGGCCGAGTGATCGTCGTCGCGCAGGTTCTCGGCGTGCGAGCCGATGTCGCCCATCGCGCCCGCCGCACCGGAGCGCGCGGGATCGGTGCGCCAGTCGGCCTGCTTGTTGCCGCGAGCGCTCGAGCAGCGTCGCCAGCCAGCCCTGGCTGTACTCGACGACGACCTTGCGGATCGTGCCGAGGTCGCCGCGCGCCACCATGTCGCGCGCCTCGCGCACCAGCGGGTAGCCGGTGTAGTTGTAGGTCACGCCGAAGACGATGCCGCGCTCGCGCACCGTCTGCACCAGGTCGTCGGCCTGCTGCGCTGGTGTGCACCAGCGGCTTGTCGCAGACGACGTCGAAGCCCGCCTCGGCGAACGCCTTGGCGACGGGGTAGTGCACGTGGTTCGGGCGTCACGATGGTGACGAAGTCGATGCGGTCGTCCGCCGGCCGCGCGAGCTCGTCGTCCAGCAGCGTCCTGCCAGGTGCCGTAGGTGCGGTCGTCGGCGCAGGCCGAGGTCGCGCCGCCGAGGCGCGCGCCTTGTCCGGCGACGACGAGAGGGCGCCGGCCACGAGCTCCGCCTGCCCGTCGAGCGCGCAGACCTTGCGGTGCACGTCGCCGATGAACGCGTCGCGCCCGCCGCCGACCATGCCGTAGCGGAGCGACGCGGCGCGCCTCACGTCACTGCGCCTCCTTGTCGAAGGCGGCGTCGAACGCGACGTCGGAGCCGGCGGGAAGTCGAGCCGCCGCACGAACGCCGCGGCTCTCGGTGGCGCCGTGCTCGCGGTCCATGCGGCTGTCCTCCCACTCGACGACAGCGGGCCCTCGTAGCCGACGTCGTTGAGCGCGACGATGATCTCCTCGAAGTCGATGTCGCCGTGGCCGACGCGAGCGGAAGTCCCAGAAGCGGCGCGCGTCGCCGAAGCTCGTGTGGCCGCCGAAGACGCCGACGGTGCCGTCGCCGTGGCCCCACCAGACGTCCTTCATGTGGACGTGGAAGATGCGGTCGGCGAACGTGCGGATGAACTTGACGTAGTCGACGCCCTGGTAGCCGAGGTGCGACGGGTCGTAGTTGAAGCCGAAGCGCTTGTGGCCCTTCACCGCCTCGATGCGCGCGCTCGGCGGAGGCGATGTCGAACGCGATCTCGGTCGGGTGCACTTCGAGCGCGAAGTTGCACGTCCTCGCGCGTCGAACTCGTCGAGGATCGGCGCCGAAGCGCTCGGCGAAGTCGTCGAAGCCCTCGTCCCAGTAGTCCTGCGCGGTCGGCGGGAAGGCGTAGATCGAGTGCCAGATGCTCGACCCGGTGAAGCCGTTGACGACGTCTTCACGCCGAAGCGCGCCGGCGGCCCGCGCGGTGTCGCTGCGAGTCTCGCGCGGCCGCGCGCTGGCGCACGCCCTCGGGGTCGCCGTCGCCCCAGACCTCCGGCGGCAGGATCGCCTTGTGCCGCTCGTCGATGAGGTCGCACACCGCCTGGCCGACGAGGTGGTTGGAGATCGCGAAGCACTGCAGGCCGTGCTGCTCGAGCAGCGCCCGCTGGTCGGCCGACGTAGCCGGGATCGTCGAGCGCGGCCTGCGACGTCGAAGTGGTCGCCCCAGCAGGCGAGCTCGAGGCCGTCGTAGCCCATGCGCTTGGCCAGCGGCGCGAGCTCGGCGAGCGGCAGGTCGGCCCACTGGCCGGTGAAGAGGGTGACGGGCGAGGCATGGGGCGCATCCTAGGCCGCGCGCGCGGGCCGGTGCGCCGCGGCCGGCCCTCGACGCGTGCGCCGGTATGGTCCGCGCCGTGGCCGCCGCCCCGCCCGCCGTCTCGCTGCCGACGCTCGACGACGTGCTGGGCGACGCGGGGCCGCTGCTCCTGACGTCGCCGGTCGAGGCGCCCGCCCGCGACGGGCAGCTGCCGCATCGACGCCGACGACCTGCTGCAGGAGCCGAGCGGCAACCTCTTCGCGCTCTCGCTGAACGTCGCGATGGGCGCCTCGCCCGCCGACGCCCGCCGCCCGCCGTTCCTGATCCTGTCGACGCAGGGCGGGGTGCGCGGCGAGGACGGCACGCCGATCGCGCTCGGCTACCACACGGGGCACTGGGAGGTGGGCCTGCTCGTGCGCGCCGCGGCCGACGCCCTGCGCGAGCGCGGCGCCCTCCCCTTCGCCGGCGCCGTCTCCGATCCGTGCGACGGCCGCACGCAGGGCACCGACGGCATGATGGACAGCCTCGCCTACCGCAACGACGCGGCGATGGTGCTGCGGCGGCTGATTCGCTCGCTGCCCACGCGGCGCGGCGTGCTGGCGGTCGGCACCTGCGACAAGGGCCTGCCGGCGATGCTGCAGGCGCTCGCCGGCGTCGCGCAACCTGCCCGGCGATCGCGGTGCCCGGCGGCGTCACGCTGCCGGCCGTTGACAGCGAGGACGCCGGCACCGTGCAGTCCATCGGCGCCCGCTACGCGAACGGCATGATCGACGTCGAGCACGCGGCGACCATGGGCTGCCGCGCGTGCGGGTCGGCCGGCGGCGGCTGCCAGTTCCTCGGTACGGCCGCGACCGCGCAGGTGGTGGCCGAGGCGCTCGGGCTCGCCCTTCCCCACGCCGCGCTCGCGCCGTCCGGCACGCCCGGCCTGGCTCGACATGGCGCGCCGCTCGGCCTACGCCCTGCTGCGCCTGGAGGCGGCCGGCACGACGCTGGCCGACCTGCTGACCGACGACGCGGTCGCCAACGCGATGCTGGCCCACGCGGCGTTCGGCGGCTCGACCAACCTGCTCCTGCACCTCGCCGCGATCGCCCGCACCGCTGGCCTGCGCACTCCGACCGTGGACGACTGGACGGCCGCGAGCCGCGCCACCCCGCGCCTGGTCGACGCGCTGCCCAACGGCCCCCGCAACCACCCCACGGTGCTCGTGCACCTGGCCGGCGGGGTGCCCGAGACGCTGCTGCACCTGCGCCGGCTGGGGGTGCTCGCGCTCGGCGCCCGCACCGTCACGGGCCGGACCCTCGGCGAGGACCTCGACTGGTGGGAGCAGAGCCCCGAGCGCCGCGCCGGCCGCGAGCGCCTGCGCGCCGCCGGCGTCGACCCCGACGACGTGATCGCGCCGCCCGCCACCGCTCGCGCCCGCGGCCTCGCACCGACGCTGGTCTTCCCCGTCGGCAACCTGGCGCCGCACGGCTCCGTGGTCAAGGCGACCTCGATCGACGCGAGCACCCTCCGCGGCGACGTCTACCACCACCGCGGGCCGGTCCGCGTCTTCGGATCCGGCGTCGAGGCGATGCGTGCCGTCAAGGGGCAGATCGCGCCGCTGCGGCCGGGCGACGTGCTGGTGCTCGCTGGCGTCGGGCCGATGGGCACGGGCATGGCCGAGATCGCGTCGATCACGATCGCGCTCAAGCTGCTGCCCTGGGGCCGCGAGATCGCGCTGCTCACGGACGGCCGCTTCTCGGGCGTCTCCACCGGGCCCTGCATCGGGCACCTGAGCCCCGAGGCGCTGGCGGGCGGCCCGATCGGGCGGCTGCGCGACGGCGACCTCGTCGAGCTCCACATCGACCGCGAGCAGCTCCAGGGCCGCGTCGACCTCGTCGGCCTCGCCGGCCGGCCCTGCACGCCCGAGCAGGCGGCGCAGGCGCTGGCGACCCGCGACCTGCACCCGGCGCTCGCGCCGCACCCGCGCCTGCCCGACGACACCCGCCTCTGGGCGGTCCTGCAGGCGGCGAGCGGCGGCACCTGGGGCGGCTGCGTGTACGACGTCGACGCCATCGCGGACCTGCTCGCGGAGGGCCTCGCCGCACGCGCCGCGCGGGACGGCGGCGGCGCGTGAGCGTCGCGCTGGTCACCGGCGCCGGCGCGGGAATCGGCCGCGCGGTCTGCGCCGCGCTGGCCGCCGACGGCTGGGACGTCGTCCTCAACGACGTCGACGCCGCACTCGCCGAGCGGGCCGCCGCGGACCTCGCGCCGGCGGGCGGCGGCCGCGTGCTGGCGGCGCCTGGCGACGTCGCCGACGCGGCCGCGGTCGACGCCATGGTCGAGCGGGCGCTGGACGAGCTCGGCGGCCTCGACGCGGCGGTCGCCAACGCCGGCGTCACGACGTTCGCGCCGTTCCTCGAGATGCCGCGCGCGGAGCTCGACCGCCTGCTGGCCGTCAATCTCGGGGGTACGTGGGCGACGGCGCAGGCGTCAGCGCGGGCGATGGCCTCGCGCGGCGGCGGGCGCATCGTCCTGCTCTCGAGCGTCGTGGCACTGCGCGCGATGCCGGGCCTGGCCGCCTACGGCATGACGAAGGCGGCGATCGCGGGTCTCGCCGTGCAGCTCGCCGGCGAGCTCGGCCCGGCCGGCATCGCGGTCAACGCCGTCGCGCCGGGTGCGACCGTGACGGAGCGGACGCTCCAGGAGCACCCGCGCTACGCCGACGACTGGGGCGCCGTCGCAGCCACCGGACGGGCGTCGTCGGCCGAGGACGTCGCCGGGCTCGTCCGCTTCCTGCTCAGCCCGAGCGCGTCGCAGCTGACGGGTCAGACGTTGGTCGCGGACGGGGGCTGGAGCGGGAGCTCGCCCGTTCCTCCTGGGTACTGATCGGCCCCGCGTACCAGCGCCAGACGGCCAGGGCGGCGAGCGCGATCACGGCGCCGACGATGGCGTCGAGGATGTAGTGGTTGCCGGTCGCGATGACGGCGATCGTCATCAGCACGGGATAGGCCACCGCGAGCACCTTCGTGATCAGGTGGCGCGCCGTCAGGAAGACGGCGATCCCCATCAGCAACGTCCAGCCCACGTGCATGGACGGCATGGCCGCGTACGGGTTGTAGCGAACGCCGTACTTGGTGCCCGTGTCGTGCGTGTCCATGCCGACGGTGTCCGCGATGCCGAGGTCGGGCACCAGGCGCGGCGGCGCCACGGGCAGGAGCAGGAACATGACCATCGCGACACCGATCGCCACGAGCATGACGTTACGGGTGTCGCGGTAGCGGACGCGGTCGACGCGGGCCAGGTAGACCAGGCCGGCGATGACGACGGGGAAGAACCCCAGCTCGTAGAAGTGCGCGAGGAACGTGCCGAGGTAGTCGGCGGTGCCGATCGCGTTCTGCACCACGCGCTCGTGCGCGAGGCCCATCGCGCGCTCGATGTCGACCACCGAGCGGGCGTTGGCCATGGCCTCCTGCGCGCCGGAGATGGTCTCGCCGCGGATCACGAAGTAGACCGCGTAGAGGCAGAGCCAGAGGCCGGCCTCGGCGGCGAGGAAGACGCCGAAGCGGCGTTCTCGCGGCGTGCTCTCGACATGCGTGACCGCGGTCACGGTTCCAGATTCCTCCCGGCGAAACGGATGTCGTCGTCCGTTTGTCGTATCCGATACGGAACCTGCTTTCCGCTTCACCTGCAAGGCAAACCTCCCCCAGTGCTACGCTGGCTTCGTCATGAGCGTCAACGTCGCGAAGCGACTTGCACGCGGTTGCGAGCGCCGTGGCACCATCGAGCGAAGCGAGGCCACGGCGTGAGCGCCTTGGAGACGGCCGACGAGGCCCTTCCCGAGCGCCGCCGCCGCAGTGACGCGGAGCGCAACCGCCAGCGGGTGCTGGACGCGGCGGTGGAGGTCTTCGCGGAGAGCGGCATCGACGCGCAGATCCCGGACGTGGCGCGCCGCGCGGGCGTCGGCATCGCGACCGTCTACCG
Organism: uncultured Actinomycetota bacterium; assembly: GCA_963767885.1. Classification (GTDB taxonomy): domain Bacteria; phylum Actinomycetota; class Thermoleophilia; order Gaiellales; family F1-60-MAGs149; genus CAVYFW01. The sequence goes on from CAVYFW010000003.1 coordinate 183,984, forward strand.
CAACTTCCCGTCCAAGCGGGCCCTCCTCTCGGCGCTCATGGAGCAGCGGGTCGCCGATCTCGAGGACTTCGTGCGCCGCGCGCTGGCCGAGGATCTCGACCCGTGGAGCTCGTTCGTGGAGCTCCTGCGCCGCGCAGCCGCCGCGCAGGCCGCCGACAGCGCCTTCCGCCAGTACATGCTGGCCACGACGACGTGCTCGCCGGTCGCGGCGGCGCGCGAGCGGCTGCTGGACGCGACGGGCGAGCTCATGCGCCGCGCGCAGGCGGCGGGCCAGCTGCGCCGCGACGTGGCCGCCGAGGACGTGCCGCTGCTGCTGATGGGGCTCGGCTGGGCGCTGTGCGGGGTCGGCGGCACGGACTCCAACCTGTGGGAGCGCTACCTCGCGATCATGGTCGACGGGCTGCGCGCCGAGGGTGCCAACCCGCTGCCGCACGCTCCGCTGGAGCGCGACGACCTGGTGCGGCTGCTTGGCGACACGCGTGGCGGCGACGAGCCCGCCGGCCCGCCCGCCCCCTGCTGAGGCGCAGCGCCGCGGCTGACCGCGCGGAGGCGGCACCCGGACTGGCCGAACGGGGGTTGTGGGCGTCCGGAGCGCAGCGTACCGTTCGCCGGCCCACTCCAAGGAGCGACGTCATTCCGCGCCAACGCCCCCTGCCCGCCCTGCTCGCCGTCGCCCTCCTCGCACTCCTCGCCAGCATCGCCGCCCCGGCGGCCGGCGCCGCCTCGGCCGACGACCGCCTGGCACTGCAGCCGGAGGAGGTGCCGAGCCTCGCCCGCGCCGCCGCCAGCGCCGGCGCCGCCCGCAGCGCGCTGCGCGCCGTGCTGCCGAAGCGCCTGCAGCAGGCCGGCCGGCCGTTGACGGTCGACGCGACGGCGTACCGGCAGGGCAGCGGCAAGCGTGCGATCCGGCTGTCCACGCAGGCGTTCGCGCTGCGCGACGCCGGCGCCGCGCGTTCGGCCCTCGGCGCGTGGCGCGACGCGCAGCGCAGGGCGAAGCGCAAGCCCGCGCCGCTCCCCCTCGGCACGCCCGCGTTCGTGACCGCGCGGCGGGCGAAGGGCGTCTCCGACGTCTCCATCGCCTTCCGCAGCGGTGCCGGGCTCGCCATCCTGCGCTACCGCACGCCCGCCGGGCTCGCGGACGCGCGCGACACGGCCCGCCAGCTCGCGACCCTGGAGCTCGCCCGGCTGCGCACGGCACTCGGGCGGACGGTGTTCGATCGCGTCAGCGACGGCATCCGCGAGGACGGGACGATCCCGCCGGCCACCCTGCGCCAGCTCACCGCGCTGCTCTACGGCGGCGTGCAGGGCGTGAAGCTGCCGAAGGGCCCCGTCGGCAAGCCGACCATCGACGGCACCGCCGTGGTGGAGGCCCTCGGGCAGGCCTGGCCGAGCTTCACGACCGCGCAGAAGCGGGCGCTGGAGCGCGCGCTCGACCGCCGCGGCAGGGCGCGCAAGCCGAAGGCCGCCGACGATGCCGTGCGGCGCCCATCGGCGGGCACCTGCAAGGCGACGGCCGACGGGTTCCCGTTGAACGCGAAGCTGACGGCCGACGCGATCGCCCTGCGCACCTCGATCGCGGGCAACATCCCCGGCTACGGCACGCCCGCGTGGACGGTCTGCGTGTACGACTGGGGCGACGACGGCGGGACGGCGCTGGCCGACACCATCCAGTGGCGCCTGAGCGCGGACACGACGCCCTGGCACCATGACATGTGGGACGGGATCGCGTTCTTCACGGGGACGCTCGATATGTGCTTCGTCCGCGTCTTCCCGGTCTGGTCCACGATCTCGGCCGGCAACCAGCGGACGCTGCTGGCCCACGAGATGTACCACTGCCTGCACAAGGAGTGGGGCAAGGGCAACACGAGCGAGCGCAACCCGCTGTGGGCCGAGGAGAGCCTCGCCACATGGGCCGGGCACCAGGTCGCGCCGGCGACCTACGCGCCGATCGCCAAGGCGCCCGGCCTCTACTACGACTACTGGAACAACCACTGGGCCAAGAAGCTCTTCGCCCGCACGTACGACGGCCTCGGCTTCATCGGCCGCGTCGAGCAGGTGAGCGGCGCGAGCGCCGTGTGGGGCCGCGTGACCAGCGTGTGGGGCGCGAAGGAGGACTCGCCGGCGATCTTCACCAACCTCACGGGCTCGAACCAGCCCGACGTGCTCAACACGTGGGGCTCCGGCCTCTACCGCCAGCCGTCCTTCCCCACGGGCTGGCACCAGACCGTGCCGTGGGACGTGCCGGACCCCTACGGGCCGGAGTACTTCAAGATGACGATCCCGCTCGGCGCGGCGACGGAGCGGCTGGAGACCAAGGACTACCGGCCGGACATGTACGTCGTGCGCAGCGACGAGCGGCCGCTCGTCAACGTCACGATCGAGGGCTTCGGCCGCGTCACCGACGGCACGACCGACTGGCCGCACCCCGCCGGCCAGTGGTTCTGCTTCGGCGGCAAGTGCGAGTGCCCCGCGGGGCAGCACGAGAAGGCGCCGATCCCGGTGCACACCGACATCGGCGACAAGCTCTACGCCGGGCTCGCGGCGGCCGCCGGCGTCTCGACGCTGGTGCTCGAGCCGCACGCCATGTCGGAGTACTGCGAGGACGACGAGGAGCCGCAGCAGCCGCCGGCCGGCGGCGGCGACGGGGCGCCCGGCGGCGGCTCGAACGGCGATCCGCACCTGACCACGAACGACGGCGTCCGCTACGACTTCCAGGCCGCCGGCGAGTTCGTGCTGGCGCGTGGCCCCGGGTTCGAGGTGCAGGCCCGCCAGGAGCCGTGGGAGACGTCGAAGTACGCCTCGATCAACACCCAGTTCGCGTTCCGGATCGGCAAGGCGCGCGTGACCATCGCGGCCGGCGGGCCCAAGGTGCGCGTCGACGGCGTCCTCCGCCGCCCGGACCGGGCGCCGGTCGGCCTGCCGGGCGGGGGCTCGATCCGCGACGCGACCCCGGAGGACCGCTGCTTCGGCCTCGTGCTGACGTGGCCCGACGGCTCGCGAGCGTGCGTGTGGTCCGTCGGCGTGTGGGGCGTCGCGCTGTCGCTCCAGCCGTCGGCGGCCCTGCGCGGCAAGCTCGTCGGCATGCTCGGCAACGCGGACGGCAACGGCGCGAACGACTTCGTCACGCGTGACGGCAAGCAGCTCGACGCAGCCGCCATCCGCACGTCCAGCGCCGCCGCCTTCCAGCAGCTGTACCGCGTCTTCGGCCAGTCGTGGCGCGTGAAGCAGGCGGAGTCGCTGCTGCAGTACGCCAAGGGCGAGACGACGGCGACGTTCACGAAGCTCAAGTTCCCGTCGCGGTTCTGGACCGTCGACAACATCTCGGCGGCCACGCGCGCGAGGGCCGAGGCCAAGTGCCGCGAGCTCGGCGTGACCGACCCCGAGGTGCTGGAGGACTGCATCATCGACCTCGCGGTGACGGGCGAGGACGCGTTCGCCGAGGCGGCTGCCCTCGAGGAGGACGTCGCCTTCCCCGAGACGCCGTGGACCGTGGTCAACGGGCTCGAGCACGTCGTCTGGGGCCCGGTCTCGCTCGCGGCGACGGCCGACGGCACGCTGCACCTCGGCACCGCGACGGCGGCGACCAACAACTGGGCCGACCCGGGCCAGTACGTCGTCGCCCACATCGGCGCCGACGGCACGCAGGCGCCGCTGACGGTGCTCGATCCCGCGGTGCGCGTCGACCCGCCGCTGCTCGCCGCGGGCTCGGCCGGCCTGGCGCTGTTCGGCTTCGTCGACGGCTGGGTCGCGGCGCAGCCCGCCGGCACGAGCACGCGTGGCGTCATGCGCTGGCCGCTGGCGCCGGCCGGTCCCGTCGCCGACCTGGTGCCGGGCAACGGCGGCGGCGATCCCGTGACGTACGCGGAGACGCCCGACGGCACGCAGTGGGTCGTCACGCAGAGCGCGGGCGGCGGCCACCACACCCTCTGGCGCGGCACGGGTGCGCGGCGCGACGCCGCACGAGATCGTGGCCGGAGCGGGCTGCTACGACGTCGACGTCAAGCTCGCCGTCGAGGGCGCCAACCTGTGGCTGGCGTGGCACGAGTGGGACTGCGCCGACGACGCCACGGACTACGGCTGGCACATGGCGCAGGTCGACGCCGCGACGGGCACGATCGGCCCCGACGTCCGCATGCCGGTGCCGGCCGGTTCGGCCCTGCCGCTGTACGACGGCCTCGGCCGGCCGGCGGCGATGGTGGCGCGGCCCGGCAGCCCGGGCGTCTGGCTCGCGTACACGCTGCGCGTGGGCGAGACCGACGGCCACCGCGGCACGGCGCACGCGTTCCTGTGGAGCTCGGCGACCAACGCGGCCACCGACCTCGGCGCGATCCCCGACATCGACGCGACCCTGCAGCTCGCGGCCACGCCGTCGGGGGCGCTGTGGGTCGGCTGGTTCGACGCGACCCGTCGCAGCAACCGCCAGCTGGTGCGCTTCCGCCGCATCGCGCCCGGCACGACGGCGTTCGAGCCGACGACGTACACGGTCACGTGGCCGTCGCGCGGCAGCGACTCCCCGTTCCGCAGCCAGATCGAGGTCGCGACGCGCGGCGAGCAGCTCGACGTGGTGGTCTACGACCGCGCCGACTCGTCCGGCGACGGCATCGTCTGGCACACGCGCGTGGGGTGACGGAGCGCCAGGTTCGGGCGGCTGGGGCGTCTGGCGCGCCCCGGCCGCCCGAACCGCCTACATGCCGACCGCGGTGGACGTGAAGTCGCGCCGCGCCCGGGCGAGCCCGTGCAGCAGCGGCACGACGTCGTCGATCGGCGGCAGCGCCGCGGCCTCGGCCGCGATCCGCCCGGCGACGGCGTGGTACGCGGGTCCGGCCAGCACCGCCCGGACGGCGCCGGGGAGCCGGTCGAGGCAGGCCAGCGCGTCGTCGACCGTGGCCCGCGCCGAGCCGTGCGAGCTGGAGCGCGATCCCGGCGCCGATGCCGTGCACGAGGCGGGCGTTCTCCGGCTGGTCGGCGAACAGCGGCAGCACCACCAGCGGCACGCCCGCGGCCAGGCCCTGGCGCACCGTGCCGGAGCCGCCGTGGCAGACCATCGCGGCGCAGTGCGGGAGCAGCTCGGCGTGCGGGACCCAGCGCTCGACGCGGGCGTTCGCGGGCAGCGGGCCGAGCTCCTCCGGGTCGTGGGCCCGCCCCACCGTCAGCAGCACGCGCGCGTCGACGTCCTCGAGCGCCTCCAGCGCGCCGCGGTAGAGGTCGGGGAAGTAGCCGCTGCCGGCGGCGACGGTGCCGAAGGTCACGTAGACGAGCGGCGCGTCCGGGTTCCCCCAGCCGGCGGGCGCCGGCGCCTCGACGGTGCCGTCACGCGCGTCGCGGTAGCGGCGGACCTCCGCCCCGGGCCAGCCCGACAGGTCGTCGAGCAGCGCCGGCGCGAGCGACAGGTACGGCCCGCCGAGGATGCGCGCCGGGCGCCGCTCGGACGGCAGGCCGAGGCCGCGGCGCAGGTCGTCGATGGCCTCCACCAGCGGCGCGCCGAGCCAGAGCTCGTTCATCCCGAGGGTGACGCCGACGGTGACCGAGGGCAGCCCGTAGCGCTCCGCCGCGATGTGCCCCGCCCGCTCCGCCGACTCGGACACGACGACGTCGGGCTCCCACTCCTCCACGGCCGCGCAGACGTCCGGCAGGGCGGTGCGCGCGTCGATGCCCACGAAGACCTCGGCGCCCACGCGCAGGTTCGCCTCGTGCTCGGGCAGGTCGCGCACGGCCGCGAAGACGGCGCCGCGCTCCTCGGGCGTCCCCTCCCCCACCGCAACGCAGTCGAGTCCGGCCCGCTCGACCATCGGCGCGGCGCTGCGCGGCACGGCCACGAGCACGTCGTCGCCGGCGAGCCGGCAGGCCTGGACGAAGGGCAGGAGCGGCTCGAAGTGGCCGGTGCCGCGGGTCGTCGTGAAGAGGATGCGCATGGGTTCCGGAACCTGCCGTGGCCCGCGGGTGGATTTCCCCCGTCGCACTGACAGCGGCGCGACAGCGCCCTGAATGCGGCGCGCGCGAGCCTACGTGCGATCCACCCGGCGGCGCCGCTCCGACCGGGAACCCACCGCCCAGGAGGCACCCATGTCCAGCTTCACCACCTCCGCCCGCCGCGTCGGCGCCGTCGCGGTCGTGCTGCTCGCGCTCGTGCCGGCCGCGCAGGCCAGCGTGACCCGCGAGTCCAGCCGCGCCGACGGCGGCGTCGTCGTCGCTGCCCGAGGCCCTCCGCGCCGACCGCCCCTCCGGGCCCGTGACGTCCGACTACCCCTGGACGTCGGCGTACCGCGCCGACCGCCCCTCCGGGCCCGTGACGTCCGACTACCCCTGGACGTCGGCGTACCGCGCCGGCCCCGCGGTCGTCGTCGTGCCGGTCGCCCCCGACGCGGCCGATCGCGTCGCGCCGGCGGCGCGCCCCGCCGCGCCGGCGGCCATCCCGACGAACGCCGCGCCCGGCCGCCACCGCACGGTGCCGGTCGCCCCGGACGCCGGCGACCGCGTCCAGAAGCCGGCGCCGCAGGCGGCCGACGCGCCGGGACCGCGTGCGCGCCCCGGCCCCCGTCAGCGCCGACGCGCCCGACCGCGTGCCGGTCGCGCAGGCCCCCGCGAGCGACGACGGCGGCCTGTCCTGGCCGACCATCCTCGTCGTCGCGTTCCTCGCCGCGGCTGCGTCCGTCGGCATCGCGGCGGTGCTCCGCCGCACGCTCCGCGGCCCGAGCGCCGCGACCCCCTCTGGCCGCTAGGTAGCGGCGAGAGCGTTCCCGCCGGGCGCGGCGGCCCGGCGGGAACGCACGCTCATGCTCCAGTCGAGCTCGATGCTTGACCCGTTTCCGACGCCATCGTGCCCGCACGATGGCGTCGGTGCGGACCGCGAACTGGCGCCGCGGCGCCCGGGCGGTCACCATCCGGACGTGGCGGTCGCCCAGTCCCCCTCCCTGCGCCGCGCCGCGCGGATCGGCCGGGTGCTCTCGCGCCACGGGCTGCGCGGCGACGGGCCCGAGGCGGAGCGGGCGCGCGGCCTGCGCCTGGCGCTGGAGGAGCTCGGGCCGACCTTCTGCAAGCTCGGGCAGATGCTGTCGACGCGGCCCGACCTGGTCGGCGGCGCGTTCGCGTCCGAGCTCGCGCGGCTGCGCGACGACGTGCCGCCGCTGCCGCCGGGCACCGTCGAGGCGCAGCTCGTCGCGGAGCTCGGGGCGGACTGGCGGTCGCGCTTCGGCTCGTTCGAGGACGTCCCGCTGGCCGCCGGCACGATCGCGCAGGTGCACCGCGCGACGCTGCTCGACGGCGCCCGCGTCGTCGTCAAGGTGCAGCGGCCCGACGCGGAGGGGCTGATCCTGGCCGACCTCGCCCTGCTGCAGCTCTTCGCGCGCCACGCCGGCCGGCGCAAGGGGCTGACCGAGCTGCTGGACGTGGAGGCGGTCTTCGCGCACCTCGACGCGTCGCTGCGGCGCGAGCTCGACTTCACGCAGGAGGCGGCGAACGTGCGCCGCATCGCGCCGTCGCTGGCCTCGTACTCGCGGCTGGCCCTGCCGCAGGTGCACGACGCGCTCTCCACGTCCCGGGTGCTCGTGATGGAGGAGGCGCGCGGTGCCCCGGTCGAGCCGGCCCCGACGACGCGCGCGCGGCGCGAGACGGCGTCCCAGCTGATCGCCTGCTACTACCGCCAGATCCTGGCCGAGGGCGTCTTCCACGCCGACCCCCACCCCGGCAACGTCCTGTTCGACGGCGAGCGGCTGTGGCTCCTCGACTTCGGGATGGTCGGCGAGCTCGGCCCCACCGAGCGGGAGCAGGCGCTGCTGCTGGTGCTGGCCTTCTGGCGCGGCGACGCCGCCGGCCTCGCCGAGGCGATGCTGCTCTCGGCCGGCGACAGCGCGCGCGGCATCGCCGACCCGGCGGCGTTCGAGCGCGACCTGGCCTCGTTCGTCGCCCAGCACCGCGGCTCGACGATGGCCGAGGTCGAGCTCGGGCCGGTGCTCGAGGGCCTCGGCGGCATCGCGGCGCGCCACGGCGTGCGCCTGCCCGCGGAGCTCGTGCTGGCCGGCAAGGCGCTCGCGCAGGTGCAGCTGACCGCCTCCGCGCTCGACCCCGACCTCGATCCTCTGGCCGCCGTGGGCTCCTTCGTCCGCTCGACCATCGTGCGGGGCATCGCGGAGCGGGCCGACCCGCAGGCCATCCTCTACGAGCTCTACGCGCTGCGGGCCCGGACGCGCCGCCTGGTCGAGTCCGTGGAGCGCCTGAGCGGCGCGCGGCCGGGCGCCCGGCTCCAGGTCGACGTCCTGTCCGGCGCCCGCATCGAGCGCGAGCTGCGCCGCCTGGCCTACCTGCTGGCGGCGGCGCTGATCCTGGCCGGGGCGCTGATCGCCCTGGCCATCGCGGTCACGTAGCCCGCAGGTGGCTCAGGCGCCGCTCGACGGCGATCGCGGCGGAGCGCATGACGATGGAGAGGACTGCGCGCTCGACGGCTCTCATGGCGTCGAACCTCCGGACGGGGCGGCGACTGGACGGGCGGGGTGGACGGTGAGGTTGAGCATCGGAGTGGCCTCGGTGATACGGGGAAGGGGCATGGATGGATCGTCGCCGGGGGTGTGCCCCGGGCGCATGAGCGCGCCGTCCCGACCTGTCCGGGAAATCGCGGTGGGACAGACCGGGACGGCATCGCTCCGTGTGACCGGTCTCGGCGACCGGCGGTTCCGCTACTCGTACTGCAGGCCGGCGAGCGGGTCGAGGCGCGACGCGCGGCGGGCCGGGAAGACGGCCGCCAAGACGCCGAGCACGGCCGCGACGCCGACGACGACGGCCAGGTGGACGACGGGCAGCGCGAAGGACACCCCGTCGATGGCGCGGATGCAGAGGAACGCGAGCAGCGTGCCCAGCCCGAGCCCGAGCGTCGTGCCGATGAGCGTCGTGATCACGCTCTCGTAGCGCACCATGCGCCGCACCTGGCGGCGGGACGCGCCCACCGCCCGCAGCATCGAGAGCTCGCGCGTGCGCTCCATGATCGACAGCACGAGCGTGTTCACGATCCCGAACAGCGAGATGAGGATCGAGAGCGCGAGCATCCCGTCGACCAGCGCGGTGATGCTGGCGACGTCCTGCTGGATCTGCGCGCGCAGGTCGGCGTGCGACTGCACCAGCAGGCCCTGCCACGAGGTCGTGGCGGACTCCACGGCGGCCTTCGTGGTGTCGATCCCGGCGCCCGGCTGGAGCGAGACCAGGACGGTCGACGGGTCGACGCCGGGGAACAGGGCGTTGAACGCGTCCTGGCGGACGACGTAGCCGGCCAGGGTCGACTCGTCGGTGAACGTCCCGCGGAGCGTGAACGTCGCGGTGTCGCCGGCCGGCGACGTGACCTCGAACGCGTCGCCCACGGCGATCCCGTCGGCGGTGGCGATGGAGTCCTCCATCAGGGCGTCGCGTGCGCCGAGGTTGCGGGCGAGCGCGTCGTCGCCGTGCACCCAGTCGAAGTCGTAGGCGCGCGGGAACGACGCCGGGTCGACGCCGTAGGCGACGTGGCGGTTGCCGTCGACCAGCGAGATCTCGCTCGGAACCGCGGCGACGCTGGCCACGCCCGGCACGTCCGCGATGCGCTCGCCGACGCCGGGGTCGATCGCGCCGAGCCACATGCTCGACGTCACGACGAGCTCCGCCGGCAGGCGGCGGTCGACCTCGTCGGACTGCGAGTCGGCGACGGCCGCCAGGAAGATCGAGATGAAGGCGACCAGCGAGACGCCGATCATCAGGGCGGCGGCGGTCACCGCCGTGCGGCCCGGATCGCGCCGCGTGTTCTCCGTGGCGAGCTGCCCGGCCGCCCCGCCCATGCGGCGCATGGGCCAGCCCAGCAGCACCGCGAGCGGCGAGACGAGACGCGAGGCCAGCACCGCCGTGCCCATGAACAGGGTCAGCGCGCCGAGCACGACCAGCAGCAGGCGGTCGTCGGGCCCGCCCGGACGGGCGATCAGGCCGACGCCCATCGCCGTGATGGACAGGGCCAGCAGGCCGAGCCCGATCACGAGCGAGCGCTTGCGGGGCGGCCGCGTCGACGGCCCGGCCTCGCGCATGGCCGCGGTCGGCGCGATGCGGGTGGCGCGGATCGCCGGCACCACGCCGGCCAGCACGGTCACCACGGCGCCGACCACGAAGCCGGGCAGCAGCGTGCCGGTCGTGAGCACCAGCGGCACCGTCGGCAGCTTGAGGTCGAGCGCCTGGAACAGGGCCAGGATGCCCGAGGCGATGGCGATGCCGGCGACGACGCCGACCAGCGACGCGACGACGGCGAGCAGGCCCGCCTCGAGCAGCACGGAGCCCAGCACCTGGCGCCGGGTGGCGCCGATGCTGCGCAGCACCGCGAGCTCCCGCGTGCGCTGCTGGACCGTGATCGAGAACGTGTTGAAGATGATGAACGCGCCCACGAACACGGCGATGCCGGCGAAGGCCAGCAGGAAGTAGCGCAGGTAGTCGACGAACGCCGCCTCCTCGCGCATCGTGCGGTCGGCGTTGGCCTTCGCCGTCTCCACCCGCAGCGGCACGTCGGTCGTCAGGCCGGCGGCCTCGATGCGCCGCACGACCTCGGCGTCGGACACGCCGGGCTGGGCGGCCACGCGGATGGCGTCGACCTCGCCCGGCCGGTCGAACAGCCGCTGGGCGGTCGCCAGGTCGAACACGGTGAAGGTGGCGCCGGCGGTGCCGATGTCGCCCAGCCGCACGAGCCCGGAGATCCGGTAGCGCTCGGTCGGCTTGCGCGTGGCGACGTCGATCTCGTCGCCGATCCCGAGGCCGGCCTGGGCCGCGGTGGTGGCGTCGATCGCGACCTCGCCGGCGTGCGGCCAGCGGCCGTCGCTGAGGTCGAGGCCGGTCAGGCGCCCGTCGAGCACGGAGTACGCGAGCTTCGGCGGGCCGTCGCTGCCGAGCACCTTGCCGTTGCGGTCGATCAGCTGGGCCTGATCCTCGATGCGGCCCTCGGCGAGCGCGACGCCGGGGACGGCGGCGATCTCGTCGACGACGCGCACGGGCAGCGGCGGCGGCGGCGTCCCGCGATCACCGTCCTTGACGGCGAGCTGGCCCGTGATCACCGCCGAGGAGCCCGAGTTGCGCTCCTGGAAGTAGCCCGTGAAGCCCCGCTTGGCCGTCGCGCCGAGGACCAGCGTGCCGGTCACCATCGCGACGCCGAGCACGACGGCGACGGCCGTCAGGAGCGTCCGCAGCTTGCGGGTGCGGAGGCCGCGGAGGGTCGAGGCGGTCACTGGATCTCCTTCATGAGGTCGAGGATCTCGGAGGTGGCGAGGCGGCCGGTGTCGCGCACCAGCTGGCCGTCGACGAGGAACAGCACGCGGTCGGCCACCGAGGCGGCGTGCGCGTCGTGCGTGACCATGACGATGGTCTGGCGGAGCGTGTCGGCGGCGTCGCGCAGCAGGCCGAGCACCGCGGCCGAGGCGCGCGAGTCGAGGTTGCCGGTCGGCTCGTCGGCGAAGACGATGGCCGGCTCGGTGACGAGGGCGCGGGCGACGGCCACGCGCTGCTGCTGGCCGCCGGAGAGCTGCGACGGGCGGTGGTCGGCGCGGTCGGCGAGCCCGACGGTGTCGAGCAGCGCCTCGAGCCGGGCCCGCTCCGGGCGGCGGCCCGCGATGCGCAGCGGCAGCGCCACGTTCTCCGCGGCCGAGAGCGTCGGCAGCAGGTTGAAGGACTGGAAGACGAAGCCGATGCGGTCGCGGCGGAGCCGGGTCAGCTGGGCGTCGTTGAGGCGGGACAGGTCGACGCCGTCGACGGTCACGCGTGCCGGAGGTCGGCGTGTCGAGGCCGGCCATGACGTGCATGAGCGTCGACTTGCCGGAGCCGGACGGCCCCATGATGGCGACGAACTCGCCGCGCTCGAGGTCGACGGACAGGCCGGCCAGGGCGTCGACGGCGGACTCGCCGGCGCCGTAGCGCTTGACGACGTCCACCGCGGAGGCGATCGGGGCCTCGAGGGCCGCGCTGCCAGCGGGGGTCGTGCGGTCGAGGAGGACGGACATGGTCAGGGTGGCTCCTGGGTCGGGTGGTGCGGACGGGTCAATCCTGGGCGGGGCCCCATCCCGCGCACATCGGCCTCGCGTCCCGATCGGGCGGGAGGAAATCGCCCGGGCGGTCGGGACAACGCGACCTGGTACGTCGGGCGTCGGGCGGCGCAGGGCGCGGACCACACCAGGGACGCGGCGGGAATCGCGGCGCCCGAACGGTCGCCGTGCGGCTGCGCTGACCATAACCCGCGGCTATCACCGACGGTCTTGGACGGGTCGGGCGGGCGGGCCTACGGTGGCTGCCCGCCCGACCCCTTCAGATCGGAAGCCCGATGCACGTCTACCGCTACACGGCCGGCGAGCCCGGCCTGTACGTCAACTCCTACCTGGTCGAGCTCGACGAGGCCGTCGTGGCCGTCGACGCCGGCCTGCTGGTGCCGGACGCGCAGGCCTTCCGGGCTCGCCTCGACGCCCTCGGCAAGCCGCTCGCCGCGGTGCTCGTGACGCACGCGCACCCCGACCACTACAACGGCGTCGGCGTGCTCGTGGAGGGGCTCGACGTTCCCGTCCACGCGACGGCCGGCGTCGCGCGCGTCATCGCCGAGATCCACGAGGCGAAGAACGCGCAGTGGGCGCCGGTGTACGGCGACGCGTGGCCCCGCGACACGCGCCTCCCCGACGCCACGATCGGCGACGGCGAGACGCTGTCCATCGCCGGGGCCGGGCTGCGGGTGCACGACCTCGGCCCCGGCGAGAGCCACGCGGCGTCGCTGATCGTCGTCGAGGCACCGGGCGCGGCGCCGGTGGCCTTCATCGGCGACCTCGCGTACAGCGGCATCCACGCCTACAACGCCGACGGCCACAGCGCCGCCTGGCTGGCCGCCCTCGACCGCGCAGGGGGTCTGCTCGCGGGCGTCGACCTCCTGTACCCGGGCCACGGCGAGCCTGGCGGGCGCGAGCTGCTCGCCGCGCAGCGCCGCTACCAGCTGATGCTGCGCGAGGCGGTGCGCAACCTGGCGGCGGGCGCCGACCACCTCGACGAGGCGGCCACGCGCGAGCTGACCGCCCGCATGACGTCCTTCCTGCCCGGCGCGCCGCTCGAGTGGCTCGTCGGGCTCAGCGCCGACCCCGTCGCCGCGGAGCTCGCGGCCGAGGCGGGGGCGGCGGCAGCCTAGGAGCGAACATGGACTACCACCTGCTCGGCAAGAGCGGCCTGCGCACCGCGCGCGTCGCCCTCGGCACGATGACCTTCGGCGACGACTGGGGCTGGGGCGCCCCGCGCGACACCTGCGCGCGGCTCCTCGACGCCTACCTCGACGCCGGCGGCAACCACGTCGACACCGCGGACTTCTACACGAACGGCGCCAGCGAGACGATCCTCGGCGAGCTGATGGGCGACCGCCGCGACCGCATCGTGCTGGCCACGAAGTACACGCTGCAGTCCCGCAGCGGCGACCCCAACGCCGCCGGCAACCAGCGCCGCCACCTGGTCGGCAGCCTGGAGGCGAGCCTGCGCCGGCTCCGCACCGACCGCATCGACCTCTACTGGGTGCACGCCCGCGACGTGCTGACGCCGGTCGACGAGGTGATGCGCGCGCTCGACGACCAGGTGCGCCTCGGCAAGGTGCTCTACGTCGGCGTCTCGGACTGGCCGGCGTGGGAGATCGCGCAGGCCACCACGCTCGCCGACCTGCGCGGCTGGACGCCGTTCGTCGGGCTGCAGACGCAGTACAGCCTGGCCGAGCGCGCCTCCGAGCGCGACCTGCTGCCGATGGCCCGCGCGCTCGGGCTCGGCGTGCTGGCCTGGTCGCCCCTCGCGGCCGGCCTGCTCAGCGGCAAGTACGCGCAGCCCGGCGCGACGGGCCGGCTGGCCGACCGGGTGCGCGACGACGAGCGCACGGCGCACCTGGTGCGCGAGCTGGGAGCGGTGGCGGGCGAGCTCGACGCCACCTCCAGCCAGGTCGCGCTCGCGTGGCTCCTGTCCCGCCCCGGCGTCACGCCGCTGCTCGGTGCGACGGGCGAGGCGCAGCTGGCGGAGAACCTCGCCAGCACGGAGCTGCAGCTGCCCGACGACGCCCTGCGCCGCCTCGACGCGGCGAGCGCGGTCGACATGGGCTTCCCGCACGACTTCCTGGCGTCCGACCAGATCCGCGACGTCGTCTACGGCGACACGCGCGAGCGGCTGCACCCCGGCCGCCCGGGCATCGAGCTGGCGGGGTTCGCGGGGTAGGGGCTGCCCTGACCGGCCGTCCGCCCGGGTCTGGTTCGGGCGGGCGGCCGTCCGTCGCGTCAGGAGTCCGCGGGTGGTGCGGGCGCGGGGACATCCGCACCGCGTCGCGCGAACGCGATCAGCTCGGAGGCGTCGTGGACGGTGGCCTCCTCGCCGCGGGAGACGAGCTGCGCCTGGCCTACGAGCTCGCCCGCTTCGAGGCGCTCCCCGACGAGCCGCAGGACGATGGTGACGATCACGGACGGAGGGTCGCAGCCGGGCGTCCAACCGGCGTCCAACGGGACCCGCGCGGCCGCGCTCAGCCGGCGCCGGCGGGGCGAGCCTGCCACGGGCCTGGCTCCTGGCCTGGTCTGGCGGCGGGAGGTTCTAGACTGGGGGCATGCTCGGCCACGGCCACGACCACGGGTCGGGTCACAGCCACGGGGGCGGCCACGGGCAGGCGGCCATGGGCTGGGCCCTGGCGTTCACCGTCGCCTTCGGCGTGGCCCAGGTCATTGCGGGCTACGTCTTCGACAGCCTCGCGCTGGTCGCCGACGCCGTGCACAACGTCTCCGACGGCGTCGCCATCGGCCTCGCCCTGGGGGCCGCCTGGCTGGCCGGCCTCCCCGCCCGCGGCGCGCGCACCTTCGGCTGGAAGCGCGCTGAGGTCCTGGCGGGGCTGGTCAACGCCATCGCCCTGGTCGTCGTCGGCATCTGGGTGCTGTGGCAGGCCTGGCAGCGCCTCGACCACCCGCCCGAGGTCGTGGGCGTCGGCGTGCTGGTCTTCGGCGCCCTCGGCGTCGTCGCCAACGGCATCCCGGTGGTGCTGCTGTGGCGGGGCGCCGACCGCCGCAACATCAACGTGCGCGCCGCGATCCTGCACGCGTTCGCCGACGTGCTCGGCTCCGCGGCGGCCCTCGTCGCCGGCCTCGTGATCACCCTCACGGGCTGGAACCGCGTCGACCCGCTGCTGGCCGCGGTCATCGGCGTGGTGATCATCGCCTCGGCCTGGGGCGTGCTGCGCGAGGCGGTGGTGGTGCTGCTGGAGGCCGCCCCGCCCGGCATGGACCCCGACGAGCTGGCGCGGGCGCTGGCCGAGGTGCCCGGCGTGCGCTCGGTGCACGACGTGCACGTCTGGGCCATCACGAGCGGCTTCCCCGTCCTGGCGGCGCACGCCGTCGTCGCGCCGGGCACCGACCACGACCGCGTGCGGGCCGCCCTCACCGAGGTCGCGCAGGGGTCGTTCGGCATCGACCACGTGACGCTGCAGCTGGAGACCGACCGCGCCTCGGGCCTCGTGATCCACCGCCGCGGCTGCCCGGACGCGCCGCGCGCCCGCGCCGAGGCGCCCGGCTCCGACGCGCCCGTGCGCTAGAGGGCGGGCTCGGCCGGCAGCGCGTTCGCGCGCGCCACGTCGGCGTACCAGCGCGCGCTGGCGCGGGGCGTGCGGACCTGCGTCGCGTAGTCGACGTCGACGACGCCGAAGCGCTTGCCGTAGCCCCACCCCCACTCGAAGTTGTCGAGCAGGGACCACACCATGAACCCGCGCAGGTCGACGCCCTCGGCGATCGCCTGGTGCGCCTCGCGGAGGTGCGCGTCGAGGTACGCGAGGCGGTCGGCGTCGTCGAGCGCCCGCGGGTAGGCGGCCCCGCACTCCGTGATCGCCAGCGGCAGGTCGGGCGCGAGCTCGCGCACGCGGTGCAGCGTCGCGCGCAGGGCCGGCGGCTCGTTGAACCACCCCATGTCCGTCGTCGGCAGCGGCTGCTCCACGAAGCGGACGTGCGGCGAGCCGACCCACTCGGTCGGCCGGCCGTCCGGCACGCCGTCCCCGGCCACCGCCCACGTGTAGTAGTAGTTGATGCCGAGCACGTCGAGCGGGGCGGCGATCTGCTCCAGGTCGCCCGGCAGGACGTGCGCGAGGTCGCTGACGGCGGCGACGTCGGCCGCCACGTCCTCCGGGAACGTGCCGCGCAGCAGCGTGTCCAGGAACAGCCGGTTCTGCAGCCCGTCGATGCGCCGGGCGGCGTCGACGTCGCGCTCGTCGTCGCTGGCGGGCCGCACCGGGACGAGGTTGACGGCGGCGCCGACCGTGCCCGCGCCGGCCGCCCGCAGCGCCGCCGCGGCCTGGCCGTGGGCCAGCAGCAGGTGGTGCGCCGCCTGCAGGGAGCCCGCCGGGTCGCAGGCGCCCGGTGCGTGCACGTCCGTCGCGTAGCCGAGGAACGCCGCGCACCACGGCTCGTTGATCGTCAGCCACGACGCGACGCGGTCGCCGAGGCGCTCGTGCACGTGCAGCGCGTACTCCACGAAGCGCGCGACGG
The DNA here is from genome assembly GCA_963767885.1 of uncultured Actinomycetota bacterium. Taxonomy (GTDB): domain Bacteria; phylum Actinomycetota; class Thermoleophilia; order Gaiellales; family F1-60-MAGs149; genus CAVYFW01. The sequence continues at coordinate 200,480 of CAVYFW010000003.1, forward strand.
TGTCGCGGTCGCGCCAGCCGCCGGTGCGCTCCAGCGGCAGCGGCAGGTCCCAGTGGTAGAGGGTGGCCCACGGCGCGATGCCGGCGGCGAGCAGCTCGTCGACGAGCCGGTCGTAGAAGTCCAGGCCGGCCGCGTTGACGGCGCCGATCCCTCCGGCACCACGCGCGGCCAGGCGATCGAGAAGCGGTACGCCCCCAGGCCGAGCTCGCGCATCAGGGCGACGTCGTCGCGGTAGCGGTGGTAGTGATCCGCGGCGACGCTCCCGTCCGACGCGTCGAGGATGGCGCCCGGGCGTCGGCAGAACGCGTCCCAGATCGACGGCCCGCGCCCGTCCTCGGAGACGGCGCCCTCGATCTGGTACGCGGAGGTGGCGGCACCCCATGCGAAGCCATCGGGAAAGGCCAGGCCGGCGCTCGCTGTCATGGCGCGCGACCATACCGCACGCGACGCGTCGCGGGCCGCCGAACGTGCCGATCGCCGCAAATCGGCCGGAACTTCCTGCACGCGCCGGACGATCGTGGCGTTGCGGTCTGGCACCGAAAGCGTTTCGGGTCTATAGTCGCGGCCGGTCGGGCGAGTGCCGGCCCGGCGCCTGCGCAGGCGCTGGAGAGGGGGGCGCCGAGGGTGGCGCCCAGAGGGAAAAGGGGGAAGCGTGCTCAGAAAGACCATCGTGGCGGCCTGCTGCGTCATGGCCCTCGCGTTCGCCGCTGCGTGCGGCGGCGGGGACGACGACGAACGACAGCACGTCGGCAGCCGCGCCGGCCGAGAGCTCGGCGGCACCCGCCGAGTCCAGCGCGCCGGCGGAGTCGTCCGCCGCAGAGTCGGCGCCCGCCGAGTCGTCGGCGGAGGAGTCGACGGCCGAGGCCGTCGTCGGAGGAGTCCGCGCCCGCCGAGTCGAGCGCCGAGGCGCCGGCCGACACGGGCCCGCCGGAGGGAACGGACCTGGGCCTCGAGGGCAAGAAGGTCACCATCAACGGACCCGAGGTCGCCGTCGAGGCCGACGGCTTCCAGGCGTCCTTCGCGCCGTTCGAGGAGCGGACGGGGATCAAGGTCGAGTACGCCGGCTCGCGCGACTTCGACACGCAGATCTCGGTCGCCCTCGAGTCGGGTCAGACGCCCGACATCGCGAACATCCCGCAGCCGGGCAAGATCCTCGGCGCAGCGGACAAGATCCCCGGCGTGCCCGACGACGTGAAGGCGACCGTCTCGCAGAACTGGGACTCGTACTGGTCGGAGCTCGTCACCGACCCCGACGGCAGGCTCCTCGGCGTGCCGAACAAGGCCGACCTCAAGAGCCTCGTCTGGTACAGCCCGAAGTCGTTCGAGGAGAACGGCTGGACCGTGCCCACGACGTGGGACGAGTTCACCAAGCTGCAGGAGGACATGCTCGCGGCGGGCAAGACGCCGTGGTGCATCGGCGTCGAGTCCGGTGACGCCACCGGCTGGACGCTCACGGACTGGATCGAGGACTTCATGCTGCGCATGAAGGGCCCCGACGTCTACGACCAGTGGGTCAACCACGAGATCCCGTTCAACGACCCGCAGGTCAAGGAAGTCGTGCAGGCCGTGGCGGACATCTGGTTCAAGGACGGCAACGTGCTCGCAGAGCCGGGACGAGATCGTCTCGACCGCCTTCGCCGACGCCGGTCTGCCGCTGCTCGACGGCGAGTGCGAGCTGCACCGCCAGGCCAACTTCTACGCCGCCAACTGGACGGACGCGGGCGCCGACGATCGGCCCCGACGGCGACGTGAACGCGTTCTACCTGCCGCCGATCAACGACGAGTTCGGCACCCCGGTGCTCGGCGCCGGCGTCTACGCCGTGCCGTTGAACGACAAGCCCGAGACCATGGCCGTGATGCCGCTACCTCGCGAGCGCGGAGTACGCCAACGACCGGATCAAGGCCAAGAAGGGCGGCTTCCTGTCGGCCAACAAGACGCACGACACGAGCCTGTACCCGACGGACATCGAGCGGACGTTCGCGGACATCCTCGTGAAGGCCGATCCGTTCCGCTTCGACGGCTCCGACCTGATGCCCGGTGCGGTGGGCTCCGGCTCCTTCTGGAAGGAGGGCACGGACTTCATCACGGGCGCGAACGACATCGACCAGTTCCTCGACAAGGTCGAGGCGTCCTGGCCGGCGAGCAAGTAGCACGCACGCGCACGACGCTGTGACCGGCGGCGCGCCGGCGACGAGGCCGGCGCGCCCCGGCCCACCACCTGGGGAGGTGAGAACGTGGTCGACCTGATCGTGACGGTCTTGACGATCGTCGTGGTCCTCGCCGCGGCGGCGATCATCTTCGTCGCCCTCAATCGGCTCGTCGACCTGGCGTCGATCGAGTGGCAGGACCGCATCCGGCCGTGGGTCTTCGTCGGCCCGGCCCTCGTGTTCCTCGGCTTCGGGCTCGTGTGGCCGACGGTGCGGACGGTCTACCTGAGCTTCCGCGGGGGCCCCGACGGCGAGAACGGCTTCACGTTCGACAACTACACCAACGTCTTCACCGACTCCCGCTACTTCAGCTTCAACAACTGGGACAACATCTTCACGAGCCGCCTGTTCTTCCTGGCGGCGCTGCTCTTCTTCGCGGCGATCGCGTACGTCGCCGTCGCGAAGGCGAAGGACCGCCAGGCGGGCATCGAGTACACCGCGCCGGTGCCGTCGATCGCCGTCGTGGCAGCCGCCGTGCTGCTGATGCTGGCGGTGTTCTCCACGCTCCAGGGGACGATCTGGAACAACCTCTGGTGGGTGGTCACGGTCGCCGGCCTGTCGACCCTGCTCGGCCTGATGCTGGCCATCCTCGCCGACCGGTCCAACGGCGAGAAGGTCGCCAAGTCGCTGATCTTCATGCCCGTCGCGATCTCGTTCGTCGGCGCCGCGGTCATCTGGCGCTACGTCTACTACCGCAACACGTCGCGCGAGGACATCGGCCTGCTCAACAACGTCCTCACCGGCACCGGCCTGATGGACGAGCCGATCGACTTCTACACCAGCGCCGAGCATCATCCCGTGGAACAACTTCTTCATCATGATCATCATGATCTGGATCCAGGTCGGGTTCGCGCTGGTGGTGCTGTCGGCGGCCGATCAAGTCGGTGCCGAGCGAGACCCTCGAGGCGGCGCAAGATCGACGGCGCCTCCGAGCTCCAGTCGGTCTGGCGGGTCGTGATCCCGCAGGTCTGGCCGACGGTCGTCGTCGTGCTGACGACCCTCACCGTCATGGTCATGAAGGTCTTCGACCTCGTGAAGGCCACGACCAACGGCCGCAGCCGGACGGACGTGCTGGCCAACACGATGTACGAGAACCTGCGCGACGCGAACTTCACCGGCAGCGCCACGTTCGCCGTGATCATCGTGGTGCTGGTGCTGCCGATCGTCTTCATCAACGTGCGGCGCCACCGCGAAGCGAGTGGGTTAGGGAGCCTGATGGCAACCGTCACCGTCCGCGCGCGTCCCGGCCACCGAAGGCCAAGGGCGCCCGCCTGCACGCGCTGGCTGTCGCAAGATCCCGACCGGCGATCCTGTGGCTGGTCGTCCTGCTCTGGACGATCCCGACGGCCGGCCTGCTCATCAACTCGTTCCGCGAGCCGGCCGAGCAGCGCACCAGCGGCTGGTGGACCGTCGTTCAGCGACCCGTCGTTCACCCTCGACGCCTACGACCGCGCGCTCACCAACTCGAGCGGCGGCGTCGCTGTCGATGTGGGACTACTTCCTGAACTCCATGTCGATCACGATCCCGGCCACGCTGATCCCGATCGGCATCGCCACGCTGGCGGCCTACGCGTTCGCGTGGATGCGCGTTCCCGGGTCGCGACTGGCTGTTCATCCTCTGCGTGGCCCTGCTGGCGATCCCGCTGCAGGCCGCGCTCGTGCCGCTCCTGACGCTCTTCGGCCGGATGGGCATCCTCGGCGACCACGCGTCGCTGTGGCTCGCCCACACGGCGTTCGGGCTGCCGCTCGCGATCTTCCTGATCCACAACTACATCGCCGGGCTGCCACGCGACCTGATCGAGGCCATCCGCATCGACGGGGCCGACCACCTGCGCATCTTCCGCAGCCTGATCGTGCCGCTCTCGATGCCGGTCATCGCCGCGTTCGCGATCTTCCAGTTCCTGTGGGTGTGGAACGACTACCTCGTGGCGCTGGTCTTCGTGCAGGGCTCGAACCCGGCCAACTCGCCGATGACCGTCAGCATCGTCAACATGGTCACGTCGAAGGGGCGCAACCTCGAGCTCCTGCCCGCGGCGGCGTTCATCTCGATGGTCGTCCCGCTGATCATCTTCTTCGCGCTCCAGCGCTACTTCGTGCGCGGGCTGATGGCGGGCTCCGTCAAGGGCTAGGCCCAAACCGCGTCGCCGCGGCCGGCGCCCTCGGCGCCGGCCGCGGTGGACGTGCTGGCGGACGCTCGTCTTCGCGCGAGTGCGGAACCGAACGCCGCGCGCTAGCGTCTGAGGCCGCATGAGGATCGCCTCGACCGTCCCCGCACGGCGGACTGCCGCACTCGCGGCGGCCGCCGCCCTCCTGGCCGGGCCGGCCGCGCTGCCGGCCGGTGCCGAGGAGGCCGCCCCCGCCCCCAACGCCGGGCTCCACACGTTCGCGTCCTGCGACGAGCTGGTGTCCTACGTGCGGGCGCGCTCGCCGCGCCTGGCGCGCGACTTCGGCTTCGCGTCCGGCTTCTCGCGCACCGGCGCGATCCCCCAGGTGGGCGCGGAGGACTCGGCGGCGGCGCCGGCGGTGCCGGGTCGCGGCCCCGTCCACCCCGGACCACTCCGAGACGAACAACCAGGAGGCCGGCGTCGACGAGCCCGACCTCGTGAAGACCGACGGCACGCGCATGTTCGTGCTCGACGGCGGCTCCTCGCTGCGCGTGCTCGACGTGAGCGGCGACAAGCCGCGCCTCGTCACCACCCTCGCGCTGCCCAGCGCGTGGTCGAGCGGGATGCTGCTGGAGGGCGACCGGCTGCTGGTCCTCGGCGAGCCGGCGACGCCCGTGCGCGGCGGGCAGGCGGCGCCGGACGCGCCGCTCAACATGCCGGAGTCCGGCACGCAGGCGATCCTGCTCGACGTCTCCGACCTCGCCGCCCCGCGCATCCTCGAGCGCTACGTCGTCTCGGGCTCGATGCTCGGCGCGCGCCTCACCGGCACCACCGTCCGCCTCGTCACCGACGACGAGCCCAGCCTGGCGCTGCGGGCCGACGCGCTGCCCGCGCGGGCGACGACGAGCGTGCGGCAGGTGCGGGCGGCGTGGCGCAGGGCGCTGCGGGCGTCCACGCAGACCGCGTGGCTGCCGCGCATGCGCCACCACCGGCCGCACCGCACGACGCTGCGCGGCGCCGCCGTCGGCTGCGACGACGTCAGCCGCCCGAGCGAGTACTCGGGCGTCGGCACGGTGACCGTCACGACCTTCGACGTCGAGGCGGGCCTGACCCCCGTCGACACGGACTCCATCCTGGCCACCGGCGGCACCATCTACGCCTCGCCGACCGCGCTGTACGTCGCCACCGCGCGGCAGCTCGACCCGTCGTGGTACAGCAGCGACGCCCCGCCGCCGCCGGTCGACACGGTCGTGCACCGCTTCGACACGTCGTCGCCGACGTCGACGGCGTACGCCGGCAGCGGCCAGGTGCGCGGCACGGTGCTGAACCAGTTCGCGATGTCGGAGCTCGACGGCGTCCTGCGCATCGCGACCACCGAGCTGCCGCCCTGGTGGACGGGCGAGCTGCCGGAGGGGACGACGTCGCAGAGCTTCGTCACGACCCTGCAGCTGCGCGACGGGCGCCTGCGAGCAGCTCGGCCGCCTGGGCGGGCTGGGCACGGACGAGCGCATCTACGCCACGCGCTTCATCGGCGACCGCGCGTACGTCGTGACCTTCCGCCAGGTCGACCCGCTGCACGTCGTCGACCTCTCCGACCCGGCGAACCCGACCCTGCGCGGCGAGCTGCACATCGCCGGCTACAGCGCCTACCTGCACCCCGTCGGCGACCACCTGCTGCTCGGCATCGGCCAGGACGCCGACCAGCAGGGGCGCCTGAAGGGCACGCAGGTCTCGCTGTTCGACGTCTCCGACCCCGACGCCCCGCGGCGCCTGTCCGTCCTGCGGCTCCCGGGCGGGTGGTCGGACGCCGAGTGGGACCACCACGCGTTCCTCTGGTGGCCGGCGACCTCGCTCGGCGTCATGCCGGTGTGGGTGCCGCCGGCCGAGGGCGACCGCGACGGCTACGGCTTCGTGGGCGCGCTCGCCGTCACCGCCACCGCGGCCGGCGGCGTGCGCGAGCTCGGCCGCATCGAGCACGACCCGATCGTGTTCGAGCAGCCGGCCCCGGGCCCGGACGTCGGCGCGCCGAACGACGCGGCGCAGATCTCGATGCCGTCGCCCATCGTGCGGGCGGTCGTGGTGCGCGACGCGCTGCTCACGATCTCCGGCACGGGCGTCCGGTCGAGCGACCTCGACACGCTCGCGAAGCGCACCTGGACGCCGTTCCCGCAGGTCTCCGGGCCGATCGGCATCCCGGTCGAGCCCGGCGTCGGGGTCGGCTAGACGGACCTCCGCCGCCGGCGCCCGCGCTACGCCGACGCGGGCGCCGGCGGCACGTTCCAGCGCTCCAGGGCGCGGCGCTCGCGCTCGTGCCCGAGCACGCCGCGGCACGCCGTGCCGAGCAGCAGGCGGCCGCCGAAGGCCGCCGGCTCCTCCAGCCAGCGTGCGGCGAGCACCCGCAGGAAGTGGCCGTGGGAGAAGACCGCGACGTCGCCGGCCGCCCGCTCGATGCGGGCGATCACGCGGTCGGCGCGGGCCGCGACCTGCTCCGCCGTCTCGCCGCCCGGCACGGGGTGCGTCCACACGGCCCAGCCGGGCACCGTCTCGCGGATCTGGGGCGTCGTCAGGCCCTCGTAGTCGCCGTAGTCCCACTCCACGAGGTCGGGCTCGACCTCCGCGTCCGGGAAGCCGGCCAGCACCGCCGTGTCACGCGCCCGCCGCAGGGGCGACGTGAGGACCAGCGCGAACCGGCCGCCGGCGAGCGTCGCGCCCAGCGTGCGGGCGAGCGCGCGGCCCTCGTCGGTGAGCTCGACGTCCGTCGCGCCCGTGTGGCGGCCGCTCGCGCTCCACGCCGTCTCGCCGTGCCGCACCACCACCGCGCGCGGCGGCTGCGGGTCAGCCATCGGCGCCCGGCTCGCGGGGCGTGACGGTCATCAGCACGACCTCGCCGGCCGCGGGGTCGACGAGCACGATCTCGACGACGGCGTGCGCGCCCGGGTGGTGGCAGGCCGCGACGGCGTGGCGGGCGGCATCGTGCATCTCGTCGGTCTCGTACCACGCGAGCGACGTCCCGTCGGCTCGCAGCTCGAGCCGCACGCTCGGCGAGGCCGGGTCAGGCACCTCGTTCCTCGCGCCGCGACTGGGGCACCACAGCGCCTCCCACCTCTCCGGAGCCGGTCCGTCCGATCCCGGCTGCGAGTCTACCGCGGACGCGGCCCGTGCGACTGCCCGTCGCGGACCTCATACTCCCGCCGATGCCGCAGCCCACCAGTCCCGGCGGCCCCGCCGTGCGCTCCGGCGCGTACGCCCGGCTCGAGGACCTGATCGCATCGGACCGCTGCATCGTCCTCGACGGCGGCGTGGCGACGGAGCTGCAGCGGCACGCCGACCCCGACCCCGAGCTCTGGGGCACGTGGGCGCTCTACCGGGCGCCGCAGGCCGTGCTCGACGTGCACCGCGCGTACGTCGCGGCGGGCTGCGACGTGATCTCGACGGACACCTGGTCGATCCTCTCCGCCACCGAGCTCGAGGTGCGCAACGGGCCGGGCGCGCGCGGCCGCGCGCAGTGGCTCGACGTCTCGCGGCTGGGGGTGCGGCTCGCCCGCCAGGCGATCGAGGAGGCCGGCCGGACCGGCGAGTGCGCGGTCGCGTTCGCCATCTCGGAGGAGGCGAACTCGCCGCGGCGGCGAGGCACGATCGAGCTGCTCGCGCGGGTCTTCGAGGAGGAGCCGCCCGACCTGCTGCTGCTCGAGACGCTGACCCTGATCCGCGACCCGGAGACGTTCGAGACCGTCGAGCTGCTGCAGCAGACCGGCCTCCCGGTGTGGCTCTCCTTCCGGCGCTGCCTGCACGGCGTCTGCGGCGTCTTCGGCCAGCACTGGGGCCCGCCGGAGGGCGACGCCTTCGGCCGCGCCGCGCGCCGCTTCGAGGACATGGGCGTCGGCGCGCTGCTGATCAACTGCCTGCCGGTCGACCACGTCCCCGGGATGCTGTCCTGGCTGCGCGACTACACGCGCATGCCGCTCGGCGTGTACCCGAACCTCGGGCGCCTCGGCGCGAGCTCCTGGCAGTTCGACGACACGATCGATCCGAACGCCTACGCCGCCCTCGCGCGCTCCTGGCGGGCCGAGGGCGCGCAGATCATCGGGGGCTGCTGCGGCGTCGGCCCGCACCACATCGCCGCGGTCGCGAAGGCCGTCGCCGACGTGCCGGCCGGGCACGAGCGGCCCTCGCTGGAGGAGCGGCTGGCCCGCGAGGCGCCGGCCGCCCGCGCCGGCCCGGCCGTGGCGGGACGACGAGGGCCGCGTGCTGTTCCCGCTGCCGTTCCCCGAGCTGGCCGTCGACCCGGGCGTCTTCGTGCCCACCACCGGCAGCTACCTCGTGTGGAAGCGGCTGTTCGAGACGGGCGGCGGCCGCGATCGCACGTGCCTCGACGTCGGCTGCGGCTGCGGCATCCTGGCGGTGCAGCTGGCCCTCAACGGCGCGCGGCGCGTGCACGCCATGGACGTCGACCGCCACGCCGTCGCCAACACGCTCGCCAACGGCTTCCGCAACGGCGTGTCCGACCGCATGACCGGCGAGGCCGTGGACCTCTACCACTGGCAGCCGAGCGAGCAGTTCGAGTACGTCGTCGCCAGCCTGTACCAGATGCCCGTCGACCCGTACGAGGAGCCGAGCGGCCATCGCCCGCTGGACTACTGGGGCCGCAACCTGCTGGACCACTTCATCCGCCTGCTGCCGCAGCTGCTCGCGCCGGGCGGCGTGGCGTACGTGATGCAGCTCTCCATCGTCGGGCAGGCGGAGACGGCGCTCCTGCTGGAGGCGGGCGGCTTCACGAGCCGCGTGGTCGACTTCAGCTTCTTCCCGTTCGGCCCGCTGTTCCTGCAGAACGGCCCGCAGATCGCGCGCGTCGAGGAGCAGTCGGACGCGTACCACCTCGCCTTCGCGAGCGAGGACGTGATGGTCGCGTACCTGCTCGAGGTCGTCCACGCGTAGGCCGGCGCGAAGGGTCAGCCACACCACCGGGCCGGTACTCAAGTACCAGCTGCCGGCCGTCGATGGCGAGGGGACGAGGCGCCATTGCGCCGCCCTCCCCAGCAATGGCCGAACACGCTCCCCCCTCGGCGGTCGACAACGCCTTCCGCATCGCTGCGCTCGCGCGCACGACGGCCCTCGACGCCCCGTCCGATCCGGTGCTCGACGCCCTCAGCCGCGCCGCGGCCGAGGCGGTCGACGCGCCGACGGCCATGGTCTCGCTCGTCACCGCCGAGCGCCAGGCGTTCGTCGGCGCCACGGGCCTGCCGGCGGTGCTGGGCGGCGCGCGGGAGACGCCGATCTCGCATTCCCTGTGCGCCCGTGTCGTCGCCGCCCACGGGCCGCTCCTCGTCGACGACGCGCGCGCGGACGCGGTGCTGCGCGACCACCCCGCGGTCGAGGAGCACGGCGTCGTCGCGTACCTCGGCGTGCCGCTCGTCGGCAAGCGCGGCGAGGCGTACGGCGCCGTGTGCGCGATCGACTCGTCGCCGCGCTCCTGGTCGTGCGGCGACGTCCGCGAGCTGGAGCGCGTCGCAGCCGACGCCGCGTCCGAGCTCGACCGGCGCCGCGCGGCCGAGCAGGCCCATCGCCGCGCCAGCGCGTACCAGGTGCAGGCGGAGCTGCTGTCCGCGATCGCCGGCGGCGCGCCGCTGACCGACGTGCTCGACCTCGTCGTGCGCCGGCTCCAGTACGAGCGGCCGGACATGATCGCGTCGGTGCTGCTCGTCGACGGCGCCGGGCGGCTGCGCCACGGCTCGGCACCCGACCTGCCGGCGGCCTACTCGTCGCTGGTCGACGGCATCGAGATCGGGCCGCGGGTGGGGTCGTGCGGCACCGCCGCGCACCTCGGCCAGACGGTCATCGTCGAGGACGTCGAGACCGATCCGCTGTGGGCGGGCTGCAAGGAGCACGCGCTCGCGTACGGCCTGCGCGCCTGCTGGTCGGTGCCGATCGTGGGCGCCGACGGCCGGGTGCTCGCGACCTTCGCCATGTACCACTCGACGCCGACGCGACCGGACGAGGCCGACTGGGCGCTGCTCGAGCACGCGCGCCAGCTCACGACCATCGCCGTCGAGCAGACCTGGGCCCGCGACCGCCTGCGCACCAGCGAGGCACGCCACCGCGCGATGGTCGAGACCATCGTGGACGGCGTGATCACGGTCGACACCACGGGCACGATCCTCGCCGTCAACCCGGCCGTCGAGCGGATGTTCGGCTACGGCGCCAGCGAGCTGCTGGGGCAGCCGCTCACGATCCTCATCCCCGAGCGCCACCAGGCCGGCCACCGGAAGGGCGTCGCGCGCGCGAGCGCCGCGCCGGCCTACGCTCCGAGCCAGGAGCTGCGCGCCGACGGCCTGCGCCGCGACGGCAGCGAGTTCCCCATCAGCGTCGCCGTCGGCCGGGCCGAGGAGGCCGACGGACGCCGCACGTTCACCGCCATCCTCAAGGACGTCACGCACCAGGTGGCCATCGAGGACGAGCTGCGGCGCAGCGAGCAGGCGCAGCGGCGGCTCGCGGAGGAGCAGACGTCGCTCGCCGCCGAGCACGCCGCGCTGCACCGCGTCGCCACGGCCGTGGCGTCGGAGTCCGAGCCCACGCGGGTCTGCGAGCTCGTGGCGCGCGAGGTCGCCCAGCTGCTGTCGCTCGAGTGCGCGACCGTCAGCCGCTTCGTGCGCGACGACGAGCTGCTGGTGATGGGGCGCTGGGCCGCGCCGGCGTCCTTCGCCCCGACGCCCGGCACGCGCATCCGGCTGACGCCCGACGAGGTGGCGCGGATCGTCCGCGGGGCCGGCGGTGCGGCGCTCATCGACACCGAGCCGCGCGCCGTCCTCCCCTACCGCCACCACATCGCCGCGCCCATCACGGTCGGCGGGCGCCCCTGGGGGATCGTCCGCGCGGCGACGAACTGTCCGGAGGGCATCGACCCGCGCGCGATCGACCGCCTGGAGAGCTTCGCGGAGCTGACGCAGACCGCCATCGCCAACGCGGAGGCGCGCGCCGCCCTGGCCGCGCAGGCGTCGACGGATCCGCTGACCGGCCTGCCGAACCACCGCACGTTCCACGACTCGCTGCGCGACGCCGTCGGCCTCGCCCAGGTCGCGCACGCCCCGCTCGCGCTGGTGCTGTTCGACCTCGACCGCTTCAAGGCCGTCAACGACACGCACGGGCACCGCGCGGGCGATCGCGTGCTGGTGGAGACGGCGCGGCGCCTGCAGCAGCACGCCGACGACGGCGCGCTCGGGCGGGTCGGCGGCGAGGAGTTCGCGCTGCTCCTGCCGGGGCTCGACGCCGCGGGGGCGCTGGAGCGTGCGGAGCGCGCACGGGCCCACGTCGCCGGCGAGCCGTTCGGCGAGCTCGGGCAGCTGACGATCTCCGCCGGCATCTGCGACCTCGGCGCGGCGGGGACGGCCGAGCGGCTGTACGAGCTCGCGGACGGCGCCCTCTACTGGGCCAAGGCGCACGGCCGCAACGCCTGCGTGACGTACTCGTCGGACCAGGTCGAGGAGCTCTCGGCCGCCGAGCGCGCCGACCGCCTGGAGCGGCGCCAGGCCCTGACCAGCCTGCGGGTGCTGGCGCGGGCGATCGACGCCAGGGACCCGTCGACGCAACGGCACTCGGAGCGCGTCGCCGACCTCGCGGCCCGCATCGCAACGGCCCTCGGCTGGTCGCCCGACCGCGTCGAGCTGCTCCGCGACGCGGGGCTCGTGCACGACGTGGGCAAGATCGGCACGCCCGACTCCATCCTGCTCAAGCCCGGCCGGCTCGACCACGCGGAGTACGAGCAGATCAAGGAGCACGCGGCCCTCGGCGCACGGATGGTGGACGACGTGCTGCTGCCCGAGCAGGTCGCGTGGGTCCGGCACCACCACGAGCGCCTGGACGGGCGCGGCTATCCCGACGGGCTGGCGGGCTCGGCCATCCCGCAGGGCGCCCGCATCCTCGGGCTCGCGGACGCGTGGGACGTGATGACGAGCGACCGCCCGTACCAGGCGGCGCGCACGATCGTCGACGCCCTCGACGAGTGCCGCCGCCACGCGGGCACGCACTTCTGCGCCGTGGCCCTGCAGGGCCTCGAGCAGCTGCTGCACCTCGACGAGCGGCCCGGCCGCCAGACGCGCGCGGCGTAGCCCGGCGTCCTAGCGCGGCGCGCCCGCCCGCTCCCGGTCGGCGAGCACACGGCGCAGGATCTTGCCGCTCGCGGAGCGCGGGATGACGTCGACGGCCTCCACGGCGCGCAGCCGCTTGTGCGGGGCGACGCGGCCCTCCACGAACGCGGCGACGTCGTCGGTCGTGGTGCCCTCGCGGAGCACGACGAAGGCCTTCGGCACCTCGCCCTTGGCCTCGTCGGGCACGCCGATCACGCACGCGTCCGCGATGCCGGGATGGCCGACCAGGAGCGCCTCGAGCTCGGCCGGCGCGACCTGGAAGCCGCTGACCTTGATGAGCTCCTTGACGCGGTCGACGATCCACGTCCACCCCTCCTCGTCCGCCATGGCGACGTCGCCGGTGCAGAGCCAGCCGTCGACGATCGTGGCGGCCGTCGCGTCCGGGTTGCCGAGGTAGCCGGCCATGACCTGCGGGCCGCGCACCTGGAGCTCGCCGCGCTCGCCGGTGCCGACCTCCTCCCCCGTCTCGACGGACACGATGCGGCACTCCGTGGACGGCAGCGGCAGCCCGACGCTGCCGGGCCGCCCGGGCGAGCCCTTCGGCACCGCGTGGGTGACGGGGCTGGCCTCGGTCATGCCGTAGCCCTGCACGACGTCGCAGCCGATGCGGGCGGCGCAGGCGTCGGTCAGCGTCGCGTCGAGCGGAGCCGCGCCGGACAGCATCGCGCGCAGGCTGGAGAGGTCGTGCTGGTCCACCAGCGGGTGCTTCGCCAGCGCGAGCACGAGCGGCGGCGCGACGTAGGCGACGGTGGCCCGGTGGCGCTCGGTCAGCTCCAGGTAGGCCTGCAGGTCGAAGCGCGCGAGCGTGACGATGGTGGCGCCGGCGTGGAGGCCGTAGTTGAGGACGACGGTCTGGCCGTAGGAGTGGAAGAAGGGCAGGATCGCGATCGTGACCTCGGCCTCGTCGTACGGCCGCACCGCCGCGAACTGCACGATGTTGGCCACCAGGTTGCGGTGCGTGAGCATCACGCCCTTGGGCAGGCCCGTGGTGCCGCTCGAGTAGGGCAGCGACGCGATGTCGTCGGCCGCGGCCTCGACGTCCGGCGGCGGCGCGTCCGTGTCCAGGAACGCATCGAGCGCGACCGCCCCCTCGCCGCCGCCGATGGACACGACGAGGTCGATGCCGGCCGCCGCGGCCGCGGGCAGGGCGCGGTCGAGCAGCGGGGCGGCGGTCACGAGCACGCGCGCGTGGGCGTCGCGCAGCTGCATGGCGACGTCGTCGGCGGTGTAGAGGCCGTTGATGGTGGTGGCGGCGGCGCCCGCGCGCAGGATGCCGAAGTAGGCGATCGCGTACTCGGGCACGTTGGGCGCGAAGATGCCGACGACGTCGCGCGGGCGGACGCCGTGGGCGGCGAAGGCGGCGGCAGCGCGCTCCACGGCATCGGCCAGGGCCGCGTAGGTGAGGACGGCGCCGGTCTCGCCGGAGATCAACGCCGGCCGGTCGCCGCGCTCCCGCGCCGCACCGAGGACGAACCGGTCCAGCGCGACGTCCGGGAGGTCGACGTCGGGATGCGGACTCCTCAGCGGCATGGCGCCTCCAGCGGGCCGGTGCGAGCGTGCCGCCCATCATGGCGTCCGGGGGCGCGCAGTGCGAGGGCGCGGGCGCTTGACGTTCTCTCTACCATCGTGGATGGTTCGTCCACCATGCCGGAGGAGATGCTCGCGCTGCACGACCGCATCGCTGCCCGCGTCCGCGAGCGGCGGGCGGAGCGTGGCCTCTCGCTGGAGGCGCTCGCCGCGCGCAGCGGGGTCAGCCGCTCGATGATCTCGCTGGTGGAGCGCGGCGAGGCCAGCCCGACGGCCGTGGTGCTGGAGAAGCTCGCGGTCGGCCTGGGGGTCACGCTCGGCTCGCTGTTCGACGCCGGCGCCGAGCCGTCCCCACCGGTGGCCCGCCGCGACGAGCAACCCGTCTGGGTCGATCCGGCGTCCGGCTACGAGCGCCGGAACGTCTCGCCGGCCGCGACGCCGGACGGCCTGCGGCTGGTCGACGTCCGCTTCCCCGCCGGCGCGCGCGTCGCCTTCGAGACGGGCCCGCGCGAGCCGCGGGTGCACCAGCTCGTGTGGGTGCTGGAGGGCTCGATGACGGTCGCCGTCGGCGACGACCGGCACGACCTGGAGGAGGGCGACTGCCTGGCGATGGACCTCGACGGCCCGGTCATGTTCTCCAACCCGACGACGACGGCGGCGCGCTACGCGATCGTCGTGACGCCCGCGCACGGAGGCCGTCGATGACCGACGCACCCACGATCCGCCGCGTCACCGACCCGAGCGAGGCCGAGATCGAGGACCTGGTCGACGTCGTGCTCGACTGCCTGGCGGGCGGCGCCTCGTTCGGGTTCATGCATGGCCTGACGCGCGAGCGGGCGCGGGACTTCTGGCACGACGTGTCAGCCGGAGTCGCGCGGGGCGACCGGGCGCTCCTGGTCGCGGAGGACGAGCACGGCATCTGCGGCACGGTGCAGCTCCGGTTCCCCGCGCCCGACAACCAGCCGCACCGCGGCGACGTGGCCAAGATGCTCGTGCACCGGCGCGCCCGGCGTCGCGGCCTGGGTGCCGCCCTGATGGAGGCGATCGTCGCCGTCGCCCGCGAGGAGGGCCGCACGCTGCTCGTGCTCGACACCGAGACGGGCAGCGCAGCCGACCGCCTGTACACGCGCCTGGGCTGGCAGCGGGTCGGCGAGATCCCCGCCTACGCGCTGTACGCCGACGGCCGCCCCTGCCCGTCGACGTTCTTCTACCTGCGGGTGGGCCCGGCCTGACCGCCGTCAGGCGCGCCCCGCCGCGGGCCCGATGCCCTGGCGGTCCGGCGTGAGCGCGAAGTCCGGCTCCAGCGGGGCGTCGGGCGCGTCAGCCCCGTGCACGGCGCTGACGAGGATCTCGAGCTGCCGGTCGAGGGCCGGGACGCGGTCCGGCAGGGCTACCGCGCGCAGGTCCTCGAGCGCGGAGACGAGGCGGCGCGCGACCTGCGGCGAGCGGGCGCCGACGCGGCAGAGCTCGTCGAAGGCGAGGCGCACGTACGCGTCCCAGTCCATCACCGGCACCACCAGCCGCAGCGACGCCGTCGTCGTCGCGGTGCTCGGCCGTCCGGGAAGGCGCGCCGCGCGAGCTGGCGCAGGCCGTCGTGCAGGCGGTCGATGGCCTGCACGGCGGTCGTCGGATCGACGTACGGCGAGTCCGCGAGCGAGCGCTCCGCGATGTCGACGAGCATGCGGAAGCCGTACGCGACGTCCTGGTCGAGCACGCGCTCGAGCGCCAGCGCCACGCCGCTCCGGGCGTCGTCCTCCCGCAGCGGTCGCTCCGCGCCCTCCACGACGAACAGCGTCCCGCCCGCCGGCACGAAGTCGCCGAGCGCCGGCTGCAGCACGAGCCGGCAGTCCGCGTCCCGCGCGACCTCCACCAGGCGCTCGTGGTCGATGCGGACGACGACGCCGGAGTGGTCGGCGCAGATGCGCTGCTGCGGCCCCGGCTCGAGCGCCGGGCCGTGATCGGGGAACGCGCGGTCGAGCTGTGCGTCGCGTGTCCTTGCCGACGAGCTCGATCAGCTTCGACACGCGCAGCGAGCGGCCGATGTGGTGCACGTAGAGCACCAGCACGACGATGCGAGATCACGACCAGCACGTAGGCGACGACGATCGCGAGACCCGGCACGGTGCCGCCGTCCTCGAACCGCACCTCGCGCATCGCGAGCATCGCGTGGGCGAAGGTCGCGACGAACAGGCCGATCGCGATCTGGCTCGGCTGGTCGCGCAGGATGGTCTGCACGATCCGCGGCGAGAACTGCCCCATCGCCAGCTGGACGACGACCATGGTGATCGTCAGGACGAGCGCCGTCAGCGTGACCATCGACGTCGCGATCGTGCTCAGGATGGCGATCGCGGCGTCCGGGCCGCCGGTCGGCCCAGGACGGCACGAGCTCGTGGTCGAGCGCCCGATCGATGGCGATGGTGCCGAAGGAGAGCGCCGGCGCCGATCAGGACGCAGACGACGGGGACGAACCACAGCGAGCTGCGGACGTGCTCGACGATGCGCCAGGCTTTCATGCGCCCTCCATGCCCTCCGTCGCCTGCGGTCGAACCACGCCACGCGTGTGACGGGCGGCCGCGAGCGGGAAGGACGGGCGACATGACGGTCGTCGGCTTCCACGCCTCGCACGAGCAGGTGCACCCGCGGCGCTGCTCGACGCCGTGCAGCGCGGCCGAGGCAGGCCGGGCTTCGACGCCGGCGATGTGCTCCGACCACTTCTCGCCGTGGAGCGAGCGGCAGGGCCACAGCGGCTTCGCCTGGTCCTGGCTCGGGCGCGGCGCTGGCGACGACGCGCCTCCCCTTCGGCGTCGTCAACGCGCCGGGCCAGCGCTACCACCCGGCGATCGTCGCCCAGGCCGTCGGCGACGCTCGCCGCCATGTTCCCGGGCCGCTTCTGGGTCGCGCTCGGCACCGGCGAGGCGTCGAACGAGCACATCACCGGCGACGGCTGGCCGCGCAAGGAGGTGCGCAACGCCCGGCTGCGCGAGTGCGTCGACGTGATCCGGGCGCTGCACCGCGGCGAGGAGGTCAGCCACGACGGGCTCGTCACGTCGACCGCGCCCGCCTCTGGACGCTGCCCGACGAGCCGCCGCCGCTGATCGGCGCCGGCGGTGTCGCGCCGAGACCGCCGGCTGGGCGGCGGCGTGGGCCGACGGGCTGATCACCGTCAACCAGCCGCACGACGCGCTGCGGCAGGTGCTCGACGCCTACCGCGACGCCGGCGGCCGCGGCCCGGCCGCACCTGCAGGTGCACCTGTCGTACGCGCGCGACGACGACGACGGCGCTCGCGATCGCCCACGACCAGTGGCGCAGCAACGTGTTCGGCCCGCCGGTCTGCTGGGACCTCGACACCGTCGAGGCACTTCGACGCAGGTCGGCGAGCACGTCCGCGCCGAGGCCGTGCGCGACGCGGTGCTCGTCGTCCAGCGACCCGGCGCGCCACGCCGCCTGGCTGCAGCGAGCTCGTCGCCCTCGGCTTCGACGCCGTCTACCTCCACCACGTCGGCGCAGGAGCAGACGCGCGTTCCTCGACGTCGTTCGGCGACCGACGGTCGCTGCCCGAGCTCGAGGTCGGCGCGCAGCCGTGAGGATCACCGACACCAGCGACCTGTGGTGGAAGAACGCGTCGTCTACTGCCTCGACGTCGAGACGTTCCTGGACTGGGACGGCGACGGCCGCGGCGACCTGCCGGGCCTGGCCCAGCGCATCGACTACCTCGCCGAGCTCGGCGTGACGTGCCTGTGGCTCATGCCGTTCTACCCGACGCCCGACCGCGACGACGGCTACGACATCACCGACTTCTACGGCGTCGACCCGCGCCTCGGCACGCACGGCGACCTCGTCGAGCTGATCCGCACCGCGCGCGACCGCGGGCATGCGCGTGATCGTCGACCTCGTCGTCAACCACACCTCCGACCAGCACCCGTGGTTCCGGGCGGCCCGCGTCGAGCCCGACGTCGCCGTACCGCGACTGGTACGTCTGGCGCGACAAGCCGCCGCCGGACGCCAAGCTCGAGGTCGTCTTCCCCGACCAGGAGACGAGCATCTGGACGTACGACGAGAAGGCGGGCGCAGTACTACCTGCACCGCTTCTACCGCCACCAGCCCGACCTGAACATCGCCAACCCGGCGGTCCGCGACGAGATCGCCAAGGTGCATCGGGTTCTGGCTGGAGCTCGGCGTCTCCGGCTTCCGCGTCGACGCCGTCCCGTTCTTCCTGGAGACGGCCGGCGATCGCGGACGGCGACCGGACCTCGCCCGACCCGCACGACTACCTCCGCGAGCTGCGCGCGTTCCTCGGCCGCCGCAGCGGCGACGCCATCCTGCTCGGGCGAGGTCAACCTGCCGCACGCGGACCAGCGGCGCTTCTTCGGCGGCGACGGACGGCGACGAGCTGACGATGCTGTTCGACTTCATCGGGATGCAGAAGCTGTACCTGTCGCTGGCCCGGCGGCGACGCCGCGCCCGCTGGCCGAGGCCCTGCCGCCGCGGCCGCGGATCCCGCACGACGTCGCAGTGGGCGACGTTCGTGCGCAACCACGACGAGCTGACGCTCGACAAGCTCACCGACGACGGAGCGGCAGGAGGTGTTCGCCGCCTTCGGCCCGGACCCGGACATGCAGATCTACGGCCGCGGCCTGCGCCGCCGGCTGCCGCCGATGCTCGGACGGCGACCCGCGCCGCATCCGGATGGTCTACAGCCTGCTGTTCTCGCTGCCCGGCACGCCGGTGCTGTTCTACGGCGAGGAGATCGGCATGGGCGAGAACCTCGCCGCCGAGGGTCGCATGGCGGTGCGCACGCCGATGCAGTGGACGCCGGGCCGCAACGGCGGCTTCTCGACCGCGCCGCCGTCGCGCGCTGGCCGGCCCGGTGACCGAGGGCGGGTTCGGCCCGGAGCACGTGAACGTCGAGGACGCAGCGGCGCGACCCCGACTCGCTGCTCTCCTTCGTGCACGCTGCTGGTCCGCCGCTACCGCGAGTGCCCGGAGCTCGGCTGGGGCGAGCTTCGAGGTCCTCGACCAGCCGCACCCGGCGGTGCTCGCCCACCGCTCGCACGTGGGACGACGCGTCGACGGTCGCCCTGCACAACCTGTCGGCCGAGCGCGGCGCACGTGCCGCTGCGGCTGGACGACTGCGACGAGGAGACGCGGCTGGTCGACCTGCTGGTGGACGGCATCACGCACGCTCGACGCGCGCGGCCGGGTCGAGATCGCCGCTCGACGGCTACGGCTACCGCTGGCTGCGGGTGGTGCCGGCGGGCAGCACGCTGCTGGCGTAGCGCGGCGGGCCCTACGGCTAGCGGTGGTCATCGAGCACGATCTCGTGCCACGTCTCGGAGTGTCCGCCGGCCTCGGCGCCCTCGAGCGCCTCGCGGGTCTCCTGGAAGCCGGGGCTGTGGTGCCACGCCTCCCAGTCCTCACGGCGCTCCCACGTGCCGATGACGACCCGCTCGTCGCCGTCTTCGACGGGCGAGCCGAGCTGCACGGCGATCCAGCCGGGCTGGTCGCGAACGCTGGCGATGCGTCGGCGGAAGGCGGCGTCCCAGGCCTCCTCCTGCCCGGGCCGCAGGCGCACGCGGGTGACGACGGTCATCATGGCTGCCTCGATTCGCTCGGCGGACGGGAGTTGGCTTCCCGGACCGGCCCGGGGTTAGGCATCGGAGCGCCTCAGCTCCCGGCCCGCAGGTACGCCAGCACCGCCAGCACGCGGCGGTGGTCGTCGGTCGACTGCTCGAGCCCGAGCTTGCGGAAGATCTGCCCCACGTTCGCCTCGACGGTCTTCGGGCTCAGGTAGAGAGCGCGGCAGATCGCGGCGTTGCTGCGCCCCTCGGCGAGCAGGGCGAGCACCTCGCGCTCGCGCTCCGTGAGCTCGTCCAGCGGACCCGCCTGCCGCGCGCGCTTGCACGAGCCGCGAGACGATCGTCGGGTCGATCACGCACTCGCCCTCGTGGATGCGGCGCAGGGCGTCCGCGATCACCGCGACGTCCGACACGCGGTCCTTCAGCAGGTAGCCGACCCGCTCCGGCGCCTCCTCCAGCAGGCGCGTCGCGTAGCGCGACTCCAGGTACTGCGAGAGCACGAGCACGCCGACGGTCGGGTACGCGGCGCGGATCGCCTGTGCCGCCGCCAGGCCCTCGTCGGTGTGCGTCGGCGGCATCTTGATGTCGACGATGGCGACATCCGGGCGGCGCAGCTCGACCCGCCGCAGCAGGCCCTCGGCGTCCTCGGCCGTTCCCACCACCTCGAAGCCCGCCTCGACGAGCAGACGGGCCAGGCCCTCGCGCACCAGCACCGAGTCGTCGGCGATCACGAGCCGCACGGGATCTCCGCGCGGATCGTGACGGCGCCGCCCGCCGCACGGGCCACCGCCAGCGACCCGTCGAGCGCCAGGATGCGATCCTCCAGGTCGAGCAGGCCGTCGGGCTCCGCGGCTGCCTCCACCTCGACGACCAGCACGCCGTCGCGCTGCGCGGCCGTCACCTTCGCCGGCCCGGCCCGCGACGCCGCCGCGACGACGAGGTACGCCGCCGTCTCGGCAGCCGGCGGGAAGCGGCCCTCCGGGGCGCCGAGGATGCGGAGCGGGGTCGACGCGCCCTCCGACAGCGACTCGAACGCCGCCGCCGCGCCCTCGTCGGTCAGCACCGCGGGGTGGATGCCGTGCGCGAGCTCGCGCAGCTCGTCGACCGCCAGGCGGAGCTCGGCCTCCGCCGCCGCGAGCCGCGCCACCGCCTCGGGGTCGGCGTCGCCGAGGCGCCCCCGCAGCAGCCGGAGGGCCAGCGCGAGCGAGACGAGCCGCTGCTGGGCGCCGTCGTGGAGGTCGCGCTCCAGGCGCCGGCGCTCGGCGTCGCCGGCCTCGACGATGCGCGCGCGCGACGAGCGCAGCTCCGCGAGCTGCGCGCGCGCCTGCGCCTGCAGCCGCTCGTGCTCCAGCGCCAGGCCCGCGGCCGCGGCCACGTCCTGGACGCGCTCGGCGCGATCGGCCAGGCCGGGGTCGTGGAGCAGGACGGCGACCGTGCGGCCGTCCCGGACGAACGGCGTCGCCACCCGGTCGGGCCGCGCGTCGAGCACGACGGGGCTGCCATCGGCCGCCGCGAAGCGGCCGTCGCCGACGGGGTACGCGACCTCGATGTCGGGTTCGCCGAGCGCGTCCGCGAGCCCGCGTCGCAGCCCGCCGGCGGACGCGGGGCCGCCCAGCTGCACGACCAGGCCCGCGACGCGGCGGCGCGTGTGCCGCGACTCCAGCAGGCCCCAGCCGACCGCCAGGCCGAGCCCCGACAGGGCCGCTGCCTGGCCGAGCCACAGCCGGCGCTCCAGCTCGCCGTTGCCGACGAACGCCTGGTCGAGGTTGGCGGCGAACGTCCACGCGACCAGCGCGAGGTAGGCACAGCCAGTCAGGACCACGGGGCCGACGACCCGGCGCCGGCCGGGGCGCGAGCGCGCGAGCCGCCACGCGGCGACGCCGGCGAGCAGGACGGCCGAGGCGAGCCCGAGCCACATCCCCGGCCCGGCCCAGCCGGTCGACGAGGTCCGCGTCGCCGTGCACCAGCAGCAGGTTGTCGGGGCACTGGCTGCACCCCTGAGCGGCCGGGTCGTACGCCAGCGCGGGCAGCACGCCGAGCACGAGCAGCCCGGTCGCGAGCGCCACGGCGACGGCCGCCCGCTCGAGCGGTGCGTGCAGCCTGCCGTCCGGGTACGCCAGCAGCGCCCAGCCGGCGAGCGCGGGGCACACGGCGCCGAGCGCGAGCCCGATCGTGAACACGACCGGCGACCCGACTCCCGGGTTGTCCCACTCGGCGACGAACCAGGCGGCGCCGGTGAGCGCGAGCAGCGGCCCGACGGCGTTGCCGGGACGGCGCAGCGCGAACGCCGCGCCGCTCGCGATCAGGGCCCAGCCGGCGACGCAGAGCGCGAGGGAGGCGGCGAACGACCCACCCGCCGGCGAGTACGCGGGCGTCGCGCGGGCGACCGCGAGCGAGTACCCACCGAGCACGAGCCCGACCGCCGCGAGCGGGATCGTCAGCCGCATGTGGCCATCGTCTCATACGGCACGCGTCCCGCCGCGGTGCTGCCCTTGCACCGGACCAGGGCTAGCCCCATGCTTGGCGGCAGCTGTCGAGGGGGCGCCCCGATGTGGAGCCGGAGCACCGGGCCTAGCGTCGAGGCGACCCACGACAGGAGGTGCCCGATGCAGTCCAGAAGCGTTCTCCGTCTCGCGGCGGCGACGGTCATGACCAGCCTCGTCCTCAGCTCGGCCGGCTGCGGCGACGCCACGAGCGGGAGCGGCGACAAGGCCGGCGGCGAGGATCCGGCGCAGCCGCGCGTCCTCACGCTGGCCAGCCAGACCGGCATCCCAACGCAGATCGAGGCGTTCGCGAGGGAGGTCCAGAAGCGCTCCAACGGAACCCTCACGATCCGCTTCGAGGACGGCTGGCGCCACGGCGAGAACGGCTACGAGCAGGCCGTGCTCGACGACCTCAAGGCAGGCAAGGTCGATCTGGCGTGGGTCGGCGCGCGCGCGTTCGACATGGTCGGCGCCGACGACTTCCAGGCACTGCTCGCCCCGCTCCTCGTCGATAGCTACGACCTCGAGGGGCGTGTCTTCGCCGCCGGCATCCCCGCGCGGATGCTGGCGGGCGTCGACGTCCCCGGCGTCGTCGGGCTCGGCGTGCTGCCCGGCCCGATGCGCAAGGTGCTCGGCGTCTCCGAACCGGTCGTAGGCCCCGACGACTTCGCGGGCCGGGTCGTCGGCCTCTCGGACGGCGGCGTGGCGCGGCAGACGCTGGAAGCGCTCGGTGCGACACCGAGGCCGCTGCCGGCGGAGGCGAAGCTCGACGGGCTCGACGCGTTCGAGCAGCAGATCTCGTCGATCGCCGGCAACTCGTACGACCAGGGCGCCACCGCGGTCACCGCCAACCTCAACATGTGGCCGCGTCCGCTCGTGCTCGTGACCGGCAAGGATCTGCTCGCGTCGCTCTCGCCGGACGCAGCAGGCCGCGCTCCGCGACGCGGGCGCGGCGACCGTGGACGAGGCGCTCGCGCTCACGAAGGCCGACGAGGCCGAGTCGGCTGCGATCCTCTGTCGGCGCGGGCTCACCTTCGCGACGGCGTCGGCCGGTGACCTCGCGGCGCTGCGCACCGCGGTCGAGCCGGTGTACGCGAGCCTCTCGGCCGACCCGGCGACGAAGGCCTACCTGGACGAGATCGCTGCGCTGAAGCAGCAGGTCGCCGCAGGCGCCGACGCGTCCCCGTGCGACGCCTCGTCCTCGACGGCGGCCGCGGCGACGATCCCGGACGGCCGCGACTCGTCGAAGGACGCGACGATCGACGGCGTCTACCGCACGACCATCAGCCGCGAGGAGCTCGAGTCGACGCCCCTGCTGCTCGCCGCCGACGAGGTCAACGACATGAACTGGGGCGACATGACCTTGACGCTCGCCGACGGGCGCGCGACCTGGGAGCAGGCGAACGACCTCGCGCACTTCTCGACCTCGGGCACCTACGAGGTCGACGGCGATGCGATCAGGCTCGCGTTCAGCGAGGGCGAGGTGGCCGGCGAGCAGTTCGCCGCCCACTGGAGCCTGTACCACGACACGCTCACGTTCACCCGCGACGACGAGCTCGGCGTCCTCCCAACGCCGTTCCTGCTGGAGCCGTGGCAGCGCAGCGACGCGCTGGCGGACGACTCGGACGCCGCGGTCGCCGCGCCAACGCCGATCGACGGCACGTGGGAGTACACGACGACCAAGGCGGACTTCCCCGACGAGCCGAACATCGACGAGGAGAACTACGGCTTCTACCGCTTCGTGCTGGACGGCGGCCACTTCGAGATGACGCAGAAGAACGGCCCGTCCGACCGCTGGACGCGGGGCAGCTACACGGTCACCGGCGACACCGTCGAGTTCGAGGTCGAGGACTACGGCGGCGACGCGCCCAACGGCGCGATCGAGAAGACCGGCGAGCTCTTCGCGTTCGCGTGGAGCCTCTACCGCGACACGCTCACGATGGGGCCGGTGCCGGGCGCCATCTCGCCCGAGAACTTCACGGCGAAGCCGTGGACTCGGGTCGAGTAGCCGCGGCCGCGTGGTAGCACGGTAGGGGGCGGCCGGCGCGCCGCCCCCTACGGCTGCCCGGACGCCGGGATGCGCGCCTCGAGCTCGGTGCCGCCCGCCCCGGCGGCACGCACGGCGAGGCGGCCGCCCAGCGCCTCGACCCGGTCGGCGAGCCCCCGCAGCCCCGAGCCCGACGGGTCGGCGCCGCCCCGGCCGTCGTCCGTGACGGTCACGACCACGTCGCCGTCGACCACCTCCACGAGCACGCTCGCGCGGGTCGCGCCGGCGTGCTTGGCGACGTTCGCGAGCGCCTCCGAGCAGACGAAGTACGCGGCGGCCTCCACCGCGGGCGTCTGGCGTTCGACGGCGACGTCGAGCTGGACGGGCACCGCGGATCGCGCGGCCAGCTCGGGCAGCGCCGCGGCCAGCCCGCCGTCGGCCAGCGCGCGCGGCCGGATGCCCTGCGCGAAGTCGCGCAGCTCCCCGCGGGCGCCGCGCAGCTCGTCCTCGACGGCCGCGAACAGCGGATCCGAGGGGCCGTCCACCCCCTCGTGGGCCGTTGCGACGAGCTCCTCCACGCGGGCCAGGCGCCGCTCCGCGCCGTTGCGGAGCTCGCGCTCGATGCGCCGCCGCTGGGCATCGCCGGCCTCGACGATGCGGCGGCGCGAGGCGGCGAGCTCGAGCACGCGCTCGCGCACGTCCGCCTGCAGCCGCGCGTTGGAGAGCGCGAGCCGCGCCGCGGCGGCGACCGACTCGATCAGCGCCGGGTCGGCCAGGACCGCCTCGTCGTGGACCAGCACCGCGATCGGCACGCCGTCCTCGGCGAGCCGGGTGACGGCCCGGCCGGCGCCCGGCTCGGGGATCTCGACCGGGCGCCCGGCATCGTCGACGTACCGCTCCTCGCCGGGCAGGCGGTAGCCGACGACGAGCGAGCGATCGCCGAGCGCGCGGCCCAGCTCGTCCTGCAGGGTGCGCGTGTCGGAGCGCTTGCCGAGGTCGATGACGAGGCCGGCGACCACCGCCTCCGACCACCGCCCGCGCAGCAGGTCGACGCAGAGCACGACGGCCAGCGCCGGCGATGACGGCGTCGTACGTCCACAGCACGCCGCGGTCGGCGCCCCAGCCCGCGAGGCGGTCGACGGCGCCCAGCGCCAGCACCCCCGCGTACGCGAGGGCCGCTGCCAGCGCGGGCACGCCCGCCCGGCGCGCGGGTCCCGACGCGCGTGCGTACCCCTCGATCGCGGCGGCGGCGACCAGTGCGGCGAGCGCGAGCGTCAGCGCGTCGTCGCGGGCGAACGGCTCGACGATCGCATCGACGTACGCGAGCACCACGGTGGCGAGGGCCAGGCGGCGCAGCAGGCGCCCGGTCGGGTACGAGATGTGCACGTGGACGAGCGGCCCGCGGTGCAGGTAGAGCGCCGCGGGCCAGAAGTTGCCCGCGAACCAGGTGAAGCCGGCGAGCGCCATCAGCGCGCCGATGCGGCTCTCGGGCCGTCGCTGCCACGCGACGACGCCGCAGGTCACCAGCACGCAGCCCACGACGCCGTCGGCGATGAGCAGCGGGAGGTCGCCGCCGTGGTACGACCTCCACTCGGCCGCGACGGCGACCGCGACGGCCAGCGGCACGAGCGCGAGTCGCAGCGCGCGCACGCGCTACCGGGGGGCGAGCGCGGCGAGCGCGGCCCCGCTGAGCTCGCTCTTGGGGATGAAGCCCCGCGCGAGGCTGCGCTGCAGCCGCCGGCGGTAGGACGCCGGGTCGCGGCTCGACGTCAGCACCACCGAGGGCCCGCCGGCGCCGCCGGTGAGCGCGTCGCACACGGCGAAGCCGTCCATGTCGGGGAGGGCGACGTCGAGCAGCACGAGCTCCGGCCCCAGCCGCGCCGCCTCGGCGATCGCGGACGCGCCGTCGTGCGCTTCGCCGACGACCTCGAATCCCTCGGCCTCGAGCAGCGCACGGGCGAAGGACCGGAACCCGGCGTGGTCGTCGACGATCAGGACGGTCGCCGCCACACGGTGATCGTGGCAGGCGGCGGGGCGCGGCTCCACAGGGCTAGCCCTGGACCGGCGGGAGCGGCGCACGGACCCTGCACAGCGCTTCCACACCGGGTCGCCGCACCCTCCTCGTACGGCGCTGGCAGGGAGCCGGCGCACCGACCAAGGAGTGGGGAATGTCCGACACGGCCACCACCACCAGCGTTCGCGCCGCACGCCTCCGGCGCTCGTCCGCCGGCCGCCTCCTGCGGCGCGTGGCGC
This sequence comes from uncultured Actinomycetota bacterium, assembly GCA_963767885.1. GTDB lineage: Bacteria > Actinomycetota > Thermoleophilia > Gaiellales > F1-60-MAGs149 > CAVYFW01. The sequence goes on from CAVYFW010000003.1 coordinate 226,761, forward strand.
TCCCGGCGCTGCTCGCCACGGCCGCCCTCGTCGCGGCGGCGCCCGCCGGGGCCGTCACGACCACGGTGTCCAAGGGCGTCCCCGGCAAGGCCGCCAGGCCGCCGGTCTACGGCACGTACGGCGCCAACGGCGACTCCGTCATCACCGTGCCCTGGCGCCGCGTGACCGAGTCCCGGCGGTACGCCCGCTACGACCAGTGGGTCTGCGTCACGCCGCGCCTGTACCACGCCTACACGCCGGACTGGGGCACGCCGGACTGGGTCCTGGACTCGAAGTCGACCAGCTGCGCGTGGATCGCGGCGGGCGCGAGGTACGCCGACATCGACGGCGTCGACTTCACCGGCCCTGTCGGCCTGTTCGGCTACGGCGTGGACGTCGTCGTGACGTGGTCGCTGAGCAACGGCAGGGTCATCGGCAAGCGCGTCTACGACTACGACCTCCAGAGCGACTACGTGTGCCAGAACGGCGGCTGCTACACGGGCGACGGCGTCCTCGGCGGGTTCGTCATGATGGACTTCTAGGTCGTCGCGTCCGGGGCTCCGGACGCGGGACGGGCCGTCGGCTCGTCGGGTGCGCGTCACCCGCGAGCCGGCGGCCCTTCGCGCGTTCCGGCCGGCGCCGGCCGGTCCATCGCATCCCCGCGACCCGGCTCCGTAAGCTCTGGCGACCCCGGCGGTTCCACGGTCAGACAACCGGAGGTCCTCCATGCGCCTGGCTGCTCTCACCACCGCCCTGCTCGCGTCGCTCCTCGCCCTCGCCGGCACGGCGGGCGCGGCCACGTTCACCGTGAACTCCACCGGGACGGCCGACGACGCAGCGCCCGGCAACGGCGAGTGCCGCACCGCCGGCGGCGTCTGCACGCTGCGCGCGGCGGTGCGCGAGGCCGACGCGGGCGCCGGCAGCGACCGCGTGGTCGTCCCGGCCGGCACGTACACGCTGGCCGCGGGGCTGCAGGTGCACTTCCCGCTCATCCTCGAGGGCGCGGGCGCGAGCTCGACCGCGATCGACGGCGCCGGGGAGATCGTCCTGCGCCTGCTCGAGGGCGCGACGACGGTGCGGGGCGTGACGGTGCGCGGGGGCGAGGCCCAGGGCGGCGCCGGGCTGCTCGTGGAGAGCGGCGCGACGCTGACGCTGGAGGACGCCGTCGTGACCGGCAACGACGCGTTCACGGGCGGAGGCGGGATCTACGTCCAGGCCGGCGGCGCGGCCACGATCCGCCGCACGTCGATCAGCGGCAACCACGCCACGGGCGCGTTCGGCGGCGGCATCTGGAACCAGGGCGAGCTCGACCTCGTCGACAGCGTGGTCGCCGACAACGAGGCCAACCGTGCCGGCGGCATCCGCAACGAGGGCGAGATGCGGCTGCGCAACGTCACCGTCAGCACCAACCGCGCGCTCTCCGACGAGGCCGGCGTCGGCGGCATCTCGCAGAACGGCTTCGCGTTCCTGAACAACGTCACGATCACCCTCAACCACGGCCGCGGCGACGTCGCGGCGTCCTTCCGCGGCGGCGGCCTCCAGACGTCGACCGGCGAGCTCACGGTGCTCCAGAACTCGGTCGTCGCGGGCAACGACGGCCACGGCGGGCCGGCGGACTGCGTCGGCCCCCTCAGCTCCGACAGCCGCTACGACCTGATCGGCGTCACCACCGCCTGCGGCCTGCCGGCCGTGACGACGACGTGGAAGCTCGGGGTCGACGCCCGGCTCGGGCCGCTCGCGAACAACGGCTCGTCCCTCCGGGGCCACCTGCCGCAGGCGACGAGCCCGCTCGTCAACGCGGGCGCGCCGTACACGCCCGGCGGTCCGGCGGCGGGCGCCTGCGAGGGCCGCGACCAGCGCGGCATCGTGCGCCTGCGCTGCGACATCGGCGCGCTCGAGCGCGAGGTGCCGGTGCCGGCGACCATCACCGTCACCTCGACGGTCGACCAGCCCGACGCGGTGCCCGGCGACGGTGACCTGCGCCACGGCCGGCGGCGCCTGCACGCTGCGGGCGGCGGTCCAGGAGGCCAACCGGCTGCCCGGCGCGCAGAACGTGGCGATCCCGACCGGCGGGTACGTCCTGTCCCTCGTCGGGTCCGAGGCCGGCCTCGACGCGGACGCCGCGGGCGACCTCGACGTGCGCGGCGAGCTCTCGCTGACCGGCGCGGGCGCGGCGGCGAGCGTCGTCGACGGCAACGCGCTCGGCCGCATCCTCGACGTCGAGGTCGGAGCCAGCCTGCGCGTCCAGGGCCTGACGCTGCACAACGGCCGCGATGCGGGCGGCGGCGCGATCCGCGCCACGAGCGCGCAGGTCACGCTCGAGCAGACGGTGCTGTCCGGCAACGTCGCCACCGGGCCGGGCGGCGCGGTGCTGATGAGCGGCCTGGACGAGGTGCTGGTCGTGCTGGAGTCGACGTTCGAGGGCAACCGGACGACGGGCCTCGGCGGCAACGGCGGCGCGATCTCGGCCGGCGGCGACGTGACCGTCACCGCGTCCGTCCTCGCCGCCAACCAGGCGGCAGGGTCCGGCGGCGCGCTCGCGGTCACCGGCAGCCTCCTGCTGGAGCGCTCGGCCGTGCGCGACAACCGCGCCGAGGGCGGCGTGCTCGGCAACGGCGGCGGCGTCAGCGCGACCCAGGCCGCGATCGCGGGCTCCACGCTCTCGGGCAACACCGCGTCCGCGCACGGCGGCGGCGCCTTCGTGGGCAGCGGCACGCTCGACGACTCGACCGTCTCGGGCAACGGGAGCGCCGACCGCGGCGGCGGCGTCTCGACGAACGGCACGCTCGCCCTGCGCCACGTCACGCTCGCCGGCAACACCGCGAGCGCAGGCGGCGCCGACCTCTTCGTCTTCGGCTCCGGCGCGTCGCTCTCGCTCGCCGACAGCATCCTCGGCAGCGCTGGCGGCGCTGGCTGCGCGGGCGCGGCACCGGCGAGCGCGGGCGGCAACGTCGCCCTCGACGGCAGCTGCGCCCTGGCCGGTCCGAACGACCGCCCGGGCGTCGACCCGCTGCTCGGCCCGCTGGCGGACAACGGCGGCGCCACCCTCACCCACCTGCCGCAGGCCGGCAGCCCGGCGATCGACAACGGCCTCCAGCCGACGCCGGCGACCGACCAGCGCGGCGCGGCGCGCCCGCAGGGCCCGGCTGCCGACAGCGGCGCCGTGGAGGGCATCGTGGCCATCATGGGCACGCCGACCGGCGCGCCGACGGCGCTCCTGATCGGCGCCGACGCCGGGGCCACGGGCGCGGACGCCCGCGCGCTGGCCACCCTCCGCGCGCTCGGCCTGGAGGCGACCGGCATCGAGCCTGCCGCGGCCGCGACGGTCTCGCTGCAGGGCCTGCGCCTGATCGTCGTCTCGCGGACCGCGAAGCTGACGCCGGCGGTCGCCCGGCGCCTGGCCCGCGCCGGCGTCGGCATCGCGACGTGGTCGCCCGCGGCCGCCCGCCAGCTCGGCCTGGTGCGGGCGCGCGGCACGGCCGGGCTCGCACGCGGCCGCGCGCTGCGCATCACGGCCCGCGGCGTCGGGCTGCTCGGCGCGCGCGGCCGCGTGCAGCTCGTCGCGGCCAGCAAGCCCCGCATGGTCCTCGCCCGTCTGACGCCGGTCGCGACCGGTCGCGTGCAGGCGCGCGTCAACGTCCCCGGCCGGCCGGCGGCGCTCGTCACCTTCGGCAAGCGCGTCCGCCTCGCGGGCGGGCTGAAGGTGAACGCCCGCCGCGCGGCCCTCCCCTACGGCCCGGGCGGCGCGACGACCGCGCTGGGCCGCCAGCTCGTCGAGCGGGCGCTGACGTGGGCGGCGGCGGGGTGACGATCAGCGCGCCGCGTTGTCCAGCTCGTCGGCGGCGGTGCCGGTCAGCCCGGGTGCTACGGGAGTAAGCCCGCGTCACCGCTTCTGTCGCCGTAGCGCCGGAATGGCCGTTCCGCGCCGCCGCCGGCTGGACGCCGACGCTGCCTGCCCGCGGCGCGACGTTCCGGCACGCCGACCCGCTCGTCCCTGAGGTCGTGGCGGCCGTCGGCTAGGGCGCGGCTGCACTCGGGGCGGCGGCCGCTGTGCCCCCAACCGACAGGGTGCCGCGCTCGACGTCCGCCACCGCTCGCCGGGGCGCCGGCGCCGGCGCCGACACCGTCGTCGCCGCTGCCGCCGCAGGCCGCGAGGGCGCCGGCGGCGAGGGCGGCGAGCACGAGCGGCACGAGCTCGCGGCGCACGCGGAGCACGGTCATGGCGGACCTCCTGCGGGGTGGCGTACCGGGGGAGCGCGTCAGGCCGTTCCGGCCCGCGCGTGCGGCGCGACCACCCGGGCGCGCCGCGGCCAGAGCACGTAGGCCAGCATCGGGATGGCGTACACGAGCCAGCCGGCGAGCTCGCCGACCGTCGGGTGGGGCTGGAGCCCGAACATGCCCGTCAACAGGGAGCTCGACCAGGCACCCGGAGCCACGAGCCAGCTCAGGTCCACCGCCTCGTCCTGCAGGCCGTTGAGCCAGGCGCCCTCGTGGGCCGTGTGGATCGCGCTCGCGACGAGTCCGGCGGCGACGAGCACCAGCAGCACGGCCGTCACCCGGAAGAAGCGCCCGAGGTCGAGCCGCACGCCGCCGGTGTAGATGCCCCAGCCGACGACCACCGCCACCGCCACGCCGAGCGCCGCCCCGAGACCGGCGCCGGTGCTGTCGCCGGACGCCTGGAACGCGGCGAGCAGGAACACGGCCGTCTCGAGCCCCTCGCGCATCACGGCGAAGAAGGCCATCGCCACCAGCGCCCAGACCGAGCCCTCGACGAGGGCCGCCGACGCGTGCGCGCGCAGGTCGCCGGCGAGCCCGGCGGCGTGGCGCCGCATCCACACGATCATGAACGTGACCATGCCGACGGCCACCGCCGCCACGACGGTCTCGAGCCGCTCCTGCTCGCGCTGGGGCAGCGAGCGATCCAGCACCTGCAGGGCCACGGCCGCGGCGGAGCAGAGCAGGACCGCCAGCACGACGCCCGCCCACATCGCGCGCAGCGCATCGCGCCGGTTCTGCTGGCGGAGGAACGCGGCGATGATGCCGACGATGAGGGAGGCCTCGACGCCCTCGCGCAGACCGATGACGAACGTGGGCAACACGGAGCAGCCTCCATGCGGTGACGCCCCCGCGATCGGCGCCCCCTTAGGGAGCCCTAAGTATCGGGGGCAGACCCGGCGCCAGGTCAAGTGACCCGGCGCACCGTGCCCGCCGAGCGGCTCCTACTGGAAGCGCGGCAGCACCTCGCTGCGGTAGAAGTCGAGGAAGGCGTCGTGGCCCGGGCCGACGTGGCCGACGAAGACCTCGTCGAAGCCGGCGTCGACGTACGTCTGGATGGCCGCCGCGTGCACCTCGGGGTCGGGGCCGCAGGCGAAGGAGTCCTGCAGCATCTCGGGCGTCACGAGCTCGGAGGCCTGCTCGAAGTGCGCCGGCGTCGGCAGGATCTGCGCGAGCTCGCCGGGCAGGGCCGAGTTGGGCCACAGCCGGTGGACGGTCCGTAGGCACTCGTCGGCGTCGGGGCCGTAGCAGACCTTGAGGCCGCCCTGGGTCGGCCCCGTGCCGCCGTGCCGGCGATAGTCCGCGATGTCGTCCGCGTTCGGCTTGGTGGTGACGAAGCCGTCGCCGATGCGCGCCGCGACCTCGATCGCCTCCGGCCCGAACCCGGAGATCAGGATCTCGGGCGGCGTGTCCGGCAGCGAGTACAGACGCGCGTGCTGGACGAGGTAGAACGCGCCCTCGTGGGACTGCACGCCGCCCTCCCAGAGCAGGCGGATGATCGCGACCGCCTCCTCGAGCATCGCCAGCCGCTCGTCCGCGTAGGGCCAGTCGTCGCCGAGGACGCGCTCGTTGAGCGCCTCGCCGCTGCCCAGTCCGAGGCGGAAGCGGCCGGGCATGAGCGTGGCGACGGTGGCGGCGGCGTGGGCGATGATCGCCGGGTGCGTGCGCACGGTCGGGCAGGTCACGGCCGTCACCCAGCCCATGGAGCTCGTGACGGAGGCGATGCCGCCGAGGACGGCCCAGACGAACGGGCTCTGGCCCTGCTCGTCGTTCCACGGGTGGAAATGGTCGGAGATCCAGCCGGCGTGGAAGCCGGCCTGCTCGGCCTTGGCGGCCGCGTCAACGAGCTCGGGACCCGTGCGCTCCTCGCTGGAGAGCGCAATGCCGATCTGTGCCATGCCCCCGCCATCCCCGCTCCAGCCGCCGGGAAACGCTCAGCGGGGCGGGCGGAGCGAGCGGTAGCCGGCCGGCCGCGGCGGGCCGTCCGCGCGTCAGCGCGCGCGGGCCAGCGCGTGGCCGCGTGCGACGGCTACGAGGACTCGTGCTTGCGCGCCGACGCCTGCCCGCCCTTGCGGCCGGCGGCGACCTTCTGCGCGTGGCTGCCGCCGCGGTGCGACTCGCCGCCGTGCTTGGACGCGTCGGGCGAGTTCGCGATGCGCGCGGCGCGCTCCTTCGACATCCCCTTGTCGCGGAGCGCCTCGTACTGCTCGTCGTTCTGGATCTGCGGTCGGTCCTTGGCCATGGCCGGGATATACCCCGCCGACTGCCGGCCAATCACGGTCACCCGGCGACGCCGGTCGTGTCGTGAGGCGCGCCGACCGGCTTGGACTCCGGCGAGCCGCGCTGGCGCAGGAACACCGCGAAGATCGTGAAGGTCCCGACGGCGAGGAACTCCGACTGCCAGTTCTGCAGCGTCTGCTCCCAGAACTCCGGCGAGACGAGGAACTGCGGCCACGACACCGCGGCCGCCGAGTGCTGGGCCTGCTCCTCGTTGTACTGGCGCCACCCCGCCAGCGAGTGGCCGAGCCAGGACAGGAGGAACAGCACCCCCATCACCAGCAGGAGCGACCACGAGTAGAGCTGACGGCGCCAGTCCGCCACGCGTGCCCAGACCGGCGCGTCGGCGGACGCGTGACGGCCGACCTCCTGCTGCTCGTCGCTCTCGAGGCCCGACTCCCCCGGTTTCTTCGACTCCGGCGAGCCGACCTGGAGAACCCAGATCGTGAGCAGGATGAAGAGGAAGAACTGCAGGTACTCCGACTGCCAGTTCTCGAGCAACGCCTGGCCGAAGGCCGACGAGGTCACGTAGTCGAGGTAGCCCGGGGCGCGCTCGCCGTGCTGGGCGGCCTCGTCACGCTGGACGTGCCAGCCGGCCAGCGACTGGCCGGCCACGGCCACGAGGAACAGCAGCCCGAAGACGATGCTGAGGCTGTTGTCGCGGAGCGTCCGGCGCACTGTCACCTACCGGCGAGCGCCAGCGCGATGTAGCCGAGCGTGCCGACCAGGCTCACGACGACGTAGATGCAGAAGATGACCCGCGCACCGCGCATGGCGAGGGTCATCCCCGTTTCCGTCCGCTTCCGATCAGCGCGGCTCGCTCGACGGACGTGTCAGGCGGACGGCGCGTTCGGGTCCTCCTCCGCTGCGAGCAGCGTCGAGCCCTTCAGGGCCTCCTGCAGGTGGCGCTCCTGGATCGGCAAGGCCCACTCGATCAGGGCGCGGAGCTGCGGATGGCGTGCGCTCTCGTTCAACGTGCGCAGCACCTGCCAGTGCCCGACCTCGCCCGCCTCGGCCATCGTCAGGAACTCGAACCCGTCCAGGGCGTCGCTCTCGGCGTCGAGGTAGGTCTTCATCATCTCGGCGCCCTTCGCCTTCACGGTGCGCGCCTCGTCCAGGATCGCGGTCTTCTTGCCCTCGAAGCTCCCGGCGAGCTGCGTGCCCCGCTCCTCCGTCTCGACGGCCTCGTCGTGGATGCGCTGGAGCGCGTTGACCAGGGACGGGTCGTCCTCCTTGGCCAGGCCGATCACCTTCTTCGTCGCAGCCTGCCCGGCCATGGCCAGGCCGATGACCTCGCCCAGCTTCGTCTCCAGATTCGTCAGCTCCGCCATGTGGCACCTCGCCTCGTGTTCGGTTGGTGATCAGCTACCGGTCGGCTGCGACCCGGTGTCCTTCGTCTGGCTCGTGCGGTCGACGGCGTCCTCGTCCCCGCCGCGCTCGCCGCCGGCGCGGTCATCGGGATCCGCGTGCGCGCCGCCGACACGCTCGGCGTGGGCGGAGTCCTTCGCGGACTGCTCGTCCTTCAAACGCGCGTCCTCGAGATGCCCTTCGCTCATGGTGTCCTCCGCGTTGCAGTGGCCGGTCGCCGCATGGCTACCCGCCAGCGCCCGGAGGCAACCACGGTCGGCGATGGCCGGGGCGGACGGTTCGCCGGCGGGCGCCAGGCAGGCGCTGCGCGGCTCGGTGCGCGCCACCGCCGGGGCAGCGGTGGGAGCCCGGCGGCTGCGTCGCTAGCGGAGCACCGGCAGCCGGCGCGAGGCGGTGCCCAGCCAGCGGTCGCGGATGCGATGCAGGACGCGCTGCTCGCGCATCTTCAGCAGCACCGGGTCGACGTAGCCGCCGCAGCGGCGAGCCCTGCTCGAAGACGATGCCGTACAGCTCGTTGGTGGGGATGCGCCCGACCAGCTTCCCGTACCGCGTCGGGTAGGCGGTCCTCACCGCAGCGAGGATCGGCGCGTCGTACACCGCCGCCGCGCAGCGCCCATCGGCCAGCGCCCTGAACATGCGCCGCTGGTTCTGCAGCAGGAGCGGCTTCTGCCGGGGGCGGATGCGGGTGCGGATGGCGTCGGCGCCGGTGGTGCCGCGCCCCGAGCAGAGCCGCAGCCCGCGCAGCTCGGCCAAGGTCCGCGGCAGCTCGCCGTGGTACTGGCGCGCCATCAGCACGCCCTGGTCGGCGCGCATGTACGGCTCCGAGAAGTCCACCCGCCGTTCGCGCTCCGTGGTGATGGTGGCTTCGGCGATGGCGAAGTCGTACGGCTTCGGGCGGCCGTTGATGATCGGCAGGAAGCCGGACTCGTTCACGAACTCGACACGCGGGATGCCGAGCCGGTCGGCGATGACCTTCACGATGTCGATCTCCGCGCCTTCGGCGACGACGACCTGCGAGCCGAGCACGACCCCGAACTGGAAGTTCGGCACCGGCATGCTGAGTCCGACCATCAGCACCCCGGGGCGCTTCGTCGGCACCGCGGTCGAGCCGGCCGGCGCGGCCAGCAGCAGCACCAGCAGGGCCAGGAGGGCGAGCAGCGCGGGGCGCCTGATCACGCTACGTGTGGACACGGGGAGCGGTGGCCTTGACGGTGGCGCCGTTGGCAGCGGTGACCCGCCACGAGATGGTGTACGAGGTGTTCTTCGAGGGTTGGATGCGGGCCGAGAGCTCCGCCTCCGGCTTCGATCCGCGCTGCTTGATGGTGATCGACGCCGTCGAGACCTTCTGGGCCTTGTTGCCCTTGCCGACGAGCAGCTCCACCTCGTGGATGTGGGCCCGCGCCAGACCCTTCACCACGCCGGTGATGGTGAGGCCGTTCTTCTTGGCCACCTTGATGCTGACCGTCGGCTTCGAGCCGGGCGACATCTCCTCCGACTGGTAGTGCCCGCGCGGGTTGTCGGCCACCAGCTGGAAGCGGGCGTTCTCCGGTGCGTCCTTGACGGCGATGGAGAAGCTGAGCGCGTCGGTGGTGTGCTTGACGGCGGTGCGCTTCGTCAGCGCGCCCTTCGGGCCGTACTGCACCCACATGTCGGTCGGCCCCTCGGTGACCAGCGTGCCGCGCACCGTCGGCACGCCGTCGCGGCTGACCACCCGCGCGTCGCGCACCACCGGCGACGAGACCATCGCCACGGCCCGCCCGGCGTTCAGGCGACGGCCCTGTTCGAAGTACTTGGTCAGGCCCGGGATCGGGTCGGCACTGCGCAGGATGACGTCCTTCAGCTCGGCGGCCGTCAGCGCCGGCGCGCGCTGCAGCACCAGCGCGGCGGCGCCGACCACCATCGGCGTGGCCTGCGAGGTGCCGCTGTACGTCTGGGTCTTGGTGCCGAAGCCGGTGGAGATGATGTCCACGCCCGGCGCGCCGATCTCCACCGTGGCCGGGCCGAAGTTGGAGAAGTAGGCCAGCTTGTCCTTCTTGTCGGTGGCTCCCACGCAGATCACGTTCGGCAGGTCGTAGGCGCAGGGGTACGCGGGCTTGGTGTCGACGTTCACGGAGTCGTTGCCGGCGGCGGCGACGAACAGGACGTTCGGGTACTTGCAGAACCCCTCGGTCATCAGCTGCGACCACGAGGAGCCGGACAGGCTGAGGTTCACGACGCGCGCGCCGTACTCCTCGATGGCGTACGTGAAGCCGGCCGCCACGTCGGACGTCGAGCCGGACTCCGCCCCCAGCGCGCGTACCGCCACCACTCCGACATGGCTGGCGAGGCCGGTCACCGTGACGCCGTTATCGGATCGCGCGCCGATGATGCCGGCCACGTGGGTGCCGTGACCGCCGTCGTCCTTGACGTCCTGCTGGTCGGACACGAAGTCCCAGCCGCGGGTGTCGTCGATCAGGCCGTTGTGGTCGTCGTCTACACCGTTCTGAGGGTCGTCGGGGTTGCGCAGCACGCCGCCGTCGATGTCCTTCGAGCCCGGGTCGACACCGGTGTCGACGACCGCCACCCGCACCCCGGCGCCGTTGGCCAGCGCCCATGCATCCTCGGCTCGTAGGTCGCCCGGGCGGCGCGGCGCGTCCGGGGTGGAGTCGGTGATGAACGGCCACAGCCGGTGCACGTCCGGGTCGTTGGGCACCACCGTCGACCTGACCGCGTAGTCCGGCTCCGCGAACGCCACCCCGGCCCGATGCGCGACCGCCGCCGCGGCCTGGGCCGGCGTGTCGCCGGCGGCGTACTCCACGATCCGCTCCGCGAGATGCGGCCGGCGGCTGACGACGTCCGGGTCGACCACCGACAACGCCCCCGCCTGCCGGGCCGCGCTGGCCGCCGGGTCGAAGCGCACGATCAGCTGGTCGGGGATCGCCGCCCCCGCCGGCAGGGTGTGGCCGGGCGCCGCGGCGAGCGCGTCGGCGGACAGTGGTTGGACGGCCAGCGGCATGCGCGGCGCCTGCGGGCTTGCGCAGTTGACGGGCACCGCCGCACGGGCGCCGCCCGGCGCCGCGCATGCGGCAACCACGCTCAGCGCCAAGACGGACAGCGGCGCCCCGAAGGAACGGAGCACCCCCATGTCTCGCCGGAACGTAACACCCGGCACGCCCTCCTACAACGGCGTCTCGCTGCGAAACGCGAGCGGCGCATCCGCAAGATCACCGTATCGCGGGACGCGGCAGCGCCGCCGTGCCGCCGATGGAGGCCCATGGAGCACGGGGCGAGCACGGCACGGCGGAGCACCGTCCGGACGACGGTGATGGGGACGCTCGTCGTGATCTGCGGCCTCTTCGACACGCTGCTGATCGGTCTGCCGATCGTCGTCCTCGCCGCATGGCTGAACCCGCTCGTCGTGTTCGCGCTCGGCGTGGTCGCGGTCGTCGCCGCCAACGGCCTGTGCTGCACCTGGCTCGATCGGGAGTGGGACGGATGGCTCGCGGGCCCCGGCCGCCGGATCGAGGGCCGGCTCGACCGGATGCGCACGAGCCGGCTCATGCGTCATCCCGTGGCCTGGATCCAGCGCGAGTCCGGACCGCTGGTTCGCGCTCGGTGCCGCCGTGACGAACGCGATCACCGCGACGGTGCTCGCGCGACTGCTGACGCCGGAGCCGCTCGGCCCGCGCCGCATCCTGCTGGCGTCGCTGGCGTACGGGCTCTTCTTCGTCGGCCTCTACACGTTCGTCGGCGTCCTCGTCGGCACGGCCGCGCGCGCGGCCTGAAGCGGTCACCGCAGTGCACGTCTACTGTCGTTAGCGGCGCGGCGAGCGCCCCAGCTACGACAGGAGAGCACGATGAGCGACGTACGGAACGTGGTGCTCGTGCACGGCGGGTTCGTGGACGGGTCCGGCTGGGAAGGCGTCTACCACCAGCTCAAGCAGGACGGCCTGAACGTGAGCATCGTCCAGAACCCGACGCTCTCGCTGGAGGGCGACGCCGCCGTGACGCGGCGGGTGCTCGACCAGCAGGACGGCCCCGTCGTCCTCGTCGGCCACTCCTACGGCGGCGCCGTCATCACGCAGGCGGGATCGCACCCGAAGGTCGCCGGTCTCGTCTACATCGCCGCCTTCGCACCGGATGCGGGCGAGTCGGTCGGCAGCCTCGTGGCCGGCTTCCCGCAGGACGGGCCCGTGCCGCCGATCCTGCCGCCGCAGGATGGATTCCTCCTCCTCGACCGCGAGAAGTTCCATGCCGCGTTCGCGGGGGACGTGAGCGCCGAGCAGGCCGCGTTCATGGCCGACTCGCAGGTCCCGTGGGGCGTGGACGCGGCCGGCGGCCCGGTCAGCGAGGCCGCCTGGCGCAGCAGGCCGAGCTGGTACCTCGTCGCCACCGACGACCACATGATCCCGCCGCCCGCGCAGCGCACGATGGCCGAACGGGCCGGCGCGACGGTCTCGGAGGCGCCCGGCAGCCACGCCATCTACGTCTCCCAGCCGGCCTCCGTCGCCGCCGTGATCACGCAGGCGGCGCGTTCGCTCGCAACGTGACGGCAGCGGTGTGACGAGCTGATCCTCGACCTGGTCGGCAGGACGCGCGGCGTCCTGCCGACCAGGTCGTTCGAGCACGCTGCCGGGCCGTCAGCTCCAGGGCCCGGGCGCCTCGGCCATCTGCCCGCCGTCGACGGTGACCGTGCAGCCGGTGACGAACGACGCGGCGGGCGAGCAGAGCCACGCGATCAGCGCCGCGACCTCCTCGGGCTCGGCCAAGCGGGCCTGCGCGTTGTAGCGCAGGCGCCCCTCGAGGACGTCGGGGCTCAGGCCCGGCTCCGTCATCGCGGTCCGGACCCAGCCGGGTGCGACGGCGACCACGCGCACACCGGCGCTGGCGAGCTCGACGCCGAAGGTCTGCGCCAGGCTGTGCAGCGCCGCCTTGGAGGCGTTGTAGGCCGCGGTGCCGCGCTCGGCCGCGAGCCCGTTGGCGGACCCGACGAGGACGATCGCGCCGCCGCCGCCGGCACGCATGGCGCGGGCGGCCGCGCGGGCGACGAGGAAGGCGCCGACGAGGTTGATGTCGATCACCTCGCGGAAGGCGTCCGACCCGGTGTCCAGGACGCCCACGGGCGGCGGGTACACGCCGTGCGCGGCGACGACGGCGCGGAGCGGCCGCGCGCGAGCGATGTCCGCCACCAGGGCATCGACGCCCGCCTCGTCGCGCGCGTCCAGCGCCGTGACGTGGAAGGCCGGGTCGTCCAGCGCCCGAGCGGCCGCGTCGAGGTCGCCGGCCGTGCGCGACACCGCCCACACCTCGTGCCCGGCGGCGAGCAGCGCCCGGCAGGTCGCGAGGCCGATGCCGCGCGCGCCGCCCGTCACCAGCGCGGCCGGCCGGACGTCGGACGAGCGATCGAAGCGGGACACGGACCGGATACGGTACTGCCGAAGGCGTCGTGAGCGCCGCCGGTCAGCGCCCGAGCAGCCGCAGCGAGACGTCCCAGAGCCGCTGGGCCTGCTCCGGGTCGAGGGCGTACGGCGCGACGCCGAAGCGGCCGGTGCGGGTCGGCCCGCTCGAGCTCGGCTGGGCCAAGCTCCCGGTGCCCGAGGCCGACCGCCAGCTGCTCGCGGTCTACCACGCCGCGCCGGGGAGCGCTAGCGCGCAGGCCCTCGCCCTTCTGGCCTCGGCGATCGCCGAGACACGCGAGCCGGTCCGCTAGGCCTCCGCCAACGAGCTAGCCTGGCCGCATGTCCACCGCCGCGTGGCCGGCCATCCGCTACTCGCTCTGGAGCGCGACGTGCGACACGCTGCACGCGCACACGCAGGTGCTCGGCAAGCTCGCCGTGCGCCTGGCGCCGGTCCAGCCCCAGCTCCAGCACACCGCGCTGCGGCTCACCGCCCGCGGCTGGGAGACGGAGCCGTTGCCCGCGCCCGACGGCTCCGGCGTGGTGGTCGTCGCCCTCGACCTCCACACCCACGAGGCCGTCGTCGAGCACAGCGACGGCCGCAGCCGCCGGGTCCCGCTGACGCCCGATCGCCCGGTCGGGGAGGTCACGCGCGACGTGCTCGGCGCCGTTCGGGCCCTCGCGGGTCCGGTGGAGATCAACCCGAAGCCCCAGGAGACGCCGTGGAGCGTGCCGCTGGACACGGACGAGGAGCACGCGACGTACGACCCGTCGCACGTCGCCCCATACTTCGCCGCCGCCACGCGCGCCGCCCTCGTGCTCGCCGCGTTCCGCGCCCCGTACCGCGGGCGATCCACGCCGGTCAACGCCTGGTGGGGCACGTTCGACCTCGCCACGTCGCTCTACTCCGGGCGGCCCGCCGACCCGCCGGGTGACGGCTACATCGCGCGCAGCGGAGGAAACGTCGAGCAGATCGAGATCGGCTGGTGGCCCGGCGACGAGCGCTACGACCAGGCCGCGTTCTTCGCCTTCGCGCACCCCACGCGGCCCGGCTACGACGGTGCGACCCTCTCGCCGCCGGCGGCCCGCTGGGAGCCGCGCCTGGAGGAGTACATCCTCGACTGGGACGACGTCCGACGCTCGCCCGACCCGCACGCCGCGGCACTCGAGTTCGCGCGCTCGGCGTTCCTCCACGCCTGCACGGTGTGCGGGTGGGATCCGGAGCTGGCCGCCAGCGCCAATTGGCGGTCGTGACAGCGTGATCAGCTCCCGAGGACGTTGACGGCCCGCGCGATGACGAGGATCACGACGGCGTAGGAGATGCGCCCGCGCATTGTGGATCCTGCCCCCTACGCTTCGCACGATCGCTGGTCGACGCCGCGACCCTCTACCGGTCGCACCGGCCGAGCGGAGGCGGAGCGGAGACGGTGCTGCGATGCTCGTGGCATGACCATGCCGAAGACGCTGAGGCTCGCCGACACGGACGTCGCCCGGATCGGACTCGGGACGAATCGCCTCACGAACACGCCCGACAACGTCGCCCTCGTCCAGGAGGCGGTCGCCGCCGGCGTCGGCCACATCGACACGGCGCACCTGTACACCGGCGGCGCGAGCGAGACCACGATCGGTGCTGCGCTGCCGGGCGGCCGGGACGGTTGCATCGTGGCGACGAAGGGCGGCTACCGCGCCGGCGAAGGACGCCCCGAGGTGCTGCGGGGGCAGGTCGACGAGAGCCTCCGCCTGCTGCGGACGGACAGCATCGACCTCTACTACCTCCACCGCGTCGACCCGGAGACGCCGCTCGAGGAGAGCATCACGGCGCTCAAGGGGTGCCGCGACGACGGGAAGATCCGTCACATCGGCCTCTCCGAGGTCAACGTCCAGCAGATCGAGCGGGCGCGCGAGATCGTGCCGATCGCAGCGGTCCAGAACCACTACAACCTCACCGAGCGCGGCAGCGAGGACGTCATCGACTACTGCGCCCGCGAGGGCATCGCCTTCGTCCCCTTCTTCCCCCTGCGCGGCGACGGCGGCCCTCGCCTCGCCGAGATCGCCGAGGCGCATGGCGTGACGCGCGGGCAGATCACCCTCGCGTGGCTGCTCCAGCGATCACCGGTGATGCTCCCGATTCCGGGCACCCTGTCGCTGGACCACCTGCAGGAGAACCTGGCCGCGCTGGAGATCGAGCTGAGCCAGGCGGAGTTCGACGCGCTCCGGTAGGGCGTCGCGGCGGCGGCCGGGACCGCCCATCAACGCGGCTCAGCGCGTGATGCGGAAGGTGAAGGAGAACTCCGTGGCGCTGAGGGCGTGCAGGGTCATCTCGCCCGTTGCGTGCCGGAACTTCCCGGTGCCCCCGGTGACCGCCAGGGTGCTGTCGGCGGATGGCAGCTCGAAGAACGGGCCTTCGACCGTGAGCGCGCCGCCCGGGAGCGTCGTCGTGAAGTTGCACTCCCACGTGCTGACCGCCGGGCCGAACTCCGTGCGGATGCAGAACCCGTTGTCGACGCCGACGGCGGTGGTGTCCGTGCGCTCGAAGACCTGGTTGCGGAAGGTGAGGAGGTCGCCAACCGCATCGCCCGCACCGGGGTGCGAGACCGTGTCCGTCGTCGCGTGCTCGATGACGACGATCGTCCGGCTGCCGCTGTGCCCGTTGCCGTGCCCGTTGCCGTGATCGCCGTCGCCGCTCGCGACGCTCACGCCGGCCACCGTGGCCATGCCGATGATGGTCACGGCGGACGCCGCCAGGATTCGTCGCCTCATCGCTTGGCTCCTTTGGTGACGAGTGTGACAAGGGGCGATTCTGCGCCGCTGCCGCCGTCGGTGCAAGCGCGTCGCGATGGGTCGGTTCGGCGCGACGTCCGGAGCGCGGCGATCCGGCACTCGAGCGGGAATACGGCCGGAGGCGCGGCGTTGGCGTCAGCGGTGGCTCAGAACGGCGACGCGCTCCTGGACATCCCCGTCGAGACCATCGACGGGGAGGCGACCACCCTGGCGGTGTACCGCGGCAGCGTCCTGCTCGTGGTCAACGTGGCCTCGAAGTGCGGGCTGACGCCCCAGTACGAGGCGCTCGAGGCGCTCTACCGGCGCTACCGCGGCGACGGCTTCGTGGTGCTCGGCTTCCCCGCCAACGACTTCGGCGAGCAGGAGCCCGGCACGAATGAGGACATCGCAGCGTTCTGCGCGGACACGTATGCCGTCGACTTCCCGATGTTCGCGAAGATCGGCGTGCTCGGCGAGGGGCAGCATCCGCTCTACGCCGCGCTGACGCGGCAGCAGCCGATCGCCAGCGGCGACAAGCCGAGCTTCCGCGAGAACCTGCGCGGATACGGCATGACGCCGACCGAGGATCCCGACGTGATCTGGAACTTCGAGAAGTTCCTCGTCGGCCGAGACGGGGAGGTCACCGGCCGGTTCGCGCCGGACATCCTGCCCGACGATCCAGAGCTCGTGGCCGCCGTCGAGCGCGAGCTCGCCCGGCGCTGAGCTGACGACTCTCAGCGGCGCACGCCGAGCGAGTCGTAGATCGTCTCCGGGGGCGGGTCGATCCGGTGCAGCCGGCGCCGTGCGCGCCCGATCAGGCCGGACGCGACGCGTGCGCAGGCGTGCAGGCCGTCGTAGGCCACGCCGAGCGCGACGAGGTGCATGCACGTGTGCACGACCGCCAGCGGGCGGGGCATGACCGGGCGGGCGGCAGGGGTACGAGCGGCGGACATGGGAACGCTCCTTCGGGGGTGGGCGGCAGCGACACGGCCATGTCGGTGCATGACTCGAGGCTACGAACGCGCACGCCGAGGTCGCGCCCGGGGTACTCCCGGCGCGAACCCTGGAGGAGCCGGCGTGGGCCGCGCCCCGCCGCGCGGCTCGCCGGCCCCGACGGCGACGAGCACGCCGTCCCGGACCGGCTCTACGCCCGCTGCACGGTCACTGCTGCAACCTTGGATCGCGCGTAGGGTTGGCGTACATCGGCGGGCAGCCGTCAGCGATGGCTTCGGGGCGCAGCTCGTAGTGCCAGGGTTCGTTGCGGTAGATCTGGCACAGCCCGTACTCGGCGCCGTGCTCGGACAGCCACGCCGCGGCGCCGGAGGGCCCGATGTCGACCGCGTCCCCCGACACGTGCAGCGACGTGTCCGCGGTGGCCACCCATCGGGCAGCTTCCGCTTCCGAGCCGTACTGCGAGACGGCCTCATGGAGTAGCTGTTCCTGGTACTCCGGGGTACGCCAGCCACTGTTGACGAGGAGCTCGACCCCGTCGTCCGCAGCATCCGTTGCAGCTCGGCGCAGGGCACCGAGCAGATCGGGGTCGAGGTTGGTCACGGCCGGAAGCTCGTCGTCGAAGACCGTCACGCCGTGAGGGACGAGGCCGTCTGCCTCGCCAAGTGCACCATCGTGGTCGCCGTGGAGCGTGGGTGCTGCGGCCGAGGGCGCCGGCGACGATGCCTCGGCCGAGGACGGCGGCGACGGGGGTGCCGCGGCGGAGGACGACGGCGACAGGGGCTCCGCGGCCGAGGACGCCAGCGCCTGGTACGCGAGGACGACGCCGAGCGCCGAGCTGACGACGACGAGGACGGCGATGATGGTCGATCGGGGACGGCGAGCTCGCGTTCGTGCTGGTTCGCGGTAGGGCATGCCTGCAGTCAACCCAGCGCGGTGTTGTCAGCACGTACGTGGTTTTCGATATGCCGACGATATGCTCCGGCGCCCGCCTCAGCGGGCGGCTCGTGCCCGCTCGAGGATCACCCCGTTCGGATGACGGTTCGCGGGCGACGGGTCTCTACAGTCTTGACGGATCGCAAGGTCGAGCTCGCGTCTGCCGTCGGCGTGTCCGCCTGAGCTGCCGTATCCGTCGGAGACCGAGCCTCTCGCGTCCGGCGTGGAAGCGGCGCCGGCGACGTGGATCGAAGGAGGAGCACGATGACGGAGGCCACCGCGGCGTTCTTTCACGACCTCGAGGCGCGTACGAACGACCCGCTGCTGGAGAAAGTCAAGGGGACGTTGCGCTTCGAGCTCGCCCCTGAGCAGGGGGAGCTCGCCGAGCGCTGGGTGGTCGCGCTCAACAAGGGCGCGGTGATCGTCTCGCAGGAGGATGACCGCACGGCGGACTGCACGGTTCGCGCAAAGCGGGCGCTCTTCGAGGGACTGACGACGGGCGAGGTGAACGCGATGGCGGCCGTGCTTCGTGGGGACATCGTGGTCGAGGGCGACCGCGAGTTGATTCTGCGCTTCCAGCGGCTGTTTCCCGGTCCGCCGGCTGTCGGGGGGAAGGGCTGATGAGCGACAGGGTCGTCAAGATCTTGGATGGCAACACCTTCGTCGTCAGCGACGAGCGGGGTGACATCGAGGCGTCGCCCACCGATCCGACGGGCCTGTTCGCGTTCGACATGCGCTTCCTGTCGAAGTGGGTGCTGACGATCGACGGCGAACGGCTGAACGCGCTCTCGACCGACGATCTCCACTACTTCGAGACGCGCTTCTTCCTGGTGCCCGGGACCGGCACGGTCTACGTCGACGCGAAGCTCTCGGTGATCCGCCAGCGGGCGGTCGGCAGCGGCTTCCACGAGGAACTGACGATCCTCAACCACGCCGACAAGCCGGTGAGGCTGAAGGTCCGGGTCGATGCCGGCTCCGACTTCGCAGACCTGTTCGAGGTCAAGGACGCACTCCCGAAGAAGGGCAAGCTCGCCACGAGGGTCGAGGACGGTCGGCTGGTGATCTCGTACGAGCGCGACGCGTTCGTGCGCGCGACCCACGTGTCGGCGAGCGCACCGGCGACGATCGACGAAGCCGGCCTGACCTTCGACGTCGCGATCGAGCCCCACGGCCGGTGGTCGACCGACCTCGATGTCGTCACGGCGTTGCTCGGCTGGGGCGAGCGTCACGATCGTCCGAAGTACGCCCGAGGCGCCTCTCAGGCGCGTCCGAGCATGCAGGAGGACCTCGATCGCTGGATCGGCGACGCCCCCCGCGTCGCGTGCGACTCGGACGCGTTGCGGGCGACGTACCGGCGCAGCCTGGTCGACCTGGCGGCGCTGCGCTTCTCGCCCATGACCGCCGGCCGCCGCAGCTTGCCGGCCGCGGGCCTCCCATGGTTCATGACCATGTTCGGGCGCGACAGCATCTTCACGAGCCTGCAGGCGCTTCCGTTCACGCCGGAGCTCGCGGCGACGACGCTGGTGGAGCTCGGGATGCGCCAGGGCGCGGTGGTCGACGACTTCCGCGACGAGGACCCGGGGCGGATCCTCCACGAGATGCGCTATGGCGAGCTGACCGCGTTCGAGGAGCGGCCGCACTCGCCGTACTACGGCTGCGCCGACGCGACGCCGCTGTTCGTCGTCCTGCTCGACGAGTACGAGCGGTGGACCGGCGACGCGAGGCTCGTGCGCGAGCTCGAAACCGAGGCGCGCGCGGCGCTCAACTGGATCGACGAGTACGCGAACCTCCGGGGCGACGGCTACATCTGGTACCAGCGCCGGAACGAGCAGACGGGCCTGGAGAACCAGTGCTGGAAGGACTCCTGGGACTCGATCTCCTACCGCGACGGCCGGCTCCCCGGCTTCCCGCGCGCCACCTGCGAGCTGCAGGGCTATGCCTACGACGCGAAGATGCGCGGGGCGCGGCTTGCGCGGGAGATCTGGAAGGACGCGCCGTTCGCCGCGGAGCTCGAGAAGCAGGCCGAGCACCTCAAGCGCCGGTTCAACCGCGACTTCTGGGTCGAGGACGACGAGTTCTTCGCGCTCGCCCTCGACCCCGACGGCAACCAGGTCGATGCGCTCGCCTCGAACAACGGCCACCTGCTGTGGAGCGGCATCGTCGACAAGTCCAAGGCGAAGGCCGTCGTCCGGCACCTGATGGGACCGCGGCTCTTCTCCGGCTGGGGCGTGCGGACGTTGGCCGAGGGCGAGCAGCGCTACAACCCGATCGGCTACCACGTCGGTACCGTCTGGCCGTTCGACAACTCGTTCATCGCCTGGGGGCTCCGCCGCTACGGCTTCAAGGACGAAGCGGCACAGATCGCTGCTGGCATCCTCGACGCGGCGGAGTTCTTCGAGGGCCGGCTGCCGGAGGCGTTCGGCGGGTACGAACGGTCGCTCACGCGCTACCCGGTCCAGTACCCCACCGCGTGCAGCCCGCAGGCCTGGTCGACCGGGGCGCCGCTGCTGTTCCTGCGCACCATGCTCGGCCTCGAACCCTACGGGGAGCACCTCATCGTCGACCCGGCGCTCCCGGCCGGCACGGGTCGGCTCGAGCTGCTCGACATCCCCGGCCGGTGGGGGCGCATCGACGCCTTCGGGCGCGAGCGCGTCGAGGTCGAGCCGAAGCAGCGAAAGGCTCGGAAGCGGAGCCGGGCCTGACGACGAGCAGCGCCCGGACAGGTGATGGATCGATGATCGCGACCTCCGCTCGCGCGTGAGTCAGACGCCTTCGATCGCCGTCAGTCGCCCGGAGCGGATGGCCTCCGTGAAGGCACGGAAGTCGTCCTCGTTCTGATCGGCGTAGCGCTCGGAGAAGTCGACGAGGGCCCGGGTGAAGGCATCGCTCCGGCCCAGGTAGGCCGCGATCGCGATCGGGTCGCCCGAGCGCGCGTGCGCTCGCGCGAGCGTCCAGCCGCACAGGCGTCCGTACAGGCTCAGGCCGGTAGCGTCGAGCGACTCCACGTCCACGGACATCTTCATGTCCCGGAGCTGACGCCAGTACAGGTAGCGATCGGCGTTCGCGTCCCTGGTCCAGCCCAGGAAGATGTCGCTGGCAGCCTGCATCAGCCGCTGGCCCTGCACCACGCGTTCGCCGTGCTGCCGGTGGCGGCTCCTGGGCAGATGGTCCTCGAGCACCGACGCCGTCGCCTCCTTGACCTGCAGGAACAGGGGGTCCTGCTGGTCGCGGCCCTCGAGCAGCACGATGAACGCTCGCGTGCCGACGCTCCCGACGCCGACGACCTTGCGCGCCATGTCGACGAACCGGAACCGCTCGAGCAGCTGGCGCCGATCGTCCTGCAACGTCGTTCGATAGCCGCGGAACTGCCCGCCGCACCACCTGCTCGAGCTCGGCGCTGGAGATGCCAAAGGTCGCCTCCAGCTCGCGCGCCGGGACGACGATCGGCGGCTGGCTGACGATCCGGTAGCGCCCGTCCACCTTCTCGGCGAGCTTGGAGAGCGCCTGCAGGCTGTCGCGCGTGCGCGCCTTCGCGGCGCCCTTCTCGATCGCCTTCACCCGCTCCTGCTGTTCCTTCTTGACGCGGGCGCTCCGCTTCGCTCCCCCCGCGCTGCGAAGCGCGTCCAGCAGCCGAGCCTCGGACATGTGCGCGTACCAGATGTCGAGCGTCGACAGCTCCGCGAACTCGGCCATCGACTGCTGGTACGCCTGAACCGAGGCCCGTGTCGCGTCGCGGCTCTCGGCCTGGCGGAAGCCGTTGTTGCGCGCCGCGATGGCGAAGCTCGCGGCCATGCGCATGACGTCGTACTCGAACGGGCCCGGCAGGGTCTCGTCGAAGTCGTTGAGGTCGAAGAGCAGGGTGCGCTCCGGCGAGGCGAACGCCCCGAAGTTCGACAGGTGCGCGTCGCCGCAGAGCTGAACCGTCAGGCCCGCCCTGGGCGTGCTCGCCAGGTCGGCGGCCATGATCTTGGCCGCCCCGCGGTAGAAGGTGAACGGCGACACCATCATCCGCCCATGCCGCACCGGCACGAGGTCGGGCTCACGCGTCGCGTTCTGCTCCTCGAGCAGGGCGAGAGGGTCCGGGCGGCTCGGGGCCGGCGTCCAACCCGCATGGCTCGACCGAGGCACCTGCCGCCGCAGACTCCCTGCCGCGGGCACGACGCTCCGCGACGCTCGGGTGGTCGACCCGCGCGGGGATCGACCTCGAGGCTCGCCTCCCGGCTTCGGCACCCTCGACCTGGTCGGTCATCTCTCGGCTCCTTCGCTGTCGTGACGGTACTACCGCAGCGATCGCTGCGTCATCAACCGCGGCCGAGATCCACCGGGCGCCAGCCTCGGATCAGCGGGCGCTTCCCGTCGTGGCCACGGACTCGCTTCGGCGGCCGTCGACGAGCTCCCGGACCCGCGGGATGACCTGCTCGCCGTAGAGCTCGATCGCCGTCATGAGCTGCTCGTGGGTGAGGCCCGGCATGCCGAACTTGAGGTCGAAGCGGCTCGCGTCGAGCACGTCGAGATTGGCGGCGATCTTGCGGGCGACGGTCTCGGGCGAGCCGACGTAGAGCGCGCCCTCGGGGCCGACGTCGAACGCGAAGTACGTCCTCGGTCGGGGCACGGAAGCCGCGCTCCCTGCCGACCCGGCTGATCGTCTCGTGCCAGTGGGGCCAGAACTCGGCCCGCGCCTGCTCGTCGGTCTCGGCGACGTGGCCCGGTGCGTGCACGCCGACCGGCCTGTCCGGCTGGCCGAACTCGCGCAGCGCCTCGCGGTACAGCTGCGAGAAGGGCGCGAAGCGCGCCGGCGGGCCGCCGATGATGGCGAGCATCAGGGAGAAGCCGTAGCGGGCCGCGCGGATCACGGACTCCGGGGTGCCGCCGACGCCGACCCAGACCGGGAACGGCCCGGACTCGAGGTGCGGGACGACGTCCTGCTGGTGCAGCGGCGCCCGGGTCGTGCCCTGCCAGCTGACGGGGCCGCCCCGCAGCAGCTCGGCGAAGAGGTTGGTCTTCTCCTCGAACAGGCGCTCGTAGTCGGCCAGGTCGTAGCCGAAGAGCGGGAACGACTCGATGCTCGAGCCGCGACCCAGGATCACCTCCGCGCGACCCTGCGAGATCGCGTTCAGCGTCGAGTAGCGCTGGAACACGCGGACGGGATCGTCGGAGCTGAGCACGATCACCGCGGAGCCGAGATGGATGCGGGTCGTCCGCGCGGCGATCGCTGCCAGCGCCACGTCGCCGGCGGGCATCGGGAAGTCGTTGGTGTGGTGCTCGCCGATGCCGAAGAAGTCGACGCCGACCCGATCCGCCAGCACGCCCTGCTCGACGACGCTGCGGATCGTCTCCGCGTGGCTCAGCGGCCGACCGTGCTGGTCGTAGATCAGGTCGCCGAAGGTGTCGAGGCCGAGGACGAGGCCGGCCGGCCGGTCGGGGTCTTCGGTGAGGTCGGTGGTTGCGGTGGTCATGTGGGTCTCCGAGGTGATGGTCGAGGAGCGGCGCATCGCATAACTTCTGTTTTCGAAGTAACTACGATCGTGCTAGGTTCATTCCCGTGGCGAAGACGACCCGCTCCCGACCGGCCGCAGGGAGCGAGGCGTGCGCGCGCAGCGACGCCTCCCTGGTCCGCGCGTTCGAGCTCCTCGGCCGCCGCTGGACGGGGGTCATCCTCGGCACGCTCAGCGACCGCTCGGCGAGCTTCCGCGAGCTCGCCCGCGCCGTTCCCGGCATCGGCGACTCGATGCTCTCCACGCGCCTCGCCTCGCTCACCGAGGCTGGCCTGGTCACCCGCACCGTCGACGAGGGGCCGCCGATCGCGGTCGCCTACCAGCTCACCGACGCGGGCCGCGCGCTGCTCCCGGCGCTCGAGCAGATCAGCCGCTGGGCCGACGAGCACCTGCCGACCGCCGCGTCGCCTGCGTTGCCACGGCCGGTGTAGCTCCCTACGGCTGAGCCGGGATCGCCCGATGCTGTTTCAGCCACGCCAGCACGTCGCCGGCATTTCGATCCGGCGGAAACACCGGAGTAGAAGACGTGGCTGATGCGCGCGTCGTGGGCGTGCCCCACGTCTTCCAGGCCTACTCCGCGATCCTCGACGAGGCGACCGCGGCGCTGGACCGAGCCGGACGGTTCCTGTCGTCGCATCTCGCCGGCGCCGTCGTCAACCCGGCTCGACTCTAGGGAGCCTCCAGCCATGGCCTCGCACACCGAGCTCACGCCGTCCGAGGCCGCCGACCGGCTTGCGATTCGCGAGCTGTTCGACGCGTACGCGCACTGCGCCGACCGCCGTGACGCCGAAGGGCAACAGGCGCTCTTCACCGACGACACCACCTTCGCGGTCTACATGGACGGCGAGGGCAGCGAGCCGACCTACGTCCTCCACGGACGAGCGGCGCTCGCGCCCGTGTTCGACGACCTGAACCGCTACGAGGCGACGACGCACTTCAACGGCCAGAGCACGGTCGTCATCGAGGGCGACCGCGCCACCGGCGAGAGCTACACGATCGCGCACCACCTCTTCTCCGAAGGCGGCAACCGCACGATCATGATCGCCTCGCTCCGGTACCTTGACACGTTCGCCAAGATTGCAGGCAGCTGGTTCTTCGCCGAGCGGAGCCTCTTCGTCGACTGGAGCGAGACGCGACCGTCGACACCGTGAACCTGATCCCGGACGACGCGGATCCGTCGGCTTCCCGCACCACGTGCCGCCACGGAGGAACGACGTGTCCACGCCCCCGAGCCCATTCCTCTCCCCATCGCAGCTCGGGACGCTCGCCGCGATCGGCGAGGAGCGCACGGCGCCGGTCGGTGAGCTGCTGTACCGGGTCGGCGATCGGACGTATCCGTTCATCGCGATCCTCGAAGGAGAGGTCGCGATCGTCGACGCCGTCGGAAACGTCCTGGTCCGGCACGGCCCCTCGGGCTTCCTCGGCGAGCTGAACATCCTGTCGGGGCAGACGGTCTTCGTCAACGCCCTCGTGACCGAGCCGGTGCGCTACATCGCCGTCGAGCGCAGCGCGCTGCGCTCGCTCCTCAACGAGGACGGCCCGCTCAGCGACCTGCTCCTCTCCACGTTCATCGCCCGCCGCGAGGCCTTGCAGAGCGTCGAGGGGATCGGGGTCGAGATCGTCGGCCCCCATGGTTCCGAGCCGACGATGCGCATGCTCGACTTCGCCCGTGCGAACCGTCTCCCGTACACCTGGCAGGAGTCGGCCCCGCCCGGCGGCGGCGCGCTACCGCTCGTGCGGCTGCCCGGCGGGCGAGAGCTGCATGGTCCGACCAGCGGCGAGGTGTTGCGCGCGCTCGGGATCGGGCTCGAGCTCGCACCCCGCGAGGAGGTCGACCTGCTGATCGTGGGCGCCGGGCCGGCGGGCCTCGCTGCCGCGGTCTACGGCGCCTCCGAAGGCCTCGACACGCTGGTCGTCGAGAGCACCGCGCTCGGTGGGCAGGCCGGGTCGTCCCGACGAATCGAGAACTACCTCGGCTTTCCCGCGGGCATCAGCGG
Source organism: uncultured Actinomycetota bacterium (assembly GCA_963767885.1). Taxonomy (GTDB): domain Bacteria; phylum Actinomycetota; class Thermoleophilia; order Gaiellales; family F1-60-MAGs149; genus CAVYFW01. The sequence continues at coordinate 252,174 of CAVYFW010000003.1, forward strand.
CACCGAGCTGACCAGCCGGGCGGTGGCCCAGGCGCGCAAGTTCAACGCACGCACCGCGACCCCGTACCGCGCGCTCTCCCTCGAACCAGGCGACGGACGTCACCTGGTCCGGCTCGAGGACGACCGCGAGATCGCCGCCCGTGCCGTCCTGCTCGCGACGGGTGCGCAGTACCGCCGGCTACCGGTCGACAGGCTGGCGGAGTTCGAGGGACTGACGGTGCTCTACGCCGCCGGGGCGCCCGAGGCCCACCTCTGTGCCGGCTCGCGCGTCGCCGTGGTCGGCGGCGGCAACTCCGCCGGGCAGGCAGCCGTGTGGCTCGCCCGCGGCGGCGCGCTCGTCTCCCTGCTCCACCGCCGTGCCGATCTCCGCGAGACGATGTCCGACTACCTGATCCACGACCTCGAGCGGTATGGCGTCACCATCCACGACGGAAGCGAGATCGCGGCGCTCCACGGCGAGGCCGGGCACCTCGAGGCCGTCACGCTGGTGAGCGGCGCGCGCCTTCCCTTCGCGTTCATGTTCCTGTTCCTCGGCGCGCTGCCGTGCACCGAGTGGCTCGACGACACCGTGAGCCGCGACCGCGACGGGTTCATCCTCACCGGCGCCGCGGCGAACATGGACAGCCTGCTCGAGACCGGCATCCCCGGCGTGTTCGCGGCCGGTGACGTCCGCTCCGGGTCGACCAAGCGCTGCGCCACCGCCGTCGGCGAAGGGTCGATGGCCGTCCAGCTCATCCATGCCCACCTCTCCCGTACCCCTGCCGTCGAGAGGACGTGACGTGACCCAACCTGTGTGCACCCATCTGGACCAGATCGCCGTTCGCGAGCTGCCGGCGTCGGTGGAGGGCTGCGAGGACTGCCTGCGCATGGGCGGCAAGTGGCTGCACCTCCGGATCTGCCTGACCTGCGGCCATGTCGCCTGCTGCGACGACTCGCCCAACCGGCACGCCACGGCGCACGCCCACGCGACGTCGCACCCGATCATCCGATCGCTCGAGCCCGGCGAGGACTGGAACTGGTGCTACGTCGACGACGTCGCGTTCCGCATCGACGGGATCCACGGCGAGACGCGCATCCCGCCGTCGCCGCTGCTGCAGTAACGGGGCGGCGGGGGCCACGGTGCGGATGGTCATGCGTCGCGTTGCTCGGTGATCCACGACGCCGCGAACGTCGTCCTCATCGGCGACGCACTGCTGATTCGCAGCCGGCTTCGCCAATAGGATCAACCGGTGATCAATCTCGAGGTCTTCGGCGACTCGGCCGCGATGTCGACGGTCGCGGGGTGCTCGACGAGGTCGACGGCGTCAGCCGGGTCAGGGTTGTCCACGCAGCGCGGGCGGGGCACTCCATCGTCTCGGCCGCAGTGCGCCCAGATGCGGTCGACCCGCTGTTGGAGGCGCTGCGCCGGCAAGGCGTGCCCAATGCCGACATCACGCTGACGCGCGTGGAGGTCGTCGGCACGCTGGCCACCGGACCGGGCGAGGCGAGCCTCGTGTGGGCCGACGTCCTCGGCACGGCCTGGCTGAACGCGCGACCGTTCGCGAGCTACCTGGCGTTCATGTTCGTGGCTGGCGTGATCGCCTGTTACGGCGTGATCGATGGCAACACGATTCTGATCGTCGGTGCGATGGCGGTCAGCCCGGACCTTCTGCCGATCACCGCGATAAGTGTCGGCATCGTCGGTCGTCGGCCGACGCTCGCAGGTCGTGCGTTGCTGACGCTCGCACTGGGCCTCGCGGTCGCGAGCGCCGCGGCGGCGATCTTCGCGTTGGCCCAGGATCAGTTCGACCTCATCCCGGCTGGCTTCGACCTGCAAGAGACCGGGGTGCTGGGCAGCCTCACGAGCGTCAATGACGAGACGATCGCGGTCGCCCTGGCTGCCGGCGTGGCTGGCATGCTGGCGCTCGAGACCCGCGCCAGCTCGGGCGTCGGCGTAGCCATCTCGGTGACGACGATTCCCGCCGCCGCGTATCTGGGCGTCGCGGCCGGGCTGGGCGAGTTCGACGGAGTCCGCAGGCGCACTGGGCGTGCTCGGCACGAACGTCGCGATGATGGTGGTGGGCGCGGTCGCCACGCTCGCACTTCAAGGTGTGCTCTCGCATCGCAACGCCCCCACGCGGCGTCGCGGCGCCCTCTGAAGGCGTCCGCCGGTGAGGGCGCGCCGTCGAATCACCTTCAGCGCGTAGCCGCGCGTGTCCTGGCGCTCGGAGATACGGGCGCCGCATACGGGGCACCGTCCTGCCGCCGGTCGTGGCGTTCCGCGGCAGCCAGTCCGAGCGTTAGCGCCGTGCCCTCGTCGAAGTCACGCGAGCCGAGCCCCGGGTGCCGCCAGCCCCACTGCGTACGGCGCCAGCCACGGCGCAGGAGGAACAGCCGATCGCGCATCTCGCGGCGCTCGTCGCCGTTCACGAGTCCCCCTCGCACGCCGACGCGGGACGCGAGCCCGTTTCGTACGCCGCCCGCATCGCGCGGAACGAGTCTACAGAGGACATGGTTCGGAGCCTTTCGCAGTGCGTGCTTGCGGCCGCGCCAGGGCGGATTCGGAAGTGACGGGCCAGCCAACCGTGATTGGCGTCTGCAGACATCCTCCACCATGCGGAGCAACCGCGGTATGACACGATCATGCTCAGCGGCCAGAAGTGCCGGCCACCCGCATGCCGAGCAGCACCGCGGGCGCGGCCTCGTCCGCGCCACCGTTCGAGCGGGACCCGCGTCCGCCCTCAGCCGGACGACGTCGTATCGTAGCCGGTCGACTACCGCCTCCAGCGGCGGCGCAGGCAACGCCTACTCGAGCCGGAGGGCGACGAGCGCGGCGGCCAGCAGGGCGTGGGCGATGGCGAGCGCGAACAGGGCGTGGTCGGCCGGTCGGGCGAGCACCTCGACGGTCGCTGCCTCCGTGCGCCCGTCGGCGTGCTCGATGTCACCGTGAACCCGAACCGAGCCGCGGCGCAGCCGGCGCGCCCAGTTCGAGAGGTGTCGCTGGGCGTAGCTCGTCGCGGCGGCGAAGGCCGCCCCGAGGGCGATCGGCACGGTGACCGACCCGCCCTGCGCGAAGCCGGCGACGACGACCGGGAACGCCCCCCATCCGAGAGCGAAGACGTGGTCGGTGTGGAGCATCCCGCCGGCGAGCTCGAGGTTGTAGGCCACGACGAGGACGACTCCGACAGCGACGAAGGCGAGGAGCCACCCCCCGACCTCGCTGACGCCTGCAAGTCCGATGGCTGCCGCCGCGCCGAGCGAGACCGTCGCGGCGAGCACGAGCACGGGCCGCGGCACCGCCGTGCAGAGCGGTCGATCGTGCAGCTCGTCGAGGCAGTGTGCCGCGATGCCGACCGCGAGGAAGAAGGCCGCGATGGTCCAGATCAGGCGACTGACGTCGAGCTGGCTGGCGAGCGAGGCGCCGATCGCCACGTAGGAGAGGTGCCAAACCGTGTACGGCGGATGCAGCAGCGTGACGTAGTCGCGCCACCCGCCCGGTCGGAGCGCGTAGAACGAGGCGCGCTGCGTGTCATCGGCCAGCGCGCACACCCCAGACGACGACGCCACCGCCGAGGCTCAGGCGCCGTACCTGCACGTCGACCGCTCCGGCCTCCTCACACAGCGACCTGAGGCGCGCGGGCGGATAGCTGGCGGCAAAGGCGCTGATGCTCGGTCGCAGGTAGCGGCCCACCTCGGCCCAGCCGGGTGAGACCAGCCGGCCCAGCAGCGGCAGCCCGACACCGGTGTACGTGCGCCACAGCGCGCGCGCAACTTCGTTCGGCGGCACGCCGAAGTCGAGCAGCGCCAGCGGCGCGCCCGGCCTCAGCGCACGCAGCAGACGCGTGAGCGTCGCTCCAGGCTCGTCGACGTAGCGAAGCAGGTATCCGGCCGTGAGACCGTCGAACGAGGCCTCCGGCAGCTCCAGGGACTCGGCCGAACCGAGACGCAGCTCGATGCGGTCATCCAGGCCGGCCCGAGCGATGCGTGTGCGCGCGCCGGCCAGCATCTCGGGCGACTGGTCCACGCCGACGACGGTGCATCCGTACCGCTGCACCATGGCGCGAGCGATCGCGCCCGTCCCCGTGGCGACGTCCAGCACCCGCGCGCCGGGCGCAACGGGCACGCGCCGCACGAGGAAGCGGCGCCACCGTGGGTCCTGGCCGAACGACAGGATCGCCGCCCAACGGTCGTAGTCGTGGCCCAGCGGAGCGAACAGCTCGCGTGCCACCTCGCCGATCGTGCCCTGCCCGCTCACGCCCGCGCTCCACATTGACCGCCGTCCGGACGCCCTCTCGGACGGCGTGGACGGATGCTTGCCCGGCTAGCGTAGTGCAGTCGACGGCGCGATCGCGCGCAGCGGCGCGCCCGCCGGATGTCTGACGCCAGGGCGTTGCGTCGTCCGCGCGTGACGGGCGCGACCGGCGCGGACCGCGTCAGCGACCGACGGTCGGCGTCTGACCGTCACCGTCGTCGCCCTTCTCGCCGCGGCGAGACTCGTCGTCTCCATCGGGCCCGGCGCGATCGGCCAGGAAGCGTACGTCGAAGCCGGCCGGCGCGTGGATGTTGAGCAGCCTCGCGTACGCGCCGGTGTGGTTGTGGAAGCCGTGCGCGACCCCGGGTCGGGCGAGGACGAACGTGCCCGCGGCGGCAACGAACGCTCCGTCGTCGCCGTCGAACGTGACCTCGCCCTCGAGCACGTAGAACGCGTCGTCCTCGTCCGCGTGCTCGTGCGGCGGCACGCCCGTCGACCACGGGTCGATCAGGATCGTGCAGACGTTCAGACGCGGCGTGTCGTCGCTCGTGGCGAGGAACTCGACGTCGCCCGAGCGCTTCCCCGCGCCGGGCCGAACGACGAGGAGACGGTCGGTGCTGGCGGCCATGGCCCGATGGTGACAGGCCAGGAGGCCGGGCGTGCAGCGTCCCCTTCCGCCGCTCGCCCTCCGACCCGGTCGGAGCCGACGGAGGGCAGCGGTCTACCGCGCGGGCTCACCCATAGGCCCTCAGCCGCAGCAGGGTGCGGTTCTCGATCTGCCGGACGCGCTCGCGGCTGACGCCGAGGGTGCCGGCCACCTCCGCGAGCGTCATCGGGTCCTCGCCGGTGAGGCCGAAGCGGCACTCGATCAGCCGGCGATCGCGCGGGGGCAGCGTGGCCAGCATGGTGCTCAGCTCCTCCGAGCCGACCTTGTCCACCACGGCCACGTCGGGCCGGTACTGCTCGTCGTCCCTGACGAAGTCACCCAGCACGTCATCCCCGTCGTCGCCCACCGGCGACTCCAGCGAGACCGGCTGCTGATCGACCCGGATGAGCTGCTCCACGCGCTGCGGCGTGAGCTCCATCGTCTCCGCGAGCTCATCGACCGTCGGCTCACGCTCGAGCTCCTGGGCCAGCCGGACACGCGTCTTGATCAGGCGGTTGACCTGATCGACGATGTGCACCGGTAGGCGGATGGTGCGGGCCTGATCGGCGAGCCCGCGCGAGACAGCCTGGCGAATCCACCAGCTGGCATAGGTCGAGAACTTGTAGCCCTTGCGCCAGTCGTACTTCTCGACCGCCCGCATGAGCCCGACGTTGCCCTCCTGGATCAGGTCCAGGAACAACATGCCGCGGCCCGTGTAGCGCTTGGCGATCGATACCACCAGGCGCAGGTTGGCCTCGATCAGCCGTTGGCGGGCCGCCTCATCGCCGGCCTCGATGGCCTTGGCGAGCGACACCTCCTCCGCCGCGGTGAGCAGCCGGACCCTGCGAGTCTCGCGCAGGTAGTCGGTGACCAGGTCGTGCTCGCGGTGGTGGACGTCGACGTTGACCGTCGCCACCTGCTCCTCCACCTGCTCCTCAACCAGCAGCATCAGGGCTGAACCCGGGTGCCGTGGGATGCGAGGCAGAGCACGTCGCAGACGGTACTTTTCTTGCAGTTCATGGGCGCTAGGTCGTCGCTTTTCACTTCGATACTTGGCAAAACTTCAGAATTGTAGTGAATAGCAACGCGCGGAGCGAGGGCGTGTCCCCCGAATGCACCGATCGCTGCAATGGGCAGCCGCATTACGAACGGACGCGCAAGCGCGGGCACGGCGCCCGCGGCCGAGCCTGATCAGATCCGCCGCTCGACCCCGCGGACGTCGTCGCGCCGCCGGTCGACCTGCGCGGCGTCGCCCCGGGGCCGCAAGCACCGAAGTCGCCTCGCGGCGCCTGGGAACCTGCATCATCGACGGGAGCAGCTCGTGTCGTCCATCCCGGGAAGGAAGCAGCGCATGGCCTCGCTGGTCCTGAAGATGTCCGTCTCGCTCGACGGCTACGTCGCACCAGTCGACGGGAGCACCGACTGGATCGCTACGGGACGCTCCGATGACGCCCTCAGTTGGACCGTCGAGACCGTGAGCAACGCCGGCGCGCACCTCATGGGTGCCGCAACCTACGCGGGGTGGGCCACCTACTGGCCCGGCGCCTCCGGGCCGTTCGCCAAGCCGATGAACGAGATCCCCAAGGTCGTGTTCTCGCACTCGCTCGCGTCCGCCGACTGGGGCGAGACGACGATCGCCGGCGGCGATCTGACCGCAACCATCATGCGGCTCAAGCAGGATCGCTCCGACGGGTACCTGCTCGCCCACGGCGGGGTACGGTTCGCCCGATCGCTGGTCGAGACCGGCCTGATCGACGAGTACCGCCTTGTCGTCCACCCGGTCGTCCTGGGCGCGGGCGAGCGGCTCTTCCGCGCACCGCTCACCATCGAGCCGATCAGCACCACCGCCTTCAGCGGGGGAGGCGTCGCCCACGTCTTCGCGGCGCCCCCGGGAACTGCCTAGAGGTCGCCCGACCTCGCGGTCGGCTACGCCGAGGGCTCGACGCCGTAGATGCGACGCGCGGCCTCGGGCGAGACGTGGCGATCTGCGAGATCCTCGTGCACGAGCCCTGGGTCGCGCTCGGCCGGATCGCCGAAGCCGCCGCCGCCGCCCGTCATCGTGCGGATCACGTCGCCGCGCCGGAGCGGCATCGTGCTGCACTTGAGCAGCCGTCGCTCGTCGTCGCGACCCGGGTTGACGACGACGATGGGCGGGGTCGCGTCCTGGCCGCCGAAGAGGCCCCAGGCGGGCGTCCGCGAGCGCTCGAACCAGAGCGACATGACCGCGGCCTCGCCGTCGAGCGTGTACTCGCGGACGACGCCGTTGCCGCCGCGCCACTGCCCGGGCCCGCCGGAGTCGGGGCGGAAGCCGTAGTGGGTCATCCGCAGCGGGTACTTCGTCTCCAGCACCTCGATCGGCGAGGTCCTTGAGCGAGCCGTTGACGTTGTTGATCAGCCCGTCCTGCGCCGTCGGAGCCGTTCCACGCGCCCCAGCCGCCGACGGTCGGCTCGAGGTCGAAGCCACGGCTGGCCGTTGCGGTGGTCGATGCCCGAGCAGCACGATCACCATCGAGTCGCCGTAGCTCGCGCCGGCCGCCTGCTCGGGCAGCACGTCGGACGAGCGCCTTGACGACGAGGTCGATCAGCAGGCCGAGCTGCGTGAAGTACCACTGGCACGGCGCGGGCGGCTGGGCGGCGAGCATCGAGCCGGGCCGCACGCGCACCGTGCAGCGGGCGGAACGCGCCGCCGTTCGGCGGGTTGTCGGGGTTGATCAGGAGCTTGTAGGCGACGCGACAGGCGCGAGATCGCCTGCGCCTCGCCGCAGTTGACCGGGCCCGGCTGCGGCGTCGTCGGTCTCGGAGAGGTCGATCGTCATCTCGTCGCCGCGCGATCTCGACGGAGAGCCGCACCCAGCACGGCTCGGCCGAGTCGACGCCGTCGTCGTCCAGGCATCCCTTCGGCGTGGTAGACGCCGTCGGGGATCGCCGCGACGGCCGCCCGCTCGAGGCGCTCCGTCTGCGCGAAGATCTCGTCCCGCGCCGCGGCGATCGTCTCGGTGCCGTACCGGTCGATGATCGCCGCGCAGGCGCTTCTGCCCGGTGCGCGCGCACGCGATCTGCGCGCCGAGGTCGCCGATCGCCGGATAGGAGAAGCGGCTGTTGCGGCCGAGCAGGTCGGTCACGTCCCGGCGCTGGATCGCCTCCCTCGACGACCTTGGTCGGACCGAGCCGGATGCCCTCCTGGAAGATGCTCGTCGAGTCCATCGGCCCGCCCGGGTCCTTCGCGCCGACGTCGAGCCAGTGCGCGCGGCGACGCGGCGAAGCCGACCAGCTCGTCGTCGTGGAAGATCGGCCCGAAGACCGTCATGTCGTTGAGGTGCGTGCCGGTCAGGTACGAGTCGTTCATGATCCAGACGTCGCCGGGACGCCACGCCTCGCGGCCGTACATCTCCTCCGTCAGGCGCGTGCAGATCTCGAGGTTGCCGAGGAAGATCGGCAGGCCCGCCGACTGCCCGAGGACGCGGTGGTCGGCGTCGAGCAGCGCGACCGAGCAGTCCTTCATCTCGTAGATGACCGGCGTGTAGGCCGAGCGGATCAGCGTCGCGTTCATCTCGTCCGCGGCCGCCGTGAACGCGCTGCGGATGATCTCGGTCGTGATCGGGTCGACCGCGTTCGTGGCAGCCATCAGGCGTCCTCTCCGGTCGCTGATGACGAGCGAGCCGAACGGCGTCGACGCGCAGGCGTGCGCCGGGCGGGACGACCGTCGTCGCGGTCGTGCTCCGTCGATGATCGCCGGGCCCGTCGAGCACCGCGCCCGGCGCGAGGTCGTCGCGGTGCACGATCGTCGTCGGCAGCGCCTGCGCGGTCGAAGACGACCTCCCGCGTACCGCTGCCGGTAGCGTCGTGCGCGTCGACTCCGTGCTGCCGCGCCGGGTCGGCGCGGCCGAGGTCGCCGAGCGCCGTCGTGCGGACGACGACGAGCTCGACCGGCGCGCCGGGGTTGGCGTGGCCGAAGCGCGTGCTCGTGCGCCTCGTGGAAGCGGTCGGCGAGCTGCGTCGTCGAAGTCCTCCTCGAGCGGCTCGTCGGCGCCGAGCAGCGGGATCGTCAGGGTGTACTCCTGACCGACGTAGCGGATGTCGAGCGCATGCTCCACGCGGCCGGTGTCGCGGCGCGATGCCCTCCTCCTCGAGCGAGGCGTCGAAGCCTCCGCCTCGAGCTCGCGCGAGCGTCGCGGCGAGGTCGGCGTGATCGAGCGCCGCGAGCGGAGTGAAGTAGGCGCGCGCCGAGGTCCTTGCGGATCTCGGTCTCCAGCATCCCCCAGGCGGAGAACGCGCCGGGGAAGCGGCGGGACGATCGACCTCGCGCGATCTCGAGCTCCCGGGCGAGGAAGACGGCGTGCATCGGCCCGGCGCCGCCGAAGGCGACGAGCGCGAAGTCGCGCGGCTCGATGCCCTTCTCGACGGTCAGCGTGCGGATCGCCTGCGCCATCTTCGCGTTGATGACGTCGCAGATGCCCTCGGCCAGCTCGATCGGTCTCGAGGCCGAGCTCGTCGCCGAGCGCCGGCGAGCGCCTGCTCGGCCGCGTCGACGTCGAGCGTCATCTGGCCGCCGGCGAAGTACGGCCGGGTCGATGCGGCCGAGCGACGAGGTTCGCGTCGGTGACGGTCGGCCGTCGTGCCGCCGCGGCCGTAGCAGGCGGGGCCGGGGTCGGCGCCGGCGCTCTCCGGCCCGACGCGCAGGCCGCCCGCCTCGGCGTAGGCGAGCGAGCCGCCGCCGGCGCCGATCGTGTGGATGTTGACGACCGACATCAGGAGCGGGAAGCCCTCGAGCGTCGTCTCGGACGACGACGTCGGGCTTGCCGTCGACGACCAGGCTGACGTCGAAGCTCGTGCCGCCCATGTCGATGCAGATCAGGTTCGGCCGGTCGAGCATGCGCGCCAGCGCGACGCCGCCCATCGTCCCGCCGACCGGCCCGGAGAGCAGGGTCTGCAGCGAGCAGCTCGCGCGCCGACTGCGGCCGTGACGATGCCGCCGCACGACTGCATCACGTGCAGCGGCACGGACAGCCCGCGGCGCTGCAGCTCGCTCTCGAGCCGCTCGAGGTAGCGGCGCACGACCGGCGCGGTGTAGGCGTCGATGACCGCCGACGAGGTGCGCTCGTACTCGCGCCACTCGCGCGCGACGCGGTGCGAGAGGGAGACGGTGATCGCCGTCGAGCTCCTCGAGCAGGATCTCCTCGGCGCGCAGCTCGTGCGCCGGGTTGACGTAGGAGAACAGGAAGCGCGACGGCGACGGCGCCGAAGCCCTCCTCCCGCGCGCGCCGCGCCGCGGCGCGGACGGCGTCCTCGTCCAGCGGCTCGAGCTCCTCGCCCGCCCAGTTCGAGCCGGCCGCCGATCTCGACGATGTCGCTGCGCGGGCACGAGCGGCGTCGGCTTGCGGTAGTGGATGTCGTAGAGGCGCAGTGCGGTTGCCGCGGGCGATGTGGTAGACGTCGCCGGCGCCGCGCGTCGCCAGCAGCAGCACCGCTCGCCGCGGCGCTGGAGGAAGGCGTTCAGGCCCTGCGTCGTGCCGTGCACCGTGAACGCCGATCTCGGCGGGCGTGTCGACGACGGCGCCGAGCGCCGCGAAGACGCCCTCGGTGAGGTCGCTTCGGCGTCGTCGACGACTTGCCCGCGCGGTACGTCCCGCTGCTCCTCGTCGTAGGCGACGACGTCCGTGAACGTGCCGCCGATGTCCATCGAGACCCGGTAGCGGCTCATCCGGCCACCGCTCCGGCCCGGCGTGCTGCCGCGCACCTGCGCAGGAACGCACGCGGCCCGACCCGACGCCGCTCGCTGCGCGTCCGTCGCGGGCTCGTTCCGGCCTGGATCGCTAGCTCGTTCATGACACGCGCCTCTCCACCTGGGACGGCTCGGCATTCCTGCGCGGGTCAGTCTAGTAGCGGAGATACGAGAACACCAGACGTCCGCGATCGAGCGCGTCGTCTATGCTTGGACGGCGGATGAACGCGGTGCTGGGACACGTCGGACGCCAGCTGCGCGCTCTGCGCACGGCCCGGCGGATCTCCCTCGCCGACCTGGCGCAGGACGTCGGCTACTCCGAGGGGTACCTCTCGCAGGTCGAGAACGGCGCCACCGTGCCCGCCCTCAGCCTCCTCGCCGCCATCGCGGCGTCGCTGGGCACCGACATGACCGCCTTCTTCCCGCCGGAGGACTACCCGCGCGTGCACGTCTCGCGCGCCGGCGACCCGCACAAGGTGCGCATCGCGCCGAACGCGCGCGAGGAGTACACCCTGCTGACCCCGCGCGACCCGCAGGCGACGTTCACGGCGCTCGTCCACCAGCTCTACCCCACGGACGAGACCGTCCAGTACCGCCACGTCGGCGAGCGCTTCGCCCTCATCCTCGACGGCGAGGTCAGCCTCCGGATCGGCGGCGAGCAGTACGACCTCGGCGTCGGCGACACGATCCACTACTCCTCGCACGCCGAGCACGAGCTGCGCGTGACCTCGAACGGACCCGCCGAGATCCTATGGTTCGTCAGCCCGGCGATCATCTAGCCGACCCGAGCTCGCTGCTCCTGCGCATGGGCAGCCGGCTGCGAGCTCGCCGCCGGGAGCTGGGACGCACCCTCGCCGAGGTCGCCGGCCCGGCCGACGTCTCGGTCTCCTACCTGTCCGCGGTCGAGAAGGGCACCAACCAGCCGTCCCTGCAGGTGCTGGTGCGGATCGTCCACGCGCTCGACCTGCGGATCGCCGACGTGCTGCGAGCCGAGGGCCAGAACCACGTGCGGGTCGCGACGGTCACCGACGCCGCGCCCGGTGGCAAGGTCATCTCGCACGCCGGCCTGCAGCTCGAGATCGTCGCGCTGACCGCGCGCCCCGGCGACGCCGGGGCGTGCCCCGTGACGCTCGACGAGCGCGACCTCGCGGTCGTCGTCCACCGGGGTGCGATCGTCGTCTCGGTCGACGGCGACGACCACGAGCTCCACACCGCAGACGCGCTGGACGCCCGTCTGCCCGGCGCCGTCGTCTGGCGCGTGCTCGGCGACGAGCCGGCGACGACGATCTGGGCGTCGGGACGGGCCTTGACCGCCGGGATCTGACCGCTCAGGCGCGCGCCGCGACCAGGCCGCACCAGTCCCGCACGAGCGTCACGAGCCCCGCCGTGACGTCCGCCACGGAGGGCAGCCAGACCCGCTCGTCGGCGGCGTGCAGGCCCTCGCCGGTGGCGCCGTAGAGGACGGTCGGCACGCCGGCGACGAGGCCGTAGGTGCGGGCGTCGGCGGCGCCGAGGACCGCGACGCGATCCGGCTCCCGGCCGGTCACCTCGCGGGCCGCTGCGGCCATCGCGCCGACGACCGCGGCGTCGTGCTCGAGCACGTAGGCGGGCGCGACGAAGCCCGGCCAGGTGACCTCGGGCGGCCGCGAGCCGATGGGCGCGAGCGCCTCCTCGACCCGGCGGCGCACGTCGGCGATGTCGTGGCCCGGCAGGAGCGAGATGCGGCAGCGCAGGCGACAGTCGGGCGCAACGATCGAGGGGAGGACGCCGGCACCGACGACGCCGACGTTGACGAACACCGGGCGCGGCATGTCGAACGGCGGCTGCGCGTCGCGGTTGAGGGTGTCCTCGACCTCGCGCAGGGCCGCGAGCGCGTCGCCGATGAGCTCGACGGCGGAGCGGCCGCGCTGCTTCTCCGCGGTGTGCGACGCCGTGCCGATGAGGCGCACGTCGAACCACAGCAGCCCGACCTGCGCCGTGCACAGATGACCGCCGGTCGGCTCCACGAGCACGCACGCGTCGACGTCCGCCTGGCCCGCCAGCGCGCAGGCAAGGGCTCCGTTGCCGCCCAGCTCCTCCTCGACGACGCTGTGCAGCGCGAGCCGGGATGCCGGTTGCAGCCCGAGGCGGCGGAGCACGCGCAGCGCGCCCACCATCGCGGCGAGGCCGCTCTTCATGTCGCATGCGCCGCGGCCATACAGCCAGCCGGTGCCGTCGCGTCGCGGCTCGAAGGGCGCGCCGCTCCACAGGTCGGCGGGGTCCGCCGGCACGACGTCCACGTGTCCGCCCAGGAGCAGCGAGCGCCCGGCCGCCCCGCCGACGTCGGCCGGCGGCTGCCACGTCGCGACGACGTTCCGCTTGGCGCTGACGTCCCAGTCGAGGCGCGCGTGCAGCGGGTGCGCGCCCAGCACGGCCGGGTCGAGGCCGACGTCGGCCACCTCGAGGCCGACCGCGGCGAACGCGTCGGCCATCAGCACCTGGCCCGGCTCCTCGTCGCCGCACAGCGTCGGGGCCGCGACCAGCGAGCAGAGCAGGTCCTCGACGCCGGCCCGCTCGGCCTCGACGGCCGCGCGGATCTCCGCGGCGCCGGGCCGGACGCGGTCGCTCATCGGCGGGCGGTGAACGTCTCGGGGCTCACGGTGACGCCGTACTGCTCGAGCGCCTCCTCGACCGTCACGTAGCCGTTGCGCACGTCGTCGGCGACGGCCTCGGGGTCGCGCTCGTGCGGATCGCCGTAGCCGCCGCCCGTGGCCGTGACGATGCGCACGAGGTCGCCGGCGCCGAGCGGGTGCCGCGCGACCTTCCCGAAGCGCTGCTCGGAGCCGTCCGCCGTGATCACGTCGACGTGGTTCGTCGAGCCGTTCTGCGCCGCCGTGCAGGCCCCACGCGGGAAACGCGTGGCGGCCGGCGGTCGAGGTGACGATCCAGCCGTCGCGCAGGATGCGGTACTCGCGGATGCAGCCCGGGACCGCCGCGCTGCCGGCCCGCGCCGGCGCCGATCGGGTCGAGGCCGAAGCGCTCGACGCGCAGGCCGAAGCGTGCCTCGGCGACCTCCGCCTGCGTCACGAACGTCTCGCCGTCGAGGCAGCAGAACTGGCCGACGACGCCGTCGCGCCGACGGGTTCGCGCCCCAGCCGCCGACCTCCGGCTCGACGAGCACGACGAAGTCGCCGGTGTCGGCGTGCGGGCCGGCGACGATCGTGCCGCAGACCGACGCCATGTGGCCCGCGCCGCAGCCGGTCCGGGCAGGTGCGGCGCCATCGCCCGCCAGATCAGCTCCGCGCCGAAGGTCAGCGACTCCCAGTAGATCGAGCAGGGCGCGGGCCGCTCGGCGGAGAGGATCGATCCCGGCGGGCAGATCACCCGCAGCGGCGCGAAGGAGCCGTGGTTCGCCGCCGCGCTCGGCGTTCGTCAGCGCCTTGAACGCCACCTGCGCGGCGGAGAGCAGGCCGGTCGAGGTGTTGTTCACGGGCCCGGCGACCTGCGGGTGCGAGCCGCGTGAAGTCGCAGATGAACTCGTCGTCGGTGATCGTGACCTTCACCCGCACCTCGAACGGGCCGTCTGCCGAGGCCGTCGTCGTCGATGTAGTCGACCGCGTCGAACGTCGCCCTTCGGCAGCTTCGCCAGCTCGAGCCGCGCGATCGTCTCGCCGTGCTCGATCAGCGCCTCGATCGTCTCGAGCACCGACGTCGACGCCGTACTTGTCGCAGACCTCGCGGAACGCGCGCTCGCCGACGCGCATCGCCGCCGCCTGCGCCATCAGGTCGCCGATCGTCTGCTCGGGCGTGCGCACGTTCGACGCGATCAGGTCGACGAGCGCCTCGTTCCGCTCGCCGCGGCTCCAGATCTTGACGTTCGGGAACTGGAGCCCCTCCTGGTAGATCTCGGTGGAGTCGGTCGTGAAGGAGCCGGGCGACATGCCGCCGACCTCGGTCCAGTGCGCCTTCGACACCGCGAACGCGAGCGAGCTGGCCGTCGACGAAGATCGGCGCGACGAGCGACACGTCCGAGAGGTGCGAGCCGCCGCCGATGTACGGGTCGTTCGTGATCACGATGTCGCCGGGCTCGAGCCGGCCCTCCCACTTCGTCCAGCACGGCCTCGACGCTCGTCGTCAGCATGCCGATGAAGCCGGTCACGCCCTGGCCCTGCGTGACCAGCCGCGCCGCTCGCGTCGGTCAGCCCGGTCGCGAAGTCGAGCACCTCGTAGATGATCGGGCTCATCGAGGTGCGCAGCAGCGTCGACGAACATCTCGTCGCCGACGGCGGCGAGGCGCGTCCTTGATGACCTCGATCGTGAACGGGTCGCCGCGTCGTCTTGCTCGGTCTGCATCCTCAGGCTCCGGTGCGGACGATGATGTTGCCGAAGCCGGTCGACGGTCGCCGTACATGCCGGGCGGCACGAGCGTCGTCGTCGCGGTCTCCTCGATCGCGGCGGGCCCGTCGATCTCGGCGCCCGGCGCCGAGCGCCGCCCGGTCGTAGACGGCCGCCTCGACCCGGCCGCGCTCGTCGAAGTCGATCGACGCGGCTGCCCGTGCGCGCCGGCGTCGCCGTCGCCGCCGGCGCGATCTCCCGCAGCGGCGGCTTGGCGCACCGTGCCGTACGCCGCGTGAGCCGGAACGTCACGAGCTCCGCCGGGCACGTCGAGCCGGAACGTGTAGAGACGCTCGTGCGCGTCGTCGAAGCGGCGCCGCATCTCCGTCGCGCGTCGTCTCGTCGAGCGGCGCCGTCGGGAATCGGCACGGTCACCGTGTGCTCCTGCCCAGGTAGCGCATGTCCGCCTGGCGCACGAGGCGCACGTCGTCCGCGGCGACCCGCTCGCTCGCGAACGTCGCCGGCATCAGCTCCTCGAGCTCCGCCCAGATGGCGCCGGTGCGGTCCGGCGTCTGCGCGCGCGTCGAGCCGCATCAGCGACGTGCGCACGACGTCGTGGCGGATGTCGCTCATCAGCATGCCCGAGCGCCGAGAAGTGGCCCGGCGCCGTCGGCACGATCACCTCCGGGCACCTTCAGCTCCGCCGCCAGGAGCGCGCCGTGCAGCGGGCCGCCGCCGCCGCAGGCGACGAGCGCGAACTCTCGCGGGTCGCGGCCGCGCCGGACCGAGACCAGCCGGAGCAGGTTGACCATGCTCGCGTTGGCGATGCGCAGGATGCCGCGCGCCGTGTCCTCGAGCGACGGTGCCGAGCCGCTCGCCGAGCGCGGCCGATCGCGGCCCGCGGCGAGCTCCTCGTCGAGCGGCATGCGGCCGCCCATGAAGGCGACGGCGCCGATCCGACCGGTGACGAGGTTCGCGTCCGTCAGCGTCGCCTCCGTGCCGCCGCGCCCGTAGCACGCGGGGCCCGGATCGGCGACCGCCGAGTGCGGGCCGACCTTCAGCGAGCCCGCCGGGTCGATCCAGGCGATCGAGCCGCCGGCCATGCCGATCTCGATGATGTCGACGACCGGCACCTTCAGCGGATAGCCGGCGTTCCGCGGGGTCGCGGTCGATGTGGTAGTCGGCCGTCAGGCGCACCTCGCCGCCCTCGACCAGGCTCGACTTCGCGGTCGTGCCGCCGACGTCGAAGGTGATCAGGTTCGGCCGCCCGATCGCCGCGCCGACGACGGCGGCGCCGATGATGCCGCCGACCGGCCCGGACTCGACGAGGTTGATCGGCGCCTGCCGGCGGCGACGTCGAAGCGCGACAGCCCGCCGTTCGACTGCATCGCGAAGTGCGTGTCGCGGTCGATGCCCGCGGCGTGCAGCCGCTCCGAGAGCCGCGTCAGGTACTGGCGGACGGTCGGCTTCACGTAGGCGTCGAGCACCGTCGTCGACGTGCGGTCGTACTCGCGCCACTCGCCGGACAGCTCGTGCGAGACCGACAGCGTCGCACGTCGGGCCACTCCTCGGTGACGATCGCCGCCGCGCGCCGCTCGTGCTCCGGGTTGGCGTAGGCGTGCAGGAGGCAGATCGCGACCGCCTCGACGCCCGCGTCGCGCAGCGCGCGCACGGCCGCCCGGCGCACGCTCTCCTCGTCGAGCGGCGCCGACCACGCGCCCCTGGTAGTCGAGCCGCTCCTCCACCTCGAAGCGCAGGTGGCGGGGCACGAACGCGCTGCGGCTTGCGGAAGACGAAGTTGTAGAGGTCGGGCCGGTTGCCCTTCGCGATCTCGAGCACGTCCCGGAAGCCCTGCCGTGGTGATCAGGCCGACGCGCGCGCCCTTGCGCTCGGTCAGCGCGTTGATCACGACGGTCGTGCCGTGCGCCAGGAACGCCGACGTCGTCGAGCTCCGTCTGCCCGACGGCGTCCAGGACGCCCTCCTCGAAGGCCCGCGGCGTCGTCGCCGCCTTGGCCAGCGCCGACGTCGCCCGTCTCCTCGTCGAGGTGGACGAGGTCGGTGAACGTCCCGCCGATGTCGACGGCCACGCGCAGGGACATCGCCTAGTTCCTCCTGAGGTACTGGTCGCCCGCCACGGCGGCGAAGATCAGAATGCCCTGGGCGGTGAGCTGGTAGGTGGGGTCGATGCCCAGCAGGTTGAAGCCGTTGCCGATCAGCGCGAGGATCAGCACGCCGACCACTCCGCGCCAGACCGCGCCCGAGCCGCCGAAGATGCTCGTGCCTCCGACGACTGCCGCCGCGATGGCCTGGAAGGCGATGGTGTCGTTGAACGAGTTCGACGCACCGCTGCCGTAGCGGCCGGCGTACATGACGCCCGCCAGGCCCCCGGCGAGCCCGGCGAGGACGTAGCAGCGGCGTCTGCACCGACATCACGCGGACGCCGGACAGCCGCGCCGCCTCGGCGTTGTCGCCGACGGCGTACACGTAGCGGCCGAAGACGCTGCGGGCGAGCAGGACGCCGACGACGAGGGCGAAGGCGAGGGCGATGAAGACGACACCCTTCGCGCCGAAGAGGCGGCCCGTGAAGAGGTTCGTGAGCGTCTCGCGGTCGCCCGGATCCTCGATCGCGACGACGCTGCCGCCCGAGATCACGATCGCCAGGCCCTTGAAGGCGAAGCCGGTGGCGAGCGTGCCGATGAACGAGTTGACGTGGGTGGCGCCGATCGCGATGCCGTTGACGAGGCCGAGCGCCGACGCCGGCGGCCGAGCCCCGCGACGATGCCCAGCGGCCAGCCGCCGAGGTTGACCCCGCCGCAGGCCACGATGGCCGCGACGGTCGCGGTCGAGGCCACCGAGAGGTCGAAGATGCCCGCGATGATGCAGACGGTGATCGCGGTCGTCAGCACGAACAGCTCCGACGACTGATCGAGCACGTTGAGCAGGTTGTCCTTGCTGCAGGAACGTGCTGGTCGAGACCGAGAGGACCAGGAACAGCATGACGAGGAAGATGACGATGCCGAGATCGCGGGCGCGGGCCTTCACCGCCGCAGGCTACCTCTCCGAGCCTGTCCGAAGCACGCCCGCAACACCTCCTCGCTCCCGGCATCCGGCCCGAACTCCCTGACGACCCGGCCCAGGCGCAGCGCCAGGGTGCGGTGCGCGAGGCCGACCACCTCCTCGATCTCGCTGGAGATGGCGATGATCGCGATCCCGCCGGCGGCGAGCTCGACGAGCAGCTTGTGGATCTCCCCCTTCGCGCCGACGTCGACGCCGCGCGTCGGCTCGTCCACGATCAGGACGCGTGGTGTGCCGCGCGAGCCAGCGGGCGAACAGCACCTTCTGCTGGTTGCCGCCGGAGAGCGTGCCGACCGTCGCCTCGATGCCGGTCCCGCGCACGTCGAGGCGGTCGAAGAGGCTCCGCACGCGGCGCGCCTCGCTGGCGCGCCGGACGAAGCCGGCGCGCTCGTGCTGGTCGAGCGTGGACAGCGTGATGTTCTCCCGGATCGAGCGCAGCAGCAGCAGCCCCTCGTCCTTGCGGCTCTCCGGCACCATCGCGATGCCGTGCGCGGATCGCCTCGCGCGGGCTGCGCACGGCGATCGGCTCGCCGTCGAGGAGGATCTCGCCGGCGTCGCTCCGGTCGGCGCCGAAGAGCAGGCGGGCGGTCTCGGTGCGCCCGGCGCCGACGAGGCCGGCGAGCCCGACGATCTCGCCCGCGCGCACGTGCGAGCGAGACGTCGCGCACGACGTCGCCGCGGCGCAGGCCCCGTCGCCTCGAGCACGACGGGCGCATCGGTCGACGCCGCCTTCGGCGGATACGTCAGGTCGACGTCGCGCCCGACCATCGCCGCGACCAGCGTCTGCGGCGTCTCGACCGAGGCCGGGCCCGTGCGGACGACGCGCGCGTCGCGCATCACGGTCACGGTCTCCGACGACGGCGAGCACCTCGTCGAGGTAGTGGGAGACGAGCACGATCGACGTGCCCTCGCGCGGCGAGGCGGCGGATCACGTTCAGCAGCCGGTCGGTCTCGTCCGCGGTCAGCGCGGCGGTCGGCTCGTCCATCACGATCATCCGCGCGTCCGCGCGCGAGCGCGCGCAGGATCTCGACCTTCTGCTGGTCGGCCACGCGCAGGCCGCCGACGATCGGCGTCCGGCGAGAGTCCGAAGCCGATCCGCTCGTCGAGCGCCCGGTAGGCACGTCCGTAGCGCCCCCCGGTCGACCATGCCGGCCCGTCGCGGCTCGACGCCGAGGAACACGTTCCCCTCGACCGTGCCCTGGCGGACGAGGGCGATCTCCTGCGCGATCAGGGCGATGCCACAGTCGAGCGCGTCGCGCGGCGCCGAGAAGCGCACCGGCTCGCCGTCGACGAGGATCTCGCCCTCGTTCGGCTGGTGGGCGCCGCCGATCGCCTTGGCAAGCGTCGACTTGCCGGCGCCGTTCTCGCCGACGAGGCCGTGCACGGAGGCGCGGCCGAAGGCGACGGACACGTCGCGGAGCGCGCGAACGCCGCCGAAGTTCTTCGAGACGCCGCGAACCTCGACGAGGGGGCCGGCCGTCGGGCCGGCCCCCTCGCTCGAGTGGGGCGTCGGATCGCTTCTGGGTCGGAAGCCACCTGCGTCAGCCGAGGTCGGAGTAGACCCCTTCGACGTCCGCCAGCACGTCCTTCGTGCCGTGCGGATCGTGGAGCGTCTGCGTGTCGAAGGAGGTGGGCGGGTTGAGGTCGTTCGCCGCCAGCACCCCGACGTCGACCGAGGTGGTGCCGAGGCCGGGCAGGTCCATGTAGTAGAGGGCGTACCAGGTGCCGTCGTTGACGTGCGCGAAGGCCTCGGTGGAGGAGCCGTTGCCGATCAGCGCGACCTTGCTGGTGTCGACGACGTCGGTGGCTCCGAGGATCGCCTGCGACGAGCCGACCATCACGTTGACGTCCGGGTTCGCCTGCATGACGTCCTGCGCGGCCTTCTGCCCGGTCTCCGGCGTGTAGCCGCCCTCGGGCTCGGCAACGAGCTTCGGCGTCGGGCGCCCCCTCGGCCAGCGCGGCCTTGAAGGCGTCCGTGCGGGCGTTGTCGAGGGGCAGGGTCTTCAGGCCCTGGAGGTACGCGACCTTGCAGGGCGACTTGTCTGCACAGGCCGAGGCCGCGAGCTCGCCGAGCACCGTGCCGTTCGCGATCGGCGTCTCGCCGACCACGTACGTGCCCTCGACCTGCGGCTCGAGCGTGTCGAACTTGCCACCGAACGGCGTGAACGCGGCGACGACCTTGACGCCCTTGGCGGTCGCCTCGGCGGCGGCGGAGCCGGCGCCGACCGGGTCGGTCGCGAGCACCACGTAGACCTGGGCGTCGCCCTTCGCCGTCTGGTCCTGCATCGCCTTCACCTGCGCCGGGCCGTCGTAGGCCGGGCCGGTGAGGTCGACGAACTCGATGCCGAGCTTCTCCGTCTCCGCCTTCACGGCCTGCGGCGACGGCCTGGGTGAACGAGTTCGACTTCCAGAAGCCGAAGAACGCGAGCTTCTTGACGTTACCGGCCTCGGTCGGCGCGCTGATGCCGGCAACGGCCTCGGTCGCAGCCTCGGTCGCCTCCGATGTGGCGGCCTCGGTGGCTTCCGAGGTGGCCTCCTCGGTGGCGGCCTCGGTGGCTTCCGAGGTGGCCTCCTCGGTGGCGGCCTCGGTCGCCGCCTCGCTGGTCGCGGCCTCCGTGGCCGGCGCCTCCGCGGCGCTCGTCGCGGCCGGCGCGGCGCTCTCCGCCGACGTCGTGCCATCGTCGTCGCCGCCGCACGCCGCCGCCAGGCTGACGACGCCGATCACGATGACGGTGAGCCACGCCCACCACCTGCTGTTTCGTCCCATCATCCGCTCCCCTCCTCTGAGAGTGGTTCCGCACTGTCGCCCGCGGTCGCGAAGGCCGGCGGGACGACGAGCTCACGGGGCAGCGAGGAGATGATCGTCGGCTCGCCGTCCGTGACGACGACGACGTCCTCGATGCGAATGCCTCCGATGCCGGCGGCGTAGATGCCCGGCTCGATCGTCAGCACCGTGCCCGCCGCCATGGGCGCGTCGCCGCGCGGCGTCAGGAACGGCGGCTCGTGCACGTCGATGCCGATCGCGTGGCCGGCGCCGTGCAGGCACGCGCCGAGCTCCGGCGAGGCCTCGACGACCGTGCGCTGCGCCGCGTCGACGTCGCGGCCCGTGGCACCGGCGCGGGCGACCTCGATCGCGCGGGTCTGCGCCTCCATGACGACGTCCCAGGCGGCCCGCGCCCACTCGCTCGGCTCGCCGGCCGACCCGCAGCGCGTGAGGTCGGCCCAGTAGCCGTCGATCTGCGCCGAGATGTCCGCGCAGATCACCTCCCCACGGCGCAGCTGACGCGCGCCGGGCTTGCCGTGCGGGTTGGCGGCGTTGGCGCCGAACAGCACGAGCGCGTGCGCGTCCGTGGCGCCGGCCTCGCGCAGCAGGTTCGACACCTTGGCGTTGACGGCGTGCTCGACGTCGCCCTCCCCCAGCTCGTCGAACATCCGCGCCATCACGCGCTCGACGATGTCGACGGCGTGGCGGATGCGCTCGATCTCGGCGGCGTCCTTCGCCTCGCGCAGCGCCATCAGGATGCGACCTGCGGGCCGCAGCTCCTTGCCGGCGGCGGTCAGCGCCAGCGCGCGTCCGTAGACGAGGTGGTCCTCCTCGACGCCGACGGCCGCGCCCTCGCCGAGCGCGGCCACGACGTCGGCCATGCCGTCGGACGACGCCGGGTAGACGACGCGCTCGAAGCTGCGCGGGACGTCGGCGATGGCCTCGGACTCGAGGTGCGGCACGACGATCGTCGGGCGGCCGCGGACGGGCACGGCGACGGCGAAGAGGCGCTCGAGCTGGATGCTGGAGAACCCGGTCAGGTACGCGATCGAGGCGTCGCTCGTCGCCAGCACGGCCTGGAGGCCCGCATCCGCCGCGGCGCTCCGCACCGCGTCGAGACGTGCCTCGAACACTCCCGTTGCAGCGGCGTCGCTCATCGGCCGATTCCAGAATCGACGGAATCTACGGGCAGCGGCAGGAATTGAGCCGCGCTCACGACGCCTCCGCCTCGACCGCCAGCACGACGTCGTAGACCGCGCCGCGCACGGCCGCGTCGAAGTCGCCTTCGACGAGCTCTGCGAGCATCGGCCGGGTCGCCTCCCGCAGCGGGTTCGCGAGCCACCCCTCGTAGGCGCCGGCGTCGCGCCAGAGCGCCGTCACGAGGATCGGCGCACCCGGCTCGCGCGGCACCTGGAGCTCTGCCGACAGGCAGCCCTCCTGTCGCAGCGCGGTCTCGAGGATCTCCTCTCGACGGTACAGACCGACGATGTCGTCGCTGCCGCCCGCGCGGGGCGGCAGGTAGAGAACGCTGCGGATCAACGCCGGCTCGCTTCCGGGTCGGAATTCCTGTTCGCGCATCCTACTTTCAAACCAACAGGAATCGCAAGGGGCGGCGACCCCGTCCCGTCGGTCGCTGTCGCGATCCCGGTCACCGGCCGTCCCAGCCGTACGTCGAGCGCGCCTGCTCGCGGCTGACGACGCCGTCGCGCACGTCGCGGGCGATCGCCTCCTGCTGCCGCTCCGCCGGATCGCCGTAGCCACCGCCGCCGCCCGTCAGCCCGCGGATCACGTCGCCCCGCCCGACCCGTAGCCGCGCGGCCTTGAGCAGGTGGCGCTCGTCCTCGCGGCCGGGGTTGACGACGACGTCGGGCCCGGCGCCGTCAGCGCCCCCGGCGAGGCCCCAGGCGGGCGTGCGCGAGCGCTCCCACCAGAGCGACACGTACGCCTCCTCGCAGTCGAAGGCGAACTCGCGGATGACGCCGTGGCCGCCGCGGAACCGTCCCGCTCCGCCCGAGTCCGGACGGATGCGGTACTCCGTCATGCGCATCGGCAGGCGCGTCTCGAGCACCTCGATCGGCAGGTCCTTCATCCCGGCGTTGACGCTGTTGATGAGCGCGCTCTCGCCGTCGCCGGTCGACCACCCGCCCCAGCCGCCGGTCGTCGGCTCGATGTGGAAGAAGCCGCCACCCGTGCGGTGGTCGAGGCCGGCGACCATGAAGATCATGGAGTCGCCGTAGCTCGCCGCCGCGGCTCGCTCCGGCAGCACCGGGGCGAGCGCCTTGACGACGAGGTCGATGAGCAGGCCGAGCGGCGTGAAGTACCAGGCACACGGCGCCGGCGCCTCGGCGGCCAGCACGGAGCCGCGGCGCACGCGCACCTCGAGGGCGCGGAAGGAGCCGCCGTCGGTGGGCCGCGCGGGGTCGACGAGCAGCTTGAAGGCGACGCGGCAGGCGGAGATCGCCTGCGCCTCGCCGCAGTTCACGGGCCCGCCGCGCAGGTCGCTGGACTCGCCCAGGTCGACGATCATGCGGTCGCCGGCGACCTCCACGCGCACGCGCACCCAGACGGGCTCGCCGAGGCGGATGCCGTCGTCGTCGAGACAGCCCTCGGCGGTGTACACGCCGTCGGGGATCGCCGCGACGATCTCCCGCTCGAGCCGCTCCGTCTGCTCGTAGATGCGGTCGCGCGCGGCGGTCACGGTCGGCATGCCGAAGCGGTCGATGATCGCGCCGAGCCGCTGCTCGCCGATGCGCACGCAGGCCATCTGCGCCTGCAGGTCGCCGAGCATCGGCTGCGGGAAGCGGGAGTTGCGCGACAGCAGGTCGAGCATGTCGCGGCGGGGCACGCCGCCCTCGACGAGCCGCGTCGGCCCGAGGCGCAGGCCCTCCTGGAAGATCTCCGTGGAGTCCATGGGCGCGCCGGGGTCCTTCGCTCCGACGTCGAGCCAGTGCGCGCGCGAGGCCGCGAAGCCGACGAGGGCCTCGTCGTGGAAGATCGGCCCGAAGACCGTGACGTCGTTGAGGTGGGTGCCGGCGAGGTAGGAGTCGTTCATGATCCAGACGTCACCGGGTCGCCACGCCTCGCGGCCGTACCACTCCTCCGTCAGACGCGTGCAGATCTCGAGGTTGCCGAGGAAGATCGGCAGGCCGGACGACTGGCCGAGGACGCGGTGGTCGGCGTCGAGCAGCGCGACCGAGCAGTCCTTCAGCTCGTAGATGATCGGCGTGTACGCGGACCGGATCAGCCCGGCGTTCATCTCGTCGGCGGCGGACGAGAACGCGCTCCGGATCACCTCGGTGGTGATCGGGTCGACGGCGATGCTGGTGGCGGCCATCAGGCCTCCTTCCCGATCCGCATCAGCAGCGCCCCGAGGGCATCCACCACGAGCGTGGTGCCCGGCGGGACGACCGTCGTCGCGGTCTGCTCGTTGACGATGGCCGGCCCGTCGACCGCGGTGCCGGGGGCGAGATGGGAGCGCTCGAGGATCTGCGTGTCACGCGGGGCGCGGCCGAAGACGGCGGCGCGGCGAGGGGCGCTGCCGTTGCCGGAGACGACGTCGGGTGGCGCCGGTGCGGCGCGGCCGAGGTCGCCGAGCGCCGTCGTGCGGACGACCACGAGCTCGACGGGCGCGCCGGGGTTCGCGTGCCCGTAGCGGGTCTCGTGCGCGTGGTGGAAGCGCTCCTCCAGGCGGTCGAGGAAGGCGTCGCGCTGCGGGTCGTCGGCGCCGTCGATGGGGATCGTCAGCGTGTACTCCTGGCCCACGTAGCGGACGTCGACCGGCATGCAGCAGCAGCCGCGTGTCGGCCGGCACGCCCTCCCGATCGAGCGCTGCGACGCCGTCGCCCTCGAGCGCGGCGCACGCGGCGGCGAGCTTGTCCAGCGGCGCCTCGCGCGCGACGGCGTAGAACGGCTGGCTGAAGTCCTGGCGGATCTGCGTCTGCAGCATGCCCCAGGCGGAGAACGCGCCCGGGTCGGCCGGGACGATGACCTCCGCGATCTCGAGCTCGCGGGCGAGGAAGGCGGCGTGCATCGGGCCGGCGCCGCCGAACGCGACGAGCGAGAAGTCGCGCGGCTCGATGCCCTGCTCCACCGTGAGCGTGCGGATCGCCTGCGCCATCCGCGCGTTGATGACGTCGAGGATGCCCTCGGCCAGCTCCTCCACGCCGAGTCCGAGCTCGCCCGCGAGGTCGGCGACCGCGGCGCGGGCCGCCCCGACGTCGAGCGTCATCGTGCCGCCGGCGAAGTGCTCCGGGTCGACGCGGCCGAGCACGAGGTTCGCGTCCGTCACGGTCGGCCGCGTCCCACCGCGGCCGTAGCAGGCAGGGCCCGGGGCGGCCCCGGCGCTCTCCGGGCCGACGCGGAGCCCGCCGGCCTCCGAGCGAGCCAGCGAGCCGCCGCCCGCGCCGATGGTGTGGATGTTGACGATGCTCATGAGCAGCGGGAAGCCCTCGAGCGAGGTCTCCGAGGCGACGTCGGGCTGTCCGTCGACGACCAGCGAGACGTCGAACGAGGTGCCGCCCATGTCGATGCCGATGAGGTTCGGGCGCTGCAGTGCCTCCGACAGCGCGACGAGCCCCATGGTGCCGCCGACGGGTCCGGAGAGCAGCGTCTGCAGCGGCCGGTCGCGCGCGCTCTCCGCGGTGAGGATGCCGCCGTTCGACTGCATCACGTGGAGCGGCACGGCGAGGCCGCGGTCGCGCATCTCGTCCTCGAGCCGCCGCAGGTAGCGGCGGACGACGGGTGCCGTGTAGGCGTCGAGCACCGTCGAGGCGGTGCGCTCGTACTCGCGCCACTCCCGTGCGACGCGGTGCGAGAGCGAGACGGGCACCTCGCCCAGCTCCTCGCGCAGGATCTCCGCCGCGCGCAGCTCGTGGGCCGGATCGACGTAGGAGAAGAGGAAGGCGATCGCCACGGAGCCGAAGCCCTCGTCGCGCACCCGCTGCGCCGCCGCCCGGATCGCCGCCTCATCGAGCGGGGCGAGCTCCTCGCCGGTGTAGGTGAGGCGACCGGGGATCTCGACGATGTCGCCGAGCGGGACGAGCGGCTCGGGCTTCTCGTAGTGCAGGTCGTAGAGGCGGTGGCGGTCGCCGCGCGCGATGTGGTAGACGTGGCCGGCGCCGGCCGTGGCGAGCAGCAGCACACGCTCGCCGCGGCGCTGCAGGAAGGCGTTCAGCCCCTGCGTCGTGCCGTGCACCGTGAAGTCGATCTCGGCGGGGGAGTCGATCACCTGCGCGAGTCCCGCGAGCACGCCCTCCGCGAGGTCGTGGGGGGTCGTGGACGACTTGCCGGCGGCGTAGCGGCCACGCTCCGTGTCGTAGGCGACGACGTCGGTGAACGTGCCGCCGATGTCCATCGAGACCCTGTACGCGCCCATCCGGCCTCCTACTCGCCGTTCCGCTCCTGCTTGATGACTCCCGGCAGAAGAGGAAGGGCACTGCCGCGAGATCCCGGATTCGAGCTGTGCATTACTCCCTGGGTGAAGATACGTTCTCTGAGAAGAGAACGCAAGCGCCTCGCTGAGCTAGACTCGCGGCGATGGACTCGGTGGTGATGGACATCGGTCGGCAGCTGCGCGCGCTGCGCCGCGCCCGTCGCCGGACGCTCGAGGAGCTCGCCGCCGAGACCGGCTTCACCAGGAGCTACCTGTCCCAGATCGAGACGGGCGAGGCGACGCCGAGCCTCGGAGCGCTCGCCGCGATCGCGGCTGCGCTCGGCACCGAGCTCGCAGCCTTCTTCCCGCTCCGGGCCGGCCCGGCAGTCCACGTCTCGCGCGCCGGCGACCCGGTGAAGCTGCGCGTCGAGCCGAACTCGCACGAGGAGTACGTCGTCCTCGGCGGACGCCGGCCGGGGGCCGCCTTCACCGCCGTGCTCGCCCGCTACTTCCCGGGCGAGTCGGTGGGCCGCAACAGCCACCTCGGAGAGCGCTTCGCCCTCGTGTTGTCAGGTGACGTCGCGATCAACGTCGGCGGCGAGCGGCGGACGCTGGCCCCGGGCGAGTGGCTGCACTACGCCGCGCAGCCGGAGGACACGCTCGAGGTCGTCTCCCACGGACCTGCGGAGGTGCTTTGGCTGGTCGTGCCGGCGATGATCTGAACGGAGACGGGATGGCGCTCGCCGCGAGCGTCGGCAGCCGCCTGCGCGCCCGCCGCGCGGCACTCGGCTGGACGCTCGCGGAGACGGCCGCCCAGGCCGACGTCTCGGTCTCCTACCTCTCCTCGATCGAGGTCGGACGCAGCGTGCCGTCGCTGCCGATCCTCGCGCGGGTCTCGACGACGCTCGGCCTCTCGCTCAACGAGGCGCTGCGCGGCCTCGGTCGCAACGTCGTCGAC
The DNA here is from genome assembly GCA_963767885.1 of uncultured Actinomycetota bacterium. Taxonomy (GTDB): domain Bacteria; phylum Actinomycetota; class Thermoleophilia; order Gaiellales; family F1-60-MAGs149; genus CAVYFW01. The sequence goes on from CAVYFW010000003.1 coordinate 279,257, forward strand.
GGCGGGCGGCTCGACAGCGGCGCGCCGGGAGTCGAGCGCACCTCCAGCCCGTCCCTGGAGCTGGAGATCGGCACGCTCGTCGCAGACCCGGGCAGCGCCGGCCCGAGCCCTGTGCCGGTCAGCGGCGGCGAGCTCTTCGTCTACGTCGTCGCCGGTGCACTCGAGGTGGAGCTCGACGGGACGCCGCACATGCTCCGGCGGGGCGACTCGATCGACGCGGAGGCGCCCGGCGTCCGCCGCCTACCGCGTTCCGGACGAGGAGCGCTCGGTCAGCGTCTGGTCGACCGTGCCGGGCTCCTGACCTCAGCACGATCCTGACAGCCGACCTCGAGGGGTCGGCATAGCGTGACGGCCGTGATCGTGCGGAGTTTCGCGGTGCTCATCGGTGCGGCGACGGGCCGGTTCCGTGGCCGCACCGGGCGAGCCGAGGGGCGGCGGGTGGCTGCACGGACGGCGGTGTCGGCCCCCGACGGCACCGTGCTCCTGCTGCTCGCGCTCTATGCGTGCTGGGGCTCGGCGATTCCGGCGATGAAGCTGATGGTCGACACGGTGCCGCCGCTCGGCGGGGCGACGCTGGTCTTCCTGGTCGCCGGGCTCGTGCTCGCTGCGGCGGCGCGTGGGCGGCCTGCGCCCACGCGCGCGCAGGTGCGCCACTTGGCGGTCGCCGGCGTGTTGCTGCTGGTCGGTGGGCAAGGGCTCGCGATGGTGGCGCTGACCGAGGTGACCGCCAGCCTCGGCGCGATCCTCGCGGCGACGATCCCGCTGTGGGTCGTGCTCTTGAGCGGGTTGACCGGCACCCCTGTGTCGGTCGCGTCGCTGGTGCGGCTCGCGGCCGGGTTCGGCGGCATCGCGATCGTGGTGGCGACGGCGCCGGACAGCGCGATCGGCGGGGCGCCGTGGGCGGTCGCGGCGTTCTGCGTCGCGCCGATCCTGTGGGCCGCGGGGAGCCTGCTGACGGCGCACGGCGACCGACCGCCCGATCGAGTGGTCGCCAATGCGGTTCAGCTGCTCGCCGGTGGCACGGTGCTGTTGCTGCTCGCGTTGTCGCTCGGCGAGCTCGATCCGGCTCGTTGGTCGGACGTCAGCTCGACATCCGCCGGGGCGGCGGTGTTTCTGCTGGTCTTCGACTCGCTCGTCGGCTTCATGCTCTACACGCGCCTACTGGCCAGCGCGCCGGCGCCGCTGGTCAGCACCTATGCCTACGTCACACCGCTTGTCGGCGCCGTGGTGGGCGCGACCGTGCTCGACGAGCCGCTCTGGGCCGGCGCGTTTGTCGGAGCGGCCCTGGTGACCGGCGCGGTCGCGCTCGAGCTGCGCGGGCGATGAGGCGCGCGAGGTCGAGCAGGCGCGGTCGGGCGAGGCAGCCGCGATCAGAGCGAGATCGTCGTTCCGACCGCGCTCTGCACGAACGCGTCGGGGAACCGGCGCGCAAGACGGTGCACCGCTTTCCAGCCGGTGCAGTGGGCCGGCATCAGCAGCCCGGGCTGGAGATCGTCGAAGGCCGCGACGGTCGGTTCGATGATCGGCTCGAACATCGGTCCGCTGAGGTGGAAGCCGCCGATCACGGCGGCGATGCGCGTCTCGCCCGTGAGCCGCTGCGCGTGCCGCACGACGTTGATGATCCCGGCGTGCCCGCAGCCGGTGAGGACGACGAGCCCGCGCTCGGCGAGGCGCAGCACGATCGCCTGGTCGTCGAGGATCAGCGGGTCGGGCTCCCAGCGATCGCGAACGTGCGCCTCGTGTCCCAGGAAGCCGGTCTCGAACGGCGTCGTGCGATCGACCTCGCCTGTCACGAGCAGCGACCCGTCGAGCAGGAACGACGGTTGCTCGTCCTCGACGATCTCGAAGCCGACGCCCTCGAGTGCGGCGCGGCTGGTCGCGGGCAGCTCGGCCGGCTCGAGGCCCGGAATGGCGATCCGGCGACGCCGCCAGAAGGCAGGATGGATGAGCACGGGGAGGTTGACGCGTCCGAGCTCCCTCGCGATCCCCTCCATCCCGGCGACGTGGTCCCAGTGGCCGTGGCTGAGCACGATCGTCTCGATCTCGCTCGGCGAGAGCTCCAGCCGGCGCATGTTCTCGACGACACCGGTCGGCGTGACGCCGGCATCGAAGAGGATCGTCCGCTCGCGGCCGCCGGTCGTCACGCGAACGAGCGCCGAGAAGCCCGGCTGGGCGATCAGCGCATCGGGCAGGCCGTCGTCGGTGAGAGCGGAAGCTGCGCGTGGCTTCGCGAGGTGGTACAGCCAGGTCGTGCGCCCGACCTGCTGCGTGGGGAACAGCAGAGGGTCGGTCACGTTGTCCATCAGGATCGTGATCCGGACGGCGTCGACCGGGGCGAGCGGAACGGCGGCCATGGCCACCGCCAAGGATGCCACAGCGCCGCCGACTGGAGTCCGCGAGTCGACAGCCTCGACGGCGGATTGCCGTCAGTTGATCTCGGCGATCTCCGCGGCTAGCTCGATAGCCACGGTCTCATCGATGTTCGGCCCGCTGAGCGACCACCGACGCTTCCCGTCGATCCAGACGAGGGTGGTGTTCCCGCCGAGGTCCTGGCCGTAGAAGCCAGGTTGCCCATCGATCGTTCACCTGGTGGACGCACGTACAGCTCTCGTCAAGGGACCGGAACGAGCCCACCTCTTCGTCGACGGGCATCGCTCGCTCGCTGACCAGAGCGGCGTTCGCGACTCCTCGCTGCTCGTGCAGGAACGCCGCGACTCGTCCCTCCGGGTGGGCGGTAACGACCTCCGGCACGACCCCGGCGGGCAGCCGGAACGTCGTGCCGGCCGCTCGCGCCGCTCCCTTCGGCGTCTCGAACGTCCGTGCGCTCCCGCCTTCCACCCAGGCACGAACCTCTAAGGGACTACGCGTATCGGGCGCGACCGTCAAGACGTCGTCGCCGCCGCAACCAGTGAGCCCTGCAGCCGCTACCGCCAGCGCACCAACGACCCGTCGAGCGCCACGACGCGCGGCCCGCGGGCACGCTTCGGTGTGGTTGACGATCCGCACCTCGGCGAAGTGCCACTGCGTCGGGTACGCACCTTGCCAGTGCCCCTCGCGCACGAGGAGCCGGGGACGCCGAGCACGTTCGAGGACGACTGCGAGAAGGCCGAGCACGAGGCCGGCCGCGCCGCTCCCGAACCCGACGACCCGCCACGCCTCGCCCATGTGCGCATTGTGACGGACGCTCGGGGAGCGCACGCCCGCCGCGGCGGCTCAGGCGCCGTGGAGCGCCTGCATGTTCGCGCTGCATGATCGCCTCGACCGGGGCCAGCTGCTCCGCCGGGCTGAAGATGACGAACTCGGTGCCGGCCTCGGTGAACGGCGTGTGGCCCGGGCGGCACGTAGAACGCGTCGCCGGCCTCGTAGACCTCCTCGTGGTCGGCGAACGTCCAGACCATGCGGCCCTTGATCACGTAGCCCCAGTGCGGACAGGTGCAGCGATCGTCGGGCAGGCCCTTGAGGAGCGGCGCCAGGTCGACGTCCTCGCGGATCTCCACGAACGCACGTCGTGTAGCCGTCAAGGTCGGCGCGGTACTCCGCGGCCATCCCGTGGTCCTGCACGTCCGTGGCACTGGCCTTCGACAGCTTCGGCATCGCGCGACCTCCAGCTCGGATCGTGCCTCGAGGCTAGGTCGCAGTCCGCGCGGCGGCCATGGGGTATTCACCCCATCTTCGCTCAGGGCGCCGGAGGTGGCCCTCCTCGGGCAGGAGGTAGTGCCGCATCGCGAACAGGCTGGCCGCCGCGCGCGTCGAGACGCCGATCTTCTCGTAGATGTGCTCGACGTGGTTGCCGACGGTCTTGGGCGAGATCACGAGGCGCAGTGCGATCTCCTTGTTCGAGAGGCCGCGGGCGAGCAGCCGCAGCACGTCGACCTCGCGCGCGGTGAGCCCGGCCGGCCCTTCGCGCCGACGCAGCCGCGCGGTGCCCGGCGGCGCCGAGCACGGCCTCGACGGACTCGGCGTCGCGCGAGCCCGACCCTGGCCTCGGCGCGCAGCTGCGCGGCCGCCTCGTCCGGCGCCAGCGCGTCGCGATACGGGCGCGGTTCGCGCATCGCCTGGTACGCGTCGGCCGCCGCCGAGCAGGCGCGCCGGCGGTCGCGATCGTCGCCGCCGGCCAGGCCGCGCGGGTAGCCCGGAGCCGTCCCAGCGCTCGCGGTGCTGCACGGCGATCGCCCCGAGCGGCGCCAGCGCGGGCGAGCCGGCCAGCATGCGCTCCGTCAGGTACGGGTGGCCGCGCACGCGCTCCCACTCGCCGGGCCCGAGCGGCCCCGGCTTGTCCCAGATCGCGTTCGACACGCCGAGCCGCCCGAAGTCGTGGGCGAGGCCGGCGCGCCGCAGCATGCGCACCTCCTGCCGCGCGCCAGTCCGAGCTGCACGGCGGCCTCGGCCGCGAGCTCGGCGACGGCGCGCGAGTGGCCGAGCGTGTACGGCGACTTGAGGTCGACGAAGTTCGCGATGGCCTCGAGCGCGGCGTCGAAGTCCGTCGTCCGAGAGCTCGATCGCGAGCGCCGGCTCGGCGCCGATCACGGCGTCCCACGTGGCCAGCGTCGTCGAGCCCGGCCAGGATCGCCTCGGGCTCGGCGCAGACGAGCGTCGGCGAGCGTCGGATCGAACTGGCGCGCCGCCGCGCGCCGTCGCGCGAGCGCCGTCGCCGCCTCGACGCCGCCCATGCGGTGGGCAACCTCGACGTACTCGGCGAGCTGCGCGATGCGCGCGGGCAGCGGCACCGCCTCGCCCGCCAGCTCGCCCGGCCAGCCCTTGCCGTCCCACTGCTCGTAGGCCGCGCCGAGCGCTTCGAGCACGGGCTCCGAGAGCTCGAGCTGCGCCGCGAGCGTGCGCGCCAGACGGGCGTGCTGATCGATCATGGCGTCCATGTCGCGGTGGCCCGAGAGCGCGAACTCGAGCCCGACGCGGAAGCGGTGCAGCGGCGGGTTGCCGGCGCCGAGCCGCCGCAGCGAGGCCGCCGATCATGCGCAGGCGCGCGCGGCTCTCGTCGTTGAACTTGATCGACTTGAGGGCGATGTCGTCGCCGAACCACTTGGCCTGCTCGTGGGCATCGGTGTGGCAGCCGACGTTGATCAGCAGCGCGGTGTAGTACACGGCGACGCGCGTCTCCTCGTCGAGCGCCAGTCGCTCGGCGAGCCGGAGTGCGATCAGGCACTGGCGCAGCACGTGCTCCATCGGCTGGCCGAAGCCGAGGTCGATGCCGAGCGAGAGCGCGGCGACGAGCTCGGCCAGTCGCAGCGGCGGGCGATCCGGACCGCCGGTCATCGGGCCAGCGTACGCCCGAACGGTCATGTCCGCCATCGACGCCGGGCCGCGCGAGAGACATGAGGCGGCACAGGATTCGAACCTACCAAGCGACGGGCAACGCGCGGATCGCGGGCGCCTGTTCACGGCGACGCGCGGAGGCGGCGCGGCGGTCGTCGAGCAGCTCGCTCGCTACCATCGGCACATGGCCATCGTCGGCCGCGAGGTGGAGCTCGAGCGTATCGACGCGCTGCTCGACGCCGCAGCTTCGGGTCGCGCCGGCGCCCTTGTGGTTCGCGGTGAGGCGGGCATCGGGAAGACGGCGCTCGTCGATGCAGCGGCGGCGCGGGCCACGAGCTTTTCGGGCTGAGGTAGAGCGTGCGGCAGATCGCGGCGTTGCTCCGCCCCTCGGCGAGCAGCGCGAGCACCTTGCGCTCGCGCTCGGTGAGCTCGTCCAACGGGCGGCGAGCCGCGCGCACTTGACGAGGCGCGAGACGATCGTCGGATCGATCACGCGTTCACCCTCGTGGATGCGGCGCAGGGCGTACGCGATCACCGCGACGTCGGACGCGCGATCCTTGAGCAGGTAGCCGACGCGCTCCGGCGCCTCCTCGAGCAGGCGCGTCGCGTAGCGCGACTGGCGTCGGCGGGCCGCTCCCGTAGGGCCGTCTCGTGGGCATGACGACCAGCATTCCCTGACCGCGCCCGCTGGCCCTGGTAGCTCCCGCCGCACCGAGCAAGGTGGTGTGAGATCTCGCGCAGTCGGGTAGCAAACGGCCGCGGCTCCTTCAGTGCCGGCGGTCTAGGACTGCGCGCGCCCACAGGCGCGAGTTTCACGAGCCTTCGAACCCGAGGGAGAACGCCATGGGGGAGCGCCTCCCTGCCACGACAGACCCCCCCGACCCCCGCTACTTGGTGAGCACAGCTCCGTCCGAGGCGGCCGATCCGGATCCGGGGTCGAGTGCCGCCGCGAACGCTCCGAAGCGGCAACTCGTACGGATCGACGTCACCGGGGCCGCCGTGACGAAGATTGTGATCGGTTTGCTTGCCCTCGGCGTTGTCGGGCACCTCTTCGAGCAAATGCGTGACCTGTTCGTCTGGACGCTGACCGCCACCTTCCTCGCGATCGCGCTGAACCCCCTCGTCGAGCGACTCCAGCCCCGCATCGGCCGGAAGTCCGCCGCCACGGTCGTCGTGATCGGCTTCGCGCTCGCCTTCCTCGGGATCCTGGTTGCGCTGATCGCACCGTTCGTCACCCAGGTGGATGAGCTCTCGACAGCGCTACCCGAGGCGATCTCCGAGGCGCAGCACAACAGCACGGTGCAGCGTCTCGACGACAGGTTCCATCTCGCCCAGCACGCGAAGGAGCATCTCGACACGCTCCCGAACGTCATCTTCGGCGCCGCGGACACCATCCTCGCCGGTGCGTTCGCGATCTCGACGATCTTCTTCCTTACGCTGTTTCTGCTGTACGAGTTGCCGAACATCGGCAACGTCATCCTGACGCAGATACCTCCGAGCCGGCGACCGCGAGCGCGCGCGGCCGCGCAGCACGTGAATAAGAACATCGGCGGGTACGTCGCCGGCAACCTGGTGATCTCGGTGATCTGTGGCGTGGTGACGACCGTTTCGCTGTACCTGCTCGACGTGCCGTACTCGCTCGCGCTCGGCGTCTTCATGGCGGTGCTCGACATCATCCCGCTGGTGGGCGCGACGATCGGCATGATCGTCGTGGTCGCCGCGGGGCTGATCTTCGTCGACGTGCGAACGGCGGTGATCCTGTTCGTGATCGTGATGGTCTACCAGCAGATCGAGAACCACATCCTGCAGCCGATGATCTACGGCCGGACGGTGCAGATCCCGTCGCTCACCATCCTGATCTCAGTGCTGGCCGGTGGTGCGGCGCTAGGACTGGTAGGAGCCCTGCTCGCAATTCCGATCGCCGCCACCATCCAGGCCGTCGTGGTCGAACTGCTCGAGGAACGGGCTCTGCAGATGGACGAGCTATCCAGTGGAGACACATGACACATCAACCGGGAGGAAGTCGATGAAGCTCACATCGATCGAGGACGTGTACGCAGGGCATCTCGCCGATTTGCGCAGCGCCGAGACGCAGCTCGTCGATGCGCTCTCGGAGATGGCGGATGCTAGCTCCGACAAGAAGCTCACACAGGCGTTCACCAACCACCTCGAGCAGACCGCGCGCCATCTCGAACGGATCGAAGAGGTCGTCGGCACCTCACCGGCCGACGTGCCCGAGGAAACCTGCGAGGCGATGAAGGGCCTGATCCGCGAGGTTCGCGCAGTCATCGAGGCCGATGGCCGCGGAGATGTGAAGGACGTCGCTCTGATCGCCGCGGCGCAGCGCATCGAGCACTACGAGATCGCGGTGTACGGGACAGCGCGTGCGCTCGCCGATCAGCTCGACCTGCGCATCGCGCGCGACCTTCTCAGCGAGACGCTTGACGAGGAGAGCCAAGCCGACGAGCTGTTGACGAAGCTCGCGACGGGAGGGCTCGTCGTCGCGGGTCTCAACGAGCGCGCCCACGGCTAGCGGGCATCCCGCCACCTCGCCCTTCAAGCGATGGCTGCCAGCGCCTGTCGGCCTGTCGCGCGGCCTCGCGCTGGCGACACGTCCACTCGAACTTCTGCCTGCAAACGCGGCGACCACGCCGCTCATCCTCCGACCGATTCAGAACCGACGTATGCGCGGAAGATACCGCCCATATGTGCTTCGCGCTTTGCGCAGCTTTGCGCGCCGACGCTGGAACCGGCGCGCCTCGAAACGCTCTGGAGACGCCAACGGGCCGTCCGCCGGAGGCGAGCAGGATCGACCCGTCGGCCTCGCTCTGGGCTGGCAGGTCACGCCCCATAGCCAAGTCTGGCGACTCGGCGTTCGGCACTACTTCACTAGTCCGCCGTGTACCGTCACGACGCTTGACGTGACGAACGAGGCCTCCGTCGATGCCAGGAACGCGGCGTAGGCGGCGATCTCGTCGGGATGCGCGAAGCGGCGGAGGGCTGTCGCGCCGAGAATGGCGCCCATGGCGGCGTCGTCCTCGAGCCAGCGGGACACCATCGGCGTTTCCACGAAGCCCGGGCAGATCAGGTTGGCGCGCAGGCCGGCCGGCCCGTAGCGCTGGGCGAAGGACGCCGTCAACGCGATCAGCGCTCCCTTGCTCGCCGCGTAGGCGTGGAACTCCATGTCGCCGGCGTACGAGGCTGCGGAGCCGACGTTGAGGATGACCGAGCCGGGCGCGGCGGCGAGGAGGTGCGGCACCGCGTGCTTGGAGAAGAGGAACGTGCTCGTCGTGTTGGTCGCCAGCACCTCGTCCCAGGTTGACCGGTCGAGGCGTTCGACTGGCGCGTCGCGATCGGCCAGAAGGACGCCGGCGTTGTTGTAGAGAACGTCGAGTCCACCGAAGGCGGCCACGGCGGCGCGGACCACGGCCTCCACTTGCACCTCGTCGCGCACGTCTGCGGCCAGACCGATGGCGTCCGCTCCGGCCGCCCGAAGGTCGTTTGCGATCGACGCGGTGCGTTCCGGCGAAAGGTCCGTCACGGCGACGCGCGCGCCTTCGGCGGCGAAGCGGCGGCTCACCGCCGCCCCTTGGCCGCCGGCGGCGCCGGTCACAAGGCAGCGCCGGCCCTCGAGCCGCGCAGTCACGTCGCGCTCCCACGTCGTTGGCGTAGCATCGACTCGTCGAGGTTGATCCCGAGGCCGGGTCGCCCCGTCGGCGTGACCAGGCCGTTCACCGCGCGCGGCTCGTCCGGGAAGAGCAGCCAGAAGATCTGATCTTCGTCGGGCAACGCTCCGTCGGCCGCGGGGGGCATGTACTCCAGGTAGGGGGTCGCGTGGCTGGAGATGGAGAGGTGCAGGTTGTGCGCCGAGCCGATGTGCGCCACGACGTCGAGCCCGAACGTCTCGCCGAGCGCCCAGACCCGACGCGCCTCGGTGATCCCGCCCATCCGACTTACGTCAGGCTGCAGCACGTCAACAGCCTCGGCTGCGACGAGATCGCGGAAGCCATAGCGCGTGCCCTCGTGCTCGCCGCCGGCGATCGGCGTATCGACCGCTGCGCGTACTCGGGCGTAGCCGCGAACGTCGTCCGGGATCACCGGCTCCTCCAGCCAGCGCAGCTTGATGCCGGCATCCTCGATCGCACGGATGCAGCGGATTGCGTAGGGAACGTCCCATCCCATGTAGGCGTCGGACATCACCTCGACGTCGGGCCCGACGGCGTCGACCACCGTGCGAACGAGCTCCACGTTCCGGCGGATGCCGGCGGGACCGTCGGCCGGGCCATACGCCAGGCGCTGCTTCACCGCGCGGAAGCCGGCGCCGGCCCAGCCGCGCGCCTCGGCGGCCAGCGCATCGAGGTCCTCGGTCGCGTAAAGCCAGCTCGCGTACGCCGGCATCGATGGTTGGACGCGCCCGCCGAGGAGATCGTGGAGCGGCAGCCCGATCTGCTTCCCGAGGAGGTCCCACACCGCGACATCCAGGCCGCTGATGGCATGGAGGACAACGCCGCGTCGGCCGACGTTGATGGTCGAGCGGTACATCGTCTCCCAGAGCAGCTCCACGTCAGTCGGCTCGCGACCCACGACGAGGCCGGCGAGCTGCTCCACGGCGGCGACCGAACCCGGGTGGCCGGTGCCAGCCGTGCCCACGCCCACGCGTCCGTCGGCGTCCTCGACCTCCACGACCACCGCAGCCGCGGGCGCCGGAGTCAGACCCGAGGTCGACTCGCCGCGGAGGAGCGCGTCGGAGCCGTGCAGGCCGGTGATCGGCGTGATGCAGGGCCGACCCACCCCTTTCGGCGTGGGCAGCGGCTGCGCTGGCACCATGGTCGCCCTCACGGACGAGATCGGGGTCGTCATGGGCGTGCTCGCTCCTCAGGTCGACGCTCAGCGCGTCAGAAGGCCGCCATCGACGACGAGCGACGCCCCCGTGACGAACGACGCCTCGTCGCTGGCCAGGAAGACCGCTGCGGCGGCGATCTCTTCCGGCCGCCCCACACGGCCCAGTGGGTGGGCTGCGTCGCAGCCGGCCCGCGCGGCCGCGGGGTCCGGGCTGCTGATCGCAGTAGTGCCGTAGTTCCGGCGTGTCGATGAAGCCGGGGCAGATTGCGTTCACCCGTACGTTGCTCGGCGCGTACTCGAGCGCAAGCTGCCGTGTCAGCATCAGCAGCGCTCCCTTGGACGCGCAGTAGGCCGCGTCGGACGGAAAGCCGACGAAGCTCGCGACGGACGCCATGTTGATGATGGAGCCGTTCCCACGTTCGACCATGTCGGGGATGGTGTGCTTGCAGAGCAGGAACGCGCCGCGCACGTTGGTGTCCATGAGGTAGGCGTAGTCGTCGAGCGACGTCTCGACGACCGTGGCGCAGGAGTCCCACGCCGGCGTTGTTGCAGAGCACGTCGATGCGACCGTGCGTGTTGATGACCTCCGTGACCAGGTGCTCGCACTCGGCCGGCTCGCGGATGTCCGTGCGAACGAAATCCGCGGTCCCGCCCGCCGTCCGGATCGCCGCGACGATGGCCTCGCCCTCTTCCTGCCGCCGATTGGCCGCCACGACGATGGCCCCCTCGGCGCCGAAGCGCATGGCGATGGCCTCGCCGATGCCCCGGCCGGCGCCCGTGACGATCGCGACCTTCCCAGCGAGTCGCTTCATCTCACCCTGCTCCCGTTCGCATTGCTCCGCTCACCAGCCCGTGATCCAGCCCTCGAGCAATCCATCCGGCTCGGTCATGCGACATTCGTCCGGCAAGCGTCGGAGCGCGGCGAAGTCTGCTCCCTGGTCGGCCTGCAGGACCTGGTCGAGGTAGATGGCGCCGTAGCCGCGCCGGTAGCGCGGGGGCGGCAGTCCGCGCGCTCCGACCGGCGCTGCTCGACTTCGGCGGCCGGGACGTCCAGGTCGAGGCGCCGCGCGTCGACGTCCAGGACGATCGGGTCACCGTCCTGCACCGCGAGGAGCGGTCCGCCGGCCGCGCTCTCCGGCGCGACGTGCAGCACGCAGGTGCCGTAGCCGGTCCCATTCATGCGCGCGTCGGACACGCGCACCATGTCGGTCACGCCGTCGGCGAGCAAGCGGCGCGGCAGCGGTAGCATCCCCCATTCGGGCATCCCGGGTCCGCCGCGGGGGCCTGCGCCACGTAGCACGAGCACCGACTCCGGGGTGATCGCGAGCGTCGGGTCGTCGATGCGGGCGATCAGGTCGTGAATGTCCTCGAAGACCACGGCGGGGCCGCGGTGGCGGAGGAGGGACGGCGTCGCGGCGCTGGCCTTCAGCACCGCCCCGTCCGGCGCCAGGGTGCCGCGCAGGACGACCAGGCCGCCCGCGGCGCCAAACGGCCGCTCGAGCGAGCCGATCACACCGTGGTCGTGCGTGACCGCGCCCTCGAGACCGGCCCCGATCGACCTGCCCGTGACCGTCGCCGCGTCGAGGTGTAGGAGCGGGGCGACCTCCCGCAACACCGCCGGCACGCCACCGGCGCGGAACAGGTCCTCGAAGAGGTGCTCACCAGCCGGCCGGACGTTGGTGAGGAGGGGCGTCCGGCGCGCCAGCTCGTCGAATCGCTCCAGGCGGAGGTCGACGCCGACGCGACCGGCAAGCGCGAGCAGGTGGACGACAGCGTTCGTGGAGCCGCCAATCGCCGCCAGCAGCGTGATGGCATTGTCGAAGGCCTCGGCGGTCAGCACCTCCGAGGGTCGCGGGCCTTGCGTCGGCCAGAGCCACAGCGCGGCGACCGGTGGCCTCGGCCATGGCTGCGCGGCGCGCGTCGACCGCTGGGATCGCTGCCGAGCCTGGGAGCGACATCCCAAGCGCCTCGACCACGGCGGCCATGGTGGAGGCGGTCCCCATCTCGCTGCAGTGGCCCACCGACGGATCGCCGAGGCCTCGAGCTCCGCATACTCCGCGGCCGTCATGCGACCGGCGCGGAGCTCGTCGGTGTAATGCCACAGGTCGGTGCCGGCCCCGAGGCGCCGCCCGCGGTAGCTCCCCGGCAGCATGGGGCCGCCGGTCATGGCGATGGCGGGGACGTCGACGCTGGCTGCGCCCATGAGCTGGGCCGGGACGGTCTTGTCGCAGCCGCCCAGCAGGACCACCGCGTCGAGCGGGTAGGCGCGGACCGTCTCCTCGACGTCCATCGCCATGAGGTTCCGGTACAGCATCGCAGTCGGTTTGAGCAGGTTCTCGCCCTAGCGGGGTGGTGGAGAATTCGAGCGGCCAGCCCGCCGGCGCGAGCCAGACTCCGCGCCGCACCGCCTCCGTCGAGCGCCGCGAGATGCAGCATTGCAGCTGACCAGTTCGCACCATGCGCTGCAGATGCCGACCACGGGGCGATCCGTGATGGCCGCGTCGCTCAAGCCCTCCGAGCGAAGGGCGGCTCGGTGGATGAAGCCAAACACGTCGCGCGGCCCGAGCCACCGGGCGCTGCGTCGTCCTCGTCCGTCCACGCCACCTCCTGCGTGCGCGCGCCTCGATCTGGGACCGGCGTGATCGTAGCGATTCGCTTGCACAAAGAGCAACAGGACTTTCAGTGAGCGAAATAAGTCGCTTGGCGCCGTCGCCCCACGATCAAGTACCTCCGCGGCACGCTCGCGTACACCGATACTCGTTGACATCGCACTGGACGGCGTGGTAGGAAGCGTCGTCACGCCAAGTTGAAACACAACTTTCACTCAATGAAGCTGCTGACGCGGACCCCCAACCCGAACTCGACCGCGACGGCCGGCGGCAATACTCGATCGCCGCCGTCGACCGGGTCGTAGCGGTGCTCGACGCCGTGGCCGCGGGCGGCGTCGCCGGGCGGCTGCTGACCGACATCGCTCGTGCAGCGAGCCTCGGCGAGCCAACCACGCTGCGGTACCGGCAGCTCCTCGGCTCGCACGACCTCGTCACGCGCGACCCCGACACCGGCCGCTACGCACTCGGCCTTCGCCTCTTCCGCCGCCTCGGCCAGCAGGCCGTCGGCATCCGCGACGTCCGCAAGCTCGCCCTGCCGCACATGGAGCGACTGCTCGAGCGCTACGAGGAGACCGTCAACCTCGCAGCGCGCAGGCGCGATCGGCTCGTCGTCGTCGAGGTGCTGGAGAGCACGCGCTCCATCCGACGCGGGGCGACGGTCGGGGAGCCGGACTACTGGACGCCGCCTCCGCGCTCGGCAAGGCCATCCTCGTGGGTACTGCCCGAGGGCGACGCTCGGGCCGTGCTCGAGCGCAGCGAGCGGCCGCGGTTCACACCGCGCACCCTCACCGACATCGACGAGCTCGTAGAGGAGCTCCGCGAGGTGCGGGAGCGCGGCTATTCGATCGATGACGAGGAGTTCGAGGATGGGCTGCGCTGTGTCGGCGGGGCGATCGCCGACCTGCATGGCCGTCCGGCGTTCGGATTGAGCATCAGCGGGCTAGCGGCGCGGATGTCGCTTGCGACCACGCACCAGATGGGCCGTGACGTGCTGGAGGCGGCGTCGACGATCTCGACGCAGCTTGGCTTCGTGCCATCGGGAGAAGGAGGGACTTGATGTCGCAGGATGAGGAGCGGGAGGCCAAGCGCGACGACGTGATCGTCGGGCGCCGGATCGACCGCAGGGCATTCCTCGGGCTGACCGCGGCGTCGGGCGCGGCGCTGTTCCTGGTCGCCTGCGGAGACGACGGCGACTCGTCGTCGAGCGCGTCATCCGCCGCAACGTCGGCCGAAGCACCGGCCGAGTCGTCGGCCGCGGCCGTCGCGACGAGCGCCGAGGCGGAGGTTTCGAGCGCCGAGGCGGAGGTGTCGAGCGCCGAACCGGGCGCGTCCAGCGCGGTCGAGTCGGTCGCGAGCGACGCCTCGTCGGCGGCGGCGACAGGTGATACGCCCGCCACCCGTGCGATCGCAGGGATCAAGGCGCTGGGACTGCCAGCGGACTTCACCATCACGGTGTTCTCCGAAGACCTATCGATCCTGGGCCCGGAGGTCACCAAGGACAAGTTCGAGGCCGAGTCGGGCATCAAACTCGACCTCCAGCGCGCGCCGTATCTCGAGTATGCGGGCAAGGTCCTGAACGACGCCACGACAAAGGCCGGGACGTTCGACGTGGTCTTGATGGAGACCAACCGGATGGGCGACCTCGACAACGCCGGCTACCTCACGGACGTGGGCGCGTGGGTCGAAAAGTACGACCCGGACCTGGAGGACATGGTCGCGCCGATTGGCCGCGTCTCGTCGCTCTACAACGGCAAGTACGTCGGCATCCCCGACGACGGCGACGTGTTCATCTTCTACTACCGCAAGGACCTGCTCGACGGACCCGGCGGAGCAGGCGGCGTTCTCGGCGAAGTACAACCGTGACCTGACGGTGCCCGAGAGCTACGACGACTACAACCAGGTGCTCGAATTCTTCACGCGCCCGCTGACAAGGGTCTGTACGGCGCGGCGGAATGGCGAGTCAAGGGCGTCAACTACTGGTGGTTCTGGCAGCGTCTGTGGTCCGGCGGCGGAACGTACTTCAACGACGACATGTCGGCCGCCATCAACAGCGAAGCTGGGGTGAAAGCGCTCGACGACCTGGTGGCATTGGGGAAGTACATGCCGCCCGACGTCCTCAGCTTCGGCTACGTCGAGACGGTCGAGGCCATGACCAGCGGTGCCGTGTTCTCGAACATCACCTGGCCCGCCGCAGGCAAGAACGTCAACGACCCGGCAACCTCAAAGACCGCCGGCAAGTGGGGGTATGCGCTGGTGCCGGGCTACGTCGTGGGCGGCGCTCCGAACCCCAAGTCGATGGCGGCACCGGGCTACACGGTCATCGTGTCGAACTACTCGAAGAAGGACAAGGAAGCGTGCTACCTCTACACGCAGTGGTACACCAGCCCTGAGAACCTGATCATCGCGAACAAGAACCTCAAGGGCAACACGGACATCATCCGGGAGTCGATCTTCAACGATCCCTCCTGGGCTGACCTCTTCCCGGGGGCGGAGGACTACGTCGCCACGCAGAAGGCCAACCTGGCGATCGCGGTGCCGGATCCGGTGCTCCCCGGCTACGGCGAGTACACGCAGGCGCTGGAGATCGAGATCAGCAACGTCCTGACCGGCTCGAAGTCGTCCAAGGACGCCCTCGACGCCGCAGCCGACAAGTGGAACGAGATCACCGACGGCTTCGGCAAGGAGGATCAGCTCGCCATCTGGCAGGCCTTCATGACCGCCTACACCGGCGGCGAGCAAGGGTAGATCGGAGCGGACGGGCGCACGGTGCCGACAGAGTCCATCGTCGCGGGCGAGCGCGGACGCCCTGATCCCACGCACGTCCAGCAACCGACCCGGCGCCGACGCGGCGCCGGGTCGCCGAACCGACCGGCGATTCGCTGGGCGCTTATCGCACCGACGGTGGTGCTGCTCCTGGTGCTCACCGTGTACCCGTTCTTCTACGCCCTCTGGATCAGCACCCACAAGTGGAAGACGACGTTCCCGCACAAGCCGTACATCGGTGCCGACAACTACACGAAGCTGTTGACCGACGACGATCGCTTCACCAACGCCGTCCAAGTCACCCTTCTGATCGGCATCGCCGCGCTGGTGATCGAGTTCCTGTTCGGTCTCGGGCTCGCGATCATCTTCTGGCAGTGGTTCCACCGCGTCCGCTGGCTCGCTACGGTCATCCTGCTGCCGCTGATGGTCGCGCCGGTCGTGGTCGGCTTCACCGCGCGCATGGCGTTCACCGACTCGTACGGGTTCGTCAACCAGATCCTCAGTCTCTTCTGGCCCGGGGACGTCGACATCCTCTGGCTCAGCGATCCGTCACTCTCCCCGCTCGTCGTGATTGCCGCCGACGCCTGGCAGTGGGGGCCGTTCGTCTTCCTGCTACTGCTCGCAGGTCTCCTCTCGAGCTCGGGAGACGAGGTGGAGGCGGCGATCGTCGACGGGGCAGGAACCTGGCAACTCTACCGCTATGTCGTACTGCCGGGCATGAAGTACATCCTCATCGTCGCGGTCGTCCTGAGGGGCCTCGACTTGATCAAGATGTTCGACGTCGTTGCGCTTGCCACTCGCGGAGGACCCGGCACGGCCACAGAGACACTCGTGTTCTACATCTACAACCTCGCGTTCAAGTTCTTCGACCTCGGGCTAGCCGCTGCGGCGGCGATGCTGATGCTGGTCGCAGTCAGCGTTCTCGTGACGCTCGCGGTGCGCACTCTCGTGCGGGGGCCGGCGACGTGAGCGGCGGCGCCCCAGGCCAGAAGAGGGCGAGTCCAGTCGTGATGGCGGTGAACATCCTCATCCTCCTGATCGTGATGGCGTTCACGCTGATCCCGATCGTCTGGATCGTGCTCGAGTCGTTCAAGCCCGAGGACCAGTGGGTCTCCAATCCGCCGGTGTGGATCCCGACAACTGGACGGTTCAGAGCTACAGGGACATGTGGAACGACGGCGGCGGAACCGTGCTCGTCAACAGCCTCATCGTGGTCGGCTTCTCGACCTTGATCGCGATGACGCTCGGGTCGCTCGCGGCCTATAGCTTCAGCCGCTTCCGCACCGGCGGCGCCCACATCGTGACCTGGATCCTCTCGGTCAAGTTCCTCCCGCCCGTGGTCTTCTCGGTCCCGCTCTTGATCATGTTCACCCGCGCACGGCCTCTACGACCGCAAGCTCGGCCTGGTCATCCTCTACACGACCTTCGAGCTGCCGTTCGTGGTCTGGATGATGAAGGGCTTCTTCGACGAGGTCCCACGCGAGATCGAGGAGTCGGCTCGCGTCGACGGATGCTCCTGGATGGGGACGTTCCTCCGCTTCTCGATACCGCTCTCGGCACCGGGCCTGGTCGCCACGACGGTGCTGACCTTCGTGTTCGGTTGGAGCGAGTTCTTCATCCCGCTCGTGTTCGCCAACCAGGACAACTACACCATCACGGTGCAGCTCGCCTCCTACTTCAGTGAGGCCGTCGGCCTCGAGTGGGGCCCGCAGGCGGCGCTCAGCGTGATGGGCATGTTCCCGCTGTTCGTGGCAGCGTTCGCCATCCAGAAGTTCCTCATCCGCGGCATGTCGTTCGGCGCGGTCAAAGGCTGAGATCTGAGAGGCAGAGCAGGTGACGATTCAGGTCGAGCAGGGAATCCCGCACTGCGAGCGTTGCGGGATCATGATCCACGCGAAGCGGCGACGGATCGGGGCAGTCGACGCAGCCGGCCGGCCGGTGGTCTTCTGCTCGGAACTGTGCCGCGACGAGTATGCGGTCCGAGCCGGCCTGAGCGAACCAGGGACGTGGCAGGACGCGACGGTCGCGGTCCGGCGCTGATGGCCAGAGGCGACCAGCAGACGAGGGGGCGTTCGTGAGCGTACGCGTGGGCATCGACGTGGGCGGGACGTTCACCGACCTCGCCCTGTTCGACGGCGAGGCCGGGACGGTCACGGTCACGAAGGCCGCCAGCACGCCGCAGGACCCCACCCTCGGCGTGACGGCCGTGATCGCAAAGGCCGACGTCGACAACGCGCGGATCCGCGACCTGTGCACGGCACGACGGTCGGCGACGAACGCGCTGCTCGAGCGCAAGAAGCGCAGACTGCCGGGCGCTCATCGCGACCCGCGGCTTCCGCGACGTCGTGTTCATCCAGCGGATGAACCGCAAGCACCACTACGACCTGACCTGGGACAAGCCGCGGCCGTACGTCGAGCGTCGGCACTGCCGCGAGGTCGACGAGCGCTGCGACTACCAGGGAGCGCGTCGTCGAGCCGCTCGACGAGGACAGGCGCGCGACGGTCGTCCGCGAGCTTCGTGACGCAGGTATCCGCGACATCGCGGTCTGGTTCCTCTTCTCGTACCTCAATCCCGACGCACGAGCTGCGCATGCGGGAGATCATCGCCGAGGAGTATCCCGACGGCGACGGTCTCGCTGTCGCACGAGGTCTACCCGCGCTGGCGCGAGTACGACCGCATGAGCACGACCCTCGCCGACGCCTTCCTGAAGACGCTCGTCGCGAGCTACATCGACAATGTCGCCGTCGGCCTCGCCGCGGCAGCGGCGTCGACGCGAACTTCCTGATCATGAAGTCCAACGGAGGCCTCGACGATCATCGCGCGGCGGCGGCCAAGCCGATCGACCTGCTCGTATCGGGCCCGTCGGCGGCGTGCTCAGCGCGCTCTACTTCGGACGCCTGACCGGTCGCGCAGAACCTCGTCTCGATGGACATGGGCGGGACGAGCTTCGACGTCAGCCTGATCGCCGACGGCGAGGCCAACCGTACGACGGAGTTCGAGATCGAGTGGGGCCTGCCCGTGTACACGCCGATGGTCGACGTGCGCACGATCGGCGCCGGTGGCGGCTCGATCGCCTGGATCGACAAGGGCGGGCTGCTGCGCGTCGGCCGCAGAGTCCGCCGGCGCCAACCCCGGGCCGGCCTGCTACGGCCGTGGTGGCACGGAGGCGACGGTCACCGACGCCAACCTCGTGCTCGGCCGGCATCAACCCGGACTACTTCCTCGGCGGCGAGATGCACCTCGATGCCGACGCGCCGCACGCGCGCGCTCGAGCGAGCTGGGCGAGCGGCTCGGGATGTCGCTCGAGGAGGTCGCCTCGTCGATCGTCGAGCTCGTCGACTTCAACATGGTCAACGCGATCCGCCTGGTCTCGATCGACCGCGGGCTCGACCCGCGCGAGTTCACGCTCGTCTCCTTCGGCGGCGCCGGCTCGCTGCACGCCGGAGCGCTTGGCCGAGATCATCGGCATCCGCGACGTCCTCGTCCCGATCCACCAGGGCGTGTTCTCGGCCTTCGGCCTGATGACGGCGGACATGCGGGTCGACGAGTCGCTGACCGCGCAGCATGCGCTCGGACCTGATCGAGCTCGAGCGAGTGACGGAGCTCGTCGCCCGCCTGCGCGCAGGCGCGCTGCGTCGCATCGCCGCCGAGGGCTACGACGGGACGCCACTGCTCGAGCCGACGGTCGAGATGCGTTACCTCGGCCAGAACTACTCCACCGACATCGCCGCTCTCGCTCACGGATTGGGCGCTTGACGCCGCGACGACCTGAGCGAGACGATCGACGCGCTTCGAGACCGAGCATCGGCGCCTCTACGGCTACGACATCCCGCGACGAGATCGTCGAGTTCGTCAACTTCAAGGTCGTCGCCGATCGGCCCCACCGACAAGCCGCGTGGTGCCGAAGCTGCCGCCCGGCGGGCGCGGTCGCCGCCAAGGGCGAACGCGATGTGTACTTCCGGCGACGGCGGCTGGTTGCCGACGGCCGATCTACGACCGCTCGACGCTGCCGCCCGGGCGGCGAGCCTCGAAGGGCCGGCCGTGATCGAGGAGGCGATGTCGACGACGCTCGTCCTACCCGGGCAGCGCGTCGAGGTCGACCCGTACGGCAACCTGATCCTCACGCCCGCCGGCCGCCTCGACGCCGGAGGCGCCGGAGCAACCGATGAACCCGAGCGTCGACCGACGTCGACCAGGTCACGCTCCAGGTCGTCAACAACTACCTCGTCACGACCGCCCGCGAGATGGGCATCGCGATGCGCAACACGTCGTACTCGCCGCTCTTCAACGAAGGGCTCGACTTCTCGTGCGCGATCTTCGACGCCGAGGGCGAGATGATCGCGCAGGCCGAGTTCTGCCCAGCCCATCTCGGGGCGATCATCTACGTCGTCGAGTGGACGATCCTCGAGATCGGCCAGGAGAACTTCGACCCGGGCGACGTCGTCTTCCACAACGACCCGTTCCGCGGCGGCTGCCACCTGCCGGAGTACTGCGTGATCAAGCCCGTCTTCCACGACGAGCGAGCTGATCGCCTTCGTCGCCTGCATCGGGCACATGACGGAGGTCGGCGGCAAGGTGCCGGGAGGCTTCGCCGGCGACGCGACGGAGGTCTTCCAGGAGGGCATCCGGATCCCGCCGCTCAAGATCGTCGAGGGCGGGCGAGGACGTCGAGGCCGTCTGGAACATCATCATGGCGAACGTCCGCACGCCGCGGATGTCGTACGGCGACATGAAGTCGATGATCGGCTCGCTCTACGTCGGCGAGCAGCGGCGTCCACGAGCTCGTCGACAAGCACGGCGATCGCGCGCTTCCGCGAGATCAGGGAGGCGATCAAGGACTACTCCGAGCGGCGCATGCGGGCCGAGATCGCCGAGATGCCGGACGGCGTCTACGCCGTTCGAGGACATCGTGATCGACAACGACGGCGTCACGCGACGAGCCGGCGACGGCTCCAGGTCGAGGTGACGATCGACGGCGACCAGATGACGGTCGACTACACCGGCATCCGACCCGCAGCGGCGCGGCCCCGTCAACTGCACCTACGGCGTCACGGCCTCGGCGACCTACAACGCGCTCCTGCACCTCACCGATCACTCCATCCCGTCGAACCACGGCTGCTACCGGCCGGTCCGGATCATCGCGCCGCCCGGCACGATCGTGAACGTCGAGTACCCGGGCGCAAGCGTCGGCGGGAACTCCGAGATCCACCCGCACCTCGTGATGGCGATCTACGGCGCGCTCGCGCCAGGCGCTGCCCGAGCGCGTCTCGGCCCACGACGGCGGCACGTCCGCGCTCGTCGCCGTCGGGGGCGTCCACCCCGACACCGGGCGACGTCTTCGCCAACCTCACGAACGAGGGCTGCGGCTGGGGCGGCCGGGCCGACGAAGGACGGCAACAACGCCCTCTGCATCCCGAACGGGAACTGCGCCCTGCAGCCGGTCGAGATCCTGGAGACGCGGTACCCGATCGCTCCACGAGGCGCTCGCGATCCACGAGGGCTCGGCCGGCGCAGGGCGCAACCGCGGCGGCTTCGGCTACTACCGCCAGTTCCGCGTGATGTCGAGGACTGCGCGTGTCCGTGCTTCATCGAGAAGGAGAAGCACGCGCCCGTGGGGGCTCTTCGGCGGCGAGCCCGGCAAGAACTCGGCGATCCTCGTCGACGTGGCGGCGCAGGAGCGGTTCCAGACGTTCAGCGAGGCGTTCGGCGTCGCCTGCAACGGCAAGTTCTCCGACGTCTACCTGGAGCGCGGCGACGGCGTCCGCATCGTCACCTCCGGCGGCGGCGGCTACGGCGATCCGCTCGACCGCGACCTCGACCGCATCGCGGAGGACGTCCGACAAGGGCTTCATGCCGCGCAGCGCAGGCGAGCGAGGAGTACGGCGTGGTCTTCCAAGCGGACACCGAGACGATCGACGACGCAGGCGACGGCGCTGCGGACGTGCCTGCCTGAAAGGAGGCGTCGTGAGCGCGACCACAAAGGCGCAGACAGCAGGCGGCGGAGGACGGACCCGCGTCACCGGGTTCCTGCCGCCGATCGCCACCCCGATGCTCGACGGCAAGCTCGACCTCGACAGTCTCAACCGCCAGCTCGACTACCTCGCCGACCACGTCGCCGGCTACCTCGTCGGCGGCAGCGTCGGCGAGGTCGCGAGTCTCACGCTCGACGAGCGCGAGCGCCTCATGCGCGCAGGTGGCCGCGCACGTAGCGGCGGCGACGAAGCGCGCTCGCGGTCTCGGTCTCGGACAACTGCACTCGAGTACACGAGGCGACTCTCGGCAGGCCGCAGGCGAGCTCGGCGCCGATCTCCTGATGGTCTCGTGCCCGAACTACTTCTCGAACGACCGCGCGATGCTGATCGACTACTTCGGCGAGGCTGGCGGAGTTCGCGTCCGCGGACATCTGCCTGTACGACAACCCGCATCGCGAGCCACACGCTCGCTCACCGTCGAGGACATCGCGGCCGATCGCCGCGGCCGCCGCGGGTCACTCACGTCAAGGTGACCGACACGCGATCGACAAGGTCGCGGCGCTGCGGGAGCGAGACCGACTCTCGTGGTCCTCGCCGGCGACGACGTCGTGCTCTGGCACCAGCTCGTACCGCGGCGCCGAGGGCGCGATGGTCGCCCTGCCGATGATCTATCCCGCAGCGTGCGCGAGCGCGCTCTGGCGCGCTTCTGCGGCCGGTGACCTCGACGGCGCGCTACGCGGAGTACGCGCCCGCGACGCGCTTCTTCCACATCGCTCTCGGCGCTCGACCGACTTCGTCGGCGGTCGTCAAGACCGTGCTCCACGCCGCGGCGTCATCGCGTCGCCGGAGGTGCGCTCGCCGCTGCTCCCGCTCGACGGCTCGCCGCCGCGCCGAGGTACTGGTCGCGCTGTAGGCGATGCCCGGCGGACGCACTCGACGGGACGGCGTCGCGCTCGTGACCGGCGCCGGTCGGGGAATCGGCCGAGCGATCGCGCGCGCGCTCGCGGCCGGCGGGCTGCGCGGTGGCGCGTCTGCTCGGGCGCGGGCTCCGGTCAGACGAGGTCGCCGCGGAGATCTCGTCGGCGGGCGGTCGAGCGCACGCCGTGCGCATGCGACGTCGGCGAGCCCGGACGATCGTCCAGGCGGCCGTGCGGAAGCGTCCCGAGCGCACTGGGCGGCCTCGACACCGTCGTCAACAACGCCGGCGATCAACACTCGGCGGCCCGCTCCAGGATGCCTCGCCGAGCGACTTCGACGCCATGCTCCGCGTCAACGTCCGCGGCCCGCTGCTCGTCTGCCAGGCGGCGTCGGCCCGCTGACGGCGAGCGCGGCGCGGCCGCATCGTCAACGTCGCCTCGTGGGTCGGGCGCACGCCGGTGCCCGGTGTTCGTGGCGTACTCGGCGACCAAGGCGGCCGTCCTGTCCCTCACCCGCGGCGCGGCGCTCGAGCTCGCGCCGCACGGACATCACCGTCAACGCCGTCTGCCCCGGCAACGTCTGGACCGACATCTGGACGAGTGCCGACGGCGGCGCGACGACGCGAGGACGATGCAACGCCCCGCGAGTCTCTTCGAGGCCTCGGTCGCGGGCAGCCGATCCCGCGCGGCGTCGACGTCGACGGAGGTGGCGCGACGCCGTCGCCTACCTCGTCGGCGACAGCGCGCGCAGCATCACGGGCGAGGCGCATCTACGTGTCCAGCGGTCTGCACTGAGGAGGAGTCGTGGAAACGGCCATTGGAGCATCGTCGACGGCCGTCGACGCTACCGGGACGCTCCACCGTCGGCGAGCAGCGGGTGTCAGGATGCGGCGACGGCCGATGGCCGCCGCGGCCGACGTCGCTGCGTCGGTCGAGCAGCTGGAGGTCCGATCGACGACGCCGGTCCTCGCCGGGTCGTACAGCGACTACGGCTTCGGGCCGCCGCCTCACGGGTCCGTACGACCTGGGACCTCCAGGCACGGCACGTCCACGTCCACGTGCGCCTCGAGGCGGTCGAAGATGCGACGTTCTCCGGCCTCGAGCTGCCTGCGATCTCGCCGGGGTGACAGGCGAGGTCGAGCACCGCCGGCGGTACGAGCTGGGGCTGGCTGCCGGCCGCCGAGCAGGGCGCTCGCGGTCGCCGTCAAGAAGCTCCCGTGGGTCACGCTCGCTGGAACGACGTCGGCGCTACGACCATCGCGTGCTCGGCCGACGCACGGCTGCGTCGCGTCCGGCGCCGGTCTCGGACTGGCGGCCGGCGACCTGATGCTGCGCACCGGCCAGACCGTCGAGGCCGCGCTGACTCTCCGGCTGGCCGCGCGGACGCGGCCGCACGGGCGGCGCGCGGGCCGAGGCCGGCTACGATCACCCCGACGAGCTGCGCTACGTGCCGGAGGGGGAGTTCCGCGCAACAGCAGGTCTGGGAGGCGCGACGACGTCTGGCTCGGGCCGCCGATCTTCGACGGCTGCCCGCAACGCCCGTACGACCAGCTGATCCCGCGGCCGCTCGGCCTCAACGTGCTGGCCCGCAAGCGCTTCACCTGGAGCAACGAGGACTTCTGCCTCTGGCGGCTGACGGGCAAGCAGCGCTACCTGGAGTCCGGCGTCAAGAAGGCGTTCGCGCTGCTCGGCACGCAGAACGAACACGGCGGCTGGTACGAGGGCATCGAGTTCTACAACCTGCCGCCGCACCACCACCACATGTACGACACGTACATCTCGGGCATCTTCCTGCTCGAGGCGTACGACGTGACCGGCGACGAGGGGTTTCTCGAGCGGCGCGCTGCGCGGCAAGCGACTTCTGGTGCGGACACCCGCCGCCGGCCAACGGCCACGTCGAGGTCGCGCCCGACGCCTGGTGGTACCGCTGGGGCGGCTACATCAACGAGTTCGGCTACACCGACGAGCGGTGCGTGCTCAACACGCACAGCGGCGCGACGCGCGTTCCTGCGCCCTGCTTGCCGAGCGCACCGGCGACGAGCTGGCTCGGGACGGCGCGCGGCGCGGCCTCGACGGCCGTCCGCTGGGGCCTCGAGCGCGGCATCCAGCGCGGCGACGGCCAGTTCCTGTACTGCCTCAGCCAGATCGATCCCGACTCTCGAGCGCCCCGGCGACCCGCCGTACATCAAGCTCGACCTCGTCCCGCAGATCGAGGACGTCTACACGGTCGCGTCCAGCTACCGGCTGATGCTGGCCAACCGGATCGCACGCGCGACGAGGTCGTGACGCGGCGATCCGGCGGCGCTCGACTACTGGTGGAACGGCTTCCGCGCCGGTCACGGTCTACACCTACCGCGCCTACGCCGTGCTCGGGTACGCGGTCGCCGCCGGTGAGATCGACCTGCGCTATGCGCTCGCGCTGCCCGAGCTGCTGCGCAGACCCGCAGCACTTCACGTCGATGCAGCGCGGGCTCTCGGCGTTCGTCGCGCCCGCACGGCCTGCCGCTGCTCGACGTGCGCGTCGAGGGACCGGCCGCGGCGTTCGTCGAGCCCGTCTTCCTGCGCCGGACGCCGTGGCGAGTTCCTCGTTCGCGCTCGTCAACGTCGAGCATGCCGCTCGCACGGACCTGACCGTGACGCGTCGGGCTGCCCGACGGCGACGACGCCGCGAGATGGTCGCCCAGATCGATCCTGCAGCGTCGGACCTGGCGCGAGCGCGAGCTCGTGCGGCGAGATGCAGGACGGACGGCTGCGCGGTGGGCGTGACTGCGCTCGGCGAGTTCGGCGTGGCCGTGGTCGCGGCTGCGACTTCGAGGAGTCCGGTGGCGCCGCGCAGCCTGAGCGTGGTGGTCGCCGGCGCGCGGCTTCCCGAGCCTCGACCCCGAGCGCGCGCGTTCTGGGCGAGATCGACGTGAGCGTCGTCGACTGCGCGAGGCCGCACGCGGACGACGTGCTCGAGGCAGCGCGGACGGCGGACGGATCTGATGGTCGACTACTTCCGCGTGCGACGCCGAGGTGATCGCGCGATTCGAGCACTGCCGCGTGATCTGCCAGTACGGCGTCGGGCTCGACGCGATCGATGTCGACGCCGCCACGCAGGCCGGCATCGTCGTCACGCACACTCCCGGGTACTGCACCGACGACCTCGCCGACCACGCGCGTCGCCTTGCTGCTGGCGGCGGCCCGCCGGATCGTCCGCTACGACGCGACGCGGTCCGCGCGGGCGTATGGGACTACAACGTCGGCATGCCGATGCGCCGCTTCTCGGGCAGCACCGTTGGACTCATCGGCCTCGGGCGCGGTCGGCCGCGCGGTGGCCCGGCGCCTCGCGGGCTTCGGCGTCCGCATCATCGCCGTGGACGACGCCGTCGACGACGCGGCCTTCGCCGCCGCCGGCGCGGAGCGCGCGGATCTCGACCGACTTCTGGCGGAGTCCGACGTCGTGAGCGTCCACGCGCCGCTCACCGCCGAAACGCGCGGCCTACTCGGCGACGACGCCCTCCGCCGCCTCAGGCCCGGCGCGATCCTGGTCAACACGGCCCGCGGCGCGATCGTGGACGGCGCGGCGCTCAACCGGGCGCTCGAGGACGGACACCTGGCGGGCGCGGCGCTGGACGTGCTCGAGCGAGAGCCGCCCACCGCTGCCGACCCCCTGCTCCACCGGAACGACGTCACCGTGACGCCGCACGCCGGGTTCCTGTCGGATCGACTCGCTGGCCGACGCGCAGCGGATCGCGGCCGAGGAGGTGCGGCGCGTCCTCATCGGCGATCGCCCGCTCCATGCCGTCAACTCGATCGACTCGGCGACGACGCGGTGAAGGCACTCGTCTGGCAGGGCGGCCAGAAGTTGGTCGTCGAGGATGTCGCCGGTGCCACGCCATCGGACGACGAGGTCGAGTTGCACGTACGGCTGGCCGCCATCTGCGGCTCCGACCTCCACGGCTACCGCGGGCATCCCGGCCCGCGCGTCCCGCCACTGGTGCTGGGCCATGAGGCGGTCGGCACCGTCGACGGCCTGCCCGGGCGCTTCGTGCCGTTCCCGCTCTGGTCATGTGGATCCTGCCCCGCGTGCCGGCGCGACGACGTGCACCTCTGCGCGCGTCGGGGCCTGCTCGGACTCGACCGGCCCGGCGTGTTCGCCGAGACGGTCGCCGTGCCGCGCGCGTCGCTCGTGCCGGTGCCCGACGACATGGACGACCGCGTCGCCGTGCTGGTCGAGCCGATGGCGGTGTGTGTCGCGGCGCTACGCGAGGACGGTGTCCGCGCCGACGACCGCGTGCTCGTCATCGGCAGTGGGCCGATCGGCCTGCTGACGGTGCACGCGGCAGTCGTGGCGGGCGCCGACGTCGAGGTCATCGAGCTCCTGCCGCGGCGTCGGGCGGTCGCCGCGGCGCTCGGCGGAGTTCAGGTGCACGCCGGCGGCGGAACGATCGCTGACGCGTCGTTCGACGTCGCCTACGACGCGGTCGGGATCGAGGCGGCCTGGCGGACGGCCATCCGAGCCGTGAGACGTGGCGGGCGGGCGACGATCGTCGGGCTAGGCAGCGACGAAGGCACCGTCCCGGTCGGCGTGCTCGTGCGCCAGGCCATCACGCTGCGCGGGCACTACGCGTACACACGGGCAGACTTCGCCGCCGCCATGAGGCTGCTCCACGAGCGTCCGCCGCCGCTCGACTGGATGGAGACGATGTCCCTCGATCAAGGCGCGCACGCGTTCGCGCGCCTCGTGGCCGCGCCCGATACGACGATCAAGGTAGCTCTTGCGGTGATCTAGCCGCCGCACCAGCTCCGTGCGGAACCTGCTCGCGTTCATCGACCGCAAACCGGCACCGCGAGTGCGCGTCACGGCATGACTAGGTGGAGGTCGCCGAACTCGTGCCACAGGTAGCCATGTGCGAGCGCGGCCGCGTAGGAGCGCTGGAGGAGCTCACGGCCGGCAGCGGCCTCGAGCAGCTCGAGATGCGACGACTCTTGTTCGTGCCACCCGGTTAGCAGCCCGTCCACGGCGCGCAGCCCGCGTTCCGGCGTGACGACGAGGCTCGTCCATCCCTGCCCCTCCGACACGGTGCCGTCCGGCGTGGCCACCGTTTCGAGCGCGCGCACGACGGTCGTGCCGACCGCGATCACTCGCCCGTTCCAGCCGCGGACGGCGTTGACGAGCCTGGCCGTCGCGGCGGGGATGTGGTACCGCTCGGGGAAGGGCGACTCGCCCCGCTCGAGCGAGGAGACGCCCGTATGCAGTAACACGGGTGCCACGAGCACTCCACGCACGACGAGCTCCGTTACGAGCTCCGCCGTGAACGGCCGGCCGGCGCTCGGCATCTCCGCGCTCCCGGGCTCGAGGCCGAAGACGGTTTGATACGCCTCGAGCGGCCACGGCTCGGGGACGTACCCGTACCGGATCGGCCGCCCGTGCTGGCGAAGGTAGTCGTCCAGCGGGGCGTTGCACTCGATCCGTGCCACGGCGAGCCGGTCGCTCCCGGCGACGTGCGAGAGCAGTTCGGCGTGGGCGGCGCCAGGCAGCGCGAGGCGGGCGCCGATCGGCGGTAACGGGTAAGGGCGCCGGTCGGCGGTCCGCAGCTCGACGAGCCAGGTGCCGGCGGGGGTGGGTGTCGAAAGCCAGAGCTCTAACCGTTGCTCGCCGAGGCGGGCCTCGAGCGCAGCTGCGAGCGTCGCCGAGACGTTGACGACGAGCAGGTCGCCCGCGGACAGGATCCGTGGAAGGTCGCGGAAGCGGGCGTGGGCGACCGCGAGGTCGTGACGCGTCGCGACGAGCATCGCGACGTCGTCGCGGCCCTCCCCGCGTACCTCCGGCGGCTCGTGGGCCTCCAGCCGCAACGGGAACTCGAGCGCGCTCACGCGTCGGCGCCTGCGAGCTCGCGCGCCCGGTAGCGGCCACTCGGGAGGGAGCCCTCGATCAGCGCGAGCAGGCCGGGGACGCTCGCCTCTGGCAGAGGCAGGTGCGAGATGTCCTCGCCCGGGAACGCCTCCTGGTAGGTCTGCGTGCGCATGTCGCCCGGGTCGACGCTGTAGACGCGCAGCTGCGGCTGCTCTGTCGCGAGGATCGCGGTCAGCTGCTCGAGCGCGGCCTTCGATGAGCCGTAGCCGCCCCAGCCCGCGTAGGGCTCGACCGCTGCATCCGAGGTGATGTCGAGGATGGCAGCGTCGGGTACGAGGCGGGGAAGAGCCTGCTGGACGAGTGCGAGCGGGGCGAACACGTTGACCTCGTAGACGCGCGCGAGCTCCGCGAGCGGATACGCGACGAGTGGGGGCTGCGGGCTCGGGCCGAGCGCGCCGGCGTTGTTGACGAGCAGGTCGATGCGATCGCCGGCCGCCTCGACCAGCGCGCGGCGATGCTCTGGGTCGGCCACGTCGCCCGGGACCGCGACGACGCCCTCGAGGCCGCCGACCGCTTGTTCGAGGGCAGCCGCCTCCCGGGCGTCGACGACGAGCCGCCACTCGCGCTCGACGAGGGCCCGGACGAGCGCGAGCCCGAGCCCGCGGGATGCGCCGGTGACGATGCCCAGGGACATGCGCTATGCGGCTGTCTGGTTCGGGAGACCATGGCGTGCGACCACGCGCTCGTCGTTGAGCCGCAGGAGCGCGATGACGTCGTCGACGTCGGCCTCGGTCTCGATGGTGCGGGCGCTGTGGCCGATCTCCCGCCCGCCGACCTTGAAAGCGAACCCCCGCCGCCTGCCCGGGCCCGTCGTGACGCCCGGCCAGGAGGTGACCCGTTCGGTGATCCGCTTGCTCGCTCGCTGTCGGGTCGACATGACATCTCCTCCGGACCCGTCTGACTGGCAGGAGCCAAGATACAAGTTCAAGTGAACTTGAAGTCAAGCTGGAAGACGACCGCCCGCCGCCCAGGGCCGCGAGCAGGCCCGCCTGGCCGCCGCCACCCTCCACGCCGCCAAGCGGCGCGAGGCGCTACCGGCCGTCGGCGGCGGCTAGGCGGACCGCGAAAGCGACAGTCAGGCCGGGGGTTCTTCTTGCAACCGGCCGGCGCTCGCGTCAGCGTAGGCGCCACGGTGCCGCCCTCTGCCGTGATCGGGCGCGAGCGTGAGCTGCAGGCGATCGAGACCTTCGTCGCCGCAGCGCCGACGCCGCGCGCCGTCGTGGTCGAGGGCCGGCCGGAGCGGGCAAGACCACCATCCTGCGGGCCTGCCTGGGCCGACCACGCGCGGCGTGATCTGGCCGCGAGCGGCGCCACCCTGCGCCCACGGGAGCCGTCTGCCGACGACGTCCTGACACCACAGGAGCGCGAGGTGGCCTTCATCGTCGCCCAGGGCAGGACGAACCGGGAGGCGGCCGCGGCGCTGTTCATCAGCCCCAAGACCGTCGAGTTGCACCTGTCGCGCGTCTATCGCAAGCTCGGCATCCGATCCCGCACGGAGGCTCGCGCGGATCCATGTCACAGAGCCCGCGCGGCTCAACGGCGCGTAGGCAGCTCGACACCCGAACCTTCGCCGGACACCGACACAAACGTCGCCCGCGCCACACGGCGCATGCTCGTCGACCTAGAACGCGCCGCCTCTGATCTTGTCCGGCTCGAGTCCGACGTCCACGAACCCGTCGGAGACGATCGCCTGGCCCACGTCGCCGGCGTCGGCGCGGCTGCGAGCCCGCCGGTAGAAGACACCCACAGGAGGCGCTCGCCCAGCACAGTGATGAATACGACGCGCCCGCCGGCACGCCGACCGCGTCGACTCACGGCCTCCTCAACGCGTGGATCCGACTGATCCTTCGCCGAAATGGGAACGAGGGCGGTGGCCTACGACGACAACGGTGCGCGCGTTTGGGTGCCGCCCGGCTAGCGATCAAGGCAATGGTTGGCAAGACCGGGAACCGAGGCTTATGGGCCGGCCTCGCGACTAGGTGAGCCCAGCTGGGAAGAACCAGGAGCGCCGCCACGTCCAGCTTCTCGGCCAGCGCGGCGGCGCCCGCTCTGGTGGAGCGTGAGGCGCAGGTCGCCGCCCAACGCGGCGATGCTCGATGCCCAGCGCCAGCAGGCAGAACCACGATCACAAATGCGCCACCGCGGCGCGGCGGGATGTGTCCGCGTACGCGCTGCATCGCCCTTCCAGGATGCCGAGCGGCCCGCGCCGCTGCCGGTGCCTCCGCTCCACCACCCTTCGGACGCCGACGCCCGACGAGGCGACCGACGCGTCCCGACGTCGCGGCGACGCGCAGCGCCGGCCCGGAGGTCGCGCGCCGACCCACCCGGCCGCGCCTCGGCCAGCCCAGGGAGATCCCCTACGCGAGCACGGCACCCCCGGCGCGCGGAATAGGGCGGTGCCGGGCGCGACCGCGCGCCGTCCCGGCGGATCCTCGGCCGGTGGCCTCGCCGAGCAAAGCATGTGGATCCCCGCATCCCCCACCTCGAGCCCCGCTCGTAGCGTCGGTCACGTCGAGTCCCTCTCCCCAAAGGAGCCCCCATGATCGCCGCTCGCGCCCTCACCTTCGCCCTCCTGTACCGCGACCGCGACCAGCTCCCCGCCGGCCACGAGCCGGGCGATCGCCGCGACATCCGCGTCGCCTGGCCGCGCGTCGGCCGCGTCCCCGCCGACCGCTCGTAGCCCCGCCTCCCG
Source organism: uncultured Actinomycetota bacterium (assembly GCA_963767885.1). Taxonomy (GTDB): domain Bacteria; phylum Actinomycetota; class Thermoleophilia; order Gaiellales; family F1-60-MAGs149; genus CAVYFW01. The sequence continues at coordinate 310,223 of CAVYFW010000003.1, forward strand.
CCGAGCCCTCGGAGATTCCGCCATGCACGCCCTGATCCTCCAGCACGTCGACCTGAACCCGCCCGGCATCTGGGCCGAGGCCTTGGACGCGGCCGGCGTCGACGTCGAGATCGCGCGCCCCGATCGCGACGGCGTCCCCGCCGACCTCGGCCAGCGCGACCTGGTGCTCGCCCTCGGCGGCCCGCAGAGCGCCTGCGAGCGCATCGCCCCCGCCTGGCTGCAGGACGAGGTCGCGGCCGTCGCCGACGCCGTCCTCGCCGGCGTCCCGTTCCTCGGCGTCTGCCTCGGCGCCCAGATCCTGGCCCGCGCGGCTGGCGGCGCCTGCGTGCCCGCCGCCGCCTTCGAGCTCGGGCTGGTCGACGTCCGCGCCAGCGCGCGCGCCGCGCTCGACCCCGTCCTCGCGCCGCTCGGCCATCAGGTGCGCGGCTTCGCCTTCCACGGCGACGCCTGCGCGCTGCCGTCCGGCACCTCGCGGCTGGCGACGTCCCGGACCTGCGCCGTCGAGGCGTTCAGCTGGGGGTCGTGCGGCCTACGGCATCCAGTTCCACCTCGAGCCCACCGTCGCCGACGTCGAGTCCTGGCTCGACTACCTGCCGGCCCTCGCCGAGCACCCCTCGCTGGTGGCCGCCGGCGGCCGCGACGCCTTTCTCGACCGCTACGCCGCCGCCGTCCCCGCGATGCGCGACGCCGCCGCCGGCATCACGCGCCGCTGGCTCGCCACCGCCCCGCGACGCCGCTCCCGCACCCTCCTCGCCGCCTAGGAGCCGACGATGACCCCGCTGACCTGCCTCGACCTGCACGACCCCTTCGGCCTGCGCCGCCGCCCGCGCACGGCGACTCCGACCGCGCCGCGCCCGGCCGTCGCGCCGGCCCCGAGGAGCTGACGATGCTCGCCGTGCGCCACAGCGCCCCGGCGCCCGCCGCCGGCCTGCGCCTCGTCGACCCGTCGCAGCGCGGCGTCGAGTTCACGTACCAGCGCGCCGCCGAGTACGCCGAGATCGAGTCCGTCGGGCAGTACCGCCTGGCCGCCGCTCTGATCGCCGAGAAGCTGCAGCCGGTCGGCGATCGTCTGCGCTGCGTGGTGGACTTCGGCTGCGGCGCCGGGAAGTCGAGCCGCGACCTGGCCCGCTGCCTGCCCCACCCGCGCGGCGGCACCGTCATCGGCGTCGACGTCGCCGACGGCATGCTGCGCGAGGCCAGGCGGCTGACCGACGCCTGCCGCCACGAGCATCCCCGGACCCAGTTCCGCTATCGCCGGATCACCGACCATCCGGCCGGCGAGCGCATCCCGCTGCTCGACGGGGCCGCGGACGCCGTGGCGAGCACCATCGTGCTGCAGGAGCTGCAGCGCGAGGCGCAGGTCCGCAACGCGCTGCGCGAGATGGGTCGCGTCACGCGGCCTGGCGGCGAGCTGGTGCTCGTCGTGCCGAGCGATCGCATCACCTGCGAGGACTTCACGGCCTTCACCTACGCGCCGTTCCCCGACAACGCCACGCGGCGCGACAACGTCCGCAAGTGCCGCTCCGTCGTCTCCGACATCGTCTGGGAGCGCGACCGGCACTGGTCGCGCGACATCCTCGCCGACGCCGCCGAAGCGGCCGGATACCGCCTCCGCGCGCTCGACTACCCGCTCGCGCGCCGCTCGCTGGCGCCGTTCCCCGACGAGCCGTGGCGGCCATGGCTCGACGAGCTCCACGTCGCGCCGTTGATCGTGCTCCACGCCCACAAACCCGAGCTTCGCCGCCGCCGACGGGTAATGGCCGGGACGGTCCGCGACCGGCAGGCCAGCTGACCGCCGCCGCGTCCGGCATCTGCGCTTCGTCGACGCCGCTCGCGGCGGCGTGACGGCTTAGGAGGTGCTGGCGCGGCTCGAGCGGCGGGCCGGACACCGCCGCGGCGGCGGGAGTGACGGCTTAGGAGGTGATGGCGGCGGCTTCGAGGCGGCGGGCCGGACGCCGCCGCGACGCGCGCGCGACGCTCGAGCGCGCGCTCGAGACGTTCGTGACGCTCGACGCGAGCCCTGGGTGCGCCGTACGCGGGCGGAGCTGGGCCGTCTCGGTGGTCGCACCGCGGTGGGTGACGAGCTACGGCCACGGAGGAACGCGTGGCGACGCTTGTCGCGGACGGCCGTACGAACCGCGAGGTGGCCGCGGAAGCTCGTCGTCAGCGTGCGCGCCGTCGAGGCAAACCTGACGCGGGTGTACGCCCAGCTCGGGCTTCGTTCGCGCGCAAGCTGCGCCGCGCTATCGGTCGCGGGGATGACGTGCTGGCCTCGCCGCCCACGGCGGACATCAGCACCGGCGTGGTCAGGCGGCTCGAACCAGAGGGCGCGCGGTTCGGGAGCGCCGCGAGCTCGGCGTCACCACGTCCGCACACTCCGGCCGAACGCCCTCCGCTTCGACCACCTGCCATACGCCGCACGGTCCCCGGCACACCCCGGCACACCCGTATCGCGAATGAACCGCGGCTAGCGCCTCTCGACAGGTCGGCGTGCCGCACAACCTCGCGCCGGCGGCGCTTCCGCTCTCACTTCTGCCTGCAAACGCGGCACTTCAGCCGCTCGCCCCCCGACCCTGTCGGAACCGACGTATGCGCGGAACATACCGCTCATATGCGCTTCGCGCTTTGCGCAGCTTTGCGCGCCCGAGGACGCGACCCGCGCTACATGGGCGTCGGCGTGAACCACCCCTCAGCGGCCAGCGCATCCCACAGCGCCTGCACGGCCTGGCCGGCGCGATCGTGCCAGGCGGCGCTCGTCGGCGACGACGAGCTGGCCGTCGAGCAGCTGCCAGCGCCCGTCGGTCATGACGTTGCGGACGGACAGCCCGTGCGCGTAGAGCAGGTTGTTCAGCGGCTCGGGCGGGACGGCGCCGGTGCCGGTGAGAAAGCCGGTGACGTCGATGGTGGCCAGGTCGGCCTTCGCGCCCGGCACGATACGGCCGAGGTCGCTGCGCCCCAGCGCCGTCGCGGGAACCAGCGTCGCGGCGCGCATCGCGTCCCAGATCGTCGGGTTCTGCAGCGGCACCGGGCTGGTGGTGGCGATCAGCGAGCGGCGGGCCTGGCCGTACAGGACGGCCAGCTTGAGGTTCTCGACGTAGTCGTTGGAGTGGGTGTCGATGCCGATGTTGGTGCGCACGCCGGCGGCCAGGATCTCGGGCCACGGCTGCGTGCCGCCGCCGGCGCCGCCGGCGGACGGGCAGTGCGCGTAGACCGCGCCGTGCGCCGCCAGGATCGGCGGATCGGCGACCAGGTCGATGCCGCTCATGTGGGCGCCGAACAGCGGCCCGTCGTACATGCCGAAGTCGTCCAGCCACTCGCACCGGCCGCTTGCCCCACAGCCGCAGCACCGTCGCCGTCTCGTTGGCCGACTGCGACAGGTGGATGTGGATGCCGTTGCCGAGCTCGCGCGCGGCGGCCGCGATCGCCTGCATCGTCTCAGGCGTCTGGGTGTCGGTCGCGTGCGGCGTCATCTGCGGCAGGATCCGCCCGTCCTCCGCGCCGTTCCAGCGCCGGCCGAAGGCCAGGTTCGCGGCGATCTCCGCCAGCGTGCCCGGCACCGAGTCGAACAGCGCCTGGTCGCTCGTGCGGAACCAGATCGGGAACAGGCGGTGGATGCCGGGGATCATCCCGCCGGGATAGCCGCGCGCGCCGAACCGCGACGCAACCCGCGCATACGACTCCGCCTGCTTGAGGCTGAGCGACATCTCCAGCTGCGTGGTGCAGCCGCTGCGCAGCAGCTCGGCGAGGTTGAAGGCCGTGATGTCGTCCAGCTGCTCGTCGCTGAGCTGGTCGGCGAGCTCGAGCGGACGGGCGAAGGAGCGACCGCCCTCGATGATGCCGCGCGTGGTGGTGCCGCCGGCGACGTGCGTGTGCCCGGAGATGAAGCCCGGCACGAGCAGCTGCCCGTCGGCGCGCACGCGGTGACCGCGCCAGCCCTTGCCCCGCGGGCGCAGCTCGGCGATCCGATCGTCCTCGACGACCACGTCATGGTCGCGGACCAGCTTGAGCGTCTCGTTCTCGACCGTCAGCACCCAGCTGGGCTGTACCAGCACGCGCCGGCCGCGCGGCTCGTGTGGGTCGGCCCCCGCCGCCGTGCGCGCGGGCGGCCTGAGCGAGCGGGCCGGCGCCGAGGACGGCCGCCGCGGCAGCCGCCGCCACGCCGCGCCGAACCCCAGCAGCCACCATGCACATGTCCTCAACTCCAACTCGCTCGCGGGCCGCATCACAAGTAAGCAGCACACACACAGCAGCATGCAACAGGTGGCAGGGAAGGCTCCCAACAGCAAGGCAAGGCTCACACCCACCAACAGGAAGGAGGGAGGGGCAGGAAAGGGCAGGCAGGGAAGGAGGGAGAAAGAAAAGAAAGAAGGAAGGAAGGAAGAAGGAAGAAAGAAAGAAAGAAAGAAAGAAAGAAAGAAAGTGTGCAGGTTCAATTCAATTTTTAAAAATTTTTTTTAT
>CAVYFW010000004.1:0-128019 GCA_963767885.1 uncultured Actinomycetota bacterium
TCTCCTTCATCGAGCAGCCGCTCGCCCTGCGGGAAGCGCGCCTTCGTCCGGCGGGCCATCGTGGAGACGATCAGGTAGACCACGAAGAAGGTGGTGATCTTGTCGATCGGGTCGCTGATCAGGCCCTGGCCCAGGGTCGCCGCGCCGATGTCGGCACCGCCCTGCCGGAAGGCGGCAACGAGGAAGTCGGCCCCAGCACCGGTAACGCCGCCGAAGACGCCGGCGGCGATCGGGGCGCTGATCAGCGCCGCGACGATGCCGGTCAGCATGCCCGTCACCACGACATAGGTCGCAGTGAGGTCACGCCGCACGATGAGCAGTGCGAAGAGGCCAAGGACCGTCAAGACGACCGCCGCCAGCACGAGCCACCCGATGATCACGAAGATCGCGTTGTCGGAGGTCGGCGTCAGGTTGGCCGGCCCGAGGATCGCCGTGTACCCGAGGTACGCGAGGTAAGCGAGGCCACCCACCACGACAGCGGTGATCGCCCCGCCGATGACGAAGCTCCGCGGCGCGGACGGTTCGGCCGTGGCCGCAGCAGGCTCAACTGGCCGGCGACCCCGGCGAGGCAGGCCGATAACGGCAGCGACGATGGCGAACGCCGCGGCCGGTGGGTACTGGAACGGCGGCGGGATCACGTAGGCCCATAGCACGTTGGCGAGCATCCCGGTCGCCGCGCCGGCCAAGGGTCCGGCGAGCACGCCGACGAGGATCGTTCCGATCGAGTCGAGGTAGATCGGGATCTTGAGGGCGGCGGCCACGGTCTGGCCGAGGATGATGTTCAGCGCGATCGCGATCGGCATCAGGATCAACGTCCGCGTCGTGAACTGCGACGTGAGCGACGAGATCGTGCCGGTCTGGATTCGCTCAACGATGAGGTATGTGGCGATGGCGACGAGGAGGGCCGCGCCGAGGATGAGGGCGAGGACGTCGGCCACCGCCTGGTACGCGAACGTTACCGGGTCTGCCTCGCCGCTTTCCGGTATGCCTCCCGCCAAGACGATGCCAGCGGCGACGACCACCACGAAGGAGACGAGGGCTACGATCCATCGAACGAGCATGCTGACCTTCCTCCGATGCGGGTGCGGGTGCCTAGCTGTACGGGGCGCCGACCGCCCGCCCGAGGCGCGCGATGAGCTCCACCTTCATGCCATCGGCATCGATGGCCGTCGCGACCGAGACCGCTGGGCGGTCATCGGCCTCGGAGCGATATAGGCTCCCGGCCAGGTACGGATCAGAGCTGGTGTCGCAGGCCAGCGTCTCCTCGACGCTGCCGGTGACGAGGTCCGGTCGCAGCAGGCTGATCAGGGTGACCGGATCGTGCAGGTAGGCACCGTCGATGCCATCGGCCTGCTCGTGGAAGCCGACGTAGAAGCGCAGCGCGTCGCGGACGATGCTGGCGACGTGCGTGTCCGCAGCTGGCGGAGGTCCTCCATGGTGAAGACGATGTCCTGCGTTGCATCGAGCGGGAAGATGCGATGGATCGCGCCGGCCCGAAGGCATGTCTCGGCCGCCTCCGGATCGACGCAGGCATTCCATTCGCCGGTCTCGGTCGTGTTCCCGCGCTCCTCGAGCGTGCCGCCCATCCAGATCACGTCACGCGCACCCGCGTGGAGGTCGACGCCCTGCAGCGTGGCGGAGGCCAGGTTGGTGAGCGGTCCGAGGCGACGATGGTCATCTCGCCCGGGTGGCGGCTGACGTGAGCGCCGAGATAGCGGCTGGCCGGGATCGCGGTGTATTCGGTGGTGCCGAGCTGGCGGTCTTCGCCGCGTAGCTCGACGTAGCCGGTGCCGGTTGGGCCGTGCGTGTCGGGTGCCGTGCGCAGGCGCCGCTGCAGTGGCCTTGCCGCGCCGATGCTGACAGGCACGTCGCCGCGGCCAACCATGCGCAGGATCTTGCCCGCGTCGCGCGCCACGTGGTGGATCTCGACATTGCCGGCGACGCACGTGACGCCGCGCAAGGAAAGCTCGGGGCTGGTCGCCGCGATGAGCAGGGCGATCATGTCGTCGATCCCCGTGTCCACGTCCAGGATCAGCGGGCGTGGCTGCTGCTGCGGTGAGGCGTCGGCGTCCATCGGGCGCCTATGGTACGCGCCAGCCGCCCGCCAGGCCCACCTTCGTCGCGAGCGGCCGGCCGAGCGTCTCGCTCACGTGGCGTGCCGCCACCAGGAGGGCTTCGAGGTCGACGCCGGCGTCGATCCCGTGGCGGTCGAGCAGGTAGACGAGGTCCTCGGTCGCGAGGTTGCCGGTCGCGCCGGCGCGTACGGACAACCGGCCAGCGCCGATCGATGCGTCCAGCGAACGATCCCGAGGCCGTAGTGCCGCGCTCGATCGTTGGCGATCGCCGTGCCGCGCGTGTCGTGGAGGTGCATCGCGACGCTGTTCAGGACCGCGTCCAACTCGAGCAGGTGACGCCACGCTCGAACGTCCGCCCATCACCGGCGCCACCGATCGGGTCGCCGATCGAGACGTCGCGACGCCGAGCTCGGCGAGTCGTCGGGCGACGTCGACGACCGCGGCGCTCGCTGACCCGTCCCTTGGTACGGGCAGCCGCATGCGGTGCTGAGACCAGCCGCGCAGCCCACCAGCCGTCGCCCGCGCGCGGTCTCGACGATCGGGTGGAAGGCGTCAATCGACTTCTCGATGGTCACGTTGATGTTGCGCCTTCGTGAACGGCTCGGACGCTGCCGTGAAGACGCAGATCGCGTCCACCCCGGCCGCCTCGGCCCGGGCCAGGCCACGCTCGTTCGGCACCAGCACGGGATAGCGAACGCCGGGACGCCGTTCGAGCGATGCCATCAGCTCGTCCGCATCCTGCGGGTATCGCCTGCGGAGACACGAAGCTGGTTGCCTCGATCTCGCGTAGGCCGGCGTCGGCGGTCAGCGCCAGGAAGCGCAGCTTCTCCCCGGTCGGGATCGGCGTCTTCTCGTTCTGCAGCCCGTCACGAGGGCCCACCTCGTACACGCGGACGTCGCGATCAGCCATCGGCCTCATGGTAGGCGGCGACCTCAGCGAGGATGTCGCCGCGGCGCACCTGCTGCCCCTCGGCCACGTGCAGCCTGGCCAGGCGGCCGCCCAGTGGGGCAACGACCGCGTGCTCCATCTTCATCGCCTCGATGATGACGATGGGCTGGTGCGCGGCAATCGAGGCGCCTTCCGCGGCTCGCACGGCAATGACTCGTCCCGGCATCGGGGCCGTCAGGACCGATGCGCCCTCGCCGCCCATCGCCGAGGGCGTGCCGCACGGCGTCCTCCACGGTCGGCGCGGGCGCCAGCTCGAACTCGAGCGACTGCCCGTCGACATCGACGTGCACTGCGGCGCCGTCCCGGACGGCCAGCACCGGCTCCGCCGGCGTGGTGACCACCACGCTCCGCTCGTCGTCGCCGTGGCGCAGGCGGAGGGTGGGCTCGGCGGCCACGCGCCAACCGCCGGCCCAGGGGTCGGCCGAAGCCGGGGTGAGCAACGATGCGGCGGCCTGCCAGTGCGCCGGCTGGATCGTCGGCGGGGCGGGCACGTCCAGCTTTGCGATCGTGTCGGTTCGCATCTCGCCGTCCCGCATCGGCGGCTGCTCGAGAAGCCAGCGCAGGAAGCGCCGATTGGTGCGCACGCCCAGCACGGACGTGGCCGCGAGAGCCGCTTGGAGGCGCTCGATCGCCTCGGGCCGCGTTCGCCCGTGCGCGATGACCTTTGCCAGCATCGGGTCGTATCGGTCGCCGATCTCGTCGCCCTCCTCGATGCCGGCGTCGATCCGAATGCCGTCCGGCCACCCAAGCTGGGCGATCCGCCCGGACGCCGGCAGGAAGCCCGCCTCCGGATCCTCCGCGTAGAGCCGCGCCTCTATGGCGTGTCCGCTGATCGGCGGCGAGGATCGCAGACTCAGCGCCGCCAGCGTCTCGCCGCCCGCGATCCGCAGCTGATCGCTGACCAGGTCGCGACCGGTGACGAGCTCGGTGACGGGATGCTCGACCTGGAGCCGCGTGTTCATCTCCAGGAAGAAGAACTCACCGGCATCGGTCAGTAGCATCTCCACCGTCCCGGCATTGACGTAGCCCACCGATGCCGCGACTGCGACCGCCGCGTCGCCCATCCGCGCCCGCAGCGCCGGCGTCACGGAGGGTGCCGGAGCCTCTTCCACGATCTTCTGGTTTCGTCGCTGCGCCGAGCAGTCGCGCTCGCCGAGATGCATCCCTGCGCCGTGCGCATCGAACAGGACCTGGAGCTCGACGTGTCGCGGGCCCTCCAGGTAGCGCTCCAGGATCAGCCGATCGTCGGCGAAGGACCGATGCGCCTCACGCCGAGCGGCGCTCAGCGCCTCGGCGATGGCCTCCGGCGCCGCCCTCACCACGCGCATGCCCTTGCCGCCACCGCCGCCGCTGGGCTTGACGAGCAGCGGGTAGCCGATGCGCTCGGCCTCGGCGGACAGGGTCACGTCGTCCTGCGCTGCTCCGTCGTAGCCCAGAACGACCGGGACGCCGTGTGCCGCCGCCTGCCGCCGTGCGGCCGCCTTGTCGCCCATGGCGGCGATGGCCTCCGGCGGCGGCCCCACCCAGGTGATCCCCGACTCCGCCACCGCGCGAGCAAACGCCGCGTCCTCGGCCAGGAAGCCGTACCCGGGATGGATGGCGTCTGCGCCCGATCTGAGCGCCACCGCCAGCAGGTCCTCGGGGTCGAGGTATGAGCCAATCTGGTGGGACTCATCGGTGCGGGTCGGGGCGCGTTCGTCGGCCGCATGTACGCCGACAACGCGGTGGCCCATGCGCCGCGCACTGCGCGCCACCCGGACCGCGATCTCTCCGCGGTTGGCAATGAGAAGCGTGGAGATGGGACGGTGGGCCGCCGGGCCTTCCTGGCCTGGGGAGCCGTGCACCTCGCCCTCCTCTCCACCACCGAGGACCGCGCGAAGGCCGTCACGGACTGGACCTGGGCGGGCCTGACCCACAAGCGCAAGGGCCGCATCACGCCGGCCGACGAGCAAGAAGCGATGCGCGAGCGTGACCCCGTCGGGGCCGTGCAGGGCTGAAAAGGAGATCCACGTGAGCACCCCCGCAGCATCCCGTGTGCCGGCGAGCCGAGCCCGCTCGGCGGCGGCCGGTGACGGGCCCCCGGCGAACGCCGACGTGCTCGTCATCTTCGGCATCACCGGCGACCTCGCCCGCGTGATGACGTTCCACTCGCTGTACCGGCTCGAGCAGCGCGGCCTGCTCAGCTGCCCGATCGTCGGGGTCGCGGTCGACGACTGGACGATCGACCGCCTGCGCACGCGGGCCCGCGACTCCATCGTCGGCACCGGCGAGACGCTCGACGAGGCGGTCTTCGCGCGCCTCTCGGAGCGCCTCTCGTACGTCGAGGGCGACTTCGGCGACGACGCCACGTACGGCCGCGTCGCGGAGGCCATCCGCGGCTCCCAGCACCCCGTCTTCTACCTCGAGATCCCGCCGTTCCTGTTCGGCAAGGTCGTCGCGGGGCTCGCCGACGCGGGGCTCGCCGAGGGCGCCCGGTTCGTGATCGAGAAGCCCTTCGGGCACGACCTCGAGTCGGCGCGCGCGCTCGCCGACGAGCTGCACGAGCACGTCGACGAGTCGCAGCTCTACCGCATCGACCACTACCTCGGGAAGATGGGCCTCGAGGAGATCCTCTACCTGCGCTTCGCGAACGCGATGCTGGAGCCGGTCTGGAACCGGAACTGGGTCGACTGCGTGCAGATCACGATGGCCGAGGACTTCGGCGTCGACGATCGCGGGCACTTCTACGACCCGGTCGGCGCGCTGCGCGACGTCGTCGTCAACCACCTCATGCAGGTGGTCGCCGCGGCCTCGATGGAGCCGCCGGTCGGCCGCGACCCCGAGACCATCAAGGACGCGCAGGCCACCGCGTTCCGGGCCATCGCCGACGCCGATCCGGCGTGCTACGTGCGCGGCCAGCACGACGGCTACCGGGACGTCAACGGGCGTCGCGCCGGACTCGACCACCGAGACGTTCGCGGCGCTGCGCCTGGACATCGAGAGCTGGCGCTGGGCGGGCGTGCCGTTCTACATCCGCACGGGCAAGCTGCTGCCGGTCACGCAGACGGAGATCCGGCTCGTCTTCAAGCACCCGCCGCGGCTCGGCTTCGGGCTCGTCGGCGCCGAGCTGCCCGATCCCGACCAGGTGGTCATCAAGCTCGACCCGACGACCGGCATCCGCTTCTCGCTGCTGGCGCGGCGGGCCGAGTCGCGCGCCCCCGAGCCGATCGACCTCGACATGGAGTTCGCCGAGCAGGGCGGCGAGGGCCCGACGCCCTACGAGGTGCTGCTGCTGGCCGCCCTGCAGGGCCAGCGCACGCGCTTCACGCGCCAGGACGGCGTCGAGGAGACGTGGCGCATCATGCAGCCGCTGCTCGACGCGCCGCCGCCCGTGCACCCGTACGCGCCGGGCAGCTGGGGCCCGGAGGCGGCCAACGGCCTGACCGCCGAGAGCGGCGGCTGGCGCGAGCCCTGGATCGTCTCGTGAGCGCACCGACGTCCGGCACGCAGCACCAGCAGAGCGCCGCGGCGCCCTCGCCGTTCCCGCCCATCGCGGAGTACGCGTTCCTCTCCAACTGCCACACGGGGGCGCTGGTGGCACCGGACGGCGCCATCGACTGGCTGTGCGTCCCGGCCTTCGACTCGCCGAGCGTCTTCGGCAGCCTGCTCGACCGCCAGGCCGGGTTCTTCCGCGTCGCCCCCTTCGGCATCAACCATCCCTCGGCGCGCGCCTACGACCCCGGCACCAACATCCTGGTGACGACCTGGAAGACGCCGTCGGGCTGGATCGTCGTCCACGACGCGCTGACGATGGGGCCGCTGCAGCACGACGACGCGGTCACGCCGCACACGCGCCCGCCGGCCGACGACGACGCCGACCACATGCTGGTTCGCGTCATCGAGTGCCTCGACGGCCACGTCGAGGTCGACCTCGTCTGCGAGCCGGCCTTCGACTACGGGCGCACGCCGGCGGAGTGGACGCATCACCGACGGCGCGCGCCACGTCGCCGACACGGTCGGCACCAACGGTCCGCTGCGCCTGGTGTCCGACATCGCGCTGGGCGTGGAGGCCGGGCGCGTGCGCGGCCGGCACGTCCTGCAGGCGGGCGAGCGGGCGTTCTGCGCCCTCACCTGGGCCGAGGACCTCGAGGCGCCCGAGGACGTCGACGCCGCCGCCGCCCGCATCGACGCGACCCGGCAGTTCTGGCGCAACTGGCTCGGTCGCGCGCGCATCCCGGACCACCGCTGGCGCGATCCGGTGCAGCGCTCGGCGCTCGCCATCAAGGGCCTCACGTACATGCCGACCGGCGCGACGGTCGCCGCGCTGACCACCTCGCTGCCGGAGACGCCGGGCGGCGAGCGCAACTGGGACTACCGCTACACGTGGATGCGCGACACGACGTTCACGCTGCAGGCGCTGCACTGGCTGAACCTCGACTGGGAAGCCGACGAGTTCATGCAGTTCGTCGCCGACCTCGAGCCGAACCCGGACGGCAGCCTGCAGATCATGTACGGCATCGACGGCCGCCGCGACCTGACGGAGTCGACCCGCGACGACCTCTCCGGCTACGCCGGGGCGCGCCCGGTCCGCCTCGGCAACGGCGCGTTCGACCAGCGCCAGAACGACGTCTACGGGGCCGTGCTCGACTCGATCCTGCTGCACACGAAGCGCAGCCAGCGCCTGCCGCGCCGGCTGTGGCCGATCGTCCAGGCGCAGGCGCAGTGCGCGACCGCGGTCTGGCGGGAGCCCGACCAGGGCATCTGGGAGGCGCGCGGCGCGCCGCAGCACTACGTCTCCTCGAAGCTCATGTGCTGGGTCGCGATGGACCGCGCCGCGAAGCTCGCCCACCTGCGCGGCGATCCCCCGCTCTCGCGAGCAGTGGGGGGCGGTCGCGGAGGAGATCCGCGCCGACATCCTCGAGCACGGCGTGCGCGCGGACGGCGCCCTGCGCCAGCACTACGAGACGGACGCGCTCGACGCCTCGTCCCTGCTGGCGGCGATGTTCGGCTTCCTGCCGGGCACCGACGAGCGGCTGCGGGCCACGGCCGACGCGATCCAGCGCGAGCTGACGGTGGACGGGTTCGTCCTGCGCTATCGCACCGAGCAGACCGACGACGGCCTGTCGGGCGAGGAGGGCACGTTCCTCATCTGCTCGTTCTGGCTCGTCTCCGCCCTGGCCATCGTCGGCGAGCTGCAGCGCGCCCGCGACCTGATGGAGCGGCTGCTGCGGGTCGCCTCGCCGCTCGGCCTCTACGCCGAGGAGTTCGACGCTCCCACCGGGCGCCATCTCGGCAACTTCCCGCAGGCCTTCTCGCACCTCGCGCTGATGGAGGCTGCGGCCCGGATCATCCTGCCCGAGATGCTGGAGGGCTGACATGGACGACTACGACGTCATCATCGTGGGCACCGGCGCCGGCGGCGGCACGCTCGCCCGGCGGCTGGCCCCGACCGGGAAGCGCATCCTGCTGCTGGAGCGGGGCGGCTGGCTGCCGCGCGAGCCCGCCAACTGGCTGGCCCAGGACGTGTTCGTGGAGAACAAGTACATCTCCCCCGACACGTGGTACGACGGCGACGGCAAGCCGTTCCAGCCGCAGGTCCACTACTTCGTCGGCGGCGCCACCAAGCTCTACGGCGCGGCGCTCTACCGCCTGCGGGCCGAGGACTTCGGCGAGCTCCGCCACCACGACGGCGTGTCGCCCGCGTGGCCCATCTCCTACGACGAGCTCGAGCCGTACTACACGCAGGCCGAGCAGCTGTACGAGGTGCACGGGGCGCGCGGCGAGGACCCGACGGACCCGCCCGCGAGCGCGCCCTACCCGTTCCCCGCGGTCTCGCACGAGCCGCGCATCCAGCAGCTCGCGGACGACCTGGAGCGCGCGGGCCTGCAGCCCTTCCACGCCCCCTGCGGCGTGCGGCTGCGCGAGGACGACATGCCGCACAGCGCGTGCGTGCGCTGCGGCAACTGCGACGGCTTCCCGTGCGCCGTGCACGGCAAGTCGGACGCGGAGGTGCTGGGGGTGCGGCCGGCGCTCGAGCACGACAACGTCACGCTGCTGATCAACGCCCGCGTGACGCGCCTGGAGACCAGCGGCGACGGCTCGACGGTGACGGAGGTCGTCGTCGACCGCGACGGCGCCGAGGAGCGCTACCGCGGCGACATCGTCGTGCTCGCCTGCGGCGCGGCGAACACCGCGGCGCTGCTCCTGGGCTCGGCCAGCGACGCCCACCCCAACGGGCTCGCCAACGGCTCCGACCAGGTCGGCCGCAACTACATGTTCCACAACAGCCAGGCGGTGCTCGCGCTCTCCCGCGACGAGAACCCGACGATCTTCCAGAAGACGCTCGGCATCAACGACTTCTACTTCAGCGAGCCCGGACACGGACTACCCGCTCGGCAACATCCAGATGGTCGGCAAGTCGCAGGCGCCGATGTTCCGCGGCGAGAAGCCGGGCGAGACGAAGCTCGCGCCGGGCTGGTCGCTGGAGGGCATCGCCCGGCACGCGGTCGACTTCTGGCTGTCGACCGAGGACCTGCCGCGTCCCGACAACCGCGTCACGCTCGATGGCGAGGGCCGCGTGACGCTGCGCTACACGCCGACCAACGACGAGCCGGCGAAGCGCCTCTACGCACCAGCTGCGGTCGATGCTCGGCAAGCTGCGCATGCACGACGACCACCTGTTCCACCGCTTCGCGTACCTCAAGACGGCGATCCCGGTCGCCGGCGTCGCGCACCAGGCCGGCACGTGCCGCTTCGGCACCGACCCCGCGACCTCGGCGCTGGACGCCTCCTGCCGGGCGCACGAGGTCGACAACCTGTACGTCGCCGACACGAGCGTGTTCCCGAGCATCGGCGCCGTGAACCCGGCGCTGACGGCGATGGCGAACGCGCTGCGCGTCGGCGACCACATCGCCGAGCGGCTCGCGGTCTAGGAGCTGGGACCGGCTCCGGCCACCGGGGCCTCGAGCACGACGACCTCGTCGACGTGCTCGAGGCCCTCCGGCCGGTGCGTCACCAGCAGCACCGTGCGGTCGCCGGCGGCGTCCATGACGTCGTCCATCAGGGCCGACGCGGTCGCGGCGTCGAGGTGCGCCGTCGGCTCGTCGAGCACCAGCACCGGCGCGTCGGCCAGCAGGGCGCGCGCGACCACGAGCCGCTGGCGCTGGCCGCCGGAGAGCTCGCCGCCGCGCTCGCCGACGCGCGTGTCCAGGCCGTTCGGCAGGGTCGCCACCCAGCCGTCGAGGCGCACGCGGCGCAGCACGTCCTCGAGCTCGGGCAGCGGTCGCCTCGGGCCGCGCGAGCAGGAGGTTGTCGCGGATGCTGGTCGAGAACAGGTGCGCGTCCTGGCCGGCGACGGCGATCGCGGCGCGGACGTCGTGCTGCCGGTACGCGCGCAGGTCGCGGCCGGCGAGCGTGACGCGCCCGGCCTCGGGGTCGAGGAAGCGCAGGAGCAGGTTCGCGACGGTGCTCTTGCCGGCGCCGCTCGGGCCGAGCAGGGCGACGCGCCGCCCCGGCTCGAGGCGCAGCGAGAAGCCGTCGAGCGCCGGCGCCTGCTCCGGGGCGTAGCGGGCGCGCACGTCCTCGAGCGCCACGGCGAACGGCGCGACGGGCGCCGGCAGCGGGTCCGGCGGGTCGACGATGGCCGGCTCGCGGTCGGTCAGCTCGAGCACCCGCCGCCCGGCCGCCAGCGTCCGCTCCAGCTCGCGCGCCGCGGTGGCCAGCGGCTGGACGGCCTCGAAGGACGCCAGCGCGAGCAGGCCGAGCGTCGCGATCAGCACGCGGTCGAGCTGCCCGTCGGCGTGCGCGGCGACCGCCAGCGCGAGCACGCCGGCCACGGTCAGCGCCGCTGACCACGAGGCCGAGGCCGTCGGCGGCGCCGTCGGCGACGGCCGCCCGGCGCGCGAGCCGCACCAGCGTCCGGTCGGCCTCGCGCAGCCGCTCCAGCTGCTCCTCCTGGCGGCCGTAGACGGCGAGCTCGGGCGCGGCCTCGAGGAGCTCGACGAGGTCGGCCGAGAGCTGGCCGCGCACGGCCGCCTCGCGCCGTGCCGCGCGTCGGCCGAGGGCGCTGGCGAGCGCCGGCACCGCGAGGCCGCCGACCAGGAGCCCGATCGCGAGCACGAGCGCGGCGGCGGGCAGGAGCGCCCAGGCCGCGCCCACGGCGACGGCGCCGGCCGCGACGGCGACGAGCGGCGGCCCGAGCCCGCGCAGGTGCAGGTCCTGCAGGGCGTCGACGTCGCCGACGACACGCGCCAGCAGGTCGCCGCGGCGGTCGGAGCGGAGCTGCGCGGGGGCCAGCGGCTCGATGCGCCGGTAGGTCCGGACGCGCACCGTGCGCGAGCACGCGGAAGGCGAGGTCGTGCGACGTGATGCGCTCGGCGTAGCGCGCGATCGGGCCGCGCCAGGCCGAAGAAGCGGACGGCGACGATGGTCGTCGCGAGCGCCAGCACCTCCGGGTGCTCGGCGGCCCGCGAGATGAGGTAGCCGGCGCTGGCCATCAGGCCGATGCCGAAGACGACGGCCAGCGCGCCGAGCAGCGCGGGCAGGGCGACGCGCGGGAGCGGCGTCTCCGCGAGGGCGAGCAGCCGCCGGAGCGTGGCGATCACGGGGCGCTCCCGGCCAGCGCGGGCGACCCCGCGCGCTCCAGCAGCACGACGCGGTCGGCGTGCCGCACGAGCTCGCCGGCGTGGGCGATCAGCAGCACGGTCCGCTCGCCCCGCAGCGCGTCGATGGCGTCGGCGACGAGCGCGGCGCTGACGGGGTCGAGGTCGGCCGTCGGCTCGTCGAGCAGCACGAGCGGCGCCGGCCGCAGCAGCGCCCGGGCCAGCGCCAGGCGCCGGCGCTCGCCCGCCGAGAGCGGCCGCCCGCCGTCGCCGACGACCGTCGTCGTAGCCGTCGGGCAGCCCGCGCACGAAGGCGTCGGCCCCGGCCCGCCGGGCGGCCTCGCGCACGCGCTCGTCGGACGCCGTGGGATCGGCCAGCCGGATGTTGGCGGCGACGGTGTCGCGCAGGAGCGCCGGGCGCTGCGGCACCCAGGCCAGCTGCGCGCGCCAGGCGTCGGTGCTGCAGTCCGCGAGGTCGACGCCGCCGACGGTCACGCGGCCCGCCGTCGGCTCGGCGAGGCGCAGCAGCAGCGCGGCCACCGTGCTCTTGCCCGCGCCGCTCTCGCCGACCAGGGCCACGGTCTCGCCCGGCGCGAGCTCCAGGTCGAAGCGGTCGAGCACCGGCCCGGGCCGCGACGGGTAGGCGAACGAGACCGCCCTCCAGGCGCACGGTCGCCGCCGCCGGGCTCGGCGGGGTGCGGCTCGCCGCCCGCGGCGACCTCCGCCGGCGCGTCGAGCAGGTCGAGCACGCGCTCGGCGACCGCGACGCCGTCGGCGCTGGCGTGGAACTGCGCGCCCAGGCGCCGCAGCGGCAGGTACAGCTCGGGCGCCAGGATCAGCACCGTCAGCGCCGGCTCGAAGCCCACGCCGCCGCCGGCCAGCCGCACGCCGACCGTGACGGCGACGAGCGCGACGCCCAGGGTGGCGGCGAGCTCGAGCACCGCGCCCGAGAGGAAGCGTCACGCGCAGCGTCGCCCATGGTCGCGCGGCGGTAGCGGTCGCCGACGTCGGCGATGGTCGTCCGCCTGATCCTCGCTGCGGTTGAGCGCGCGCAGCGTCGGCAGGCCGCGGACGACGTCGAGGAAGTGCGTGGAGAGCTGCCGCAGCGCCAGCCACCGCTCCCGCGTCCGCTCCTGGGTGTAGCGCCCGATGAGCCACATGAACACGGGCACCAGCGGCAGCGTCAGCAGCATGACCAGCGCCGACGTCGGGTCGATCCAGGCCACCTGCACGCAGCACCGCGACGGGGACGGCCACGGCCAGCACGACCTGCGGCAGGTAGCGCGCCGAAGTACGCCTCGAGCCCGTCGATGCCCTGCACCGCCGCGGCCGCCACCTCGCCGCCCTCCACGCCGTCGAGCGCGGCCGGCTGCGCGCGCACGCGCCGCTCGACCAGCGCGACGCGGAGCTCGGACAGGACGTCCCAGGCGGCGCGGCGGCCCGCGGCCTCGAAGCCCCACGCCAGCACGCCGCGCGCCGCGAAGGCGAGCGCGAGGGCGACGAGCGGCGTCGTGACGTCGGCGAGCGCCGCGCCGTCGAAGGCCTCCGCGATCACGTGCGCCATGAGCGTGGCCTGCAGCAGCACGAGCAGCGCCATGCCGACCCCGAGCGCCGCGTCGACGCCCAGGAGGGTGCGGACCGGCCGCGCCCGGCGGACGAGTCGGGGGTCGAGCGTGCGCATCGCCCTCAGTCGGCGCCGGCGGGGGCGGGATGCCCGTCGGCCCCGGCGTCGGCAGGCGCGTCGTCGCCGCCGCTCAGCCGCTCGCGCAGCACGTGGTACGTCCAGGCCTGGTAGAGCAGGACCACCGGGGTGAGGATCAGCGCCGTCACCGTGATGACCTGGAGCGCGTAGTGCGAGGAGGCCGCGCCGTCGACGGTGAGGCTGTTGCCGAAGTCGGTGCTGGAGACCATGACGCGCGGGTAGAGGGCGGTGAACAGCGTCGCGACCATCAGCACGGCGGCGACTGCGGTGGCCACGAAGGCCCAGCCGCTGCGCGCGACGCGCACCAGCAGGGCCGCGGCGACGAGCGCGAGCACCGCCAGCGCCGCCGGCAGGATCGGCGGGAACACGTCGCGGTCGTTGACGTCGACGGCCACGTAGACGGTGTACGCGGCGAAGGCCGCGCCCAGCACCACGGCCGGGATCGCGAGCCGCCGGGCGGTCGCGGCGGCCCACGCGCAGAGGGGCCCGGTCGTGCGCAGGGTCAGGAACGCCGCGCCGTGGAAGGCGAAGAGGGCCACCAGGGCGAGGCCGGCCAGGACGGAGTAGACGCTGAACAGGTCGAGGACGTCGCCGGTGAAGTCGCCGTCGCCGTTGATCGGCACGCCGTGCAGCAGGCTGGCCAGGGCGACGCCCCAGAGGAACGGCACGCCGACGCTGGCGGCGATCGCGCACCAGAGCCACACCGCCCGCCAGCGCGGGTCGTCGCCCCGCTCGCGCCACTCGAACCCGACGGCCCGCACGATCAGCAGGACGAGGATCAGCAGGAGCGCGATGTAGAAGCCCGAGAACATCGTCGCGTACCAGGCCGGGAAGGCCGCGAAGGTCGCACCCGCCGCGACCACGAGCCACACCTCGTTGCCGTCCCAGACCGGCCCGATGGAGGCGAGCAGGGTGTCGCGGTCGCGCTCGCCGCGGGGCACGAACGGCAGCAGCATGCCGACGCCGAAGTCGAAGCCCTCGAGCACGAAGTAGCCGGCCCAGAGGACGGCGATGAGGATGAACCAGAACTCCTCGAGGGTCACGACGTGCGCTCCTTCAGCGAGCGATGCGCGGAGGTGCGGCGTCGGGCCGCGGCGGCCCGCCGTCGCCCAGCGGCACCCGGTCGGGGTGCGCGTAGCGGCGCATCAGCACGAAGTCGGTGATGCCGAGCGCGATGTAGAGGGACGCGAACACCGCGACGCTCACGCCGAGCATCAGGGTCGAGACGTTCGGCGAGGGCGCGTCCGCGGTCCGCAGGAGGCCCTGCACGATCCACGGCTGGCGGCCGACCTCCGTCAGGACCCAGCCGGCGAGGGCGGCGAGGAACGGCGCCGGGATGATGGCGACGGCCGTCCAGCCGAACCAGCGCGTGTCGGCGAGGCGCCCGCGCCGGTAGAGGAAGGCGCCGACGACCGCGACCAGGAACACCAGCGAGCCCAGGTACGCCATCGTCCGCATCGCCCAGTAGGCCGTTCGCACGGGCGGGATGTAGTTGCCGGAGCCGTACTTCGACTCCTCCTGCTGCTGGAGCTGGTTGAGGCCCAGCACCTCGCCGTCGAACGTGCCCGTGGCGAGGAACGAGAGCAGCCGCGGGATCTCGATCGAGAACGACGGCGTCTGGTCGTCCTCTGATGAAGCCGCCGATCTGGAACAGCGAGAACGAGGCCGGCTGCTCCGTGTCCCAGAGCGCCTCCGAGGCCGAGATCTTCATCGGCTGCAGGTCGGTCGTCACGATCCCGAAGTTGCTGCCGAACCACGAGGTTGAAGGCCGACACGGGCACCAGCACGATCAGCGCGAGCTTCGCGGAGCGCAGGAACAGGTCGCGCTCGCCGCCGCGCACGAACTGCCAGCAGGAGACGCCGAGCACGACCACGGACGCCGCGGTCACGCCGGCGAGGATCGTGTGGCCGAAGGCCCAGAGCGCGAAGCTTGTTCGTGATCAGCGCGGACACGCTGGTCAGCTCGCGCGGCCGTTGTTGAGCTCGTAGCCGACCGGGTGCTGCATCCAGGAGTTGGCGACGAGGATGAAGTAGGCCGAGAGCCACGTGCCCAGGACGACCAGCCAGATCGTGGCCAGGTGCACGCGCGGGGAGAGGCGGTTCCAGCCGAAGATCCAGAGGCCGAGGAAGGTGGCCTCGAGGAAGAAGGCGGCCAGCCCCTCGATGGCGAGCGGCGCGCCGAACACGTTGCCGACGAACTCGGAGTAGACCGACCAGTTCATGCCGAACTGGAACTCCTGCACGAGGCCGGTCGCGACGCCGATCGCGAAGTTGATCAGGAGCAGCGTCCCGAAGAAGCGGGTCAGCCGCAGCCACGCGTCGTTGCCGGTGCGGCGCCAGGCGGTCTGCATGATGGCGACCAGCGGCGCGAGCCCGAGCGTCAGCGGCACGAACAGGAAGTGGTACAGCGACGTCATCGCGAACTGGATGCGCGCGAGGTCGGTCGCTGTCGAGGCGAGCGTGCTCACGTTGTCGGCTCCTCGGCGGCTGCGGGGGCAATCGTGTCCGGGCCAGCCGCTGCGGCGACGGGGGCGCCATCCGGCGTGCCTGCGGCGGCCTCGTCGTCCGTCTCGGCCTGGTCCTTCTTCTTGCGGTGGGCGAGGCTCTTGGTCTCCTTCCAGCCGATCTCGTGCGCCAGGAGCGTGAGCCCGAAGAGGATGTTCCACGCGGTCGTGATGACGGCCTGGCCGATGGCGTACGCGCTGATCGTGCTCGACGGCGCGACGCCCTTCAGCACCACGGACGCGAGGGCGGTCTGCGCCCCCACGGCGCCCGGGGCGATGGCGACGGTCGAGGAGATCGACGCCGCGGCGACGATGAGGAACACGTTCTGGACCGAGACCGGGATGTCGAACGCGTACATGAAGGTCGCGTTGACGCCCATGCGGGCGATGTAGGAGATCGCCTCCACGCCGACGACCTGCACCATGAACTTGCGCGGCTGCTTGACGATCGCGCCGCCTTCCTTGGCGTTCTGCCACGTGCGCTCGAAGCGGCGCCACGAGCATGCGCACGACGATCGCGAGCAGCAGCGCGCCGCCGCCGACGATGATGATCGCGGCGACCCAGTGGTCGGCCAGCCACGCGAAGTGCACGTCGAACGAGCCGGTCACGCTGAGGAACAGCCACAGGTAGACGAGCGCGCCCACGACCGCGAAGAAGATGTTCTCGACGACCGTCGCGCCGACCAGGCCCGCTACCGTGGCGCCGGGGATGTTGGCGCGGAACAGGCCGAGCATCGCGACCGTGCCGGCGGAGGCGGGCAGGAACCCGTTGAGGGCGTTGCCGCCGGCGTAGTAGGCGAGGATCGGCCGGTACGTGACGCCGCCCGCGGGATACGCGGCGCGCAGGATGTTGCGCCAGGCGAGGGCCACGAAGCCCGTCTGGAGCGTCTGGAACGTCAGCCCCAGGATGAGCAGCGGGATCGAGACCGACGTGAGCGTGTCCCACAGCTGATCGAGCCACTCGGTCAACGTGCGGCCAAGTGAACGCGACCGTGCGGCGGCGCGAATCATCCCAGGCGGGTGAATCGGCGCATCGCGCCCGGTCCTGCCCGAACGGCGCGTCCGGCGCCGCCCGCGCGCGCACAATGCCGGGGTGTCCGACACCGCCGCGATCAAGCGCCGCATCGACGAGCTCGCCGCCGAGGTGCAGCGCCTCAACGACGCGTACTACGGCGACGGCGACTCGCCGCTGCCGGACGCCGACTACGACGCCCTCAAGGACGAGCTCGCCGCCCTGGTCGCCGAGCATCCCGAGCTCGAGCCGGCCGACAGCCCGCTCGGCAAGGTCAACGCGCCGTCCCAGCTGACCGGCCCCACCGTGCGCCACGCGCGGCCGCTGCTGTCGCTGGCCAAGGCCTCCACCGAGGAGCAGGTGCGCACGTTCTGCGCCCGCTTCCCGGGCCAGCGGTTCCGCGTCTCGCAGAAGCTCGACGGCCTCTCGCTCAGCATCGTCTACCAGGACGGCGCGCTCGACTACGTGGCCACGCGCGGGACGGGCACCGTCGGCGAGCTCGTCACGGACAAGGCGCGCCACGTCGTCCCGGGGCTGCCGCTCGCGGTCGCCATGGACGGGCGGGTCGAGGTGCGCGGCGAGGCCGTGATGCTGCGCTCCACCTGGGCGGCGTACAACGAGACGCATCCCGAGCGGCCGCTGACGAACCCGCGCAGCGGCGCCGCCGGCACGCTCATGCAGAAGGACGCGGCGGCCGCGGCGGCGGGCGGGCGCCTGCTGCGCTTCTTCGCCTTCGGCGCCGATCGCGACGGCACCGCAGTGCCGAGCGCGTCGCTGGACGGGTTCGAGGATGCCCCGACCGTCCTCTGCGACGACGTCGAGGCCGTCATCGCGGCCGCCCACGCCATCGGGGAGCAGCGTGAGGCGCTCGACTACGACGTCGACGGGGCCGTGATCCGCCTGCACGACGCGGCGGCGTTCGAGGCTGCGGGCTTCAACGCCGCCGAGCCGCGCGGCGCCATCGCCTTCAAGTACCCGCCCGAGGAGCGGACGACGAAGCTGCTCGCGGTCGAGTGGCAGGTGGGCAAGGTCGGGCGCATCGCGCCGCGCGCCCGCGTCGCGCCGGTCTTCGTCGGCGGCGTGACGGTCGAGAACATCACCCTCCACAACCCGCGCCTGATCCGCGAGCGCGACCTGCGCATCGGCGACACCGTCGCCGTCGTCCGCCGCGGCGACGTGATCCCGTTCGCCGGCCGCGCCATCGTCGAGGACCGCGACGGCACGGAGCAGGTGATCGAGCCGCCGACGCACTGTCCGTCGTGCGGCCACGAGCTCGAGGTGCGCGGCACGGGCGAGGAGCGCTGGTGCGTGAACCTGCAGTGCCCGGCGCAGGCGACGCGGCGGCTCATGCACTGGGCGTCGCGGCCGGCGGCGGACATGGAGGGCGTCGGCGACGTGTGGATCGAGAAGCTCGCCGAGGACGGCGTGCTGCGGCGCCGCTCCGACTTCTACGAGCTCGGCGCCGAGACGCTGCTGGGCTACGAGCGCATGGGCGAGGTCTCGGCGGGCAACATGCTCGCCGCGATCGAGCGGTCGAAGGGCCTCGGCCTGCGGCGCGCGCTCATCGGGCTGGCGATCCCCATGGCCTCCGACGGCACCGCCAAGCGCCTCTGCCTGGCCGGCTACGAGCGGCTCGAGGACGTGATGGACGCGAGCGTCGAGGACCTCGTCGCGATCCGCGACATCGGCCCCAAGGTCGCGGAGTCGATCCACGCCTTCTTCCAGCGGCCGGAGGTGCGGGAGGAGGTCGCCGAGCTGCGCAGCCACGGCGTCGTCCTGGACGTGCTGGACGAGGACCGCCCGGTCGACGCGGCCGCGGCGGCCGACTCGCCGCTGAAGGGCCGGACCGTGGTCGTGACGGGCGCGTTCACGCACGCGGTCACCGGGGCGAAGATCAGCCGGCCCGACCTGACGCGGCTCGTGGAGCAGGCCGGCGCCACCGCCGCGTCCTCGGTCAGCGCCAACACCGACTACCTGCTCGCCGGCGCCAACGTCGGCGCGTCGAAGACGGACAAGGCGACGCAGCTCGGCGTGGAGGTCGTCGACCAGGACACGCTCTGGGGCTGGCTGCGCCAGGCCGGCCTGGCCTGACGCGCGCGGCTACGCCTCCGCGATGGGGCGGCCGACGACGAGCGCCTCGACGACGTCCGGCGGCAGGTCGCGGTAGAAGGCGTCGGCGCGCACGCCCAGCGCGTCGAGCGTCGTGGAGAAGAAGCAGCGGGCGGCGGCGGCGAGGGTGACGTCGAGGATGTCGGCGTCCGACAGCCCGAGGTCGCGCAGGCGCTGCAGGGCCGCCTCGTCGATGGAGGTCGCGTCGGCGGCGACCCGCTCGGCGAAGTCCATGATCGCGACGTCGACCTCGTCCAGGCCCGCGCTGCGGTGGTCGACGGCGATGGCGCGCACCGGCTCGCCGAACTGCTCGAGCAGGACGCGCCCGTGGGCCAGACAGCAGTAGCTCGAGCGCAGCTGCCGCGCGGCGGCCAGGGTGGCGAGCTCGTACCGGCGCAGGTCCATCCCGGCCTTGATGGAGGTGTTGAGCGCGACCCAGGCGGCGTAGACCTCCGGCCGCTCCTCGAAGGCGCGCTCCAGGTTGGTGGGCATCGACGCGACCATAGTCGGGCAGGCGCCGCGCGACCGTGGGGCCGTGCACCCTCTCCGCGCGCGCAGGCGTCCGGTTTGCCGCGCCGCCGCCATGGGCAGAAGCCGTTGGTGGCCACACCACGCCACCAGTACGACAGCTGGACCGACGGGGACGAGGAGCTGCGCGTCGGCCTGGTGGCCGGTGCCCTGATCCTGGGCCTCGGGCTGCTGGTCGCGGCCCTGATCGTGCCCGGCCAATGGGCGCTCGTCGCCATCCCGGGCGCCGTGCTGCTCGGAGCGGGGCTCGTCCTCCTGCTGGTGGTGGCGTGGCGGGGTGGGCGGGCGCGCGCCGTCCTCGACGCCGCGTCGGCCGAGCGCGCCGTCGCCCTCGTCCTCGCCGTGATCGCGGCGGGAGCGGCGGTGGCCGTGGTGGCCGTCGCGCTGGCGCGGGACGACGTGGCTCCGGACGCGCTCGCCGACGTGCTGTGGCCGCTGGTCGTGCTGATCTTCGGCCTGCTCGCCGTCGCCGCGCTGCTCCTGCGACGCCGGCCGGCCCCCGCCACACGCCACGGCGATCCGGCCGAGGCCAAGACGCTCGCCGGCCCGGCCGCGGCGGGCGCCCCGGTCCTCCCCGACGGCGTCCGCGGCGAGCTCGGCGACGCGCGCGTCCAGCTCCAGGCGCGCGCTGCCCTGCTCGGCGACCTCGCGCTGCCGTCCGAGCCCGCGCTCCCGCTCGCGCGCTTCCTGCAGGGCCCGCTCGTCGAGTCGCTCGCGGCCGTCCGCTCGGGGCTGCTCGCGGCGTACGCGGTCGCCGTGTCGCATCCGCAGTCGCAGGCGCGCATCGCCACCGTGAACCGGCTCCTCGAGCACCAGGCGTCCCTCGCGCAGGTGCTGCCAGCGCGGCTCGACGACGTGGCCCGCCGGCGCAGCAACGTCGAGGGCGCGTGGGCGGTGTGGGAGGCGGCGGCACGCGACGTGGCCGGCCTCGTGGTCGAGGCGAGCAGGTTCCTGGACCGGGTCTGGGCCGGCCAGCCCGAGTCCGCCGAGCAGCCGCCCGCGCCGCCGGCGCCGCCCGCCGGCCCCTAGCCCGTCGCGACGGGGCTCAGGCCGGCAGCACGCCGTCGATGGTGCGCCACGGCAGGCGGTGCAGGCGCACGCGCCCGGTGTCCACCGCCACGGCCAGTCCGAACGAGCCGGCGGCGAGATCGGCCTGGTTGACGGGCAAGCCGGTCAGCAGCCGGTCGCGGCCGTCGCGGAGCCGGCGCACCCGCACGTTCCTGCCCTTCTGGTAGAAGAGGCGGCCCTGGGCGAGCGTCCCGTTGCGGGCCCCGGGGATCGAGAAGCCCGGGCCGCGGATGCCCGCTGGCGACTGCAGGATCAGGGTCTGCCCCGTCAGCCAGCCGTTCGTCGCGCCCGTGACGGCGGCGGCTGCGAAGCGCGGCGGGGGGAGCGGCCGGCCGTCGAGGTCGACGAGCGCGAGCTCGCCGGTCCGCTTGCCGTCGGCGCCGAGCCGGGCGAGGGCGAGCCGGCGGCCGTCGAACGCGAGGGTCGCCCACCCGCCGTCGACGGTCACGCTGGCCCTGGCCGCGTCGCGCAGCTGGATCGTCGTCTGCGCCCCGGGCAGGCAGGCCGCCTGGCCGTCGACGCCCATGAAGTTGGGCTGCGGCGTCAGCGAGAGCGCGCCGCCGCCCGCGATGACGACGAGGGTGCACCCGAAGCCCGACGGCACGTCGCTGTCCGTCCAGCCCCAGTCCTCGCCGGTCTGGCGCAGGGGGCCGCGGGGCAACGCGCCCGCCCAGAGGGAGAAGCGCTCGCCGTGCGGGCTCGGCGACGAGTACTGCTCGGCCACGACGGTGGAGCGGCCGACGTGGAGCCCGTCGACGGCGCTGTCGCCGAGGGGCGTGCAGTCGCCGAACCGCGGCACCGTCACGGGCGCGGACGGCGGCAGCAGGCGCACCACGCGGATCGCGCAGCCGGCCGAC
This sequence comes from uncultured Actinomycetota bacterium, assembly GCA_963767885.1. Classification (GTDB taxonomy): domain Bacteria; phylum Actinomycetota; class Thermoleophilia; order Gaiellales; family F1-60-MAGs149; genus CAVYFW01. The sequence continues at coordinate 21,384 of CAVYFW010000004.1, forward strand.
AGCACGGCGCGCGGGCCGGAGGCGGCGAGGGCGAAGGGGGGCCCGCCCGCGAGCGTGAGCGTCGCCGGCGGCAGCGGAACGGCGGCCGCGGGCGCGGCGAGGATGCAGAGGGCCGCGGCCGTGGCGGCGAGGACGCGAGGGGCGGTCACGCGGCTCCGATGATACGGACCGCGGCCCGCCGCGGCGGTCGTACGGTGTCGCGCGTGCCGCCACCGCTCGACGCCGTACAGTGCGGCGCCATGCCACGCGTCCTGCTCGCCGGCCTGCAGATGGAGGCCAACTCGTTCGCCCGCGGCTCGACGACGCTCACCGACTTCCGGGCGCAGACCTTCGCCGTCGGCGACGAGATCCACCGCGACGTCGTGGGGCCGCGCAGCGAGCTCGCCGGCGCGATGGACGCCCTGGCAGCGGCGGGCTGCGTGTTCGTGCCGGCGGTGATCGCGCAGTCCGGCCCGCGACCGCCGCTGGCGCCCGAGGTCGTGCGCGAGGTCGTACGCCTGGCCGTCGAGGCCTGCGACCGGGGCGTCGACGGCGCCTACGTGCTGCTGCACGGCTCGGCGGTGGCGCCCGACGACGACGATCCGGAGGGCACCCTGCTGGCCGCGCTGCGCGAGCGGCTCGGGCCGGACCGGCCGATCGCGGTCAGCCTCGACCACCACGCCCACCTGACGCGGCGGATGCTCGACGCCGTCGACATCGTGACCGCCTACCGCACGTGCCCGCACACCGACCTCTACGAGCGCGGGGCGCAGGCGGGCGAGCTGCTCGCGGCGACGCTCGCGGGCGCGATCCGGCCCGTCGTGGCCATGGCGCGGCGGCCGATGATCACGCCCGCCGACCTGCACGACTCGGGCCGCGACCCGTTCCGCGCGCTGATGGCCCTGGCCGACGCGGCCGAGGCCGACGGCGCGCTGGCCGCGGGCGTGCTGCCCGTGCAGCCGTGGCTGGACGTGCCGGAGCTCGGCTGGAAGGCCGTGGTCACGACCGACGGCGACCCCGAGCTGGCGACCCGGCTGGCGGAGCGGATGATGGACGCCGCGTGGGAGCTCCGACACGCCTTCCTGACCGGTCGGCGGCCGGACGCCGCAACGGCGCTGGCGGAGGCGCTGGACGGGCCGCTGCCGTGCGTGATCGGCGACGCCGGCGACGCCACCAACGCCGGCACGCCCGGCGACTCGACCGTCCTGCTGCGCGCCGCCCTGGCGCACGGCGGCGACCACCGCATCGTGCTCGCGGTGCGCGACGAGGCCGCCGCGTCCGCGGCCTACGCCGCCGGCGTCGGCGCCGAGGTCGCGCTCACGCTCGGCGGCGGGCCGCCGGACGCGTACGACGCCGCGACACCGCTCGAGGGGCGCGTCGAGGTCGTCTTCGACGGCGAGCTCCGCTACACGCATCCGGCCGCCCTCGGCCAGCGCGACCGTCCGGGGCGGAGCGCGCTCGTGCGCCGCGGTGGGCTCCAGGTCGTCGTGCACGAGCGACCCGTGCGCCTCATCGACCCCGTGCTGTTCGAGGCGCTCGGAATCGACCCGGCCGCCGCCGACGTCCTGCAGGCGAAGTCGCAGGTCAGCTACAAGGCCGGGTTCGCGCGGGTGACGGAGCGCAGCATCGTGGCCGACACCCCCGGTCCGAGCTCGGCCAACCTGCTGACGCTGCCGTTCCGCCGCCGGCCGCGCCCGCTGTTCCCGTTCGAGCCCGACGCGTCGCCGGCCGACGCCTAGGCCAGCAGCCGTTCGACGTCGGCGGCCGCGCGCTCGTCGGCCGCCGCGAGGCCCGCGAGCCCGGCTCCGACGACCGCGACGCGCGTCACGCGGCCGGCCGGCGCGCCGCCACGTGGCGCGCGTACCGTGCAGACAGGGGCGCGGCCGTCAGCCCATGCGCGAAGACGCTGAGCAGGACGGTCAGCATGGCGGTCACCATGATCGTCTGGAGGCCGGCGAGCTGCGGCGCGTCGGACACCGCCAGGAGCGCGAAGACGACGGTGGCCAGGCCGCGCGGGCCGAACCAGGCGAGGAACGCGACGGACGCCACGTCGAGCCCGCTGCCGAGCGTCGCGAGGACCACCGGCACGGCGCGGATCACGGTCAGCGCCAGCACGGCGTAGACGACGATCTATGGGGTCACGAACTCCAGCGCCGTCGCGCCGGACGCCCCGACGAGGAAGAAGACCGCGAGCATCAGCGTCTCGCTCAGCCCCTCGACGGCGGCCTCGTCGCCGCCGACGTCCCGGGTCGTCCAGGCGCACACGCCGCCGGCCACGAAGGCCCCGATGAACCCGCTCCCGTGGAGGTGCTCGCTCCCCCACCACGCCACCACCGCCAGCGCCACGAGGCCGAGCTGGCCCCACAGCGGCTCGCTCAGGCCGCGCCGCACGGACGCCTGCAGCAGCAGCCCGCCGACCACGCCGACCGCCAGCCCCACCGCGGCGCCGTAGCCGAGCTTCTCCGCGAGCGCCGTCACCAGCGGTGCCTGGCCGACGTTCGCCGCGTCCACCGCCAGGGCCGCGAAGACGGTGAAGAACGGCAGCGCCAGGCCGTCGTTCAAGCCGCCCTCCAGGTCGAGCGCGTCGCGGATGCGGGCAGGCACGCGCTCGTTGGCGATGACCGCCTCGCCGAGCGCGAGATCGGTGGGCGCGACGATCGCCGCCAGCAGCATCGCCTCCCAGGGCTCGAGCCCGTCCAGCACCACGAACGCCAGCAGGCCGCCGAGCGCGATGGTGAGCGGCAGGCCGATGCCCAGGAGGCGCGCCGCGAGCGGGATGTCGCGCCGCAGGCGTCGCACGTCGATGCGCCGGGCATTGGCGAAGAGCAGGATCGAGAGCGTGATGTTGGCCAGGAACAGGGCCGACTCGCTGGACTCCAGGAGGCCGCCGACGTCCCCGGCGTCCGCGAGCCCGGCCACCCCGCCGAGGCCGGCCCAGCCGAACAGCAGGCCGGCGCCCACGAACACCATCGGCGCCGTCAGGGGGGAGTCGCGCAGCGCGCCCGCGACGAGGGCGTAGAGCGCCATCACCAACGCGATCGCGCCGATCTCAGCCATCGTCCGCGCCCTCCCGCGGCCGCCGCACGTCCATCCGCTCTCCATTCGAAGCCCGCCGGCACCTGGCGCGATCGAGGCTTGAAACCACCGCGCGAACGGGAAGTATCACTCGCTTCCAGCATCGATCCGAAGGAGCTGCACCATGCCGAGCTGGAGAACGGCGGCGGCGGTCGCCGCCACCGCGCTGCTCGCGGCCGTCCCCGCGACGGCGAGCGCGGGGAACGGGGGAGGCCACCACGGCGACCATCGCCACGGCCACCAGGCGCCCGGCCTGTGGGAGGTGTACGACGACGCGCTGGCGGGCGCGCGCTACATCGACCTCACGCACGACATCACGCCGGGCATCCCGGTCTGGAAGGGCTTCGGCCCCGCGGTCTTCAGCCCCGCGGTCGACCCGACGACCAACCAGCCCTACACGTACGCCGAGCACGGCTTCGAGGCCACGGCGTACCAGCTGGCCACCGACCAGTTCGGCACGCAGCTCGACCCGCCCGCGCACTGGGCGCCCGAGTATCCGAGCATCTCGGAGCTGCCGGCGACCTACGCCGTGCGCCCGCTGGTGGTGATCTCGATCGTGCGGCAGGTGGAGCAGAACCCGACCTACCACCTGCAGGTCTCGGACATCGTGAAGTGGGAGTGGCGGCACGGCCGCATCCCGGCCGGCTCCGTGGTGATGGTGCGCTCCGACTGGTCGAAGAAGTGGACGGAGGACCCCGTCGCCGCCAAGGCGCTCGCGGCCGACCCGAACTTCCCCGGCGTCAGCCTCGCCGCGCTGCAGTTCCTGCACCTGAAGCGGCACATCCTGTTCCACGGCCACGAGCCGCTCGACACGGACACGACGCCCACGCTCGAGGGTGAGTTCTGGCTCATGCACAACGGCTTCACGCAGGCCGAGGGCGTGGCGAACCTCGACGGCGTGCCGGCGACCGGCTGCCTGATCTCGATGGGCTACCCGAAGTTCAAGGGCGGGCTCGGCGGCTACGCGCGCTACGTCGCGATCTGCCCGCCGGATACCGAGGCCGGCGTCTCGATCTCCGACGCCGACGCCCCGCTGCCGAAGAGCGACCAGCTCCTGCACTGGGATCCGACGCTCGGCTACCGCGTCCGCGGGTAGTCGCATCGGGCACGAGGGGTGCTCGCCGGCCCGCGGGCACCCCTCTCCCTCAACATTGAAGTCCCTGCAAGCTTGAGTCCGCCGTAACGATTGCTACGCTTGGCGCATGGAGCCACGGCCCGGCCTGCGCGAACGCAAGAAGCAGCAGACCCGGCGGCTGCTCGCCGACACGGCACAGCAGCTGTTCGCGGAGCGCGGGTTCGAGGCGGTCACGGTCGCCGACATCGCGCGCGAGGCCGACGTCTCGCCGGGCACCGTCTTCAACTACTTCCCGACCAAGGAGAGCCTCTTCTACGAGGGCATGGTCGTGTTCGAGGCCGCACTCGTCGAGGCCGTGCGCTCGCGGCCGGTCGGCGAGAGCGCGGTTGCGGCGTTCCGGCGCGTGATGCTGGACGGCACCGCGCGGCTGGCGCGCGACGAGGCCGCGACCCTGATCGCCGAGGCGGCACGGGTGGTCCACGCGAGCCCGGCGCTGCAGGCCCGCGAGCGCGAGATCGTCGCCGAGGCCACCGAGGCGCTCGCCGCGGTGCTGCGAGAGGAGGCCAGCCCGGACGAGCCGGCGACGGCGCCCGCGGTCGTGGCCCACGCGCTCATGGGGGTGCAGCGGACGCTCGTGGCCTGGGTCCGCGACCAGGTCGCCGCCGGGCAGCGCGGTCCGGCGCTCGCCGCAGACGCGTACGCGGAGATCGTTCGCGCGTTCGACCTGCTGGACACGGGTCTCGCCGGGTACGCTCCGCGCCGCGCGCCGTAGCGCGCCGTCCGCCGTGGCCGAGTGGCTCCTCAACACGCTGCCGATCGCCGTCCTGGCGATCCTCGTCGTCGGCGGCTACGTCGCGCTGGCCGTCGTGGGCGTGTGGCTGGTGCGCCGCCACGCCCCGTCGGTGCGCGACGCCTCGGGCGCGGGCGTCAGCTCGCAGGTGCTCGGGGCCCTGACCACCGTCTACGCCATCGTGCTGGCCCTGGTGGTGGTCAGCCTCTACGGCGACCACGCGACGCTGCCGACATCGCCTCCCGGGAGGCGACGGCGCTGGCCCAGGTCGTCCGCGACGTGGAGATCCTCCCCGCGGCGCAGACGGCCGCCGTCGACGCCGCCGTGCAGCGCTACGCCGAACGCCGTCGTCGCGGGCGAGTGGCCGTCGATGCGCGACGGCGGCGACAGCGAGGAGGCCTGGCTGCGAGCTCCAGGCGATCTACACCGCGCTCCAGGGCATCGAGCCGCAGGCGCCGGCGGAGGTCGCGTTCTACGACGACGCCGTGCAGCGGCTGGGCGACGTCGTCGCCGCCCGCCGGCAGCGCCTCGACGCCGCGGGCGGCAACCTGCCGGTGTCGTTCGAGGCCGTGCTCTTCGTCGGCAGCCTCGTCGTGATCGGCTACGCGATCCTGGCGTCGTCCCCCATCCGCTGGCACCACCTGGCGACCGTGCTGGCGGTGACGGTCCTGATCGCGTGCTCGATCCTGCTCGCGATGGTGCTCGACCACCCGTACTCCGGCGATCTCGCGATCGGCCCGGACGACTTCCGCACCGGCGCCCTCGACGGCCTCCTCGGCGGCGCGGGCGGGGTCGGGTAACGTCGCGGCGTGGACGAGCAGCTCGAGACCCTGCTGGTGATCGCGATCATCGCCGCGGCGGCGCCGGTGATCGTGCACCTGCCGCGCAACGTGCGGATCCCGGTGGTCGTCGTCGAGATCCTGGCCGGCATCGTCGTCGGGCCGCACGTCCTGGACATCGCCGGCGGCGGCGACATCGTCGTCTTCCTCAGCAACGTCGGCCTCGCCTTCCTGTTCTTCCTGGCGGGCATGGAGATCGACTTCGAGCGCGTCCGCGGCCGCGCCGCGCGGCTGGCCGGCTTCGGCTGGGTGATCTCGCTCGTCCTCGGCTGCGCCATCGCCGCGGGGCTGTTGGCGGTCGGCTTCGTCAACAGCATCCTGCTCATCGGCGTCGCGCTCTGCACCACGGCGCTCGGCACGCTGATGCCCATCCTGAGCGACGCCGGCGAGGCCGACACGCCGCTCGGCACGCACATGATCGCCACCGGCGTCGCCGGCGAGTTCGGGCCCATCCTGGCCATCTCGCTGCTGCTGACGGGCGCCGCCGGGCCGGGCGTGAACGCCGCCCTGCTGCTCGCCTTCGCGATCGTCGCGCTGGGCCTCGCGCTGCTCGCCCTGCGCGCGCGCCCGTCGGCGATCGTGCGCACGATCGAGCGGACGATGCACTCGAGCGGCCAGTTCGCGATCCGCCTCGCGATCCTGATCCTGATGTGCCTCGTCTACCTGACGGGGGAGTTCGGGCTCGACGTCGTGCTCGGCGCCTTCGCGGCCGGCATCGTCGTCGGCCTGGTGACGAAGGGCGAGGACGCCGAGCCGGTGCGCAGCAAGCTCGAGGGCATCGGCTTCGGCTTCGTGATCCCGATCTTCTTCGTGTACAGCGGCATCACGTTCGACCTGCCCGCGCTGTTCGAGAGCGCGACGAGCGCGCTGCGCCTGCCCGTGTTCCTCGCACTGTTCCTGCGTCGTGCGCGGCGCACCCGTGTGGCTCCTGTACCGCGGCGTGATCGCCGCCCACGATCGGCTGCCGCTGGCGCTGACGTCGGCGACCGCGCTGCCGATGGTCGTCGCCATCACGACCATCGGCCTCGAGGAGGGGCGGATGCGGCCGGAGAACGCCGCGGCCCTCGTCGGGGCCGGGATGGTGTCGGTGCTCGTCTTCCCGCTCGCGGCGCTGACGCTGCGCGGTCGCAGGGTGCAGCGGGGCGCCGTCGTGGAGGAGACGACGTTCTAGGACCTCCGTCCCCGCGCAGGTCGGAACATTCGATTTGGCCGTGCCCTAGCCTTGCGTCGCACGGCGTGATGGCGGATATTCGCCGGGCGGGTCCGGCCGTGGAGCGGAGCGGGCTCCGCGATCGTTCCCGACGTAGGAGAGACGATGGGGCCAGGTGAGCTCGGCGGCGTGATCCCTGCGATCCCGACGCCGTTCACGGCCGACGGGCGAGACGTGGACGAGGGCGCGCTGCGGCGCGTCGTGCGCCACGTCCTCGACGGCGGCGTGCACGGGATCATGACCACCGGGGGCACGGGCGAGTTCCCGCACCTGTCCCGCGAGGAGCGGCGCCGGGTCACGCAGGTCGTGGTCGAGGAGACCGCGGGCGCCGTGCCGATCTACGCCGGCACCGCCGCGTGCTCCACGTGGGAGGCGCTGGCCCTGACGGCGGACGCGGCCGCGGTGGGCGCCGACGCCGCCATCCTGGTGCCGCCGTTCTACTTCGGCATCCCGGACGAGAGCCTGCACGGGTTCTTCGCCGACCTGGCCGGCGCCGGCACGCTGCCGATCGTCGTCTACAACAACCCGCTGTACACCGGCAACGCCCTCTCGCCGGGGTTGATCGCCGAGCTCATGACGCTCGACAACGTGATCGGCCTCAAGCAGTCGGAGAGCGATCTGGGCCAGCTCGTCGAGGCGCTGCGCCTCTCCGAGGACAGCGGCCGCTCCCTGCTGACGGGCATCGACAGCCAGCTCTACGCGGCGCTGACCGTGGGGGCGCGCGGGATCTTCTCCACCGCGGCCGCGATCGTGCCGGCGCAGATGGTGCGCCTGTTCGACCTCGCGCAGGCGGGCGACCACGCCGCCGCCGCGGAGCAGCACCGCCAGCTGCAGGCCCTCAACCGCTTCCTGGAGTACGACCCGGGCTACGTCTCGCCGGCCAAGGAGGCGCTCACGCTGATGGGCATCTCCTGCGGCCCGGTGCGGCGCCCGCTGCCCGACTTCCCCGCGTCGGAGCGACCGGCGCTGATCGAGGCGCTGACCGCGCTCGGCGCCCTGGCCGGGGTGCCCGCGTGAGGCTCGTCACCTACCGCCACGCCGGCCTCGACCGCGTCGGGGCGGTCGACGAGGGGCGCGTGCTCGACCTGCAGACGGCCTACGCGCGCTACCTCGACGAGGTCGAGGAGGACCCGCAGGCCGCGCAGATCGCCGCGGTGCGCATCCCGCAGGACATGGTCGGGCTGATCGCCGGCCAGGGGGCGTCGCGGCGGGCGGCGGACCAGGCGCTGGCGCACGCCCGCGCCGCGTCCGACACCCCGTGGCTCGCCCTCGACGACGTGCAGCTGCGGGCGCCGCTCGTGCCCCCGGTGATCCTCAACTCGGGGCAGAACTACTGGGACCACCGGGACGAGAAGCCGGAGGTCGACCAGAAGGACCCGGAGTTCTTCCTCAAGACCCCGCTGGCGGTGATCGGGCCGGACGAGCCGGTGCTCCACGACTCGATCGTCACGCGCAAGCTGGACTACGAGGTCGAGCTCGCCGTGATCATCGGCAAGCCCGGCCGCCACATCCCGGTCGAGCGGGCCCTCGACCACGTCTTCGGCTACACGGTCGCGAACGACATCACCGCCCGCGACCGCCAGGCCGTGCCCCACCCCCAGGGCGGCTTCGAGTACGCCCTCGGGCCGGGCAAGAACTTCGACACCTCGGCGCCGCTCGGGCCGTGGATCGTCACCCGCGACGAGATCGCCGACCCCCAGGCGCTGGGCCTGCGCACGTTCGTCAACGACGAGGTCCGCCAGAACAACTCGACCGCGAAGATGATCTGGACGGTCGCGGAGATCATCGCGTTCTTCTCCCACTTCTACACGCTCCAGCCGGGCCTGCTCATCGAGACGGGCACGCCCGGCGGTACCGCGTGGGCCACCGATCCCGAGATCGGCGGCAAGCCATTCGAGCGCGACGACGTCGTCCGCAAGGGCTACCTGCAGGTCGGCGACGTCGTCCGCGTCGAGATCGATGGGATCGGTACGCTCTCGAACCCGATCCACGCGGCTCCCACGCCGCAGGAAGGAGGGACGTCGTGAGCCTGCTCATCTCCGACACGCCCACGCTCTTCGTCAACGCGCGCCTGATCGACGGCGAGGGGGGTGCGCCGGTCGAGAACGCCGCGGTGAAGGTCGAGGGCAAGCACATCACCGCGGTCGGCCGCACGCCGGACTTCGGCGAGAGCCCGAACGGCAACCTGCGCGTCATCGACGTCGAGGGCAAGACCCTCATGCCGGGCCTCATCGAGGGCCACTTCCACATCTCGTTCTGGGGCGTGCGCGAGCTGCCCGACCTCGACCTCAAGCTGCCCTGCGAGCGCACCACCGTCTACGCGGTCAAGAACGCGGAGCTCGCGCTGCGCTGCGGCTACACGGCCGTCGCCAGCGCCGGGGCCCTGCACCGCATCGACGTGACCATCCGCGACATGGTCAACCAGGGCATCATCCCGGGCCCGCGCATGGCCGCCTCCGGGCGCGACATCTGCGCGACGTCGGGCATGCTCGACTGGAACCCGTCCTTCTGGAAGCTCGGCATGGACGGCCTCGCGATCTTCGCCGACGGCGTCGACGAGGTGCGCAAGGCGGTGCGGCAGAACATCCACGAGGGCGCGGACGTCATCAAGCTCTACGTGACCGGCGAGGGCCTGCTGCGGCCCGGCGTCCCGCCCGAGGAGACGATGTACTCCTACGAGGAGATCCGGGTCGCCGTGGAGGAGGCGCACAAGCGCAACCGCCAGGTCGCGGCGCACGTGCGCGGCAACGACGGCGTCAAGCTCTGCACCGAGGCCGGCGTCGACGTGCTCGAGCACGCGACGTACGCGGACGACGAGGCCATCGAGCTGATCGCGGCGCGCAAGGACGAGCTCTTCGTGGTGCCGGGCCTCGGCTACCACTGGGGCATCCTGACCAAGGGCGTCGAGTGCGGCATCCCGCCGGACGTGATGGCGGCGACGGAGTACCAGGAGGAGTGGGACCTGGGCTGCGTGGCGATGAAGAAGCTCAAGGAGGCCGGCGTCCGCGTCATCCCGGGCGGCGACTACGGCTTCGTCTGGTGCCCCCACGGCGAGTACGCGAAGGACATCGAGCTCTTCGTCACCGACATGGGCTTCAGCCCCATGGAGGCCATCGTCGCGGCCACCAAGCACGGCTCGGAGCTGCTGCGCATGGAGACCGAGACCGGCACGATCGCCGAGGGCAAGTACGCCGACCTGATCGTGGTCGACGGCGACCCGCTCGACGACATCGCGATCCTGCAGGACCGCTCGAAGCTGGACATGGTGATGAAGGACGGCAAGGTGATGGTCAACTCCTTCGGGCTGCCGCAGGAGCTGCACCACCTGCCCGACTTCACCATGGACATCGAGCACATCCAGCGCGCGGCGGCCGTCCCGCCGACGATGCCCACGGCGGCCGAGGTGCAGCACTAGGCATGCCCGCGATCCACGCGAACGGAGCCCGGCTCGCCGTCGACGAGCGGGGCTCCGGTCCGCCCCTCGTCCTGATCCACGGCCTGGGCGCGAACGCCGGCGAGCTCTGGCAGCGCTCGCTCGACGCCCTGACGGCGCACTTCCGCGTCGTCACCTACGACCTGCGCGGGTCCGGGCGCAGCGAGGTGACGCCCGGGCCGTACACCGTCGAGGGGCTGGCCGACGACCTCGCGGCGGTGATCGGGGAGCTGGGCCTGGAGCGGCCGGCGCTGATGGGCCACTCGATGGGCGGCTCGATCGCCCTCGCGCACGCCGCGCGCGATCCCGGCGGCGTGCGGGCGGTGGTCGGGCTCGGCGCGCCGACGACGTTCCCGCAGGCCAACCGCGACGGCCTCGAGGCGCGGGCCGAGACGGTGGAGCGGGACGGCATGGCCGCGGTGGCGGAGACGGTCGCCGGCAACGCGCTCGCGCCCTCGTTCCGGGAGCGCGACCCGGACGGGTACGCGTGCTTCGTGCTGATGATCGAGGGCAACGACCCGGCGGGCTACGCGGCGCAGTGCCGGGCGCTGGTCGCGCTCGACCTCACGGCCGAGCTGCCGCGCATCGCGGCGCCCACGCTGCTCCTGACGGGCGACCGGGACGGCGTGGCGCCCGAGGCCGCGACGCAGGCCACCGCCGCGGCGATCCCCGGCGCCCGCTACCAGGTCGTCGAGGACACCGCGCACATCCTCCCGTTCGAGCGGGCCGACGTGCTGGAGGCGGTGGCCCTGCCCTTCCTGCTCGAGCACCGCTGAGCGACCGTGGAGCGCGAGCGCTCCACCCGGGTGGCGCTGCTCGCGGCGGCGATCGCCGCGGGCGTCGTCGTCGCGGGCTGGGCGCTCGCGCTCGCGGCGGCGCCCGGGCGATCCGGCAGCACGCCGGCCGCGCGAGCCGCCGCCGTGGAGCCGATCGTGCTCGCGGGCCGCGGGAGCCGGCCGGTGTGGTCGTTCGTGATCTCCGCGCCGGACGGCACGGGCGACCTCGGCTCGGCCACCGCCGACTGGACCCCGACCGGCGCGCCCGTCTGCCCCGCGAGCCCGGTGCCGCTGGGGACGACGACGGAGGTGGCGGTCACCATCGACGGACCGGCGGACGTGTCCGGCACGACGGTCGGCACCCTCGTGGTGCCGGCGGACGCCTGCGCGGCCGCGTCGGGGGCGTGGCGCGGCGTCTCCGGCGCGCTGCAGGGGCACGGCGGGCCGCTCGCGCTGGCCGTCGACAGCCACGGCATCGTGCGGCTGACGTTCGGCGGGGCCTGATCAGGCGAGCGCGTCGATCACGGGCCCGGCCGTGCGCAGCCAGTCGTCGACGGTCGCGGCGGGCGCGTCCTGCGCCTCGCCGACCACCACGATCGCGGGCGTCGGGCAGCTGGCGCCGAGCTCCAGCAGCACGGGCCGCAGGTGGACGTCGGCGGCGAGCGTGTGCTTGGCGTCGCCCATGGTCATCAGGGGCACGGCGACGACGCCCGCGAGCGCCGCGGACGGCAGCTCGTCGAGGAACGACTTCAGCAGGCCCGTGTACGCGGCCTTGTACGTCGGCGACGCGACCACCACCACGCGGGCGCCCACCACGAGCGCGCGGGCGGCCTCGCGGTCGAGGTCGGGGACGGCGAGGTCGATCGTCGCGGCGACGGCGTCGAGGCGGGCGGCGATGCCCACCGAGGCGAGCTCGGCGATGCCCGCGGTGCGCGAGCCGGGCCGCGGGTTGCCGACGAGGGCGACGACGGATGGGTTGGTCACGGCGAGGCACGGTACTCTCACAGCCCTGATGAGGGGGCGCGATGTGTGACGACCGCGAGGCGGGCACCCGGGCCTGGCACCGGCCGCTGCACCACACCAAGCACGAGGACCTGAGCCCGGACACGGCGCAGACGGCGGGGATGCAGCGGTTCGAGGCCATCAGCGGCCGCCGCGCCGGCTCGGAGAAGATCTGGATGGGCGAGAACATCGTCGCCGCCGGCATGAACTCGGGCGACCACCACCACGGCGAGGCGGAGACCGGCATCTACGTCGTCTCGGGCCATCCCGTGTTCGTCTTCCTCGAGGACGGCGTGGAGCGGCGCATCGAGACGAAGCCCGGCGACTACGTCTTCGTGCCGCCGTGGGTGCCGCACCGCGAGGAGAACCCGACCGGCGAGAAGGCCGTCGTGGTGCTCGCGCGCAGCACGCAGGAGGGCATCGTCGTCAACCTGCCCAGCCTGTGGGGCGAGGACGGGCCGCCGCCGGACGCCGGCGGGGACTGACCCGTGGCCGTCCGCCCGCTCGCGCCGCCCACCCCGGACGCCGACGTGCTGCTGGAGCGGGCGCGTGCGCTGGCCGAGGAGCTGGCGCCCGGCGCGGCCGAGCACGACCGCACGGGCACCTTCGCCCAGGCGCACGTCGACGCGGTCTGGCGGGCGGGCCTCGGCAACCTGACGCTGCCGGCCGAGCTCGGCGGCGCCGGCGCCGACCTGCGCACCTCGGCGGCCGCGGTGCGGCTGCTCGCGGCCGGCGACGCGTCGACGGCGCTCGTGCTGGTCATGCACCTCGCGCACCTGAAGGTCGTGATCGACCCGTCGACGGGCCTCTCCGACGCCCTGCGCGACCGCATCGTCGCCTCCTCGCTGGCGGGGCCGGCGCTGATCAACGCGCTGCGGGTCGAGCCCGACCTCGGCACGCCCGCCCGCGGCGGGGTGCCCGCGACCGTGGCGCGGCCCGCGCAGGGCGACGACGGCGAGCCCGGCTGGCGGGTCCGCGGGCGCAAGATCTTCTCCACCGGCGCGCCGGGCCTGCAGTGGCTGCTGGTGTGGGGCGCGACGGCCCCGGACGCGGCGGGCGGCCAGCGGGTCGGCTGGTTCGTGGTGCCCGGCGGCTCGCCCGGCCTCCGCATCGAGGAGACGTGGGACCACCTCGGGATGCGCGCGACGGGCAGCCACGACGTCGTGCTCGAGGACGTCTGGATCCCGCACCCGCACGCGGTCGGGCTGCAGGAGCCCGGCGAGGCCCGCCGCGGCCGCGACGTCGTGCTCATCGGCTGGCTCACGACGCTGTTCCTCTCCGTCTACCGCGGCGCCGCGCAGGCCGCCCGCGACTGGCTCGTGCGCTACCTCGGCGAGCGCGTCCCCTCCAACCTCGGCGCGCCCCTGGCCAGCCTGCCGCGCATGCAGGAGGCCGTCGGCGAGATCGACGCCCGCCTCTACACCGCCGACCGCGTCCTCGACGCCCTGGCCGCCGACCTCGATCGCGGCGGCGCCGACGCGGCCCGCGCGGCCGAGGAGCAGGGCATCGCGAAGGTCGCCGTCACGCGCGCGCTGATCGAGGCCGTCTCGATCGCGATCGGCCTCGTCGGCAACGCCGGCCTCACCCACCACCATCCGCTCCAGCGCCACTACCGCGACGTGCTCTGCAGCCGCATCCACACGCCGCAGGACGACGCGTCGCTGCTCGCGGCGGGACGGGCCGCCCTGCTGCCATGAGCGTCGAGGTCATCGGCATGATCGGCACGCGCGACGCCTCCGAGACGCGGGCCGCCGACGGGCCGCCGATCGACGTCGAGTACACGCGGCGCTTCGTCCGGGCCCACGAGGACGCCGGGTTCGACCGGGTGCTGGTCGGCTACGGCTCGAGCTCCGCCGACAGCGCCCAGCTCGCCGCGTTCGGCGCCGCGCACAGCGAGCGGCTCGGCTTCCTGATCGCCCACCGCCCCGGCGCGATGGCCCCGACGCTGGCGGCGCGCACGTTCGCCACGCTCGACGTCTTCGCGGGCGGCCGCATCGCCGTCCACGTCATCACGGGCGGCAGCGACGCCGAGCAGCTGCGCGACGGCGACGACCTGGGCAAGGACGAGCGCTACGCCCGCACGGACGAGTACCTGGACGTCCTCAAGCTCGCCTGGACCTCCACGGAGCCCTTCGACTACGACGGCCGCTACTACCGCGTCCGCGACGCGCTGACCCCGGTGCGCTCGCCGCAGCAGCCGCGCATCCCGCTCTACTTCGGCGGCTCCTCGGACGCGGCGTTCCGCGTCGGCGGCAAGCAGGCCGACGTGTTCGCGCTCTGGGGCGAGCCGCTGCGGGAGACGGCCGAGCAGATCGCCCGGGTCCGGGAGGCGGCGCACGCGGCCGGGCGCGACGACGCGCCGCGCATCTCCGTCTCCTTCCGCCCGATCCTGGCCGCCACCGACGAGGCGGCGTGGGAGCGCGCGTACCGGCTGCTCGGGGTCGCACAGGAGCGGGCAGCCGCGGGTGCCAACCTCGGCGTCCACTACGAGCGGACGGGCACGCCCGCCAACGTCGGGTCGCAGCGGCTGCTGGCGCTGGCCGAGCGCGGCGAGCTGCACGACCGCTGCCTGTGGACGCCGATCGCCGCGGCGACGGGTGCGCCCGGCAGCAGCACCGCGCTCGTCGGCAGCCCGGAGACCGTCGCCGAGGCCCTGCTCGACTACGTGCGGCTCGGCGTCACGACGCTGCTCATCCGCGGCTTCGACCCCTACGACGACGCCGTCGCCTACGGGCGCGACCTGATCCCGCTGGTGCGCGAGGAGGCCGCGCGGCTCGAACGGTAGGCTCGAAGCCGTCATGCGCATCGCCGACGTCCGCGCCACGCCCGTCAACATCCCGCTGCGCGCGCCCTACCGCTTCAGCTACGGCTCGATCGCCGGCCTCACGAAGACGGTCGTCGAGGTCGAGACGGAGGACGGCGTCGTCGGCCTCGGCGAGGTCGCGGGCGGCGACCGGGCGGCGGACGTCCTCGCCCTGCGCGAGCGCCTGCTCGGCCTCGACGTGCGCGAGCTCAACGAGGCGGAGCGCCGCTGCGTGCTGCCGATGCGCTACACGCCGTGGGGCGACGTGCTCGGCGAGCGGCGGGTCTTCGGCGGGGTCGAGATCGCGCTGTGGGACGCGCGGGCGCGCACCGAGGGGGTGCCGCTGCACGTGCTGCTCGGCGGGGCCGTGCGCCGCGAGATCGGGCTGACCGAGTACTTCGGCTACCGCCTGCCGGGCGCGGGCGAGCCCGGCGAGTCGACGCCTCTCGAGGTCGCCCGCTACTGCGCCCGCATGATCGAGGAGCACGGCGCGGACGGCTTCGAGGGCAAGGTGGCGACCGTGGGGCTCGACGAGGAGGTCGAGCTCGTCCGCGAGGTGCGCGCGGCGATCGGCCCGTCGCGCGAGCTGCGGCTGGACGCGAACGGCGGCTGGACGGTGCCGACCGCCCGCGAGGCGCTGCGCCGCCTCGACCCGTTCGGCATCCGCTACTACGAGGACCCGGTCGAGACGCCCGACGAGCTCGCGCAGCTCCGTGCGGCGACCACGGCCTCCTTCTCCACCCACGTCGTCGACCTCGAGCGCGCGGTGCGCCTGCGGGTGCCCGACACGATCGTCACCAACCTCAACGAGCTCGGCGGCATCCGCCGCACCGTCGAGCTCATCGCCGCCTGCGCGCGCTTCGACGTCGGCTTCCGCTTCCACTCCGGCGAGACGGGCGTCGGCAGCGCTGCCTACCTGCACGTCTCCGCGGCCGTCGAGCACGTGCGCGAGCCCAGCCAGACCCTGTTCCGCTGGTACGCCGACGACGTGATCGCGGGCGGCCCGTTCGTCCCGACGGGCGGTGTCGTGGCGGTCCCGACCGGGCCGGGCCTGGGCGTCGAGCTCGACCGCGCCGCGCTGCGCCGGCTGCACGAGCGCTACCGCAGCGAGGGGCCCTTCCCCGCAGGCTCGGCGGACGAGGGCTACGGCGGGACCTTCCGGCGCCGGTGATGCGCGGCGCTCGGCCGGCCGTCCGCGCGTACCTGGACGCGCGCCGCGGTCAGGGAGTCGTAGCCGCTCCGGCCGCCGTGGCCCCGTCGGCGGGCGCCGGCGTCTCGTGCGTGCGGTCGAGGTGCCGGTCGAGGAGCTTGATGAGCTCGAGGGCGACGAGGTAGACGAGCGGGCCGAGCAGGCAGACGCCCCACTGCTTGGTCGTCAGCGGCACCGTCTCGAAGATGCGCTGCAGCGGCGAGAGCTCCGTCACGAGCCACGTCAGGATCAGCGACAGGCCGATCAGCTGCACGAAGCGCCGGTTCGCGATGGTGTAGCGGGAGAGGATGGTGCCCAGCGGCTCGCGGACCTCCAGGGCGGCCACGATGTGCAGCAGCGAGAGCGTCGTCAGGCCCATCGTGGTCGCGACGGCGAGGTCCCAGCGATCCTCGCCCCAGGCCACGGCGATCAGCGCGAGGACCGCCATCACGAGGGCCGCCAGGCCCAGGCGGATCGCCAGGGCGCGCGTCACGATCGGCGCGGCCGCGTCGCGCGGCCTGCGGCGCATCAGGCCCGGCGCCGCGGCGTCGAAGCCGAGGCCGATGGCCAGGATGACGTCGATCGCGAAGTTGATCCAGAGGATCTGCAGCGGCGTCAGCGGCGCCCCGTCCGCGATGTCGAAGAGGCCGGCGCCGACGAACAGCACGATGAACGCGCCCAGCATGATCAGCTGCACGCGGACGTACTTCATGAGGTTGTCGTAGATCGCCCGGCCGCCCTCGACGGCCGAGACGATGGTCGCGAAGTTGTCGTCGGTGAGGATCATGTCGCCGGCTTCCTTCGTGACCTCGGTGCCGGTGATGCCCATGGCGACGCCGATGTCCGCGCGCTTGAGGGCGGGTGCGTCGTTGACGCCGTCGCCGGTCATGGCCACGACGTGTCCCTTGCGCTTGAGCGTCTCGACGAGGCGCACCTTGTCCTCGGGCGCCACGCGGGCGACGACGCCGATGCCCTCGACGTCGTGCTCGAGCTGCTCGTCGCTCATGGCGGCGAACTCGGTGCCCGGCAGCGCGCGGCCGGGAATGCCGAGCTGGCTCGCGATCGCCGCCGCCGTCGTCGCGTGGTCGCCGGTGATCATGCGGACGCTGATGCCGGCCTCGGCGCAGAGCGCGATCGCGTCGCGGGCCTCCTTGCGCGGCGGGTCGACGATGGCGACGAGGGCCAGCAGCGTGAGCCCCTGCACCTCGTCGAGCAGCGTCGCCGCGGGGTCGAAGGCTGCGGGGTCGAGGTCCTTCGCGGCGATCGCCAGCACGCGCAGGCCCTCGCCGGCGAGCCGGTCGTTCTCCGCCAGGACCTGCTCGCGCCCGCCGTCGATCGGGATCGCCTCGCCGTCGGCCCCGGCGACGTGCGACGAGCGCGCCAGCAGCACGTCGGGGGCGCCCTTGACGAAGCAGCGGACGACCTTGCGGCCGCCGTCCTCCATGTCGTGGAAGGTCGCCATGAACTTGTACTCGGAGTCGAACGGCACCTCGGCGATGCGCGGCAGCAGGCGGCGCGTCTCGTCGACGTCGACGCCGCCCTTCGCGGCCAGCACCACGAGCGCCGCCTCCGTCGGGTCGCCCACGATCTCGCCGTCGCGGACGGCGGCGTCGTTGGCGAGGGCCATCGGCAGCAGGAAGCGGTCGAGGGGCGTGTCGGTCTCGCCGGCCACGCGCAGGATGCGGCCCTGGGTCGAGTAGCCCTCGCCCTCGACGTGGTAGCGGCGGCCCACGACGACGAGCTCGCGCGCCGTCATCTGGTTGAGCGTGAGGGTGCCGGTCTTGTCGGAGCAGATCGCCGACGTGGCGCCGAGCGTCTCCACCGAGCGCAGCCGCTTCACGATCGCGCCCTTCGCCGCGAGCGCCTGGGTGCCCAGCGAGAGCATCGTCGTGACCACCGCCGGCAGGCCCGTCGGGATGGCGGCGATGGCGAGGCTGATGCCGATCAGGAACAGCTCGTCGAAGTCGTCGCCGCGGATCAGGCCGATGATCACGACCAGCGCGAGGGCGATCGCCGCCATGATCGTGATCAGCACCGTCAGCTGGTCGAGCTGGCGCGTGAGCGGCGTCTTCTCCTGCTCGACCTGGCTCAGCATCCGCGAGATCTGGCCGACCTCGGTGTTCATGCCGGTCGCCGTGACGACCATCTCCCCGCGCCCGCGGGTGACGGTCGAGTTCATGTAGGCCATGTCCAGGCGGTCGCCGAGCGGGATGTCGTCGCCCTCCACCGTGGCGACGGCCTTCAGCACCGGCGTGCTCTCGCCGGTCAGCGCGGCCTCCTCGATCTCCAGGGTGGCCGCGACCAGCAGCCGGCCGTCGGCCGGCACGCGGTCGCCGGCCTCGAAGGTCACGACGTCGCCCGGGACGAGCTCCTCCGAGGGGATGTCGAGCTTCTCGCCGTTGCGGCGCACGTGCGCGCGGATGACGAGCATCTTCTGCAGCGCCGCGACGCTCTCGGCGGCCTTGCCCTCCTGGTTCAGCCCGAGGACCGCGTTGAGGACGGTCAGGCCGATGATCACGATGCCGGTGGTGAACTCCTGCAGCGCGACGATGCTGACGATCGCGGCGCCCAGCAGCACGAGCTGCATCAGGTCCCGGTACTGGCGCAGGAACGCCTTCCAGCCGGGCTCCGGCGGCGCCTCGGCGAGCCGGTTCGGGCCGTGCTCCGCGCGCCGCCGCTCCACCTCGCCGGTGTCGAGCCCCGTGCGCGGGTCGACGTCGAACCGCGCCGACACGTCCTCGGGCGCCAGGCCGTGCCAGGCGATTACCCCGCCCGCGTCCCGTTCGGTCGCTGCCATCGGTTGAGGATCTGCGCTCGCCCCGGCCGCGGGGCGCCCGATGCGTAGGAATCACCTGGGTGAAATCCGCCGGCCGGAACACCCCGTTCGCATGTTGGTACAGCCGTGTCAGCCGCTAGCATCGCCCCTGTGGCGGCCCCACGCTCGTCCGTGCAGCCGGTCGCGTCCCGCGGCGCCGCCCCGCCCCTTGCCGAGGCGAAGCTCGCGCCGCCGCGCCTGCCCGCCGGGATGGTCTCGCGCCCGCGGATCCTGCGGACGCTCGACGCGACGCCCGATGCGACCCTGACCCTCGTCGCCGCGCCGGCGGGCTACGGCAAGACCCTCGCGGTCCGCGAGTGGTGCGCGCGGGGCTCCGCCGCGCTTGCGTGGGTCACCGCGGACCCGATGGACGACGACCCGCTGCGCTTCTGGTCGTACGTCGCGACGGCCGTCGACCGCGTGCGCGGGGGCCTCGGGCGCGCGGCCCTGCGGCGGGCGCGGACGCCGGAGACGTCGGCCGACGCGGTCGTCGACGCGCTGCTGGACGGCCTCTCGTCGCTGCGCGAGGACCTCGTGCTGGTCATCGACCACCTCGATGCGATCACGGATCCGGGCTGCCTGGCGACGCTCGAGCACCTGCTCGACCGCCTGCCGCCGCGCGTGCGCGTCGTCGCGGTCGCCCGGCGCGATCCCGAGCTCGGACTCGCGCGGCGCCGCGCAGCCGGGACGCTCGCCGAGCTGCGCGCCGACGAGCTGGCGTTCACCGCCTCCGAGGTGCAGGCGGTGCTCGCCAACCGCGGCCGCGTCGAGCTCGCCGCGGAGGACGTCGAGCTGCTGCGGGCGCGGACGGAGGGCTGGCCCGCCGCCGTCGTGCTGGCCGCCCTGTGGCTGGAGCGCGTGCCCGATCCGGCCGCCGCGCTGCAGCGGTTCGGCGGCGACCACCGCTTCGTGGTGGAGTACCTGAGCGCGGAGGTGCTCGACCGGCTGGAGCCGGAGGTCCGCGACTTCCTGCTGGCGGCGGCGGTGCTCGGCCGGTTCACGCCGCGGCTGTGCGACGCCGTGCTGGACCGGGACGACTCGGCGGCCATGCTGGCGCGGCTCGAGCGGGAGAACCTCTTCGTGGTGCGCCACGAGCGCGGCGACTGGTTCCGGATGCACTCGCTGTTCGCCGACTACGCGCGCGTCCAGCTCGTCGCGGCCGAGCCCGAGCGCGCCGCGGACCTGCACCGCCGGGCCTCCGCGTGGCTGCGCATGGAGGGCATGGTGATCGATGCCGCCGAGCACGCCGCCGCCGCGGGCGACCACGAGGCGCTCGCGGAGCTGCTCGACGAGCACCACCTCGCCCTCATCCGCAGCGGCCGGGCGCGGACGCTCCTGCACTGGGTGCGGCGGCTCCCCGAGGACGTCCTCCTGCGGCACGCCGCGCTGGCTGCCGCCGCGGCGACCGCCGCCGCCATGGTCGGGCAGTGCGCGCTGGAGCGGCGGCGGCTGCTGCAGCTCGCCGATCGCGGCCGTACCGAGCATCCGGGGTCGGGGAGCGCGGACGCGGAGGCGACGGTCGCGACGGTGCGCGCGGCGACCGTCGAGCCGGACGTCCCGCGCGCGGTGGTGGCGGGCGCGCGCGCGGCGGCGCTCGCCGACGCGGGCTCCGACGACGCGTTCGTGGCGGCCTACGGGGCGTTCGCCCGGGCGCTGTTCTTCGCCGGCGACCTCGTCGCCGCATGGACGGCCGGGATGGTTGCGATCGAGCATCCGGCCGCGGAGCGCCGGCCGCCGGGGCAGGTGTTCGCCCGCAGCTCGCTGGCGTTCACCGCCGCGGAGCGCGGGCACCTCGGCTCGGCGCGGCATCACGCGGAGAAGGCGCGTGCGCTCGTCGACCACGCCCACGCCAGCCGCACCTGGCTCGGGGCGAACGCGGCGGCGGCCACGGGCGTCGTGCTCGCGGCCGAGGGGCGCCTGGAGGAGGCCGAGCGCGAGCTCTTGCACGCCGAGCACTTCTTCCGCGACGAGGTGGCGACGGTCCACCACGCGTGGCTGCTGCTCGTCCTCGCCCGCGTGCGCGTGCGCCGCGGCCGCCTCGACGCCGCGGCGGCCGACCTGCGCCGGGCCCGGGAGCAGGTGGACGAGCTCGGCGACTGCGGCATCGTGGAGCCGCTCGTGCAGCGGGTGGCGCAGGAGCTCGAGGCCGCCCGCGCGCAGGCGGAGGCCGGCGAGGTCGCGCAACGGCCGAGCGACGCCGAGCTGCCCGTGCTCCGCCTGCTGTCGTCGGACCTCTCCGCGAGCGGGATCGCCGCGGCGCTCTACCTGTCGCCGAACACCGTCCGCTCCCACATGAAGTCGATCTACCGCAAGCTGCGCGTGAGCTCGCGCGCCGAGGCGGTCGCGCGGGCGGAGGCGCTGGGGCTGCTCGCGGATCCCGATTCACCTGGGTGAGCGGCCTGCCCGGCGCCCACCGCGGCGCCGATCGGTGCGACCTTCGCCTGCGTGCCGTGGCGCGCGTACACGATCGTCGTCGCCGACGAGCTGAGCGACGAGGCGGCCATCGCCTTCGAGGGGATGACGCTGACGCGCGCGGGCGGCAACACCGTCCTCAGCGGGTCGGTGCGCGATCAGGCGGAGCTCCTGGCCGTGCTGCTGCGCGCGTCGGACCTCGGTCTGACCCTGCTCAGCGCGCGGGACGACGCGTACGCCTCCGACCTGTAGCCGCCCCGGTTCACCCAGGTGAAAGCGGGCGGCCGGGCCGGGCCTCCACGCGTGCGACGCGTAGCGTCCGCGGCCATGTCCGACCAGCAGATCGACCCCGGGATCCGCGACGCCGCGGGCGTCCTCGGTTCGCTGGAGCCCAGGGTCGTCTACCTCTTCTTCAACGACCACACGCCCGCGGCGCCCCCGCCTGCCGCGTTGCCGTAGTGGCCGACGAGCCGCAAGGGCCCGCCCCGCCCCCGGCGCCCGCCGGGGCCGAGGCGTCGAAGACGATGACCGTGCGCGGCGCGACGGTGCTCGGCATCGGCGCGATGATCGGCGCAGGCATCTTCGCCCTGCTCGGGGAGGCGGGCGACGTCGCCGGCTCGGCGGTCTGGATCTCGTTCCTGATCGGCGGGATCGTGGCGTCGCTGCTCGGCTACGCGTGCGTGAAGATGGGCACGCGCTACCCGTCGTCCGGCGGCCTGATCACCTACCTCATCGAGGGCTACGGCGCCGGGCGGCTCGTCGGCATCGCCGCCTGGCTGGGCTACATGGCCGCGATCGTCATCGTCTGCTCGATGGTCGTGGTCTCGTTCGGCAGCTACGCGACGTCGCTGCTCATCGGGGACGACGCGGCCGCCGCCTGGGACAACATCTTCAGCACGGCCCTGGTGCTGGTGATGGTGACGGTCAACCTCGTGGGCGCGAAGTTCGTGCAGCGCGCGCAGTCGCTGATCGTGACCGGCGTGCTCGCCGTGTTCGCGGTGTTCGTCGTCGTCACGATCTCCGACCTGAACCTCGACCTGCTGGCGTTCGACACCTACCCGTCGGTCGACAAGATCGTCGCCAGCGTCGCCCTCACCTTCTTCGCCTACCTCGGCTTCAACGTCATCACGTTCACCGCCGGCGACATGAACGACCCGGGCCACGACCTGCCGCGCGCGATGTACGGCGCGCTCGGCGTCACGACCGTCACCTACATCCTCATCGCGCTCGGCGTGTTCGGGACGCTGACGGTCGCGCAGGTGGTGGAGTACGGCGAGACGGCGATCGCGGAGGCGGCCCGGCCGGCGCTCGGCGACGCCGGCTATACCATCATGGCCATCGCCGCGATGCTCTCCACCGCGGGTGCGACGAACGCCACGCTCTACGCGTCCGGCAACCTCACGGGCATGCTGGCGAAGGAGGGGCTGTTCCCGCCCTTCTTCGGCCCCGGGCCGCGCCGCGGCCTGCCGCGCGGCCTGATCCTCACCGCTGCGGTCGTGCTCGTGGTCGCCAACACGGTCGACCTCTCCGCGATCGCGTCGGTCGGCAGCGCCACGGCGCTCGTCATCTTCCTGCTGGTCGGCGGCGCCGGGTTCCGCCGGCGGCACGACACCGGCAGCAACGCGGCTGGATCGTGCCTGCTCGCGATCGCGGTGACGGCCGTCGTGCTCGCTCTTCTTCGTCATCGACACGCTCGACAGCTCGCCGGAGACGTTCATCGCCATCATCGCGATCACCCTCCTGGCGGTGCTCCTCGACGCCGTCTGGACGGGCGCGCGCAACCGCGGTGCCGCCCCGTCCGACTCGGGCGCGTCCGCGGGATGAGCGCAGCGTCCGCGCCCGCCAAGGGCGCCACCATCGTCCTGCTGACGCTCGCCGCCGGTCAGTTCCTGATGACCCTCGACAGCTCGGTGATGAACGTCTCCATCGCCCAGGTGGCGAAGGACGTCGGGACGACCGTCACCGGGATCCAGGGTGCGATCACGGCCTACACGCTCGTGATGGCCACGCTGATGATCACCGGCGCCAAGATCGGCGCGATGATCGGCCGCAAGCGCGCGTTCGCGATCGGCTGCGTGATCTACGGCTGCGGCTCCTTCATCACCTCGCTGGCGCAGAGCCTGACGGTGCTGCTCATCGGCTGGTCGTTCCTCGAGGGCGTCGGCGCGGCGCTCATCATGCCGGCGATCGTCGCGCTGGTGGCGTCCAACTTCACGGCCGAGCGGCGGCCGGCGGCGTACGGGCTCGTGGCGGCGGCCGGTGCCATCGCCGTCGCGGTCGGCCCGCTCATCGGCGGCTTCTGCACGACCTACTTCTCCTGGCGCTACGTCTTCGCAGGCGAGGTCGTGATCGTCCTGATCATCCTCGTGCTGACGCGGCGCATCGCCGACGCGCCGGTGGAGACGCGCCCGCGCCTCGACGTCGTCGGCGCGGTGCTGTCGGCGGCCGGCCTCGGCCTGTTCGTGTTCGGCATCCTGCGCTCCGCCGAGTGGGGCTGGGTCGAGCCGAAGCCGTCGGGGCCGTCGTGGGCGGGCGTCTCGCCGACCCTGTGGCTGATCCTGATCGGCCTGGTCGTCATCTGGGTGTTCTTCCGCTGGGAGGCGCATCTCGAGGACCAGGGGCGGGAGCCGCTCATCCGCCCGGCGATGCTGACGATCCCGCAGCTGCGCAGCGGGCTGACGATGTTCTTCTTCCAGTACCTGGCCCAGGCCGGCCTGTTCTTCGTCGTGCCGCTGTTCCTGTCGGTCTGCCTGGGGCTGTCGGCGCTGGCCACCGGCGCGCGGCTGCTGCCGCTCTCGCTGACGCTGCTGATCGCCGCGCTCGGCATCCCGCGCTTCTGGTCGAGCGCCTCCCCGCGCCTGGTGGTGCGGCTCGGCCTGTTCTCGCTGCTGGTGGGTACCGTCGTCCTGCTGGGCGGCCTGGACGCGGACGCGGGGCCGGAGATCGTCTTCGTGCCGATGCTGCTGGTCGGGCTCGGGATCGGCGCGCTCGCCTCGCAGCTCGGCGCCGTCACGGTCTCGGCCGTCCCGGACGAGCAGGCTCCCGAGGTCGGCGGCGTGCAGAACACGATGACCAACCTGGGCGCCTCGATCGGCACGGCCCTGGCCGGCTCGCTGATGATCGCCGCGGTCTCCAGCGCCTTCATCGCCAACATCGCGCAGAGCCCCGAGATCCCACCGAGCGCGAAGCAGCAGGCGCAGGTCGAGCTCGCCAGCGGCGTCCCGTTCGTCTCCGACGCCGACCTGGAGCAGGCGCTCGACCAGGCCGGGGTGACCCCCGACGTGCAGGACGCCACGCTCGACGCCTACCGCGACGCGCGGCTGGATGGCCTGCGCGCCGCGCTGGCCATCCTCGCGATCATGGTCACCCTCGCGCTGTTCGCCGCCCAGCGCATCCCGTCGAGACCCGTCGGCGCGGCCGAGACCTGACCGTCGCTCAGCCCGGCGTCGGCGGGACGCGCTCGTCGACGAGGGCCGAGACGACCGCGAGCGGCGTCGCCTCCTCGACGTGCCGCGGCTCCCGGCGCCAGCGCGTCATGCGGCGCCAGATCACGTAGCAGACGGCGCCGACCGGGATCGGCGCGACGTACGTCACGAAGCGGAACAGCAGGACGCCGGCGGTGATCTCCGCGTCCCAGCCCTCGCCGGCGATGTACGTGAGGGCCGCGATGTACGCGACCTCCACCACGCCGACGCCGCCGGGCGTGATCTCGATGACCGTCGCCAGCCGCACCACGGAGTACGCGGCGAAGACGCCGAGGGTCGTCAGCGGATCGTGCGGGACGCCGACCGCGCGGAGGGACACCAGCAGGCAGGCCGCGGTCGCGAAGTACTTGAGGACGATGACGACGACGAGCCTGATGCCGGTGTGGTGCAGGACGTCGAGCGTCTCGCGGCGGAAGCCCACCGCGGCGTCGGCGAAGTCCTTCGGGCCCGGTCGACGGGTGATGCCGCGGGCCCAGGTCACGAGGCGGCCGGCGAGGTGCCCGAGGCGCCGCGCGAAGTCCTCGCTGCGGGCCGCGAGGACGACGATGACCAGGCCGATGATCGAGACGACGAGCCCGATCAGCGCCAGCAGGATCACCCCGCGGTCGAGGTCGCCCTGCGTCGCGTAGGCGGCCAGCGCCACCGCCGGCATGATCAGGATGACGCCGTTGTTGATGAGCGACGTCAGCAGCCAGCCGCGCGCGAAGTCCGCGCTCGTGAGGCCCCACGTGCGGTAGATGTAGAAGCGCATGGCCGTGCCCGACGGCCCGGGGACGACGTTCGAGACGGCCGTCGAGGCCTCCGCGGAGACGACCGCCTGGGGGTACGTCAGCAAGGGGATGGCGAGGTACGGCTCCGCGGCCTTCAGGCCCTCGATGAGCACGAAGAAGCCGAGCAGCAGCAGCATCTCCTCCGCGCTCACCTCCTGCAGCGCGTCGACGACGGCGGAGTAGTCGATCGCGCCGGGCAGGAAGACGCCGAAGATCAGGTAGAGCAGCAGGATCGTCAGCGCGGCCTGGACGATCTTCTGCGCCGGCGAGGTGCCGGACTGTCCTCGCTCAGGCGGCTCCGCCGCCGCGCTCACGCGTGCGGGTCCGCCGCGACGTCCGGCCCCACGGGGCGTCCGGGCACCCGCCGCAGCTCCACGAGCTCGAGCCCCAGGGCCTGGATGCGCGCGAGGACGCCGTGCAGCTCCGCCTGATCGCGCAGCGGCCCGTGCAGGACGGTCTCGACCGGCTCGACCTCGGAGACGAGACCCTCGAACGCGGCCAGGATCCGCGGGCTGAGCCGGCCGCGCACGCGGATCTCGTAGGTGGCAGGTTCGATCACGGTCCGCTCCCGTCCTAGGCGGCCATCCTCGCCCCCGCGCGGGCGACCCCGCATCGTCCCTGCCGGGTGAGCCGCCGACGGGCGGACGCTCAGACGAGGCCGAGGCGGCGCGCGCACTCGACCGCGTCGCGGCGCCGGGTGGTGCCGAGCTTGCGGTAGATGCTGCGGAGGTGCGTCTTGACCGTGTTGACGGAGAGGAA
Organism: uncultured Actinomycetota bacterium; assembly: GCA_963767885.1. GTDB lineage: Bacteria > Actinomycetota > Thermoleophilia > Gaiellales > F1-60-MAGs149 > CAVYFW01. The sequence goes on from CAVYFW010000004.1 coordinate 47,796, forward strand.
CAGCTCCGCGGCGATCTCGGAGTTGGTCATCATCGTCGGCAGGTAGCGGAGGACGGCGCGCTCGCGATCGCTGAGGGGCTCGAGGAGCTCCGGGCGCGTGATCTCGACACGTGCGGCGCGACGGTCGAGGGCCGCGAGGAGCTCGGCGACGTAGGCGCGATGGGCGGTGCCGCGCCGCACCTCGCGCACCAGCAGCTCGCGGATGACCGGCCCGGCGTCCACGAACGGCCGGCGATAGCTGTCGCTCTGGCCCAGGGCGAGCGCGCGGGTGAGGGTGTGGGCGCTCGCGGCCTCGTCGTGCGCGGAGTGGTGGGCCACGGCCTCGAGCACGAGCGCCTCCAGCTCCTGCGCGCGCGAGCAGTGATCGGCAGGCACGGCGGCGAGCAGCCGCAGCGCCTCGCCGGGACGGCCGCCGGCCAGCAGCAGGCGCGAGCGCACGAGCGCGACGTCGGGATCGTCCGGGTCGGCGTCGGCGAGCGCCGCGCGGGCGCGGCACGGATCGCCCGCCGCGAGCAGGACGCGCGCCGCCAGCGTGGGCAGCAGCGACGTGAGCAGCGGGTGCGGGCCGATCGCCGCCGCGGCGCGCGCGGCGTGCGCGCGGGCCAGCGCCGCGTCGGTGTCGCCGAGCGCCGCGTAGACCAGCGCGGCGACGGCGTCGCCGGCCGCATGGGCGGGCCCCGTCGCCGTCCGGGTGGCCGCAGCGGCGTGCGCCGCCGCCTCCTCGAGCTCGTCCCACTGGTACCGGGCCCAGGCCAGCGCGGCCTCGGCCGCGGCGGTGTCGGCCCGGCTCTCCCAGCCGCGGCTGGCGGCGAACTCGACCGCGCTCGACGCCGCGAGGGCCGCGCTGCGCAGGCGGCCGCGGGCGGCGTCGACCACCGCGAGGCCGCTCCGGGCCTGCAGGACGACGGCGTCGAGGTGCGTCTCCAGCGCGCCCGCGAGGGCCATGCGCAGGTTCGTCTCCGCCTCGTCGTAGCGCCCGAGCGCCGACTGCGCGCCGCCGAGGTGGGCGAGGGCGAGGGCCTGCACGACGCGGGCGCGCGGCGGGTCGTCGGCGAGCGCCGGCGGCACGGCCAGCAGGTGCGGCACGAGCGCGAGCACCTCGGCGTGGTCGCCGCGCCGTCCCGCGCACTCCAGCCGCGTGACGATCGCGAGCTCGCGGCGCGGATCGTCCCCGGCGGCCGCCTGGCCGTCCAGCAGCGTCTCCGCCCGCGCCACCAGCCGCTCGGCCTCGGGCGCGCTGCCGCTGGCCGCCGCCAGGTCGGCGGCGCGCAGGGCCAGGGCCGGGCACGCCTCGATGGCCTCGGCCGGCAGGCGCCGGGCGGGGACCGGCGCTGCCGCGGCGCGCAGCAGGTGCCACGCCTCGCCGTAGATCTCCTCCGCGAGCTGCCAGTCGCCCGCCTGCAGCGCGTGCTCGAAGGCCGTCGCCGGGGAGCCGTGCTCGCGGTGCCAGCGCGCGCTCGTCCGGTGCAGCCCCGGGAGCGCGTCGCGGTGCGCGTACTCCAGCTGCGCGCGCAGGAACTCGCGCAGCAGCGTGTGGTAGCGGAAGGCGGGGCCGTGGTCCGCGGGGCGGGAGAGCAGGAAGTTCTCGGCCTGGAGCCGGGCCAGCACGCGCCCGCCGTCCGTGCGGCCGGTCAGCTCGTCGGCGAGCTCCGGCGTCACCACGTCCGCCACCGACGTGCGGAGGAGGAAGTCGACGAGGTCGGGCGGCTGCCGGTCGAGGATCTCGCTCAGCAGGTAGTCCATGACGGCGGCGTCGTCGCCGGCGAAGCGACGCACCAGGTGCGAGGGGTCGGCCTCGCCGCGCAGCGACAGCGCGGCCAACCGGACGCCCGCCGCCCAGCCCTCCGTGCGCCGCGCGAGCTCGTCGAGCGCGTCGTCCTCGAGGTGCACGCCCTCCGTGGCCAGCAGGCTCGCGCACTCGGGCGCGGTGAAGGCGAGGTCGGCGGCGCGGATCTCCGCGAGGTCGCCGGCCAGCCGCAGCCGCTGCAGCCGCAGCCCCGGGTCGGCGCGGGCCGCGAGCACCACGTGCAGCCCGTCGGGCGCGTGGGCCAGCAGCGACGCGAGCTGGTCCAGCACGGTGGTGCTGCGCAGCTCGTGGACGTCGTCGAGGATGAGCAGCAGGGGGTCGCCGTCGGACGGCAGGCGCGAGAGGATGCCGGCCACCGGGTCGTCGCCGAGCGGCGCACGCCGGCGTCCGCCGGCCGGTCCGCGCAGCGCCGCGTCGACCAGCGACCACAGGCGCGGCGCCCAGTCGTCCTCGCGGTCGAGGCCGACCCACGCGACGCGGCCCGGGGGCAGCGTGCGGCAGTACGCCGCGAGCAGGACGGACTTGCCGGTGCCGGCGTGGGAGGACACGACGGTCACCCGATGCCGCGTCGCCTCCGTGAGCAGCGCGTGCAGGCGCGGGCGCGCGATGTAGCCCGACGGCTCGGCGGGCGGGACCAGCTTGGTCGGCGCCACCGCCGGCGGGCGAGGCGCACGTGTCGGGCGTCTGACGACCGCTGCGGGAGCGCTCAAGTTGGCTGGGAGAGTCCGGGAACCGGGGATGGGCGCGCGTGGGCGCGCCCCTGGTCATCCTTTCAGTTCGCTGTGACGGGCGCGATGGCCGACGGCGCTCCCACACCGAGGACCTCCGCCTTCGCGCGCTCGTACTCCTCCTGGCTGAGCAGCCCCCGCTCGCGCAGCTCGGCGAGCTCCTTCAGCGCGTCCACCGGGCCCGTGCCGCGCCAGACCGACGAGGCGCGCGGCGTGGCGCGCAGGGCGACGCGCCGGGCCGTCTCCAGCGCGAGGATGAGCGTGGCCAGGAGGATGAGGGAGAAGACCACGCGCGCCGGCGTCAGCGCGGAGCCGAACGCCAGCAGCGCCAGGAGCCCGATCGCCGCCACGGCGTACCACCCGAAGGGCCGCGCCGCGAGCGGCCGCAGCATGCGCCGGAGCCAGCCGGCCAGCCGCGAGGGTCCCGCGAACCCGGCCCACGCCAGGGCGCCGAGCCCCATGATCAGGACGAGGAAGGCGCCGTCGCGCAGCACCTCGGTCAGGATGCTCCAGGCCGCCTCGGCCGCGTCGCGGGTCTCGGCGGTCGGGTTCAGGGAGTCGATGATCGCGTCGCCGGCGTAGCGGCGCAGGGCGAGCGCCGCAAGGCCCACGAGCAGGAACGCGACGCCGGAGCTGCGCACCGCGGTCCGGCGATCGGGCGCGATCCAGATGGCGATCGCGAACAGGATCAGCGCCACGATCACGAGCACGAACGAGACGACGTCGAGCAGGTGGGCGGCCGTCTGCACGGCCTCCAGCTGGTCCTCGTTCATGATCACGATCTGCCCGGCGTCCGCCGGCAAGTTGGCCACGACCTCCGTGCTCAGGCCGACCCGCTCGGCGATGTCGATGGCGAGCGGCCGCAGGTCGAGCACCACGAGGCCGTTCTGCTCTGCGATCGCCTCGCTGTCCCCGTTGATGACGTGCCGTAGCTGGGTGTGCGCCGCGAGGTTGGCCGCCTTCCAGGCCTTCTGGGCCGCGTCGGTGGCGAGCAGCGGCGTCGGCCGCCTGCACGGCGTAGGTCTGCAGCGTCGAGGAGGCCGGTCCCGCCAGGGGGGCGAGGGCCGTCGGCAGCGTCTCCTGGATCTTCGCTTCGACGTCGCGGTTGGCCCAGATCTGGTCGACGAGGTAGGTGGACACGGCCTGGCGGATCTCCGGGTCCTCGAGCATCTTCGAGCTGACGTCGACGTAGTCCGGGGTGTTGAGCGCGACGCGGTTGACGAAGCCGGCCACCAGGCCCAGGAGCAGTGCCACCCCGCCGATCACGATGAGCGTGACCGAGGGCCAGCGCCGCTTGCGCTTGGGCGCCGCCGGTGCGGGCGGCGCGGGCGGTTCGTCGCGCGGGGCGTCCGGCGTCGCCGGGGCGGCCTCGGACGCGGGTGCGGACTCGGGGGTGGGAGGCTCCGTCTCCACGACGGCCCACGTTCCCACCCAGCCGCCTCCCGGCACAAGGGCTGACGGGCCGTTCACCCGGGTTGCGGCGCGAAATCACCCGCTGCGGGTGGGCACGCGTCACCCGGCCGCACCGCCGGGCGCGGTAGGCTGCCGCGCCCATGGACGAGCACGGCGAGCACGCGTGCTGCGCGCCGGGCCGCGCCGCCGGCGCCGCACGCCGCACGGCCCCCGCGGCAGCCCCGCCCGGCCCCACGGACGGCATGGTGCGGCTGGACGGCGGCGCGTTCCTCATGGGCAGCGAGGATCGCCACGCGTACCCGGCCGACGGCGAGGGGCCCGTCCGGCAGGTCACCCTCGACCCGTTCTGGATCGACGCCTGCACGGTCTCCAACGACGACTTCGCCCGCTTCGCGGCGGCCACGGGCCATCGCACGGAGGCCGAGCGGGTGGGCAACTCGTTCGTCTTCGGCGGCCTCCTGCCGGACGACTTCCCGCCCACCCGCGCCGTCGCGCAGGCGCCCTGGTGGCGCGAGGTCGAGGGCGCCGACTGGCGCCACCCGGAGGGTCCGCACTCCGACCTCGAAGGCCGCGACGAGCACCCCGTGGTGCACGTCTCGTGGGACGACGCCGCGGCCTTCTGCGCCTGGGCCGGCAAGCGGCTGCCGACCGAGGCCGAGTGGGAGTTCGCCGCGCGCGGCGGGCTGGAGGGGGCCGTCTTCCCCTGGGGCGACGAGCTCGAGCCCGGCGGCGAGCACCGCATGAACGTGTGGCAGGGGGCGTTCCCGGCCGGCAACACGGTGGCCGACGGGCACTACGGCACGGCGCCGGTGCGCAGCTTCGAGCCGAACGGCTTCGGGCTCTGGTGCTGCACCGGCAACGTCTGGGAGTGGTGCGCCGACTGGTTCCACCCGACGTTCCACACCCGCGACAAGCGGCATGCCCCGCGCGGCCCACGGCGCGGCACCCACCGCAGCTCGCGCGGCGGGTCGTACCTGTGCCACCACTCGTACTGCCGTCGCTACCGCGTGGCGGCCCGCAACGCGCTGACGCCCGACTCCTCGAGCGGCAACGTCGGCTTCCGCGCCGTGCGCGACGCCTGAACCCGCGCCGCCCGTCAGCCGAGGCGCACCAGGCGCAGCGTGAAGTCCCAGCTGATGACGACGCTGCGCGTGCGTTGCCCGGGGAGCGCGTGCTCGCGGCTGTCGGAGCCGGAGACGCGGACGCGGATCTCGCGGTGGTCGAAGGTGGAGGCGGGGTAGACGTCCTCGGCGACCACGGTCGGCAGCACGCCGGCGCCCGTGCAGCCCGCCTTCCCCAGCCGCGGCAGCGGCAGGGCCCAGCGGATGCGGACGCGATCGCCGTCGCGCTCCATGCGGACGACGTGCACGAGGCGCCGCGGCACGGCCTTCGCGGTGCGGCCGCGGCAGCGGCGCATGGTGCCGGACTCGCCGGAGCTGACCTGCTCGTTCCAGCCGAAGCGCACGCGCCCGGGCACGACCATCGAGCTCGGGCCGGAGGGGCCGCGCAGCCGCACCGTCGGCGTCGTCGCCCGGGCCGCGGGGTTCAGCGACAGGACGGTCGTCCCGTTGCCGCCGTAGAGCTCCAGGGCGGGCGTCTCGCCCGACGCCGCCCGCTTGACGCTGACGTCCGCGGACACGGTGCCCTGGAGCCCGCCGATCCCGTACCGCCAGTCGTACGTCGCGGCGTCCGCAGCCGACGCGGCCAGCAGCATGCCCGCCGCCACGAGCGTTCCGGTCGTCCAGCCCCGCAGGCCCTTCGCTGTCATGTCGCTTCTCCGCCGTCCGCGTGTCCCGCGCGCTCCGCGCCCGCGTTCGTGCCGACGCTAGCGCACGCCCCCCGCGCCGCGGCGCCGGAAGGTCGGCCAAAACGCTATAGGATCGACCGCGGCACACGACTGGGAGGGGCCTGACGCGCGATGGGGAGTCTCGGCACGGCGCTGGTCACGGGCGCGGCGAACGGCATCGGGCGAGCCGTCGCGGACGCGCTGGAGGAGCTCGGGTACCTCGTCGTGGGGCTCGACGTCGAGCCCGCCGACCGCCCGCACCACCGCATCGTCGACGTCGGCGACATCGAGGGGCACGAGGCGCTGGTCGCCGACATCGCGGCGGCGCACGGCCGCATCGCGGCGCTCGCCAACGTCGCCGGCGTCTTCGTCCCGGAGACGGTGGAGGAGCTGACGGTCGCCAACTACCGCCGCCAGCACGCCGTCCTGCTCGACGGGCCGATCTTCCTGGCCCGCGCCGCCGGCCTGCAGATGGCGGCCAGCGGCGGCGGTCGCATCGTCAACATCACGTCCGTGCACGCCTCGAACAGCGAGGTCACGGCACTCGCCTACGACGCCGCGAAGGGCGGGCTGGAGGCGGCCACGCGGACGCTGGCGATCGAGCTCGGGCCCCGTGGCGTGCTGGTCAACAGCGTCGCACCCGGCTTCGTGCGCACGCGCATGAGCGTCGTGGACGGCCGCGACGAGCTCGAGGGCGAGTGGTTCCGCACGCGCTACAAGGAGGGCGGCCTGCTGCCGCTGCAGCGCCCGGCGGAGCCGCCCGAGATCGCCGCCGCGGTCGCGCACCTGCTGTCCCCGTCCAACACGTACATCACGGGCGTCCGCCTCGTCGTCGACGGCGGCCTGCTGATCACCTTCTGGATGCGATGCCGTGATCTCGCTGGGCGTAAGACGGCATCTGCACACCTCGGACGCGGCCCGGCGCCGCCCAGCCGCCGCGTCGGTCGTCGAGAGGGCGTCACTTGATAGGGCGGCTGGGCGGGGCCGGTCGGCTTCGGCACGGCCGGACTACCAAGGGCGTCACGAGCCCGTGGTACGTCCGGCCGTACCGCCCGAGGATCAGCGGGAATTCCGAAGCATCGGAATCAGAGCCGCCTTCCGCGATCAGCGATCCACGGCATCAACCATCCAGAGGAGCCATGCCCGATCCCCGCCTGACCCGCTTCCTGCAGGCCCACGGCGGCGACGCGCTCGTCACGGCCGATCCCGGCCTCGTGCGCATGCTCGCCGGCCACACCGTCGCCGACATCGAGACGGGCCCCTCGCCCTATGCGCTGCCCGCCATCGTGATCGCGCCCGGCGACGCCGAGCCCGTGCTCGTGTGCTCCGTCGACGAGGCGCCCGAGCGCGACCGGGTCGAGAGCTACGAGGGCTTCACGGTCGCGCCGCTCGACGCCCTCGGCCGCGCCGTCGAGGCCTTCGACCGCGGTGTGGCGCTGGCCGGCCTCGGCGGCCGCGGCGTGCTGGTCGACGGCGCCACGCTGCCGGGCGGGCTGGCGATGCGGCTCCAGGGCGCGCGGCCGATCGGCTCGGAGCTGTCGAGCCTCGGCGCCGTCAAGACGCCGGCCGAGGTCGAGGCGGTGGAGACGTCGCTGCGCCTGTGCGAGGCCGGGCACGCCGCCGCCCGCGCCGCGTCGGTGGCGGGCGCGAACGAGCTCGACGTCTGGGCCGCGCTGCGCGGCGCCATCGAGTCGGCGGCCGGCGGGCGCACCGCGCTGCTCGCCGACCTCGTCTCCGGGCCGCGCACGCAGGACGTCGGCGGGCCGCCGGTCGACCGCGTGCTGGCCGAGGGCGACCTCGTGATCTGCGACCTCGTGCCCTGCCACGACGGCATCTGGGGCGACTCCTGCGCAGCCTGGGCGGTCGGCGAGCCGTCCGACGAGGCGCGGCGCCTGCACGTCGCGTCGTCCGCCGCCCTCGACGTCGCGCTCGCGGCGCTGCGGCCGGGCGCCACGGGCCACGAGGTCGACGCCGTCGCGCGTGCCGCGATGGAGGAGCACGGCCTCTCGTTCCCGCACCACACCGGCCACGGCGTCGGCTTCCACTACCACGAGGAGCCGCGCGCGGTGCCCGACTCGGCGACCGTGCTCGAGCCGGGCATGATCGTCGCGCTCGAGCCGGGCGCGTACGTCGACGGCCTCGGGGTGCGCGTGGAGGTCGTCTCGCTCATCACCGACGACGGCCATCGCGTGCTGTCGCGGCACTCCCTCGCGCTCGAGCGCTGACGGCGTGACGCACGTGTCCCTGGCCACCGGGCGCATCCGGTCCGCGTTACTGGAATCGTAACCGGAAACCGGTTCCCGCGGCTTGACAGCGCGACTCGCTATAGCGTGTACTACCGGACCTGGCGGCCACGGCCCCGGTCGCCGGTATGGAGGAGCGGCGGGCACGGAGCCGTCGTCAAGAGGGGCGCCACGGTGCCGCACGGGGCGGCACACGAGCACCGGGGGAGGATGAGATGAAGGATCCGCTCGCGAACCCGCTCACCCGCAGTCGGCTCCTGCGCCTTGGCGCAGGCGGCGCGGCGGCGTTGGGCCTGGTTCCGCTGATCGCGGCGTGCGGCGATGACGACTCGGGCGACAGCTCGTCGGCCGCGAGCTCGGCCGCGCCGGAGGCCACCAGCGCCCCGGCGTCGTCGGCCGCGCCGACCACGGAGGCGGCGACCTCCGCGGCCGAGAGCTCGGCCGCCGAGACGACCGCGGCCGCGACCAGCGAGGCGGCGGCGCCGTCCAGCACGGCGACGACGATCGGCGGCAAGGCCGACATGTGGTGGTGGGGCGAGACGGAGGCCGTCGGGATCCAGCAGTGGGTCGACGACACCATCTCGATGTTCAAGGATCAGCTCGGCGGCGAGATCGACCCGACGCTGGTCGACACGGACGCCGTCATCCCGGGCTTCACGGAGGCCGCGGCCGCCGGTCAGCCCGCCGACGTGCAGTTCCTGTTCAACGGCATCTACCACATGGAGAACGTCTGGCTGGGGTACCTCGACCCGCTGGACGGCCTGATCAGCGCCGAGACGGTGTCCGAGGGCGGCGGCACGCCGCTCTCCATGTACGAGGGCAAGACGTACCGCACCGGCTTCTACGCCATCGGCTTCGGCGTGATGTACAACAAGGAGCTCTTCACCCAGGCCGGGCTCGATCCCGAGGCGCCGCCGCAGACCTGGGACGAGTTCCTCGCCGCGTGCGAGGCGCTCAAGGCCAAGGACATCATCCCCATGGGCGCCGGGGTCAGCGACGGGTACTTCGGCGAGTGGTACTTCGTCAACTCGCTGACGCAGAACCTCGACTCCGCCGCCGACGCCCTCAACCTGTTCATCGGCGAGCTCGACTGGAACGACCCGAAGTACCACGAGCACTGGGTCAAGCTGCGCGAGATGAAGGACAAGGGCTACTTCAACGACGACGTCACGTCGCTGCAGCTCTACCAGGGCCTGAACCTGTTCGACACGGGCAAGGCGGCGATGGCGATCAACACGACGCCCGCGCTGCCGAACTCGCTCGACAAGCTCGGCGCGGACAAGGTCGGCTACATCGTCATGCCCACGTTCGGCACGGGCGCGATGGCCGGCAAGCCGATCACCGACACGCAGGGCTTCGGCATCCCGTCCAAGGCCGGCGAGAAGGACACGGCCGCGGCGTTCATCGACTTCATGCACTCGCCGGAGCGCCTGCAGGCGATGTGGACGACGTCGAAGCAGATCCCGGCCGACACGCGGTTCGACGCGTCGGTGATCGACGACCCGTTCATCAAGGGCGTCTACGACACGTGGGTCGCCGGCGATCCGAACGTCTACATCGCCGACCTGATGCCGGGCGTGTTCTGGACCGACGCCATGTTCGTCTGCGCCCAGAAGATCCTGGCCGGCGAGATGACGGGCGACGAGGCGGGCGCCCTGTGCGCCGAGGTCACCCAGAAGTGGAAGACGCAGAACCCCGACATGGTCGCGAACTACACGACCTGGGGCACCGACCTCGCCAACGCCTAGGCGCCGTCGGGAGCTGCTGAGCGCATGCTGAAGACGCGACCATGGGTGCCGTACCTGTACGCGGCGCCCGTGGTCGTGCTCCTCCTGGTCGTCTTCGGCTACCCGCTGGTGCGGGTGGTCGACTTCTCGTTCCGGCGCGTGCGCGGCGACTCCGGCCCGTGGATCGGGCTCGAGAACTACCGGCTGGTGCTGGACGACCCGACCTTCCGCGAGGCCGTCAAGCACAGCGCGTTCCTGCTGCTCGCGGTGCCGATCATGCTGGCGATCTCGGTCGTCGTCGCGCTCTTCCTGTACGAGCGGATGCGCGGCTGGCGCATCTACCGCAGCATCCTGTTCATCCCGTACATCCTCGCCGTCGCGATCGTCGGCATCGTCGCCGCGTACATGTTCCAGCTCAACGGCGTCGTGAACGGCTTCCTCGGCGCGGTCGGGCTCGGGGCGCTGGAGCAGGACTGGATCGGGTCGTCGGACTGGGCGTTGCGCACGATCCTGATCGTGATCGTGTGGCGCGAGGTCGGCTTCGGGATCATCCTCTTCCTCGCGCGCCTGCTGTCGCTCGACGAGTCACCGCTGGAGGCCGCGCGCATCGACGGCGCGAACTGGTGGCAGCGCGTGCGCTACGTGGTCGTGCCGGAGCTGAAGGGCACGATCGAGCTCTACGTCGTCATCGCGTCGATCACGATGGTGGCCTGGGTCTTCGCGTACATCTGGACGATCACGAAGGGCGGCCCGGGCGACGCGACGGTCGTGCTCGAGCTCTACATCTACAACACGGGCCTGCGCAACTCGCTGCCCGGCATGGCGTCGGCGGTCGCGGTGATGCTGCTGGCGGTCACCCTCGTGGCCATCGGCGTGCTGTTCTGGGTCCGCTCGCGCAACGACGAGCGGTACGCCTGATGGCGGCGACGCAGACGGAGGAGCGCCCGGTCGTGGCCCGCGAGGCGCCGTCCCCGCGCCGGCGGCGCACGAAGCGCACCACGCCGTGGGCCGTCGCGCGGCACGTGATCCTGATCGGGATCTGCCTGCTCGCGATCTACCCGCTCTTCTTCGTGCTGATGACGGCGCTGAAGACGCAGGCGGACTACTCGGAGGACCCGCTGGGCCTGCCCTGGCCGATCACCTTCTCGAACTTCGGCGACGCGCTGCGCGGCGGCGAGTTCTTCACCTGGGCCAAGAACAGCCTGATCCTCACGGTCGGCTCGGTCGCGGTGGCGACGGTGTCGGCCGCGCTCTGCTGCGTTCGCCATCGCGAAGATGCGCTGGCGCGGGCAGAACGTGCTGCTCTCGATCAACGTCGCGCTGATGATCGTGCCGCCGGTCGTCCTGCTGCTGCCGCTCTTCATCCTCTGGGTCGACCTGTCGCTGATCTCGACCTACCGCGGCGTGATCATCATCTACGCGGGGCTGACGATCCCGTTCTCCGTCTACCTGCTGACGACGTTCTTCCGCACGGTGCCGCGCGAGATCCTGGAGTCGGCGCTGGCCGACGGCGCCTCGCACTTCCGCATCCTGCTGCAGATCGTGCTGCCGATGTCGATGCCGGCGCTCGTGACGCTGATCGTGGTCAACTGCCTGTGGGTCTGGAACGAGCTCCTGATCGCGCTCGTCTTCCTGCCCGACGACGAGCTGAAGACGCTGATGGTCGGCATCACGGTCTTCCGCTCCAAGTACAACCTGGACATCCCGATCACCATGGCCGGGATGTTCCTCGCGTCCCTCCCCATGATCGCCCTCTACGTGTTCGGCCAGCGGTACTTCATCCGCGGGCTGACCGCCGGCGCGGTCAAGGGATGAGCCCCGCGGAGGTGGGCATGGAGCGGTTCCGAGACCGGAACGTGATCGTCACGGGCGCCGGCCGCGGCATCGGCGAGGCGACCGCCCGCCGGTTCGCGTCGGAGGGCGCCGACGTGCTGCTGGTCGGGCGCACGCCGGAGCCGCTGGAGGGCGTCGCGGCGGCGATCCAGGGCGATGGCGGCAGGGCGTGGGTGCACACGGCCGACGTCAGCAGGAGCGACCAGGTCGATGCGTGCGTCACGGCGGCCGTCGACCGCTGGGGCCGCATCGACGTGCTCATCAACAACGCCGGCATCGACGACGAGACGCCGTTCCTGCAGATGGACGAGGCGCGCTGGCGCGAGGTCGTCGACATCAACCTCACGGGCTGCTTCCTGATGGGGCAGCGCGTGGCGAAGGAGATGCAGCGGACGGGCGGCGGGGCCATCGTCCACAACGCGTCGATCGACGCGTCCGGCGGCGACGGCCCGTTCGCGAGCTACAACGCCGCGAAGGCCGGCCTGCTCGGGCTGAACCGCACGATGGCGCTGGAGCTCGCCGAGCACGGCATCCGCTCGAACTGCGTCAGCCCCGGCTTCACGCACACCGACATGACCGAGCGCGCGGTCGGGCCGAAGATGATGGAGTACCTCAACGGCCAGTTCGCGCGCGTGCCGATGCGGCGGCTGGTGCGCACGGAGGAGGTCGCGGCGGCCTTCGCGTTCCTGGCCTCCGACGACGCGTCCGGCATCACGGGCGTCGACCTGCGGGTGGACTGCGGCCTGACGGCCAACTGGTTCATCCTGGAGACCCTGCCGGAGCTGTGAGCGTGCGGGTGGAGCACGGCGAGGCCGCCGGCTGGCGCACGCTCGCGCTGGCCGGCGACGACCTGCGGGTGACGGTGCTGCCGGACAAGGGCGCGTCGATCTACGCGCTCGAGCACCGGGCGAGCGGCGTCGACGTGCTGTTCAAGACGCCGTGGGGCCTGCAGCCGCCGGGCAGCCCGCCGCGCGAGGGGTCGGACGGCCACGCCTTCCTGGAGAACTACGAGGGCGGCTGGCAGGAGCTCTTCCCGAACTGCAACGACCCGTGCGAGTACCGCGGCCTCGCCCTGCCGTTCCACGGCGAGGTGGCGACGGTCCCGTGGAGCGTCGAGCCCGTGGCCGGCCCGAGCGGCGAGGTCGCGGGCCTGCGCTGCCGCGTCGACTGCCGGCTGGTGCCGTTCGCGCTGGAGCGCGTGCTGCGGCTGGAGGGCGACACGCTGGTCGTCGAGCAGCGGGCCACCAACACGTCGGCGGAGCCCTGGCAGGTCGTGTGGGGCCACCACCTCGTGCTGGGCGCGCCGCTGGTCGCGGCCGGCGCGCGCCTGGAGCTGCCGGCCCGCACGATCGTGACGCTCCCCGAGCTGTGGGAGCCGACGGCCCGCCTCGCCCCGGGCCAGCGCACGACGTGGCCGGTCGCGGAGCTGGCAGGCGGCGGCACGGTCGACCTCTCGCGCATCCCGGGCCCCGAGGCGGGCAGCCACGACGACGTCTTCCTGACGGACCTCGACGAGGGCCGCCTGCGGCTCGCGAACGAGGCGCTCGGCCTGGCCTTCGAGCTGCGCTGGGACGCGGCGATCTTCCCGTGGGTGGTGTCCTGGCAGCCCTACGGCGGCGCGCAGGCGATGCCGCTGCGCGGCTCGTACGCCCTCGGCCTGGAGCCGTGGGTGGCGGGCGGTCCGCTGGCGCAGGCGGTGGCGGACGGGAGCGCGCTGGAGATCGCGGCCGGGTCGAGCGTGGCGACGACGGTGCGGGCGTCGGTCAGGGCGGTGTAGGCGGTCATTCGGGCTCCGAAGGACGCGGCCGCCCTTCCGAACGCCGACGGTGCTTGAGTACTTGCGCAGCCAGTTATGAAAGCGTGAGCGAGCCCTGCCCCGTAGCGACGAAGGAGCGTAGGGGCTTGTCACCAGGAGCGAAGCGACTGCTGACGGCGAGCGAGAGCCGGAGCAGCACAGCAGTATCGTGCTGTCGGAGGCGGTTTCCTTGTCCGTAGGAGGGGTCGCTCTTCGAGCGCAGCGAGGAACGAGCGGAGCGTTCTGGGCCACCGGGAGCGGAGCGCCGCCGCCTCCGCCGTCAGCCGCAGTCGTGGCCGCGAAGCGACCCACAACTACCCCTCCGTAGGACCACCTCACCTACAGTCGCGGGCGTCGACCGAAAGGAGCCCCGCCGTGTCCAGCACCCGCAGCGACGGCGATCAGATCCCGCTGCTGCTCATCCACGGCGCGTGGCTGTCGGCCCGCAGCTGGGAGAGGTTCGAGGACTACTTCGGCACGCGCGGCTTCGCCGTCAGCGCGCCCGAGTGGCCGCGCAAGCACGGCGACGTCGAGGAGCTCCGCGAGCACTCCGACGAGCTCGCCGGCCTCGGTCTGCAGGAGATCGTCGACCACTACGACGCGCTCATCCGCGCGCTGCCCGAGCCGCCAGTCCTGATCGGCCACTCCTTCGGCGGCCTGGTCGTCGAGCTGCTGCTGGACCGCGGGCTCGGCCGCGCCGGCGTCGCGCTGAGCCCGGCGCCGCCCAAGGGCATCCTCCGGCTGCCGTTCTCGCAGCTCAAGTCCGCGTCGCCCGCGCTCGCGCACCCGTCGAAGCGGCACGGCGTCGTCACGCTGACGCTGGACGAGTTCTCCTACGCGTTCGTCAACACCTTCGCGCCCGAGGACGCGGCCGCGGCGTACGAGCGCTACGCCGTTCCCGAGACGGGGCAGATCCTCTTCGAGGCCGGGTTCGCGAACTTCCACCTGCACGCCCCGTCCGAGGTCCACTTCTCCAACGACGAGCGAGCGCCGCTGCTGATCGTCGGCGCCGACCAGGACCACACGGTGCCCGCCTCGGTGGCGCGCATGCAGGCCGAGAAGTACGAGAAGTCCTCGGCGCGGACCGAGTACCTGGAGTTCGAGGGCCGCCCGCACCTGCTCATGGTCGGCGAGGGCTGGGAGGACGTCGCAGCCGCGATCGACTCCTGGCTCGACAGCGTCCTCGGCGCCGCCTGACCGCATCCACCGAGAACGAGGAGCGCCATGGATCTCGAACTGGGCGGCAGGGTGGCCGTGGTCACGGGCGCCAGCAAGGGCATCGGCCTCGCCGTCGTGCGCACGCTGGTGGCCGAGGGCGCCGCGGTCGTTGCCGGCGCGCGCACCGTCGACGCACTCGCGGAGCTCGAGGGGGTCACGCCGGTCGCGGTCGACCTCGTCGCGCCCGAGGGCGCCGAGCACCTCGTCCGAACCGCGATCGAGCGGCACGGCCGGCTCGACGTCCTCGTCAACAACGTCGGCGGCGTCCGCATCCGCCTCGACGGCTTCCTGCAGATCAGCGACGAGGAGTTCGAGCGAAGCCTGCAGCTGAACTTCTTCGCGGCCCTGCGCGCCACCCGCGCCGCCGTCGCGCACATGATCGAGCATGGCGGCGGCGCGATCGTCAACGTCGCATCCGTCAACGCCTTCTACCATCCGGACGGCGCGGTGATCGACTACGGCGCTGCGAAGGCGGCCCTGCTGAACGTGGCCAAGGCGCTCTCGCAGGAGCTCGGGCCGCACGGCATCCGCATCAACAGCGTCTCGCCGGGGCCCGTCGCGACCGACCTCTGGCTGGGCGACGGCGGCGTCGCGGCGACGATCGGAGCGGCCAGCGACGTCGATCCCTCGGCGGTGCGCGACGCCGTCATCGCGAACATGCCGACCGGTCGCTTCACGACGCCCGACGAGGTGGCCACCCTCGTCGCGCTGCTCGCCTCGCCGCGGACGGCGAACGTCACCGGGTCGAACTACGTCATCGACGGTGGGCTCGTGAAGACCATGTGAGGCGAGGCCGAAGGCGGTAGTTCGGGCTCCGAAGGAGCCGGGAAACCCGCATGGAGAGCCGGTTCGCCCCTAAACCCGACGGGTGCCCTTCAGGAAGCGTGATCGGCCCCACGCCGCGCCTTGTCCGCCACCATCAGCGCCAGCAGTGCCCGGGCCGGCGGGGGCGGGGGGACGTCGCTGCGGTGGATGGCGATGATGCGGCGGCGCACGCGCGGGGCGTCGGCCAGGTTCACCTCCACCAGCGTGCCCTGGTCGACGAGGGCGCGGACGGCGCTCGCCGGCAGCAGGGACACGCCCAGCCCGTGCTCGACCATGCGCGCCGCCGCGCCGCTGGAGTCGAGCTCCATCACGGCCCGGGGGCGCAGGCCGGCGCCGCGGAACAGCGACGCCGTCAGCTCGTGGTAGCTCGAGCGCTGGTCGAACAGGATCAGCCGCTCCTCCGCGACCTCCGCCATGGGCACGGCGTCGCGTCCGGCGAACGGGTGGCCGCGCGGGGCCACGAGCACCAGGGCGTCCTCGTAGACGGCCGTCGCCGTCACCTCGGGGTGCTGGAGCTCGCGCGTCAGGCCGAGCTGCACCTGCTCGTCGAGCACCAGCTGCAGCACCTCCTCCGAGTGGCCCGTGCGGACGGAGAGCTCGACGTCGGGATGCGCGCGCGTGAACTGCGCCAGCAGGTCGGGCAGGACGTACGCGGACACGGCGGGCGGCGCGGCCAGCACCAGCACGCCATGCGCGGCGCCGGCGACGTCCGACGCGAGGCGGCTCCCCTCCTCGAGGCTCTCCAGCGCGCGCTCGGCGAAGGGCAGGAAGACGCGGCCGGCCTGGCTCAGGCGCATGCCGCGTCGGGAGCGGACGAACAGCGAGCCGCCGACGGCCTGCTCCAGGCGGCGGATGCGCGCCGTCAGGGCGGGCTGGGTCACGTGGAGCTCCCGCGCCGCCGGACCCAGGCGGCCGGTGCGGGCGACGGTGAGGAAGGCGTCGAGCTGCCCGGTGTCCATTCGATAAACGATAGTGATCGTTTCGGGAGACAAGTCCGATTGGTGGTTATCGATAGCCGGCCGTACCGTGGGTCGCAGGGAGCACCCGAACGGAGGCGCGATGAGCATCGATCGACGGACGGAGGAGGCCGGGCGACTGGCCGACGAGTGGAGCCTCGACCCGCGCTGGGAGGGCGTCGAGCGCACGTACGGCGCCGACGAGGTCGTCCGCCTCCGCGGGTCGGTGCGCATCGAGCACAGCCTCGGGCGCCTCGGCGCCGAGCGCCTGTGGCAGCTCCTGCAGGACGAGGACTACGTCGCCGCCCTCGGCGCGCAGACGGGCCTGCAGGCCGTGCAGATGGTGAAGGCCGGGCTGAAGGCGATCTACCTGTCGGGCTGGCAGGTCGCAGCCGACGCGAACTCCGCCGGCCAGACGTACCCGGACCAGAGCCTGTACCCCGCGAACTCGGCGCCGCAGCACGTCCAGCGCATCAACAACGCACTGCTGCGCGCCGACGCGATCGCCTGGGCCGAGGGGAGCGACGAGGACGTCCACTGGCTCGCGCCGATCGTGGCCGATGCCGAGGCGGGCTTCGGCGGGCCGCTCAACGCCTTCGAGCTGATGCGGTCGATGATCGAGTCCGGCGCGGCGGGCGTGCACTTCGAGGACCAGCTCGCGTCCGAGAAGAAGTGCGGCCACCTCGGCGGCAAGGTGCTCGTGCCGACCTCCCAGTTCGAGCGCACGCTCGCGGCGGCGCGCCTGGCGGCCGACGTCTGCGGCGTGCCGACGATCCTCGAGGCCCGCACCGACGCCCTCTCGGCCACGCTCATCACGAGCGACGTCGACGAGCGCGACCACCCCTTCCTGACCGGCGAGCGCACGCCCGAGGGCTACTTCCGCGTCAGCGGCGGCATCGAGAGCGCCATCGCCCGCGGCCTGGCCTACGCGCGCTACGCCGACCTCATCTGGTGCGAGACGTCGACGCCGGACATGGACGAGGCGCGCCAGTTCGCCGAGGCGATCCACGCGCGGTACCCCGGGAAGCTGCTGGCGTACAACTGCTCGCCCTCCTTCAACTGGCGCCGCCACCTGTCGGACGAGCAGATCGCGCGCTTCCAGGGCGAGCTCGCCGCGTTGGGCTACCGCTTCCAGTTCATCACGCTGGCCGGCTTCCACAGCCTCAACGCCGGGATGTTCGAGCTGGCGCGCGACTACGGCCGGCGCGGCATGAGCGCGTACGTCGAGCTCCAGGAGCGCGAGTTCGCGATGGAGGAGCACGGTTACACGGCCACGCGGCACCAGCGCGAGGTGGGCGCGGGCTGGTTCGACCTGGTCAGCACCGTCGCGTCCGCGGGGCAGAGCTCGACGCTCGCCCTCGCCGGTTCGACGGAGGAGGAGCAGTTCGAGCACTGAGCCGGCCGAAGCTGAGGAGGCAGCCTCGATCACGTGCTCCACGGACCGCAGCGCTAGCCGCCGCGTTCCCGCCGCGCCGTAGATCAATCTCCAGATCGATCCGGTTCCACCGCGCGATCGATGGCCGCCGGGTGGGTGGCGCGTAGCGTCGACCTCATGATGGAGCGACTGGAAGCCGAATCGCAGGTCACGGCGCGCGCGGGCCGGAAGGGCGCGGCTGCCTCCCGCATCCGCTCGCCGCGCGCTGGCTGGTGGGGGTTCGCAGCGGCGGCCGTGCTGCTGGCCGTGGGCGCGGTGCTCGCACCGCTGGCGCCGGACGACGTCCCTGCGGCCCGGTTCCATGGACGAGGACGTCCCTGCCCTGGGGACGAATCCTCTCGGCGTGGAGGCGCTCGACGGCGTGCTCGGCGTCGTCGAGGCCGTGGTGCTCGTCGCGCTCGTGCTCGTGGTGCTCGGCGCGCTGGCCTCGCTCGTGGCGCGGATCCGGCGCGGCGACCCCGCCGAGCGCCGCGCGCTGCGGCCGTTCATGCCCGTGGCCGTCCTCTGGGTCGCGGCCTCCACGGTGGACGGCCCGCTCGACGAGATCCCGGGCTACGGCGTGGCCTCGGCGCTGATCCTGCTCACCGCCTTCCCGCTCGCCGTGTGGGCCGGGCTCGTGCGGCGGCCGCCCGAGCCCACGGCCGGTCAGGTGCTCGAGGTGTCCGCGAACCCGGTGCGGTAGGCCAGAGCCACGGCCTGCACGCGGTCGCGCAGCCGCAGCTTCGTGAGGATGTGGTTGACGTGCGCGGCCACGATGATGAACACCGGCGCGTTCGCGACCTCCGTCCAGTCGCCGCCGAGCGCCTCGTCCACGACCGGCGCCGCGGCGGCGGCGAGTACGACGAGCGCCGGCCAGCGTCGGCGCAGCGCGAACGGCGCGGTCGCCGCGAGCGCGGCGGCGGCGTCGAGCGCGGAGAGCCCGTTGAGCACGACCTCGATCTCCGCCGCGAGCGCGAGTGCAGCCGCGACGAGAACGTCGAGGTACGGCGCCAGCGCGACGCGCGCGCGCTCCATACGGAGAGGGTAGACCGCGGCTGGCGCAGGTAGAAGAGCTCGAAGGCATCGTCGGCGCTACGCGACCGCGGGCCGGTTGGCGACGTCGGGTGGCCGAGGGTTGCGTACCGGAGAAAATCCGGTTGCCATCCGCGTCGAGTAGGAGAAGTGACGGTCATTCCTCATGGAATGCCCTAGAGTGCCGATCGTTATCGTAGTCGTACGGCAATTCTCCAGTTCATTCTTCGTCCTTTTCAAGGAAGTACCCATGCAGCACCTCGCCTTCGTCCATCCCGCCAACCTGCGCAGGCCGCGCCCCGAGACCGAGTACGACGTGATCATGCGCCGCGCAGAGCAGGCCGAGTACGACCGCAAGGAGCGCCAGAAGGCGGATCGCCGCGCGAACCGCCGCGCTCGCGTCGCCCGCGTCCTCGGCCGCTAGATCCCCGCGGGGCACGTCCCCGCACCAGAGCCCCCGCACGACCACCGCCCCGCCGGAGCCCCCGCCTCCGGTGGGGCGGCGTCATCTCTGCGGGCCGCCGCGCGGCTCTACACTCGGCGCGATGCCGTCGTTGGCCCCGGGTGCGATCGTGGGACGTCGCCGCGAGCGGGCCTCCCTCGCCCGCACGCTGGCGGCCGCCGCCGAGGGCCGGAGCGCGGTGCACGTGCTACGCGGCCCGGCCGGCACGGGCAAGACGGCGCTGCTCGACGACGTCCTCGCTGACGCGGGCGGCCTGCGCGTCCTGCGCACGCGCGCCGTGCAGGCCGAGAGCGACCTGCCGTTCGCCGCGCTGCACGACCTGCTGCGGCCGGTCAGCGACCGGCTCGACGCGCTGCCGGCGCCGCAGGCCGCGGCACTGGCCGGCGCCCTGGCCCTCGGACCGCCCGACGCCGGCGACCGCTTCACGGTCTACGCGGCGACGCTCGGGCTCCTCGCCGCGCTTGCCGAGGAGCAGCCGCTCGCGATCGTGGTCGACGACGCGCAGTGGCTCGACGTGGCCTCGGCCGAGGCGCTCGCCTTCGCCGGCCGGCGTCTCGACGCCGACGGCGTCGCGCTGGTCGTGGCGGCGCGCGACCTGCCGCCCGCCATCGCCGCCGCCGGCTTCGCCGAGCTGGAGCTCGCCGGCCTCGAGCACGCCGACCTGTGCGCGCTCGTGGCCGCGTGGGCGCCGGAGATCGGCCACGAGCTCGCGGCCCGCATCGCCACCGCCGCAGCTGGCCTGCCGCGCGCGGCGCAGGAGATCGCGGCCGCCCTCCCGCCCGAGGTGCGTCGCGGGGACGTGCCGGCGCCCGACCCGCTGCCGGGCAGCGCGTCGCTGGAGCAGGCCGTGCTCGACCGCGCGGCCGCCCTGCACGAGGACGCGCGCACGGCGCTGCTGGTCGCCGCGCTCAGCGACGACGGCGACCTGGGCGTGCTGGCCGCAGCGCTGCGGGCCCTGGACGTCTCCCCCGAGGTGCTCGCCGAGGCGGAGGCCGCCGGCCTGGTCGCGCTCGACGGCGGGCGCTGCGCCTTCCCGCAGCCGTCGGTGCGCGCCGCCGTGGCGCGCGCCGCCCCGCCGGACGTCCGGCGCTCCCTGCACCGCACGCTCGCCGGCGCGCTGACCGCGGACGAGGACGCGGACCGGCGTGCGTGGCACCTCGCCGCCGCCTGCATCGCGCCCGACGAGGACGTGGCCGCCTCGCTCGAGGCGACCGCGCGGCACGCCGCCGAGCGCCATGGCCACGCCGCCGCCGAGCGTGCCTACACCCGCGCCGCCGAGCTCTCCACCGATCCCGAGGTGCGCGCGCGGCGCCTCGTCGCAGCGGCCGGCGAGGCCGCCCTCGCCGGACGACCCGCCACCGCGCTCGGCGCGCTCGACGGCGCGTTCGCCGCAACGCGCGAGGACGAGCGGCGGGCGGAGGTGCGCCGCCTCCGCGGCCGCATCGCCGCACGGGGAGGCTCCGCCGGCGAGGCCGTCGCGCTGCTGGAGGCCGAGGGCGAGCGGCTCGCCGCCGCCGACCCCCGCGCCGCGGGCGAGCTGCTCGCGGAGGCCGTGCTGCCCTGCCTGCGCGCCGGCCGGCCGCGGGTCGCGCTGGCGCTCGCCCGCCGCGCCGCGGAGCTCGCCGGCGAGACGGGCACGCCGGCGGTGCTCGCGCAGTCGGCCCTCGCGTCGGCCCTGCTGTTCACGGGCGAGGTCGTCGAGGGCGTGGCCCTCGCGCGGCGCGCGGCGTCGCTCGCCGAGGCGGTCGCGCCCGAGGCCGCGGTCCGCCTGCAGGTGGCGGCCGCGCTGCGCTTCGCCGGCGAGCACGACGACGCACGCCGGGCGCTGCAGGAGCTCGTCGACGATGCGCGCCGTGCCAGCGCGCCCGGGCTCCTGCCGTACGCCCTCGGCCGCCTCGGCGGACTCGAGCTGGAGACCGGCCGCTTCCGGGCAGCCGCGAGCCTCCTGCACGAGGGGGAGCGGCTGGGACGGGAGACCGGGCAGCTCGCCGACCTCGCCGTCGCGCTCGGCGCGCGCGCGTGGCTCGACGCCGCGCAGGGGCGGGACGACGACGCCCGCGCCGCGGCGGCGGAGGCGCTCACGATGGCGCGCGAGCTGGGCACCGGCTCCGGCCTGGAGTACGCCGCCTGCGCGCAGGCGCTGCTCGAGCTCGGGCGCGGGCGGCCGGCCGCGGCGGCTTCGGCCCTCGAGGAGGTCGTCGAGCGCGCCACCCGCGACGGCTGGTGCGACGCGGCCGTCCCGCCGCACCCCTCGGCGGACCTGGCCGAGGCCCTCGCCCGCGGCGGCGAGGCGGCGCGCGCCGAGGAGGTCCTGCAGCCGTTCGCCGCGGACGCCGAGCGCACCGCTCGGCCGCTGGCGCGGGCCATGGCGCTCCGTGTCGCCGGCCTGCTGGCGTCGCCCGACGCCGTCGACGCGCCGTTCGCGGCGGCGCTACTGGCCCACGAGGGGCACCCGTCGCCGTTCGAGCGCGCCCGGACCGCCCTGGCCTACGGCGAGCGCCTGCGCCGCGTGGGGCGCCGCGCCGACAGCCGCCCGCACCTGCGCACGGCCGTCGCGACGTTCACCGAGCTCGGCGCGACGCCCTGGCTGGAGCGCGCGGCCGAGGAGCTGCGCGCGACGGGCGAGATGGTCCACCGCCGCGAGCCCGACGCCATCGACCGCCTGACGCCCCACGAGCTGCAGGTCGCGCAGGTCGTCGCCGCGGGCGCCTCCAACCGCGATGCGGCGGCGCGCCTGTTCCTGAGCCCCAAGACCATCGAGTTCCACCTCTCGCGCGTCTTCCGCAAGCTCAACGTGCGTTCGCGGACGGAGCTGGCCCGGGCGCTGGCGGAGCACGAGACCGCCTGAGCGCTGCGACCCCGGCGCGCCCCACAGGGGGCGCCACCGGGGCTTGCCCGGGCGCGGCGGAGCGGGGCGGACGGCGATCGTCCGGCTGCCGGAATCAGCCGGCACGGGCCTCCCAGGAGGAGATCGCCATGTTCACCACCGCACGCCTCGTCGCCGCTGTCGCGACCGTCGCCGCTCTTGCCGCCCCTGCGGGTGCGTCGGCCACGACGTGCACCTACACACCGGCGAACGACCGCGTCGTCCTCGCCCTGACGGCGCCGGCGCCGAACGGCTTCGTCACGCTCTCCCGTCAGGGCAACGCGATCGTCGCCAAGAACGGGCCCGTGACGGCGGCCGCGCAGCCCTGCGGCGCGGCCACGGTCAACAACACGGAGCGCATCGTGGTCACGGGCACCGCCCAGGCCGACCACCTGATCATCGAGACGACCAACGGGCGCTTCGAGCCGGGCACGACTCCCGAGGCCGGCTTCAGCGAGATCGAGATCTTCGTCGACCTGATCGCGCCCGCTGGGCAGGACACGGTGGAGATCGTCGGCACTGCGCGGGACGACCTGCTGGTCGCGGGCCGCACGAACCCCGGCCGTCAGCACGTCGCCGTCAACAACGACGCCGACAGCGACATCCAGATCGACGGTCAGGTCAAGGAGCTCACGCTGCGCGGCCTCGCCGGCAACGACCTGCTGCTCGGCCGCGGCGGCTTCGGCGTCCCGAACGCGTACGCGGACACGCTGCGCCTCGCCGGCGGCACCGGCAACGACGTGCTCCTCGGCAGCGAGGGCGACGACGACCTGGCCGGCGGCCCCGACGGCGACATCTTCTTCGCCGGTGGCGGCGTCGACACCATCAACTCCCAGGACGGCACCCCCGAGGTCGTCGACTCCGGCGGTGGCGCGGACAACGTGACCCAGGACGCGACCGACACGGTGCTCTGACTTCCCGCAGGCACCGCAGCACGGTCGTTGCGGCCGCCGGGCTCCTCTGGGCCCGGCGGCCGTCGCCGTGGTCCGCGCGTCAGACGCCCTCGGCGCAGCGTTCGAGGCCGAGGGCGCGCGCGGCCTCCGCGGCGGCGAGCTCGCGGCGCGCCACCGGCCCGCCGGGCACGGCCAGGGTCCGGCGCGCCTCGCGGTCGCCGCGGCGGACGGCGCGGGCGTACTCCTCCATGACGTCGCCGACGTCGTCGAACGCCCGCAGCATCCGCGCGCGCCGTTGCTCGTCCTGGCGCCGCACCGGCAGCTGGCGCAGCTCGGACGCCTGGCGGCGGGCGATTTCGACCCGGCCGAAGAGCTGCGACGCCGCCGTGCTCTCGCCGCCGTAGCCGCGCTCCAGCGCGGCGCTGTCGCGGAGCGCGCGGTCGCAGACGAGGTCGGCCCGCCGCGCGAAGGCGTCGGTGCTGGGCGGCGACGCGGCGGCCGCCGCCATCGCCGCGCCGAGCAGGACCGCGCTAGCCGCGACCGCGACGCGCATCGCGCCACTGGATGAGCTCGCGCACCGGCCCCAGGTCCCAGTCGGGGCCGCCGCGGGCCACGATGAGGTGCGTCACGCCGACGTCGACGTAGCCGTCGGCGAGCGCGAAGTTCGCCGGGTCGCGGATGGTGACGCTGCGCTCGATGTCGGCCGGGTCGCGGCCCTCCGTGGCGCACCACTCGTCGAGCACGCGGCACTTGTGCGCGATCGCGTCGGGCTCGCCGAAGCCGTTCCACATGTCGGCGTGGCGTGCGGTCAGGCGCAGCGTCACCCGCTCGCCGCCGCCGCCGATGAGCACGGGGATGCGCTCCTGCAGCGGAGGCGGATTGCCCTTGCCGAGCCGCGTGCGGATGCGGGGCAGCGCCTGCCGCAGGTCGCGCAGGCGGTAGGGCGCGTCGCCGAACTCGTAGCCGAACTCGTCGTAGTCGCGGCGGAACCAGCCGGCGCCGATGCCGAGGATCAGCCGGCCGCCCGAGATGTGGTCGACCGTGCGCGCCATGTCGGCCAGCAGCTCCGGGTTGCGGTAGCTGTTGCAGGTCACGAGCGCGCCGAAGCGGATGCGCTCGGTGACCTCGGCCATCGCCGCGAGCAGCGTCCAGCACTCGAAGTGCTTGCCGTCGGGATCGCCGCGCAGCGGGTAGAAGTGGTCCCAGTTGAAGAGCGTGTCCGCCCCGAGCTCCTCGACCTCGGCCCAGCGGCGGCGCATGGTGGCGTAGTCACCGTGCTGGGGCTGGATCTGGACGCCGACCCTGATCTCCACGGTACCTCCGCTCCTCGGGGGACCGGAGGGTAGACCATCACTCGCGGGCGGGACCGGCCGCCACGGTGCTGCGCCGGTTCGTGGCGAGCCAGGAGCCGCCGAGGATCAGGACGAGGCCCGCGATGGCGCCGGGCCCGATCTCCTCGCCGGCCAGGAGCACGCCGTACCCGAGCGCGAAGGGCGGGATCAGGTACGCGACGAACGACGCGCGGCCGGGCCCGACGTCCTGCATCAGCGCGTAGTACATGACGAACCCGAGCCCGGTGCCGAGGACGCCGAGCACGAGCATCGCCGCCCACGTCTCGGGCGCCGGCGCGTGGTCGGGCGGGTCGAGGGCGGCGGCCGGCAGGAGCGCCAGCGCCGCCACCACCGGCAGGACGGCGCCGATGCCGAGCGGCGGCAGGGTGGCGAGGCGCGTCTTGGCGTACAGCGGTCCGGCGGCGTAGCCGAGGCTGGAGAGGAGCAGTGCGCCGGCGCCGAGCAGCGCGTAGCCGCTCGTGCCGATCTCGACGCCCACGATCAGCGCGACGCCGACGATGCCGATGGCGATGCCGGCCCAGCGCCGCCCGCTGGCCCGCTCCGCCTGGTCGACGCGGATCGCCAGCAGCGCGACGAAGATCGGCACGCTCGACTGCAGCAGGCCGGCCAGCGACGACGTGATCCACTGCTCGCCGATCGCGATCAGCACGAGCGGGATCGCGAGCTGCACCACGCCGGTGACGACGAGCGGCCGCCGGAAGGGCCGCAGCCCCGCGAGCGCCCCGGCGCGGTATGCGAGCGGGAGCAGCGCCGCGGCGCCGAGGACGGTGCGGCCGAACGCGATCGACGCCGGGCCGAGGTCGTCGAGCGCGACGCGGATCATCAGGTAGCTCGAGCCCCAGAGCGCGGCGAGAGCCACGAGCAGCAGGAGGCTCCGTCGCCGCATCCAGCGAGCAGCGTGCCACCATCCGCGCATGGAGGACGTCACTGGCCTCGTGGCGGAGCTCGTCGCCACGCCGTCCGTCAACCCCGATCTCGTGCCCGACGGCGGCGGGGAGGCCGCGATCGCGGAGGTCGTCGCCGACCACCTGCGCGCAGGCGGGCTCGAGGTGCACGTCGAGGAGGCGGCGCCCGGCCGGCCGAACGTCGTCGGCGTCGCGCGCGGCACGGGCGGCGGCCCGTCGCTGCTGCTGGTGGCCCACACCGACACGGTCGGCGTCGCCGGCATGGCCGACCCGTTCGCGGCCGAGGTGCGCGACGGCCGCCTGTACGGCCGCGGTGCCGTCGACATGAAGGGCGGGCTCGCGGCGATCATGGTCGCCGGGGTGCGCGCCGCCCGGCGCCCGCTGGCGGGCGACGTGATCGTGGCCGCCGTGGCCGACGAGGAGTTCGCGAGCGTCGGCGCCCAGGCCCTGGTGCGCGCGTGGCGGGCCGACGCGGCGGTCGTCACGGAGCCGACCGCGCTCGACGTCTGCGTCGCGCACCGCGGCTTCGCCTGGTGGGACGTGGAGGTCGAGGGGTTCGCCGCGCACGGCTCGCGACCGGAGGTCGGGGTCGACGCGATCGCCAAGACCGGCCGCCTGCTGACGGGCGTCGAGGAGCTCGACCGCCGCCTGCGCGCCGGCGAGGGCCACCCGTACGTCGGCACCGGCTCCGTGCACGCCTCGCTGATCGCGGGCGGCCAGGAGCTGTCGAGCTACCCCGAGCGCTGCCGGCTGCAGGTCGAGCGCCGCACCGCGCCCGGCGAGACCGAGGCCGTGGTGCAGGCGGAGCTCGACGCGCTGCTCGACGCCGCACGCGCTGCTGACCCCGCGTTCCGCGCGACCGGTCGCGTGACGCTGGTGCGCGACCCCTTCGCCGTCGACCCCGGCGAGCGGGTGGTGCGCGGCGTGCGGGACGCGGCGACAGCGGTGCTCGGCCGCACGCCGCCGCTGGTCGGCCACGGCGCCTGGATGGACGCCGCCATCCTGTCCGCCGCCGGCATCCCGACCGTCGTGCTCGGGCCCGCCGGCGACGGCCACCACGGCGTCGAGGAGTGGGTCGACCTCGCGTCGGTGCAGGCGACCGTCGACGTCCTGGACGCCGCCATCGCCACGCTCTGCGCCTGAGAACGGCGAAGGGCCGGCACGTGGCCGGCCCTTCGCAGAGCGTCGAGCTAGGTGCGGCGCGGGGCGCCTAGAACCAGGCCCACCAGCGCGGCGTGAACCACCAGTGACCGTGGGCCTTGCCCGTCGGATGGAGGTTGCCGCAGGCGATGCTGCCACCCACGGTCGGGCTGGCCGACTCGTGGATGTTGTAGATGTACCCGCCGCTGACGACGTTGGCCGCCGCGTCGGTGATGTTCACGATGGCGTCGTAGTCGCCGTCGGCGTCCGCGACCGCATCCGCGAACGGCACCACGATCGGACCCATGGCGTCGCACGTGCCGCTGTGGATGTGCTGGGCGTGTGCGGAGCCCGGGACGAGGCCCGCGCAGGTGGATCTCCACCTTCAGGTTCGCGCCGTCCTGCTTCGCGGCGACGAAGCCCTTGACCGTGCCGCCGTCGACGCTCGGCTTGACGCGCGCGGCCGCCTTCATGGCCGGGGACTTGATGGCGCCGCACGTGATGTTCCCGGCGACGGCGTTACCGCCCGCGTCGACCGCGTGCACGTCGAGCAGGTTGCCCGTCGACGCGAGGTTCTGGCCCGCAGCCGTGGGCAGCGTGATCCAGAGCCGCGCGACGCCGCGCTCGTCGGCGTACAGGTCGGGCAGGGCGAGGGCCTGCGCGCCCGGGGCGGCGCAGTCCGTGCCCGTGTGGATGTCCGCCTTGTAGTGCCCGAGCGGGTCGAGCTTCACGACCTTGAGCGCGATCGTGACCGTGCCGGTGCGCTGCTTCAGGAACGCCTGGCCGGCGGCGTCCTCGCCGCTCGCCGTGGGGCGGAGCTCCGCCCTGGCGTCCCACTTGCCCTTCTTCCAGTTGGCATCGCTGCCGCCGCTGTTCCCGTTACCGTTGCCGTGAGCCGCGGCGAACGCGGGAACCGCAAGCAAGGCTGCCGTCGCGACAGCCGCCATGCGAAGGGATCGCATTCCGACCTCCCTTTGGTCTGTTTCCCCACTTCGACGGTAACCGCGAGGTGCGGGTGGGACCGTGAGGCCGCGGTTCGGATTGTGTAAGGATCGCTGGCGTGAGCGACGTGCGGATGATCGATGTCGGCGCCAAGGAGGTCACCCGCCGCCGGGCCGTGGCGCGGGCGCTGGTGCGCACCACCGACGAGGTGCTGGAGCGCCTCGAGGCCGGCACCGTGCCGAAGGGCGACGTCATCGCCACCGCGCGCGTGGCGGGCATCATGGCCGCCAAGAACACGCCCGACATCCTGCCGCTGTGCCACCCGCTGCTGCTGACCCACGTTCGCGTCGAGCTCGAGGTCGACCGGCCGGCGGGGTGCGTGCGGGTGCGGGCGGCCTGCGAGACCGAGCACCGGACGGGGGTCGAGATGGAGGCGCTCTGCGCCGCGGCTGCGGCCGCCCTGTGCGTCCACGACATGTGCAAGGGGCTCGACCCGGCGATCGTGGTCGACGACCTCTGCGTGGAGGAGAAGTCCGGCGGCAAGACCGGCGACTGGCGGCGCGTCGACGCGCGGGGGACGGCATGAACGCCGTCGTGCTCACGGTGTCCGACGGCGTCTTCCACGGCGAGCGCCAGGACGAGTCCGGCGATGTCCTCGCCGCCGAGGCCGAGGGCGCGGGCTTCACCGTCGTCGCCCGCGCGGTGGTGGCGGACGACGTCGACGCGATCGCCGGACAGGTGCTGGAGTGGTGCGACGACGCGCCGCTGCTCGACGTCGCCCTCGTGCTGGTGACGGGCGGCACCGGGTTCGCGCCGCGCGACGTCACCCCGGAGGCGCTGTCGGCGGTCTACGACCGGCGCGCGCCGGGGCTCGACGAGGCCATGCGCGCCGCGTCGATGCTGGTGAAGCCGCACGGCATGCTGACGCGCGGCGTCTCGGGCACCCGCGGCAGCGCGCTCGTCATCTCCTTCCCTGGCAGCCCGCGCGCCTGCCGGGAGAACTTCGCGGTCGTCCAACCGGTCCTCGACCACGCGCTGCGGCTGTTGCGCGAGGACCCGACCCGCCACCTGTGACCGACGCCGCCCTCTACGCCCGCCGCTTCTCGAGCCTGGTGCGGCTCGAGCACTCGCTGTTCGCGCTGCCCTACGCGTACGTCGGCGCGCTGCTCGCCGTCGACGGCTGGCCGGGCCTCGCGAACCTCGTGTGGATCACCGTCGCGATGGTCGGCGCGCGCAGCCTGGCGATGGCGCTGAACCGGCTGATCGACGCCCGCATCGACGCCGCGAACCCGCGCACGGCCCGCCGCGAGCTGCCGAGCGGCCTGCTCAGCCGCGCGCAGGTCTGGGTCTTCTGCCTGGTCTCGCTGGCCGTGCTGCTGGTGGCGGTGTCGCAGCTGGCCGAGATCACGCGCTGGCTGTGGCCCATCCCCGTCGCGATGTTCGCGATCTACCCCTACCTCAAGCGCGTCACGCCGCTCTGCCACCTCTGGCTCGGCGCCTGCATCGGCCTGGCGCCCGTGGCGGCGTGGGTCGCGGTGACCGACGAGGTGCCGTGGCAGCCGTTCCTGCTCGGCGCCGTGGTCGCCTGCTGGGTCGCGGGCTTCGACATCATCTACGCGACGATGGACCTGGAGCACGACCGCCGGAACGGGCTGCACTCGCTGCCGGCCGACCTCGGGCTCGCGCGGGCTCTTCTGGCCACCCGCCTACTGCACGGCCTCGCCGTCGTGGCGATGGTCGGCGTGGGGCTCGAGCTCGACCTCGGCGTCGCGTACTGGGTGGCGGTCGCGATCTGCGCGGTGCTGCTGGCCTACGAGAACTCGCTGGTGAAGCCGGACGACCTCTCGCGGGTGAACGCTGCGTTCTTCAACGTCAACGCGATCCTCGCGGCGATCTACCTCGCCGGTGTCGCGCTCGACGTCGCCATCCGCTCCTGAGCAGCCCTCGGCGCGTCGGCCGTGGGCGGTGGCGAGAGGACGCGCACCGACGTGCGCAGCCGCGGGCCGAGCCACTCCATGTACGTCCCGGCCGCCAGATGCCACGCGCCGACCCGCCGGCCGCTCGCGAGGTCGAGCACGTCCCCGGGCTTGCCCTCGATCTCGCCCGTCACGTAGGCCCTGCCGGCCGCCACGTAGACGTCGGCGAGGCGCGGGGCGCGGCCCTGCCACCGCAGCCGCCCGCGGCGGTCGACGACCGCGAGCCCGGCGCCGGCCACGTCGGCCGGCTTCGGTACCTGCGGGGCCAGGCGGTAGCGCGCGTAGCCGTAGACCAGCGCCACGCCGGCGTCGCCGTTGGCGAGCGTCCCGCCGGCGCCGGTGCCGTGGAGCCACCCGTTGCGGGCGTGGACGACCCAGGCGCCCGTGCTGGCGACGCCGTGGTCGATCGCGGCGATGCCGACCAGCACGAAGGTGTCGGCGTCGATCCAGGCCGCCTGGGCCGGCTGCGCGCCCGCGGCGCCGCGCTGGGGCGGCGGCAGGTCGGGCCGCTGCAGGTGCCGCACGCGTCCGCTGTCGAGGTCGACCACCAGCAGCGGCCCGCGCTCCGGCACCACGACGGCGAGCGGGGAGCGGCCGCGGAAGAAGGCGGGCGCGGAGGCGGCCGAGGCGGGCAGGCGGATCGTGCGCTCGACCCGGCCCGTCGCGCCGATCACGGCCCACAGCGTGCCGTGCGATCCGGAGCTGCTGACCACGAGGCGGTCGCCGATCGCGTCGACGCCGAAGCCGTCGAGGGCGATCGAGAGGGGCGTGCGGGCGAGGACCCGACCGGCGACGGGGTCGAAGGAGACGACGGCCAGGTGGTTGGCGACCGCGTCGCCCTCCGGGTCGTCGACCACGATCGCGATCGCGCGCCGCGGCGACGGCCAGGCGATGCCCGCGACGCCGAACGGGCTCGTCGTCGCGCCGAGGCGGGTCACGGCGCCGAGGCGCGGCGTGTCGAGCCCGACGTGGTGCACGAGGGCGCCGTCCTGCAGCAGCAGCGCACCCCTGCCGTCGGCCGAGACGGCCGCGGCGCTCATCCCCCGGGGCAGCCGCCGCGCGCCCGGGAGCACGCGCAGGTCGTCGCGATCGAGCTGCACCAGGCGGTCGCCAGAAGCGGTCGACAGCATCGCCGGGATCGGCGCGGCCACGCCCGCAGCGGGCGCCGCGAGCGCCAGCAACCCGAGCATGAGGAACCCGCTGACGCCCCGTCGCATCTCGCTCCGATCCTAGGTGACAGGCTCCCCCGCATTGGTGACGGAACGAACCAGGAGAACCGCCGGATTCTCTGGACCCCATATTTCCGCCTCGGCGGCAGCGGCAAACCCGCGCCGGGCGTAGAACGCGCGCGTCGATGCGTAGTGGTGATCGGGGTCGCTCGCCGACACGGTCCACGCGGTCACGAACGTCGCCCCGGCGGACCGCGCCCGCTCGACGGCCGCCTCGACCAGCGCCGTGCCGATGCCGTGGCCGTGCCGCTCCCGGCGCACCGCCAGCCAGGTGATCTCGAGCGCCGCATCGGTCGACCGGCGCAGCGTGGCGAAGCCCTGCACCGCGCCGAACTCCACCGCCGCGAGGCCGCCGTCCTCGCGCACCGCGCGGCCGCACTCCACGAGCCCGTGCTCGAGCCCGAACCACTCCGGCAGCCCGCGCGCGATCGCGTCGCAGGCGTCGACGTCGGCGTCGGCGGGTGCCAGGGCCCGGATCAGCACGGGCCGTTCTGCGCCTTCGCCGCGCCGGGCGCCTGACGCGCCTGGGCGTCGACGGCGCAGATCAGCGCCCGGTAGCGGTCCGGGTCGGCGGGCACGCCGGTCTGCGCGTCCTCGCCGTCCGCCGTCACGCTGACGTCCCAGGAGTCGCCGCCGACCGCGTTCTCGTCGACGGTGCCGGTGAGCGCGGGGTCGGCGACGAGGCCGCGCGCGAGGTCGGCCGTCGCGGCGTCGACGGCGCCGCTCCACTGCACGTCCGCATCGACGGGCTGCGTGCCGTCGTCGGACAGGGCGTCCCGGTAGAGGTAGGTCAGCGCGTAGTCCGCCGTCGCGGCGTCCGCGCCCACCTCGACCTGCAGGGTGAGCTCGTAGTTGTAGGGCGGCGGCACCGAGCCGGTGCGGTAGTCGATGTCGACGGTGCCGACGCCGGCCGCGGTGGTCGCCTCGGTGGCGGTCGTCGCGTCCGTGGCGGTCGTCGGCTCCGCCGCGCTCGTCGCCTCGGCGGCGGTCGTCGGCTGCCCGGTCACCGCGGCGCTGGTCGCGCTGGTGCCGTCGTCGCCCGAGTCGCCGCAGGCCGTCAGGAGGCCCGAGGCAAGGAGCAGGATCGCGACGTGAAGGGAGCGCACGCCCGAAACGGTAGCCTCCGCGCGGTGTCGGCGCCCGTCGTGGAGTTGCGCGAGTGCTCGAAGCGCTTCGGCGAGCGTCTGGCGCTGCGGCGCGTCAGCCTGCGCGTCGAGCCCGGCGAGACCATCGCGCTGGTCGGCGCGAACGGGTCGGGCAAGTCGACGCTCCTGCGGCTGGTGTCCGGCCTCGCGCGCCCGACCGCCGGCGAGGCGCTGCTCGACGGCGTCCCGGCAGTCGCCGCCCCGCCGAGCCTGCGCGGGCGCATCGGCCTCGTCGCCCACCGCTCGCTCGCCTACCGCGGGCTGACGGCGCGCGAGAACCTCGCACTGCAGGCACGGCTGCACCGCCGGCCGGCGAGCGACGTCGAGCCGGCGCTCGACCGTGTCGGCCTGCTGGATCGGGCCGACGAGCGCATCGACGGCTTCTCGCGCGGCATGGCGCAGCGTCTCGGCCTGGCGCGGGCGCTGCTGCACGAGCCGGACCTGCTGCTGCTCGACGAGCCCGCCACGGGCCTCGACGCCGACGGGCAGGCGCTCCTGGCCGACGTCATCCGCGAGGGCGCCGGCCGCCGCACGACCATCTTCACGACGCACGACGCGAGCGCGCTGACGCTGGCCGGACGCGTGGTCACGCTCGCGGGCGGCGCGCTGGCGTGATCGCCGACGCGCTCGTCCTGGCCCGCACCAACCTGCTGCTGGAGGTGCGCAGGCGCGAGGTCGTGCTGGGGATGCTGCAGTTCGTGGTCGCGACGCTGGTCATCGTGCACTTCGCGCTCGGCGGCGACCGCGCCTCCGACCCGCGCGCGGCGGCGGGGATGCTCTGGGTCGTGATCGTGCTGACGGCGGTGCTGGCCCTGAACCGCACGTTCGCCGCGGACACCGAGGAGTCGGCCCTCGACGCGCTGCTCCTGGCGCCGGTCGACCGCGCCGCGATCTGGCTCGGCAAGGTGCTCGCGCAGCTCGCCTTCCTCGCGGTCGTCGAGCTCTTCGCCGCGCCGCTCTTCTGGGTCTTCTTCCTCGACGAGGCCGATCCGGACCCGCTGCCGATCGTCGCCGCGATCGCGCTCGCCGACATCGGCCTGGCCAGCGTGGGCGTGGTCGTCGCGGCCCTGGCGCAGGCGACGCGCACGCGGGAGGTGCTCCTGCCGGTGCTCTTCCTGCCGCTCGCGATCCCGCTCGTCATCGGGGCGGTCACCGCGACCCTGGCGGCGGTCGACGGGGATGCGGGAACGCTCCGTCCGCTGGGCTTTCTGGCCCTCTATGGTACCTTCTTCGCGGTGCTCGCCTGGGGCGTCTTCGACCACCTCGTCGCCGAATGACAGCGCGCCCGTCGACCGTTCTGCCGCTGCTCGCCGCGACCGTCCTGATCCCGCTCGCCGTCGCGCTGATCTTCTGGTGGGTGGCGGACGACGTCGACCAGGGCTTCTCGCAGCGGATCTTCTACTTCCACGTGCCGGTGGCGCTGACGACCTACGCCTGCTTCGGGTACGCCGCGGTCTGCGCCGCCCTCCACCTGGCGCGGCGCGATCCCGTCTGGGACCTGCGCTCGTACGTCGGCATCCACGTCGGCACGATCTTCGGCACGCTCGTGCTGGTCACCGGCCCCATCTGGGCGAAGATCTCGTGGGGCGTGTGGTGGAACTGGTCGGATCGGCAGCTCAACGTCTTCCTGATCCTCTTCCTGTTCTACTGCGCGTACTTCATGCTGCGCTTCTCGCTCGAAGAGGGAGAGCGGCGCGCGACGTTCTCGTCCGTGTACGTCCTGCTCGGCATCGGCCTGGTACCGCTCTCGATCCTCGCCGTGCGCATCGCCCAGACCCTGATCCACCCGACCGTCTTCACCTCCGAGGGCACGAACATGCCCCAGTCCTTCTTCATCACCTTCCTCGTGGCCCTCGGCGGGATGCTCGCGCTCGCGGCCTCGATGATCTCGGTGGAGCTGCGCGGCAAGACGACGGCCCTGCGGATCCGCGATCTGCGCAGGCGGCTTGCGGGTACTGATGCCTAGTGCCTGACCTCGAGACCTCCGTCAAGTACGTCGCCGCCGCCTACGGGCTGGTGTGGCTCGCCATCCTGGTCTACGTGTGGCTGATCGGGCAGAAGATCGGGCGCCTCGAGTCGGAGCTCGACCGGCTGGAGGAGGAGGTCGCCGGCCGGCGCTCGCCGCGCCCCGCCGACGCGCCCGCCGACGCCGAGCGCAGGGCCGTCGTGTGAACCGCGTCGTCGTCGCCGGCGTCTCGCACCACACCGCCCCGCTCGACGTGCGGGAGCGCCTGGCGCTGACGCCCGCGCGCACGCGCTGCCTCGTCGGCGGCGTGGTCACCTCGGGCGACGCGGCCGAGGCCGTCGCGATCTCGACCTGCAACCGCACCGAGCTCTACCTGGTGCAGCCCGATGCGCCGGACCTCCACGAGGTCGCGATCGCGGAGCTGCTGGCCATCGCCGGCGAGCACGACCCGTTGCCCCACGACGCCTTCTACGTGCACCGCGGCGAGCGCGCCCTGCTGCACCTCTACCGCGTGGCCGGCGGCATGGACTCGCTCGTGCCGGGCGAGGCGGAGGTGCTCGGCCAGGTGCGCGAGTCGCTGGCCCTGAGCCGCGCGGAGAACGCCGTCGGCCCCGTGCTCTCGCGCCTCTTCGAGAGCGCGATCGAGACCGGCCGGCGCGTGCGCACCGAGACCGCGATCGGCACCAGCCCTGCGTCCGTCGGCTCCGTGGCGGCCGTCGTGGCCCGCGAGGCGCTGGACGGGCTCGACGACGCGACCGTGCTGCTGGTCGGCGCGGGCAAGGTCGCCGAGCTCTGCGCCGTGAACCTGCTGGCCCGCGGGGCGGGGCGGGTGTGGGTGATGAACCGCACCATGCAGAAGGCCGCGCAGCTCGCCGACCGCTTCGAGGGCGAGCCCGTGCCGATGGACGAGCTCGAGCAGCGCCTGGCGGCCGCCGACGTCGTCATCTGCGCCACCAACGCGCCGCACCACATCGTCCACGCCGAGCAGGTGGAGCGCGCGCTCTCCGCCCGGCCCGAGCGGCCGCTGTGTGTGATCGACCTCGCGGTGCCGCGCGACGTGGAGCCTGCCGTCGGCGATCTGCCGGGCGTCGAGCTCCACGACATCGACGCGCTGGAGTCCGTGGTCTCGCGCAACCGCGCGGCGCGGGCCGGCGAGGCCGTGCAGGGCGAGGAGATCATCGCGGTCGAGGCGGACCGCTTCCGCCGCTGGCTCGCGTCGCTCGACGTCGTCCCCGCCATCACGGGGCTGCGCGACCGCGCCGAGGCCATCCGCATGTCGGAGCTCCTGCGCTACGAGGGCCGCTGGGAGTCGCTGAGCCAGCGCGATCGCGAGCTCGTCGAGCGGCTCACGCGCTCGATCGTGCGCAAGCTGCTGCACGAGCCGACCGTGCGCCTGCGGGACGGCGCGCTCGACCGCGAGGGGCGCGACCTCGCCGCCGCGGTGCACGAGCTCTTCGACCTCCCCCAGTGACCTCCACCTCCCTCGCGCTCGGCACGCGCGGGTCGCGGCTTGCGCTGGCCCAGGCGGAGCTCGCGGGCGACGGCCTGCGCCGGCTGGGGCGCGCGGTGGCGGTGGTGCCGATCTCGACGCTGGGCGACCGCGACCGGCGGCGCGGGTTCGCGGAGCTCGGCGGCCGCGGCGTCTTCGTGCGCGAGATCGAGGAGGCGCTGCTGGACGGTCGGGTCGACGTCGCCGTGCACTCGGCCAAGGACCTGACCGGCGAGGACCACCCGGACCTTGCGCTCGCCGCGTGCCTGCCCCGGGCAGATGCGCGCGACGCATGGTGCGGCGCGGCCCGCTCGCTGGAGGAGGTGCCGGAGGGCGCCCGCGTCGGCACCGCGTCCATGCGGCGGCGCGCCGAGCTCTTGTCGCTGCGTCCCGACCTCGTCGTGGAGCCCGTCCGCGGCAACGTCGACACGCGGCTGCGCAAGCGCGGCGAACGCGGGCTCGACGCGGTGCTGCTGGCCGCGTGCGGCCTGGATCGGCTGGGGCTGACGGACGAGATCGGCTTCCGGCTGCCCGTCGACCGCTTCGTGCCGGAGGTCGGGCAGGGCGTGGTGGTGCTGCAGACGCGCCGCGGCGAGGAGGGGCTGGCGGCCTCGCTGGACGACGCCGACGCCCGCGCCGCCCTGACGGCCGAGCGTGCCGCCGTGGCCCTCCTCGGCGGCGGCTGCACGGCGCCCGTCGCCGCCCACGCCGCCCGCGAGGGCGCGGGCTGGACGGTGCGGGCGTGGGTCGGCGAGCCCGACGGCGGCACGGCGCTGTCCGAGGCCGCGAGCGGTCCCGATCCCGCGGCGGCGGCCGCGGAGGTCGCCGACCGGCTGCTGCAGCACGGTGCCGCGGAGCTGCTCGCGGCGGTGCGCGCGTGACGGTCTACCTCGTCGGCGCCGGGCCGGGCGACCCGGGCCTGATCACCGCGCGGGGCCTCGACCTCGTGCGGCGCGCCGAGGTCCTGGTCTACGACCGGCTGGCCGGCTCCAGCCTGCTGGCGGAGGCGCCGCACGGCTGCCTGCTGCTCGACGCCGGCAAGGCGCCCGGCCGCCAGGCCATGACGCAGGACGAGACGAACGCCGCGCTGGTGGAGCACGGGCGCGCCGGCCGCACCGTCGTGCGGCTCAAGGGCGGCGACCCCTTCGTCTTCGGCCGCGGGTCGGAGGAGGCCGAGGTGCTGCGCGCGGCCGGTGTCCCGTACGAGGTCGTCCCGGGGATCACGTCGTCCATCGCCGTCCCCGCCTACGCCGGCATCCCGGTCACGCACCGCGGCGTCTCGACGCGCTTCACGGTCGTGACGGGCCACGAGGACCCGACCAAGGGCGCGTCCGACGTCGACTGGGGCGCGCTCGCTCGCGTCGGCGGCACGCTCGTGATCCTCATGGGCGTGGGGCGGCTCGCGGAGATCGCGGAGGCGCTCGTGGCCGGCGGATGCGACGCCGCCACGCCGGTGGCGGTCGTGCGCGACGGCACGCTCGGCAGCCAGGAGACGGTCACGGGCACCCTCGCGACGATCGCCGCGGACGCCGCCGCGGTGCGCCCGCCCGCGGTCGTGGTGGTGGGCGAGGTCGTCGCGCTGCGGGAGACCATCGCCTGGGCGGAGCGGCGGCCGCTGCACGGGGTGACGGTCGCCGTGACGCGCCCGCGGGCCCAGGCGCGCGGGCTGGCGAGCCGGCTGGCGGAGCTCGGGGCGTGGGTGCTCGAGGCGCCGCTGATCCGCATCGAGCCGCTGGCGGGCGTGCCGATCGAGCCCGCCGACTACGACGTCGTCTGCCTGACGAGCCCCAACAGCCCGCGCCTGCTGCTCGACCACGTCGGCGGCGACGCGCGGCGCCTGGCGGGCCTCGACATCGCCGCCATCGGGCCGGGCACGGCCGCGGCGCTGCGCGAGGTCGGCATCGTCGCCGACCTGGTCGCCGAGCGCTTCGTGGCCGAGGGCCTGCTGGAGGCGCTGCAGGGTCACATCCAGGGCCAGCGCTTCCTGATCGCCCGTGCGGAGGAGGCCCGCGACACGCTGCCGGACGGGCTGCGGGAGGCGGGCGCGAAGAGCGTGGACGTCGTCGCCCTCTACCGCACGGTCGCGGAGCGGCCGACGGGCGTCGACGCGCCGGCGGCCGACCTCGTCACGTTCACGTCGTCGTCGACCGTGCGGGCCTTCGTCGAGGCCTATCCCGACGCGGACCTCGCTGCCGTGCGCGGCGTCTCGATCGGCCCGGTGACGACGGCGACCATGCGCGAGCTCGGCGTCGGGCTCGTCGGCGAGGCCGAGCGGCACGACCTCGACGGCCTCGTGGCCGCGGTCGTCGCGGCGGCGGCGCAGCGCTTGGATGGCTGACTAGGCCGTGCGCCTGCTGCTAGCGGTGGCGCTCGGCGGCGCCGTCGGCACGCTGCTGCGGGCAGGGCTGGTGGAGGCGATCCCGCACGATCCCGGGCGCTGGCCGTGGGCCACGCTCCTCGCGAACGTGCTCGGCGCGCTGGTGCTGGGCGTCGTCGCGGGGCGGGTGACGACGATCGCGCGGCGCGGGCTGCTCGGCGCCGGCTTCTGCGGCGGGCTCACGACGTTCTCGACGCTCCAGCTCGAGCTGTTCGACCTGCTGGATGCCGGCGAGCCGGCCCTGGCCACGACCTACGCCGCCGTCAGCGTGGCCGCCGGCCTGGCCGCCGTGCGCGTCGGCGAGCGCCTGGGCGCGCCCGCGTGAGCGTCCTCGTCTGGGTCGGGATCGGCGCGCTGGGCGCGGTCGGCGCGGTGCTGCGGGTGCTCGGCACGCAGCTCGTGGCGTCGCGGCTGCGCGGATCGCTGCCGCTCGGGACGCTGGCCGTCAACGTCCTCGGCGCGTTCGCCCTGGGGGCGCTGGTGGCGCTCGACCCGGGCGACGACACCCGCCGGCTGCTGGGCACGGGGCTGCTCGGCGCGTTCACGACGTTCTCGGCCTGGATGCTGGAGACGAGCACGCTCGCCACGGCCGGGCGCCGGCGCGACGCGGTGGCGCTCGTGGTCGGCAGCCTGGCGCTGGGCCTGGCCGCGGTCAGCCTCGGCCGCGCGATCGGCTAGCGCGACATACTCCGCGCCATGCGCATCACCGGGATCGAGGTCATCCACCTGCGCGCGGGCGACGCGGCGGGCGGCGACCTCTTCGACGGCTCGTACGACGACGTCGTGGTCCAGCTGCACACGGACGAGGGGCTCGTCGGCCT
Organism: uncultured Actinomycetota bacterium; assembly: GCA_963767885.1. Taxonomy (GTDB): domain Bacteria; phylum Actinomycetota; class Thermoleophilia; order Gaiellales; family F1-60-MAGs149; genus CAVYFW01. The sequence continues at coordinate 86,137 of CAVYFW010000004.1, forward strand.
GGGCGAGGCGGAGTCGCTCGCGCCGGCCGTTCGCGCCGTCATCGAAGGCCCCGGCGCCCACCGCCACGCGCGGGCGCTGCGCGAGGTCGTCGTCGGCGCCGACCCCACCGATCCCGAGGCGCTGTGGGACCAGCTCTACGACGCCACCAACTCGATCGGCCGGCGCGGCCTCGTCATGCACGCGATCGGCGCGGTCGACATCGCGGTCTGGGACCTCGCCGCGCAGGCGCAGGGCAAGCCGGTGCACGCGCTGCTCGGCGGCGCCGTCCACGACCGCATTCCGGCGTACGGCTCCATCTACCCGCTGGCCCGCACGCCCGACGAGGTGCGCGGCCAGGTCGCGGCGGCGCGCGAGCGCAACCTGCGCGCCTTCAAGCTCTGCGCCGACCCCTGGTGGCTGGACGACGTCGACGCCACGGCCGGTCTGCTGCAGGCCGCGCGCGACGAGGCGGGCCCCGACGCCACCCTCATCGTCGACGCCGCGCTGGCCTACCCCTCCGCCGACGACGGGCTGCGCCTGCTGCCGCTCTTCCGCGACATCGGCATCCGCTTCCTGGAGGCGCCGCTGCCGCTCGACGACCCGGAGGGGCACGCGCGCATGGCGGGCCACGGCGTGCCGCTCGGCATCGGCGACCTCGGCCTGACGCACCTGTGGGAGTTCATCGAGCTCACCGAGCGCGGCGCCGGCGACGTCTGGCAGCCGGACATCACGAACGTCGGCGGCTTCACGGCGCTCAAGCGCATCGGCGAGGAGGCCCGTCGGCGCGGCATCCCGATCGTCCCGCACGGCTACAAGTCCGCGATCACGATCGCCGCCAACATGCACTTCCTGGCGACCGAGCCCTACGACGTGCTGCAGGAGTACGCCCTGAGCGCCTCGCCGCTGCGCTGGGAGACGACGCGCGAGCGGCTGCCGGTCGAGGAGGACGGCACCGTGCTCGTGCCGCAGGGCCCCGGGCTCGGCGTCACGCTCGACCCGGCGACCGTCGAGCGCTACGCCGTGCGCTGACCCGTCCGCTAGCGACCGGTAAAGCACCGTCGTGCTTCCGCCGATGAGTGGCGGATGGTACGTACGTCCCTCCTGCTCGCGTTTGCGCTGCTGTTCGCCCTGTTCCCGGGCGGCGCCGAGGCGGCGGACGTCTCGATCAGCGGCGCGACGCTGACCTTCGCCGCGGGCCAGGGCGAGGCCAACGCCCTCACGGTCAGCCTCGCCGCCGGCACCTACACCCTCGCCGACGGCGGCGCGACCGTCACCGCGGGCGCCGGCTGCAGCCAGGCGACGCCGTCCTCGGTGACCTGCCCGTCCGCCGGCCTGACCGCGCTCAGCATCGACGTGCGCGACCTCGACGACGCCGTCACGATCGGCGCGGGCACCGTCGCCACGACGCTCACGGGCGGCGCGGGCGACGACGTGCTGACCGGCGGCGGCGCGATCGACACGCTCAACGGCGGCCCCGACGCCGACCGCCTCGACGGCGGCGCCGGCGCGGACACCCAGAACGGCGACGCCGGCGACGACGTGCTGCTGCGCCAGCCTCGGCGCGGACGTCTACAACGGCGGCACCGGCATCGACACGATGGACTACTCGAGCCGCACGGCCGCCGTCATCGTCTCGGTCGACGGCACCGCGAACGACGGCGAGGCCGGCGAGCTCGACAACGTGAAGACCGACGTCGAGAACGTCACGGGCGGCAGCGGCAACGACGCGCTGCTCGGCGGCGCGCCGGCGAACGTCCTGAGCGGCGGCCCCGGGCGCGACTCGCTCGACGGCGAGGCGGCCAACGACGTGCTCGACGGCGGCACGGGCGACGACATCCTGGTCGGCGGCGCCGGCACCGACACCGTCACCTACGCGACCCGGTCCACGCCCGTCACCGCCTCCGTCGACGGCCTGGCCAACGACGGCGAGGCGGGCGAGGCCGACGAGATCGCGCTCGACGTCGAGACCCTGGTCGGCGGCTCGGACGCCGACCTGCTGATCGGCGGCGCGCTCGCCGAGACGCTCTCCGGCGGGCCGGGCGCCGACACGCTGCGCGGCGAGGGCGGCGCGGACACCATGAACGGCGACGACGGCGACGACACCCTCATCGGCGGCGCGGGGGGCGACGTGCACAACGGCGGCGCCGGCCTCGACACCGCCGACTACAGCGCGCGCATCGTGGGCGTGACGGCCGACCTCGACGGCGCCGCCGACGACGGCGAGACGTCCGAGGCCGACAACGTCCGGCCGGACGTCGAGCGCCTGCTCGGCGGCAGCGGGGACGACACCCTGACGGGCAACAACGGCACCAACGTGCTGTCGGGCGGCGCGGGCTACGACCTGCTCGACCCCGGCCGCGGCGCCGGCGACCAGGTGCTGGGCGGCGCCGACGACGACACCGTGACCTACACGTCGCGCACCGCCTCGGTGACCCTCGACGCCGACGGCAACGCCGACGACGGCGAGGCCGGGGAGGGCGACATGATCGGCACCGACGTCGAGCACCTCGTCGGCGGCTCCGGCAACGACCGGCTGTTCGGCACGGCCGGCGCCAACATCCTCAACGGGGGCGCGGGCAACGACGTGCTCGACGGCGGCGCGGGCGCCGACCTGCTGCTCGGCGGCAGCGGCACCGACACCGTCGACTACTCCGCACGCTCGACGCCCGTGACGGCCGACCCGGACGGCAACTCCGACGACGGCGAGGCGGCCGAGGGCGACACGGTCGAGACGGACGTCGAGGGCTTCCTCGGCGGCACGGCAGCCGACGTGCTGACCGGCGCGGCGGGCACCAACGTGCTGCGCGGCGGGCCGGGCGCCGACGTCCTGGACGGCGCCCAGGGCGACGACGACGTCGACGGCGGCGACGGCAACGACGTGATCACGGGCGGCACCGGCTCCGACCTGCTGCGCGGCGGCCCGGGCGACGACCACATCGCCGCGCGCGACGGCGCCAGCGACCTCGTGCGCTGCGACGCCGGCACCGACAGCGCGGTCCTCGACGCCACGGACGACCCCGGCAGCGAGTGCGAGACGACCGACGTGCTCAACGGCACGCCCGGACCGCAGGGCCCGGCCGGGCCGCAGGGCGCCACCGGGGCCGCGGGGACGAACGGGGCGAACGGGGCGAACGGGGCGAACGGGACCGACGGGGCCACGGGTCCCGGCGGGCGCGACCGGTCCGGCCGGCCCGCAGGGCGAGCCCGGGCGCGACGCCGTCGTCACCTGCAAGCCGGGCGCCGTCAAGGCCGGCGCGCGCAAGGTGACGATCGTCTGCAGCGTCAAGCTCGGCGTCAGCGCCACCGCCCGGCGCGTGCGGGCGCGCTTCCTGCGCGGCGCGACCCTCGTCGCCACCGTGCGCGCGCGGCTGGCCGGCGGCACCCTCACCGTCCGCGTGCCGCGCGCCCGCGTCCCGAAGGGCGCCTACCGCCTGGTCGTGATCACCTGGGAGCACGGCCGCCGGATGACGCTCGAGCAGCGCGTCCGGGTCGCGTAGCCGACGCGCCGCGCACGGACTTCGCCTCCGCCGGGAACCGGGACCGCCTCGCGGCCGTCCCAGCCCCGCAACCCTCGAGGAGGAGAGAGATCCCGTGAACCCCAGGCTGCGCATCCCGCTCGCCGTCCTCGCCGGCGCGGTCGCCGTGGCCGCCTTCTGGGCCGTGCGCCCGGCCGGCGACGCGACGCCCATCGACAGCGCGCGCGCCGCCGAGGCCGCGACCGACCCCGGCGCGCTCGTGCCCTTCCTGCGCTTCGCCGGCACCGACAGCGTCAAGGTCAAGCCCGACCAGGCCGAGGTGCAGGTGACGGCGACCGCGACCGAGAAGACGTCGGCCGCCGCCCTCGACGAGGCCAGCAAGAAGCTCGAGTCCGTCATCGGCCGCATGCAGCAGCTCGGCATCCCCGACGAGGACCTCTCGACCGAGCCGGCCTACACCTACCAGGACTACGAGTCCAAGGACTGGGTCGCCAACGTCACCCTGAAGATCACGGTCGACGATCCCGCCAAGGCCGGCGACGTCCTGACCGCGGCCAACGCCGCGGGCGCCGACTCCGTCTCGGGCCCCTACTTCTCCGTCGAGAACCAGGAGGGCGCGTACGCCGAGGCGCTGAAGAAGGCCATCGACGACGCGCGCTCGAAGGCCGACGCCGCCGCTGCGCAGATGGGCGTCACCGTCACCGGCATCGTGTCCGTCGACGAGGCGCCGGGCGCCGCCCAGCCGCCGATCGCGTACGCGGCCGCCGATGCCGGCGGCGCGACCGAGGATGCGGCGCGCTCGTCCGTCCCGGTGCAGCCCGGCGACCAGGAGATCTTCGCCTCCGTGACGGTCACCTTCAGCTACGCCGCCCCGCAGGGGTAGCGCGAGTCCACGGCCCCCGGCGACCGCGCGTCGCCGGGGGCCGCTCGCCTGCGGTGCGCGGACGGGGTGCGGCATCATGCCGACCATGGCCGTCGCCCCGGTCGTCTCGCTGGTCACCGACTTCGGGCTGCGCGACGAGTTCGCCGGCGTCATCGAGGGCGTCATCGTCCGCACCGCGCCCGACGTGCGCGTCATCCACGTGACGCACGGCATCGAGCCGACGAACGTCCTCGGCGGCTCGCTCACGCTCGCGTCGGCCGTGCCGTACCTGCCGCTCGGCGTGCACCTCGCCGTCGTCGACCCCGGCGTGGGCTCGCAGCGCCGGGCGCTGGTGCTGGAGACGGCGGAGGGCGCGCTGCTGGTCGGCCCCGACAACGGCCTGCTGGTGCCGGCGGCGGAGATCCTCGGCGGCATCGAGCGCGCCCGCGTCATCACGGCCGAGGAGCTGTTCCTGCAGCCCGTCTCGGCGACCTTCCACGGCCGCGACATCTTCGCGCCGGTGGCGGCGCGGCTGGCTGGCGGGCTGGCGCCCGAGCGCGTCGGCCCGGAGCTCGACGCCGCGGACCTCGTGCGCGTCGAGGTCCCGCCCTCGGAGGTGCGCGACGGCGTGCTGACCGCGAGCGTGCTGGTCGTCGACCGCTTCGGCAACGTCGCGCTCAGCGCGCGGCCCGACGACCTGACCGGCATCGGCGTCGACCTCGGGGGCGAGGTCGAGCTGACCGCCGGCGAGGGGCGCTTCCTGGCCCGGCGCGCGCGCACCTTCGGCGACGTGCGCCACGGCGACATGGTGGTCTACGACGACGCGTCCGGCTGGGTCGGCGTGGCGGTCAACGGCTCGAGCCTGGCGGCGGCCTGCGGCATCGTGCCGGGCGACGTCGTCGAGCTCGAGGCCCGGTGACGCTCACCGACGTCCGGCCCGACGATGCGCGCTGGATCGCGCTCTGGAACGAGGTGTGGCCGCCGCTCGCGACGACCCCGGAGGAGGAGCGGTCGTGGCGCGCCGTGCACCCCGGCGCGTTCCTGCTGCAGGAGGAGGACGGCCGCGTCACGGGTGGCGCCTTCGCGCTCCTGGAGCCCGGGCTGCCGGCCGGGCTCGCGCTGGGCGGCGTGCTCGTGCGCGCGGCGGAGCGCGGGGCGGGCCGCGGCACGGCGCTGCTCGGCGTGGCCCGCGCGCGGGCGGCGGCGCTCGGCGCGACGGGACTGCGCGGCCACCTCTGGATCGGCCCCGACGGCGAGGGTCGGGCGGCGCTCGACTGGGCCGGCCGCGCGGGGTTCGCGGAGACCGCCCGCGAGCTCGTCGTCGCGCTCTCGCTGCGGGAGCGCGAGCCGCCCGCGGTCGACCCGCCGGACGGCGTCCGCATCGTCTCCTGGGCGGAGGATCCCGGGCTCGCGCCGCAGCTCCACGCCATCGCGTCCGAGGCCATCCCGGACATCCCCGGCGAGGAGGACGCCGTCGTGCCGCCGCTCGAGGAGTGGCTGCGCAACGACATGTCGGGTCCCTACGACCGGCCCGAGGCCGTGCTCGTGGCGCTGGCCGGCGACGAGGCGGTCGGCTACGCCAAGCTGCACCTGCCGGCCGCGCGCGGCGACGTCGCCGTCAACGACCTGACGGCCGTCCGCCGGACGTGGCGGGGCCGCGGCGTCGCCGGCGCCCTCAAGCGCGCGCAGCTCGGCTGGGCGATCCGCAACGGCTACACGAGCCTGGAGACCCTCAACGAGGAGCGCAACGCGCCGATCCGCGCCCTCAACGCGCGGTTCGGCTACCGGCCGGCCGGCACCTGGGTGCGGGTCGAGGGCTCGACCCACGAGCGCGCGGCCACGTAGTCGGCGAACGCCCGCTCGACGGCCGCGGTGATGGGCCGTCCCTGCTCGCCGACGGGTCGGCCGTCGACCTCGCGCACCCGCACGATCTCGGCGCCGGTGCCGGTGAGGAAGATCTCGTCGGCCGTCCAGGCGTCGACGGGCACGAGCGGGGCCGCCTCGGCCGGGATGCCCAGGCCCGCCAGCAGCTCCATCACGAGCGCACGGGTGATGCCGTCGAGCGCGCCGTGCGCGGTGGCGGGGGTGCGCACGCGGCCGCCGTGGACGACGAACAGGTTGTCCGCGGTGCACTCCGAGATGAGGCCCTGCGCGTTGAGCAGGATCGCCTCCTCGGCGCCCTGGCGGCGGGCCTCGATCGACGCCAGCACGCTGGTCAGGTAGTTGAGGCTCTTGACCTGCGGCGGCAGCGCGTCGGGCGCGGAGCGGCGCAGGGCCGAGGTGACGATGCGCACGCCGCGCAGCCGCGCCTCCTCGGAGTAGAGGGCGAGCGGCGCCGCGATCAGGATCAGCGAGGGCGCGCCGCACGTGTGGGGCGAGACGCCGAGCGCGCCGCGTCCGCGGGTCACGACGAGGCGCAGGTAGCCGTCGTCGGTGGCGCTGCGGCGCGCGCCCTCGCGGCAGAGGTCGCCCATGGCGGCCCGGTCGAGCGGCAGGTCGAGCGCGAGGGCGCGGGCCGACGCCTCCAGCCGGCGCAGGTGCGGGTCGAGCAGGAACGGCTCGCGCCCGTAGTAGCGGATGCCCTCGAAGACGCCGTCGCCGTAGAGGAGGCCGTGGTCGAGGACGTTGACCGAGGCAGCCTCGGCCGGGCCCCACTCGCCATCGACGTACGCCACCCAGTCGCTCGACATCGCGCGCCTCCAACGGTCACTATCGATCGTCTAGTGACTATAGGCGGTAAAGTGACGTCGTGTCCACCTACCCGGAGGAGTGCCCGGTCGCCGCGACCCTCGACGCAGTGGGCGATCGCTGGACGCTGCTGGTGGTGCGCGACCTGCTGCGGGGCATCCGCCGCTACGCCGACCTGCAGCGCTCGCTCGCGCCGATCGCGCCCAACCTGCTGGCCGACCGCCTGCGCCGGCTCGAGGACCTCGGCCTGGTGACCCGGGAGGTGTACTCCGAGCGCCCGCTGCGCGCCGAGTACCACCTCACGGAGCGCGGGCACGCGCTGGCGCCGGTCATCGTGACGATCGGCCGCTTCGGGATCGACGTGCTGGGGCGCCCCGAGCCCGACTATCTCGCGGCGCACGTGGGCTGCGGCGGGCGCGTGCCGCCGACGGCCTGGCGCTGCCTGCGCTGCGGCGAGGACGTGCGGGCCGGCGAGCTGGAGCTGCTGCCGCCGGCGCAGATCCTGCCGGCGGGACCGCTCAGCGCAGCGTCGACAGGTTGAGGAACGGCACCACGCGCGCGGCGTCGATCGCGGCGACGCGCGGCAGCACGTCCTTCTGGCACACGGCCGTCGCGAGCGCGTTGCGCTGGAGCGTCAGCAGCCAGCCGTTGAGGCCGCGCTCGCGGGCGCGCTCCCGCAGCACGTCCGCGAGCTGCGGGTAGACGGTCGCCAGCGGCGTGTCGTGCATCCGCTCGCGCTTGGCCAGGATGCGCACCCGGAAGCGCCCCTCCTCCGTGCGGACGGTGATCGTGCGGCCCTTCTTGCCGTTGAAGATCGCGGAGGGCGCGAGGCCCTCGATCGCCGTCCCGGTCGTCTCGCCGCGCAGCCAGGGCGCCGCCGGCGTCACGCGCACGCGGCGCGTCCACTTGCCGCCGCGCGCGGCGTAGAGGGTGGCCACCGCCGTGTACGACAGGCGCGGCACCGGCACGAGCCCGACGAGGTAGCCGCGCCGCAGCTGGTCGGCGATGAGCGACCGTGCGAGGCGCGAGTTGAGCCCGAGGGCCGCGACGGCCGCGTTGTAGGCCGCCGGGTCGCCGCCGAAGCGCTGCGCGACGACGCGCGCCTCCGCGGCGTCGATCTCGTCCTCGGGCACGCCCGCCTCCGCCTCCTCCGCGATGCGCGCCAGCAGGTGCGTGAACGCGCGGCCGCGGTTGCGCCAGAGGGCCGTCATGACCGCGAGGTCGCCCTCCTCGATGCGCCCGTCGCCGGTCTCGCAGATCGAGCCCTGCTCGAGCACGATCGGGCCCTGCGCCAGCGACGGATCGAAGCTGTCGGCCGGCAGGCGGGTCAGCACGTCGCAGAGCGCGGGATCGCGCGCCCACAGGTACACGCAGGCGGCCGCGGCCTTGTCGGCGTCGGCGCTCTGCGGGCCGAACGTGCCCCAGCCCCACGACCAGATCGTCGCGATCCCGGTCTCGGCGGCGATCTCGCGCGCGGCCAGCGCCTGCAGCTTGACGTAGTCGAGCCAGGCGCTGGTCGGCTCGAGCCCCTCGCGCCCCGCGGCGCCGCGGCCGGACTGGAACCCGAGCACGAGGCCGAGCCGGTCGGCGGGCACGTCGAGCTCCGTGAACGCGAGCAGGCGGCGCCGGAACGCCTGGCGCACCGTCCGCGGCCCGACCACGGGGCCCTGATCGTGGATCACCGGCGCGCCGAAGTAGACCTCGGCCACGAGCGACCCCACGCTGGCCGCGTCGGCCCACCAGTCGCCCGCCTCGCCCTCGGTCGCCGGCACGCCCGGCACCAGCAGGAAGGGATGCGCGCCGAGGCCGGTGAGGTGCGACATCAGCTGGAGCACGTTGGCGCGGTACGTCTCGTTGGTGACGCTCCAGGGGCCGCCCAGGCGCGAGCCCTGCAGCTCGTTGAGCGCGATCCACGGCGTCGGGCAGCCAGACGAGGACACGGCGCGGTCGAACAGCGTCTCGGCGGCGCTGTCGATGGCCGCCGGGTCCTCCGGCTCGCTCGGCGTGCCGACCAGCACGTCGAGGTTCATCTCCCAGTACATCGTGGCGGCGCCGCCCTCGCGGAGCGTCTGCGGGATGCGCGCGCCGGCCGACCCGAGCACGAGGCCCGGGCGGCGGAAGACGTCGTCGCGGAAGGTCACCGAGCCGTCCGAGAACTCGACCCAGACCGGCTTCTCGTCGGGCACGCCACAGGGGCCCGCCATGGCCGGAGCAGCGGGTAGGAGCGTCGCCGCGACGACGGCGATGATGGCGAGCCGGGACCCCATCCCCGGCACACCGTACCGGACGGGCCACGGTAGACGCGGTGCGCCGCCTCTGGTATCACCCAGTGCGGGGTCATGGTGTCGGTCGTCCGCTTCAGCCTGCTCGCGCTCGCCCTCGCGCTGGTCTCCGCACCGGTCGCGAGCGCCGACACGTGGGCCGGCGCGGGCCCGTCCGGCGGCGTCGTCTCCTTCGCGCCGGATGCCGCGAACGCCCACACCGCCTACGCCGCGACGCCCGGCGGAGTGTGGAAGACGACCGACGGCACGACCTGGACGCGCGTCCTCGCGGTGCCGGCGCGCGACGTGGCCGTCGACGCCACGCGCCTCGTCGCGGCGACCGCCGACGGCGTGTGGCGCTCGACGGACGACGGCGCGAACTGGTTCCTGTCCACCGAGGGCTTCCGCACGACGGCCGACCGCGACGTGCGCTCGGTCGCGCTCGGGCCGGGCGCGATCTACGCCGGCACGCAGCGGAGCGTCCTCAAGAGCACCGACGGCGGCGTGACCTGGGCGCCCGCCGGCGAGGGCGACCTGCCGAACCCGGCGGTCGTCGAGGACCTGGCGGCCAACGTCGGGCCGACCGGGACGTGGGTCTACGCCGCGACCACGCAGGGCGTCTACGTCTCGCAGAACACCGGCACGAGCTGGAGCGCGTCCCCCGGGCTCGGCGGCGACGTGACCGCGCTGGCCGTCGACACGTCGCCCGGCGGCGCCGACCGCGTGTGGGCGGTCGAGGACGGCGAGGTCCAGCGGACGGCCGACATCACCGCGGGCTGGACCGCGACCGGCGTCACCGGCGCGCACGACGTCGCCGTGGCCGGTTCCGGCACCGACGTCCAGTCGTACGCCGCGACCGACGCCGGCCTGCGGCTCAGCGACGAGAACGCCGTGACCTGGACGACGCCTGCGACGCTGGCGGGGATCCCGCTGGCCGCGGTCGGCGCGACGCCGGCCGAGGCCTGGGCGGCCGGCCCGCGCGACGGAGCGTTCCGCTCGCTGGACGACGGCCTGACCTGGACGGCGACGGGCGCGCTGCGCGGCTCCGCGGTCGCCGCCGTGTCCTATCGCCGCCGCGACGCGCACGCTGTGGGCCGGCGGGGACCTCGGGGTGCAGCGCAGCGACGACGGCGGCGCGACGTGGACGCGGCGCGAGGGCGGCCTGCCCGCGCGGCCCGTCGCGGTCGACGTGCTGGCCGATCCGTTCGCCGCAACCACCGCGTACGCAGCCATCGCCGGCAGCGGCGCCTGGCGGACGACCGACGGCGGCGCGACCTGGACGATCGCCAACACCGGACTGCCGAGCACCGACGTGCGCGCGCTGCTGGCCGATCCGCAGACGCAGGGCCGCATCTACGCCGGCACCGCGTCGGGCGTCGCCCGCTCCGCCAACGGCGGCGGGGTGTGGACGGCCGGGATGGGCGTGCCCTCCGTCCCGGTGCTGGCGCTGGCCGCCGACCCGGCCGGCACGACGCTGCTCGCGGGCACGCAGGGCTCGGGCCTCTACCGCTCGCTCGACGGCGGGCTGACGTGGACCGCCACCGGCGGCGCGGCGCTGGCCGGGGCGACGGTGCAGGCCGTCCACGTGGGCGGCGGGCTTGCGCTGGCGGCCGCCGGATCCGCGCTCTACCGCTCCACCGACGGCGCGGCGACCTGGACGCGCGTCGCCGCGGGGCTGCCGGCCGGCCTCACGGCGAGCGCGGTCTGGCAGCACCCGGCGGTCCCCTCGCTGCTCGTGCTGGCGGCAGGCTCCGATGGCCTCTACCGCTCGCTCGACGGCGGGCTGACCTGGCACCGCGACGACATCGGCCTCGACGCCGCGCCGCGCGACCTCGCCGGCGACGCGCGCACCCTGGTCGCCGCGACGGCGGGCGACGGGCTGCGCATCGGCACGCTGCGGCGCGACCTCTCGCTGACGGCCACGGCCCTCCCGTCGCCCGTGCTGGCGGGCGAGCTCGTGACGCTGACGGTCGGCGTCGCCAACGGCGGGCCGAGCCCCGCCACGGGCACCGGCGTGACGATCGCCGTGCCGGAGGGCTTCGCCGTCCGGGCCGCGACGCCGAGCCAGGGCACGTGCGCGATCGCGCCGCTGGCCTGCCAGCTCGGCACGCTTGGCGCCCGGCGCCGTCGCGACCGTCACGGTCGTCGTGCGCTCGACCGTCGCCGGCGCGATCCCCGTCACCATCAGCGCCAGCGCCGAGCAGGTCGACCGCACGCCCGCCGACGACACCCGCGTGTTCGACGTCGCGTCGACGGACGACACGGCCCCGCGCAGCCTGCGGGTCAAGGGCACGACGCTGCAGCGGCCGTTCCAGACCGGCACCGACATCCAGCTCGGCTGGAGCGCCGTCGACGCCGGCACGGGCGTCAGCCGCTACGACGTGCGCTACCGCAAGGGCACGAGCGACGGCCGCTTCCAGGCCTTCGTGATCTGGCAGAACCGCACCGCGCGCACCAACGCGCTGTTCTCGGGCGAGGCCGGGGCGACCTACTGCTTCTCGGTGCGCGCCGTCGACGCCGCCGGCAACGTGTCGCGGTACAGCACGGAGAAGTGCACGGCCATCCCGTTCGACGAGACGGCGCTCTCCCGCCGCGGCGCCTGGGCGCGCGAGGGCTCGAAGACCGCGTTCCGCGGGGCCACCCTCCGCTCCTCGCGCAGGGGCGCCACGCTGGTGCGGACCAGGGTGCGGGCCAAGCGCATCTCGCTGCTGGTGACGGTCTGCAAGGGCTGCGGCACGGTCGAGGTGCGGCTCGGCGCGCGCCTCCTGAAGACCGTCTCGCTGGCCGCGCCCGTCACCCGCACGCGCCAGCTCATGCCCGTCCTGGTCGCGACCGGCATCCGCGCCGGCACGCTCACGATCCGCGTGACCACGGACCGCAAGATCGTGCGCATCGACGGGCTCGGCCTGAGCTCGCGCTGAGGGCGGGTCCAGAACGCCGACGTTCCGCGGCGACGTCCTCATGAACGCCGTCAGCGGTCGCCGATCTGCAAGCTCGAGGGTGTGAGCGAGCCCTGCCCCGCAGCGACCGAAGGAGCGTCGGGGCCTGTCGATGCGGCGCGAAGTCGACTGCTTCGCGGCGAGCGGGAGTCGGGCGGCGCGGCAGTAGCTGACGTCGGGGCGGGCGTGGTCGAGCAGGGCGAGGGACCGCGTGGAGCCGCCGCAGCGCTTCGGTACGAGGCCGCCGCGAGCGCCGCTGGCGGCGGCCCTCGCGGCGGTCCAACTCGTTCGGCGACCGTGGACGGCTCGGGAAGGCAGCGGCCGTTCCCGAACACCGGCGCCGGTTCATGACCCCTGGCATCCTGCAGCCATGTGCCGATCGATCCGCCCGCTCCACAACTACGACCCCGCCACCACCGACGACGAGGTGCAGTCGGCCGCGCTCCAGTACGTGCGCAAGATCAGCGGCATGACGAAGCCGGCGCGCGTCAACCAGGAGGCCTTCGACCGCGCCGTCGCGGCAGTCACGGAGGCCTCGCAGCGGCTCCTGGACGAGCTCGTGGCGACCGCTCCGCCGCGCGACCGCGCCCTCGAGATCGAGCGCGCCCGCGAGCGCGCGAAGCTCCGCTACGCCATCACCCCGGCCCCAGCGGCCGGCGGTAGCGCAGGTTGACGAGCTCGACGCCGAGGTAGTCGAACCGCCGCTCCGCGCCGTCGAGCCGCCACCCGGCCGCCTCGTAGAGCGCGCGCGGGCGGTGGTTCTCCGAGCCCGTCCAGAGCGTCGCCTCCGGGTAGCCGGCCTCGCGCAGCGCGTCCTGTGCCGCCGCCAGCAGCGCCCGACCGTGGCCGCCGCGCCACGCGTCCGGGTGCACGTAGAGCATGTGCACCTCGCCGACGTCCGGCGCGGCGTCGTGATCCTCCGACGGCCGGGCGAGCGTGAAGCCGGCGACCGCGCCGTCCACGTCGACGACGAGGAGCGCGTGCGTGGCTGTCGCGGTCGAGCCAGTCCACGACCACGTGGTGCGGGAGTGCGATCTCGTGGAGCCGCTCGGCCGGCAGGAAGTGCGCCCAGCCCGCGCGCGCCGCGGCGTCGAACGCCGCGCAGATCGCGTCGGCGTCCTCCGGTCGGGCGCGGCGGATGACGGCATCGCCCACCCCGGTAGCATGGCGCCGTGCCGCGCGGCCCGCTGCCCGCCGATCTCGCGACCTGGCTCGCCGAGCCGCGTCAGGCCGTCGTCGCGACCCTGCGCGCCGACGGCACGCCGGTCACGTCGGCGACCTGGTACGACGTCGTGGACGGCCGGCTGCTGCTGACGATGCACGACGCCGGGCCGCGCCACCGCAACCTGCTGCGCGATCCGCACCTCTCGCTGACGGCGCTCGGCTCGCACTGGTACCGCCAGGTCACGGTGTCGGCGCGCGCCGTCGAGTTCCGGCCCGATCCCGAGCGGGCCGACGTCGACGCCCTCTCGCAGCGCTACCTCGGCGAGCCGTACCGCGACCACACCTACGTGCCGGTGACCGTGCTCGCGGCCATCGAGGGCTGGCACGCGTTCGGCTTCGGCTGACCTCCGGCGCTCGGCGACCGGCTAGGGCGGCCGCCCGGCGCGGCGCGAGACGGCGACGACGCGGATCGCCGCCGCCCCCGGGTTGCGCAGCACGCGCAGCGCCAGGCCGTCGAGGCAGAGGACGGCGCCGGCCTCGAAGCGTCGGCAGCCGCCGGCCTGGCAGTCGAGCTCCAGCGGGCCGCCCTGCACCAGCACGATGGCGTCGCGCCACTCGGCCGCGACGAACGGCAGCTCGCCGCCCGGCTCGATCGCCACCACCCGTCGCTCGAACCGCCGCGGGACGCGATCGAAGAGCACGCGGGCAGGCGGCGGCTCGGCCATGCTCCCGTTAGACGCCGCGGCTCGGCGAATCTCATCGGTCGTCCGTCCCCGCCGAGACCAGGACGCGGTCGAGCACCGGCTGCAGGTCGAGCTCCCGGGCGACCTCGACCAGGGCGCCCGTGAGGATGCCCTGCGGCACGCGCTCCGGCGTTACGACCGCGATCCCGCGCGTCGCGCGCGGCGCGACCAGCGGGACGGCGCGGAGCCCCGCGGGGACGCCGAAGAGGTGGAGCCACGCATGGGCCATCACGCTCGAGCGCGTGCCGTCGCGGGTGTGCGCGTAGAGCGTCGAGATGGAGTTCGTCTCGATCATGGGCCGCGGCCGCGCGCCGGCCTCCTGGAACAGCTCGTCGACGATGCGGCGGTTCTGCATGTCCTCGGTCAGCAGGCACAGCGGCGTGCGCGCGGCCTCGGCCCACGCGACCTCGGTGTGGTCGGCGAACGGCCCGTCGGCGGCGGTCAGCAGCACGTAGCGCTCGCGGTACAGCGGCAGCGTGCGCACGCCGCTGAGGGGCTCGGAGTCGAAGTACGTGAGCCCGACGTCCAGCGAGTAGTCGTCGAGGCCGCGCTCGATCTGCCGCGAGGTCAGCGAGTGGATCGAGACGCTCACGCCCGGGTGCCTCGCGGTGAAGGGTGCCGTCAGGAGGGAGACGGACGGCAGCGAGGTCGGGATGGCGCCGAGGCGCAGGCGGCCCGTGAGGCCCGCGCGCATCGCGTCGACCTCCTGCCGCATCCCGTCGACGTCGGAGAGGATCTGGTGCGCCCACACGAGCACCCGCTCGCCCTCCGGGGTCAGGCCCTCGAAGCGCTGCCCGCGCTGCACCAGCGAGACGCCGAACTCCGCCTCCAGCCTCCGGATCCCGGCCGAGAGCGTCGGCTGCGAGACGTGGCAGCTCGCGGCCGCGCGCCCGAAGTGGCCCTCGCGCGCCAGGGCTGCGAGATACGCGAGATGCTGGATCACCATGTCGCCCCGACGATAGACGACGTCTATCGGTCCTTCACCCGCATCGGTTTGACGCCCTCCGGCACGCCCCCCATCCTTGTGGCCATGGCCACCACCACCAGCGCCACCCGCCATCCGGCGCGGCGCGTCCAGGTCACGGTGGTCGAGGCCGGCGTCGGGCGCCCGGGCCGCGATCACGTCGTGGGCGAGGAGCCGCTCGAGATCCGCGTCGCGGGCCCCGGCCAGGAGGCGACCCGCGTGGCCGTCACGATGCGCACGCCGGGCAGCGACTACGAGCTCGCGGCGGGCTTCCTCTACACCGAGGGCCTCGTCGCCGGCAACGACGAGATCGCGACGATCCGCTACTGCGCCGACGCGGGCGAGCAGCAGTACAACGTGCTGACGATCGACCTGCGCCGGCCGTTCGACCCGGCGGCGATCCAGCGCAACTACTACGCGACGTCGAGCTGCGGCGTGTGCGGCAAGGCGTCGATCGACGCCATCGAGGTGCGCTGCCCGGTCGTCGCCGAGGGCCCCGTGGTGGGCAGCGACGTCATCGTCGGCCTCTCCGACACCCTGCGCGAGTCGCAGCGGCTGTTCGACCGCACGGGCGGGCTGCACGCGACGGGCCTCTTCGCCCCGGACGGCACCCTGCTCCTCGTCGCGCGAGGACGTGGGCCGCCACAACGCGATGGACAAGGTCGTCGGCTCCGAGCTGCTGGCGGGCCACCTGCCGCTCCGCGACCGCATCGCGCTGGTCTCCGGCCGCTCGTCGTTCGAGCTCGTGCAGAAGGCGGCCGTCGCCGGCATCCCGATCGTGTGCTCGGTCTCCGCCCCGAGCTCGCTGGCGGTCGAGACGGCTCGGCGGCTCGGCGTGACGCTCGTCGGCTTCCTGCGCGGCGACCGCTTCACGATCTACAGCGGGCCGCAGCGGATCGACGTGGCCCCGCGCCCGTGACCGACCAGCCGCTCGTCGACGCGCCGCCGGCGGTGGCGCTGGAGGCCTGGCTCGGCGCGCTGCGCACGGCCGGCGGCCTGCAGCCGATGCCGGTCGAGCACCGCGCGCTGCTCGACGCCGTCGGCCTCGTGGTGGCCGAGGACGTGCAGGCGCGCCACGGCGTGCCGGCGCATCGCTGCGCCGCGATGGACGGCATCGCGACGCGCGCCGAGGCGACCGCCGGCGCCACGCCCGAGCGCCCCGTCCTGCTGGCCGCCGGCGCCTACGACCCGATCGACACGGGGCAGCACGTCGAGGACCGCTGGGACGCCGTGGTCCCGGTCGAGCAGACGGCGCCCGACCCGGACGGCGTGCGCGTGCTGGCGGCGACGGCGCCCGGCCGCCACGTGCGGCCCGCCGGCGAGGACGTGCCGCTCGGCACCGTGGTGCTGCGTCCCGGCGCGCGGCTGACCGCCTACGGCGTGGGGCTGGCGGCGGCCTGCGGGCACGCGACGGTGCCGGTCGTGCGCCCGCCGCTCGTGCGCATCCTGCCGACGGGCGACGAGCTGCGCGCGCCGGACGCGACGCTCCTGCCCGGCGAGGCGGTCGAGTCCAACGGCCCCATGCTGACGGCCCGTGCGCGCGCGCTGGGCGTCGAGGCCGAGCTGCTGCCCCTGTGCCCGGACGATCCCGAGGCGCTCGCGGAGGCGATCGGCGCAGCGGCCGCCGGCTGCGAGCTCCTGCTGGTGCTGGCGGGCTCGTCGCGCGGCCGGCGCGACCACGCCGCCTCGGTGCTGGCGGGGCTGGGGCAGGTCGTGGTGCGGGGCGTCGCCCAGCGGCCGGGCCATCCCGTGATCCTGGCCGTCGTCGGCAGCACGCCGGTCGTCGGCGTCCCCGGCTTCCCGCTCGCGGCGCACCAGTCGTTCGAGCGCTTCGCGCGGCCGCTGCTCGACCTCCTCACGCGCACCCACGACGTCACCGACGAGCTCGTGGTGGAGCTCGCGGCCGACGTCGAGGGCCGGCCCGGCGCCGAGGCCCTCGTCCCCCTGCGGCTGCAGCCGCGCCCGGGCGCGCTGCCGCTGGCGACCCCGCTGGCGCGGCGCGGCGCGGCGCTGCACGGGCTGGCGGCGGCGGACGCGACGCTCACGCTGCCGCCCGGCGCCGGCGCCCGCAGCGGCGACCGCGTGGCCGTGGCGCTACTCGGCGGCTAGCTCGCGGCGCGTGCCGTCGAGCCGGATCGTCCAGGGCTCGATGGCCGCGATCTCCAGGTGCGAGCCGGACCAGGGATCGCGCGCGAGCGTCTCGCGCACCGCGTCCTCCGACGCGGCCTCGATGGCGTGCACGACGCGGTGCTCGTCGGCGAGCGGCCCGCCGAGGACGAGGAACCCGTCCGCCACCAGGCCGTCCATGAACTCGGCGTGGGCCTGCCACCCGGACTGGCCCTCGAGCGGCTGCGACGGGTCGTAGCGCGGCCCGGTGCGCGTCACGACGACGTGGAACATCGGCACGCGGCCGTTGTACCACGCGCGCGCGGGGTCGCCCTAGGCGGCGGCCGCGGCCAGCCGACGGGCGACGCCGCCCGCGCCCGCTCCAGGTACGCCGGGTCGTCGTGCATGCACGAACCGGGTGTTGCCCATCATCAGGTAGGCGTCGATCTCGAAGGCGAGGTCCGCGGGTCCTCGTCGGCCCGCAGCGACCCGGCGGCCTGCGCGCGCCGAGCAGGTCCTCCATGCGGCCGTCCCACCGGCGCTGCGGCCGCGGCGATCGCGTCGCGCACGGGGCCGGGGTGGGTGTCGAACTCGGCGCCGACCGCGATGAAGAAGCAGCCGCCCGGGAACGACGCGACGCTCGATGTGGGAGAGGAACGCCGTCGCACAGCGCCCGCACGCGCTCCAGCGGATCGGCGATGCCCTCGGTCGGTGCGACGACGTCGGCGACGAAGATCTCGCCGGCCGTCTCGACGGTCGCCAGCTGGAGCTCCTCCTTGGAGCGGAAGTGCGCGTAGAGGCCGCTCTTGCTCATGCCGATGTGCGCGGCGAGGTTGCCGATCGAGATGCCCTCGAGGCCGTCGACCGTGGCCAGGCTGGCCGCTGCGCGCAGGATCGTCTGCCGGCTGCGCTCGCCGGCGGAGAGGGGACGGGTGGCGTTCGTGCTCGCCATGCTTGACAAAATAGCACGATCGGTCGTATCGTAATAAAAGCACGATCGGTCGTGCAGATAGTTCGCCACCCGAAGGAGCAGTCATGGACCTGTACGTCATTCGCCGCCGCAACGGCTGGAAGTCCCCCGAGGAGCTGCAGGCCGCCGCCGCGCGGTCGAAGCAGGTGGGCGACGAGGAGATGCCCTCCGAGGTGCGCTGGATCCGCAGCTACGTGGTCGACGAGGGAGACGGCGTTCTCGGGACCGTCTGCATCTACGAGGCCGTGAGCCCGGAGGCGATCCGCACGCACGCGCAGCGCGCCGGCCTGCCGGCCGACGAGATCAGCCCCGTGCTCGACACCGTCCTGGTGCGGCCCGACCCGGTCAAGGTCACCGCGTAGGTGGCGGAGCGTGGCCGCGGCGGCACTCGCCCGCCGCGGCCACGCAGCGCCTGCTGGACGCGCCGACCGGGTGGCGCCACGATCCACCCATGGCCACCCGACGCAGCCTCACCGCCGTCCTGCTCGCCCTGCTCGCGGTCGGAGCCGCCGCCCCTGCGGGTGCGGCGGGAGCGACGACACCGCGCTGCGCGACCTCGGGCCTCGTCGTCTGGCTCGACACCCAGGGCGACGGCGCCGCCGGCAGCGTCTTCTACCGCCTCCGCTTCACGAACCTCACGTCGCGGGCGTGCACGCTGACGGGCTTCCCCGGCGTGTCGGCCGTCGACCTGCGCGGCCGCCAGCTCGGCAGCCCCGCCGGGCGCGACCGCACCACCGCGGTGCGCACGGTGCGGGTCGGCGCCGGCGCGACCGTCAGCGCGGTGCTCCGCATCGTCCAGGCCGTCAACTTCCCGGCGGCGCAGTGCCGGCAGACGATGGCGGCGGGCCTGCGGGTCTACCCGCCGAACCAGACCGCGTCGAAGATCGTGCCCTTCCCGTTCCGCGCCTGCTCCCGCAGCGGCCCCATCTTCCTGCAGGTCCGCGCGGTGCGCTGACCGGCGCCGGTCCGTGGCGATCCGCACGGACCTGGGGAGCACCCCGATGACCGCGCGCGGGCGACGGGCCAACGTGCCGGCATGGACACGCTCCGCCACCCCGTCGAGCAGCGGCGCCGGCCGCTGCGCCTGCTCCTGCTCGCGCTGCTGGTCGCGGGCGTCGCAGCCACCCTCGCGCCGTCCGCGTCGGCGGCCGGCTGCGCAAGGCACGCCTCCGCCTCGCCGTCACGGCAAGGCCGTCGTGCGCGCCCGCGCGCTGCTGGGTGCCCCCGGCAGCGCCGCCGCGGTGCAGCAGCGCGCCATCGCCTTCGCCGGAGCGCCGCCGTGCGCCGCCCGGCTCGCGGAGCGCGGCCTCGCGCGCGCGGGTCGATCGCAGGACGCGCGGCCGCCCGCAGGCGCGCGGCCGCGCTCACCCTCGCCGCCGCGCGGTCGGCGTCCGGAGCGCTGCGGGCCTGCTGCGGCGGCGCCCTGGTGCCGGCGGCGGTCGACGACGCTGGTCAAGCCGCTGACCGGCATGCCCCGGCCGGACGGTCAGGTCACGGACCGCTCGTGGGCCTATCCGACGAGGTGGAGGCGCTACGGCGGCGGCGCGGACTCCGCGCGGGTGACGCTGACGGCGCTCTACCCCCGGGTCGGCTTCCTCGAGCCCACCGACGCCGAGTGCAAGGTCAACGAGATCGCGCAGTCGTTCCCGACGGAGCGGCACACCGCCGACGTCCCGCTGTACCAGCTCCGGGGCACGGAGCCGTTCACGGTCTACCTCACCGGCAGCCACGTCTGGACGACCGACCTCGACGGCAACCCGGCGCAGGTCGAGTTCGCGTGGGAGTACCACGTCGTGCTGCAGCGCATCGTCTGAACCCGGTCAGGCGAGGCGCGCCAGCGCGAGCGCGAGCAGGTCGTCCGCCGTGCGGCGGGCGCGGTCGGGGTCGTTCAGGACGTGCAGGGCGTGCTTGGCGAGCTCGCGATCGAACGCACGCAGCTCGTCGTCGCCGAGGCCGAAGCGCTCGAGCGTCCGCACCGCCCGCTGCGCGCCCTCCAGGAGCCGCAGGCGGCCGTAGTTGCCTGACTCCTCGACGTTCACCCGCGCGGTGGCGGAGAGGAAGAGGACGAGCTCGAGCAGCGCCTCGCGCAGCGCCTCGGGCGTCACCTCGTCCGGCACGGTCGTGTCCGCCGCGGCGTCCCGCGTGGCGATCCAGGTCGTGGCCTCGGCGATCCGCTCGTCCACGACGGCCTCCTTGCGCGGGCGGCGCGGCCGCTCCGGGCGCCCGAGGATGACGATGATGAGGGGCGTCCAGTCGTCCGGCAGCCCGAGCAGGGCGCGCACGGCGGGCCGGTGGAAGGACGTCACCGGGCAGGCACCGATGCCGAGCGCCTCGGCTGCGAGCAGGACGTTCTCCATCGCGGCGCCCGCATCGACGTGCAGCGAGTCCGTGCTGCGCGAGTCGTCCACCTCGAGGTGCGGCGCACGCGACCAGTCGAGGCACAGGATCAGCAGCGCGGCCGGCTCGCCGAGGATGCCGGGGCTGACGCCGACCACCTGGCGCAGCCGGCGCGGATCCTCGACCACGACGAAGCGGACCGGACGCCGGTTGCTGCCGCTCGGCGACCACCACGCCGCCTCCAGCAGCGTCTCGATCTCCCGTCGCTCCAGCGCGCCCGGCGCGAAGGTCCGCGTGACGCGGCGGCGCCGTGCGAGGTCGATCAGCGCGTCGGCGTTGACGGCATCGTCGGGGGGCACGACATGAGCGTAGCCGCCGCGGCGATCGTCAAGGCGGCTCCGAGCTCGGCACCCCAGCGGACGGCGCGGTCGGCCTCGGCGGCGAGCAGCGTGCCCTGCTTGTCGACCAGGAAGCTCTCCGCTGCCGCCAGCGCGTGGTAGCCATGGTCGTCGAGCTGCCCCGCGATGCCGCGCGACGCCCGCCCCGTCAGCAGCGCGTTGCCCTCGACGCGGGTGTCGAACGCCGCCGCTGCCCGGCCATCGGCGCGCCCGAGCGCCGCCAGCCACTCGCGGACGCCCGGTCCGGCGGCCGCCGGGTCGAGGGACACGTCGCTGTCCTCCTTCTCCGCCGCCTTGCGGGCCATGCGCCGCGAGAAGGGCCGCGTCATGCCGTGCATGTGGGTCGGGCCGCCGACGACGAGGAGGTCGGTCGCCGCGACGCGCTCCGCCTGCGCCTCGGCCACCGGCACGACGTCCGCCTCGACGCCCGCCGTTCGCAGCCCCTCCGCGATCCGCTCGGCGACGCCGTGGGTGGTGCCGTACATCGACTCGTACACGACCAGCGAGCGCATGGGTGCCTCCGTTCTCGACGCAGCCGCCCGGTCGGACGCTGCAACCGTGACGGAGCATCGGCCGCGGCGACCCGGGCGCATCGGCGCGTCGCCCGACCCGGCGTGCGGCAAACCCGCGGGATGCCGCTCGGCCGGGCGGGTGCGGATGCGGTCACACGGCGACGCGCTCCTCCGCCGGCCGGGGCTCGTGCGCCACGCCGGAGCGCCCCGGCGGCAGCAGCAGGAGCCCCGCGGCCGCGACGAGCACGGTCGCCGACCCGGCCACGATCAGGGTCGCGCGCCCGCCGATGGCCTCCACCAGCAGGCCGCCGAGGGCGAGCGCGCCGAGCTCGGCGGTGTTGCGCAGGCCGGCGTAGGCGGCGAACGCGCGCCCGTGCGCCTCCGCGGGCACCCGCTCGTGCAGGAGCGTGCGCGCCGCGACGTTCTTGATGCCGTGCGCCGCGCCGCCCAGGGCGTACAGCACGAGGGCCGGGACGACGAGGCCGAGCGTCGCGGCTCCGAGCTTGCCGGCGCCCTGCACGGCGGCCGCGGCGATGGCGACCGTCGCCAGCAGGTGCAGCGGCACGCGCGGCGCGACGCTCAGCGAGGCGACGACCATCCCCGCCATCCAGGCCGAGAGCAGGAGTCCGAGCCCGAACGCCCCCTGCCCCAGCGTCTCGCGGACGAAGAAGACGTCGGCCGCGATCGTCATCGACATCGTCAGCAGCGAGGCCACGAGCACGAAGGTCATGGCCCGCAGCTCGCGATCGCCCACGAGCAGCGCCAGCCCGTCGCGGGCCCGCGGGCGGGGGCCGCCACCGGCCGTCGCGGCGGGCCGCCGGGCGGAGAGCCCGATGGCGGCGACCGCGACCAGGGCGAAGCTCGCGGCGTCGAGGGCCAGCGTGGCGCCGACGCCCGACAGCGCCACCAGGCCGGTGCCGAGCAGCGGGCCGACGAGGTACCCGGCGTAGCGGGCCGTCTCGACGCGGCCGTTGGCGCGCGCCGACCCGTCACCGGCGGCCGCGATCACGCCGATCAGCGCGAACTCGGACGGGACCGCCACGGCCGCGCCGACGCCGAGCAGCGCGGACAGGACGAGGATGGCGGCGGTCGGCGGCGTCGTCGCGAGCACCGCCGCCACCGCCGCCTGCCCCAGCGATGCGAGCACGAGCAGCGAGCGGGCGTCCCGACGGTCGACCAGCGCGCCGGCCCAGGGCGAGCCGACGGCGATGGCGAGCCAGTTGGCGGCGAACAGCCCGGCGACCAGCAGGCCGGACCCCGTGCGCTCCTGCAGGTACACGGCCAGCGCCGCCACGGCCGCGATGTCGCCGGCCGCCGAGATGCCGACCGCGGCGACGACGATGCGCAGGTCGCGCCGTGCTGCTGCCTGCGAGAGCCCGCTCATCGCTAGACCCGCAGCTCGTAGTGTGGTTCCACGACGGTGTCCATGGAGACCTCCTGGTCTGCTCGGGGTGGACGTCCCGAGTCTCCGCGGCGATCGCAAACGCACCGCAAACGGCGCGCAACCCCTGTGTGGGCGGCGTTCGGAGGCCGGCGGCGGTAGGGTGCGCGGCACGGAGACGCTGCGCATCCGGGTGCTCGGCGGGCTGGCCCTGGAGGCCGACGGCCGGCCGCTGGACCCGCCCGCCGGGCGCCCGGCCCGCAGCGTGCTCGGCTGGCTGGCGCTGCACCCGGGCCAGCACCAGCGTGCCGCCGTGGCCGCCGCGCTGTGGCCCGACGTCCTGGACGCGAGCGCCCGGGCCAGCCTGCGCACGGCCCTGTCGGCGGTGCGGCGCGCGCTGGGCGACGCCGCGGACGCCGCGCTGCTGGGCGGCCGCGACCAGGTCGGGCTGGCCGGGCCGCCGCACGTCGAGGTCGACGCGCTCGCGTTCGAGCGCCTCCTGGAGGCCGGCCGAACTGCCGACGCGCTGGCGCTGGCGCGCGGCGATCTCCTGCCCGAGCTGGGCGACGAGTGGGTCCTCGAGGCGCGCGATCGCCATCGCGACCACTGCTCGACCGCGATGGCGGCGCTGGCCGACGCGGCGGCCGCGCAGGGCGACGCAGACGGCGCGCTCGTGTGGGCGCGGCGGCGTGCGCAGCTCGATCCCTTCGACGAGGCGGCCCACCGCGACCTGATGGCCCGGCTCGCCGCGGCAGGCGAGGAGGCGGCTGCGCTCGCCGTCTACGAGCGGCTGGCCGCACGGCTGCGCCGCGAGCTGGGCGTCGCCGCGTCGCCGCCGACGCGCAGCCTCGCCGCCGCGCTGCGGGCCGAGCCGGCGGCGGCCGAGTCGACGCCGTCCGCGCCCGCCATGCTGCCGCGCGCGCTGCGGCGGGAGCGCTGGCGCTCGGCCTTCGTGGGGCGGGACGCCGCCCTGGCGCGACTGGAGGCGGCGTGGAATTCGATCCCGGCCGGCGGCGTCGGCGTCGCGCTGCTGGTGGGGCCGCCGGGCATCGGCAAGAGCCGCCTCGCCGCGCACTTCGCGGCCGTCCGGCACGAGCAGGGCGTGACGGTGCTGGCCGGTGGGGCCGAGCCCGACGGCCTGGAGCCCTACGCCCCGCTCGTCGAGGCCCTCCGCAGCGGCGGCCGTGCGGTGCCCGTGTTCGCCGACGCGTCGAGCGACGCGAGCGTCGGGCGACTCCGCGTCCGCGAGCTGCTGGCCGAGGCGCTCGACGCGGCGGACGGCGGGTCGGGTCTCGTCCTGGTGCTCGATGACGTGCAGTGGGCGGACAGCGGCACGCTCGACGCGGTCGCCCACCTGACCCGGCGCGGGCTGCGCGGGCCCCTGCTGGTGCTCGCGACGTCACGGCCGGGCGCCGGCGCCGCGGCCGTCGCCGGGCTCGGCGCCGCGGCGCCGCTCACGCGCCTCGACCTGGACGGGCTCGACGTGGTGGAGGTCGCGGCTCTCGTAGCGCAGACCCGCCACGACGTCCCCGAGCAGGACGTCCGCGCACTCGCCGCGCGCACGGCGGGGAACCCCTTCTTCCTGCAGGCGCTGCTCGACGCGGGCCCGGTGGCAGCGGACGCGGAGCCGCCGGCTGCGGTCGCCGACGTCATCGTGGCCCGCCTCGAAGCCCTCGGACCCGACGTGCGACGGGTGCTCGAGGCCGCCGCCCTGCTCGGCCCGGAGTTCGACGTCGAGATCGCCGCCGCGACCGCCGGCCTCCCCGCGGACGCCGCGCTCGCGGCGCTCGACGACGCGGCGGCGGCGCACCTCGTGAGCCCCGCGGGCGCGCCGGGCCGCCTCGCGTTCGTGCACGCGCTGGTGCAGGAGGCGCTGGACCACGGTGCGCCCCCCGGCGAGCGCGCCGCGGCCCACGCCCGGGCGCTCGCGGCCCTGCGGTCGCGCGTCGACGCCGGCTCCGACGAGGCGCTGACCGCCGCCGCCCGGCACGCGCTGGCCGCCGCGCCGCTGGTAACCGGCGGCCGCTGCCGCGGCGCTCGCCGAGCGCGCGGCGGACGCGCTCGTCCGCGGCTACGCGCCGGCGGAGGCCGCGCTGCTCCTGGAGCAGGCCGTGGCGCTCCTCGACGGGCGCGGCGAGCCGCTCGCGGACCGCGCGCGCGTGCGCTGTGCCCTCGCCGAGGCCCTCGACGCGGACGGTGCGCGGGAGCGGGCGG
Organism: uncultured Actinomycetota bacterium; assembly: GCA_963767885.1. GTDB lineage: Bacteria > Actinomycetota > Thermoleophilia > Gaiellales > F1-60-MAGs149 > CAVYFW01. The sequence goes on from CAVYFW010000004.1 coordinate 111,132, forward strand.
CCACCGTGTTCGCCGACGCTGCGGCCCTCGCGCGGCGGGCCGACGCCGGCGCCGAGCTCGCACGCGCCGCGCTCGGCGTCGCCGGGCCGGCCGTCGCGATCGTCGCCGTCGACCGCGAGCGCGTCGCCGTCCTCGAGGAGGGCCTCGCGGCGGCGCCGCCGGCCGACGTGGCGCTGCGCTCCCGGCTCGAGGCCCGGCTCGCGATCGAGCTCGCGTACGACGCCGATCCCACGCGGCGGGACGCCGTCAGCTCGCGCGCGCTCGTCCGCGCCCGCGGCTCGGGCGACGCCCGCAGCCTCGCGGCGGCGCTCGGCGCGCGGCACATCGTCCTGTGGGGGCCCGACCACACGCTCGAGCGGATGGCGCTCGCCGACGAGATGCTGGCGCTCGCCCGCCGCGCCGGCGACGAGGGCCTGGAGCTCCAGGCGCGCACCCGGCGCATCGTCGACCTCGCCGAGCTCGGCGACGGGCCGGCCTTCGACGCCGAGCTCGACGCCTACGCTGCCGCGGCCGCGCGCAGCCGCCTGGCGACGTTCGCGTGGTACGTGCCGGTCTGGCGCAGCGTGCGCGCGTTCCTGGCAGGCCGTCCCGAGGAGGGCCACGACCTGCGGCGCCGGGCGTTCGAGCTCGGCACGCGGGTCGGCGACCCCAACGCCCAGTTCGTCCGCCTCGCCGACATCAACCAGCGGCTGGCCGACGGCGACATCCGCTTCGACCTGTACGGCGAGTGGCACGCCGAGCGGATGCGCACGTCGCCCGTGGCGTGGGCCTACCGCAGCATGTACGCCTGGATGCTCGCCGCGAGCGGCCGCGAGGAGGAGGCGCGCGACGAGGTCGCCGACCAGCGCCGGCGTGGCATGCCGCAGTCGTGGCCCCGCGACACGAACTGGCTGTCGGCCGTCAAGGAGATGACCGAGGCGGCCTACCTGCTCGGCGACCGCGAGCTGGGCGCCGAGCTGGAGGAGCTGCTGCAGCCGTTCGCGGACCGCATGGCCGTGGCGGCGCGCGCCATGAACTGGATGGGCAGCATCGCCGGTGCGCTCGCCCTCATGGCCGAGCTCCGCGGCGACCCTGCCGCTGCGGCGATCCGCTACCGGCGCGCGATCGAGCTCGAGGAGCACGCCGGCATGCAGGTCTGGGCCTGCCACCACCGGGTGCGGCTGGCCCGGGCGCTGCGCGCGGCCGGTGCGGAGGAGGAGGCGCGCACGCTGCTCGCCGACGCCGTGTCCGAGGCGCGCCGCCTGTCGCTGTTCCACCTCGCCGAGCAGGCCGGGCGCTGAGGGCGTTACGCGCCGCCGCCCGTCAGCGACAGGCGCTCGGCGAGCCACTGCGCCTGCCAGCGGCGCTCCATGCGCCGCGCCTCGGGCCCCGCCTCCGCCTCGGCCGCGCGGGCGGAGAGCATGGCCATCATCGCCGGCGGCTCGCCAGCGTCGAGGAACGTCCGTGCGTCGCGGCGGTAGCCGTCGAGGTCGTCGCCGCGCCCGCGGCGCGCGAGCACCCGCTCGGAGCAGGCTCGGCAGAACGCGTCCTGCAGCTCGGCGCCCCACGCGTCCACGCGCGCCAGCAGCCGACCGCGCTCGGCGACGAGCTTCGTCTCGCCCTGCTCGATCTCGCCGTCGAGCTCGACCCGCCAGAGCTCCCAGTTCAGCCAGTACGGCAGCTGCTCTGGCGTGCACGCGTGAATGCCGCTGGCGCAGCGGCTGGGCTCGGACTCGATCCAGGGCGACGGTCCCTCCGGCCCGGGCTCCGGCCAGTGGAAGCCGCTGAACGGCCCGACGGCGCCCGCCCGCAGGCACTTGTACGCGATCACGAGCGCTCCTTCCAGCCGCGGAACGCCTCCAGCAGGCCGTCGCGCAGCGGCGCGGGGAGGTCCTGCCGGGCGAGCCGGCCCGTCGTGGCGACGGTGTGGCGCAGCTGGTCGAGGTGGTTGTCGCAGCCGGTGCAGAGCGCCAGGTGGTGCTCGAACCGCTCGCGGGCGCCGTCGGTCAGCGCGCCCTCGAGGTACGCGGTCATGAGCTCGACGGCCTCGTCGCAGCTGAGGTCGGCGCTGCCGGTCACGGTCGCATCATCCATCGAGCTCGCCCTCCAGCGCCCTGCGGACCTTCGCTCGCGCGCGGTGGAGCAGCACCCGCTGGTTGATCTCGCTGATGTCGAGCAGCTCGCAGACCTCGTGCGACTCCCAGCCGTCGATGTCGCGGAGCGTGATGACGGTGCGCTGGTTCGGCGGCAGGGCGTCGATGGTGCGCTGCGCGAGCTCCATCAGCTCCCGCGCCAGCAGGCGCTCCTCCGGGAGGTCGCTCCAGCGGTTCGGATAGCTCGACCAGTGCCCCTCCCAGCGGGTGCCGCGCGGCTCGAAGCGCTCGGGCTCCACCGTCGGGCCGTCGTCCTCCGACGCGTCGGCGAGCGACGAGAAGGGGACGACGCGCCGCTCGCGGATGCCACGCGTCTTGGCGCGGTTGGTGAGGATGCGGAAGATCCAGGTCTTGATGGAGGAGCGCGCCTCGAAGCGCTCGAGGCCCGCCAGCACCGCAAGCCACGTCTCCTGCACGACCTCCTCCGCGGCCGCCCGGGTGGACACGTACATCTGGGCGACCCGCAGCATCTGCATGCCGTAGCGGTCGACGACGTCCATGAACGCCGCTTCGTCGCCGGCGAGCAGGCGGCGCAGCAGCAGCTGGTCCTCGCGGGAGCTCTCGTAGGTCGCGCTCGGGTCGCCGTCCACGGCGGCGAGGGTACCGCGCCGGGGTGGCAGCGTCACGGGAGCGGCCACGGGCTGCGCGTACCCGGGTCGCAGCCTCGTGGTAGAACCCCGCGACCATGTCCGCGGCCCCTACGGCGTCAGCTCGTCGATGGAGGACGAGGTGATCGCACGCGCCTTCTGGCTCCGCGCGCCGGGTGCGGGCGAGATCCGGCCCGTGCGGCTGCCCGAGCCGGGGCCGGACGACGTGCTCGTGCGCACGCTGCGGTCGGGCATCAGCCGCGGCACCGAGACGCTGGTCTTCCGGGGCGCGGTGCCGCCCGACCAGCACGCCCGGATGCGGGCGCCGTTCCAGGAAGGCGACTTCCCCGGCCCCGTCAAGTACGGCTACCTGAGCGTCGGCGCCGTGGAGCAGGGCCCGGCCGAGCTGCGCGGCCGCACCGTGTTCTGCCTGTACCCCCACCAGACCGCCTACGTCGTGCCGGCCGCGGCCGTGACGGTGGTGCCGGACGACGTGCCGCCCGCGCGGGCCGTGCTCGCCGGCACCGTCGAGACCGCGGTCAACGCCCTGTGGGACGCCGCTCCGCTGGTCGGCGACCGGGTCGCCGTGGTCGGCGCCGGCATGGTCGGCTGCTGCGTCGCCCGCCTGCTGGGCCGGTTCCCCGGCGTCGAGGTCACGCTCGTGGACGTCGACGCCGAGCGGGCCGCGGTCGCAGCCGCCCTCGGCGTCGGCTTCGCCCTCCCGGACGACGCAGCCGGCGGTCGCGACCTCGTGGTGCACGCGAGCGCGACGTCCGCGGGGCTCCAGCGGTCGCTCGACCTGCTCGCGCCCGAGGGCACCGTCCTCGACCTCAGCTGGTACGGCGACGCCGAGGTCCGGCTCTCGCTGGGCGGGGCGTTCCACGTGAACCGCCTCGCCATCCGCTCGAGCCAGGTCGGCACGCTCTCCCCGGCCCGCAGCGGGCGGCGCACGACGGCCGACCGCCTCGTGCTCGCGCTCGACCTGCTGCGCGACCCCGCCTTCGACGCGCTCGTCACGGGGACGTCGCGCTTCGACGAGCTGCCCGACGTGCTGGCCCGGCTGGCCGCGGGGACCCTGCCGGCGCTCTGCCACACGATCACCTACGGCGAGGGGTAGCCCGTGTTCAGCGTGACCGTCCGCGACCACATGATGATCGCCCACAGCTTCCGCGGCGAGGTCTTCGGGCCGGCGCAGCGGCTGCACGGCGCCACCTACGTCGTCGACGCGACCTTCCGGCGCGCGGAGCTCGACGCCGACGGGATCGTGGTCGACATCGGCCGCGCGACCGACGAGCTGCACGCGATCCTCGCCGAGCTCGACTACCGCAACCTCGACGACGAGCCGGCCTTCGCGGGCCGCAACACCTCCACCGAGGTGCTCGCCCAGGTCGTCGCCGATCGGCTCGCGGAGCGCGTGCACGCCGGCGCCCTGGGCGAGGGCGCGCGGGCGCTCGCGGGGCTCGTCGTCACGCTGCACGAGTCGCACGTCGCCTGGGCCAGCTACGAGCGAGCGCTGTGACGACGGTGCACGTCGTCGTCCCGGAGGGTGTCGACGATCCGACGCGGCCGAGCGGCGGCAACGCGTACGACCGCCGTGTCTGCGACGGGCTCGCCGGTCTCGGCTGGACGGTGCACGTGCACGCCGTGCCGGGCGCCTGGCCGCGGCCCGACGCGGCGGCGTTCGCGGCCCTCGCGGGCGCCGTCGAGGCGATTCCCGACGGCGCGGTCGTGCTGCTGGACGGGCTCGTCGCGTCGACGGCTCCGGACGTCCTCGTGCCGCAGGCGAGCCGGCTGCGGCTGGTGGCGCTCGTGCACATGCCGCTGGGCCAGGGGGCCGCGGACGGCGACACCCGGGCGCGGGAGCGCGCGGTGCTGTCGGCCGCCACTGCCGTCGTGACCACCAGCGGTTGGAGCCGGGGCGCGCTGCTCGGGATGTACGCCCTGCCCGACGACCACGTCCACGTCGCCGAGCCCGGCGTCGATCCCGCCGACCTCGCGCCCGGCACCCCGGACGGCGGTGCGCTGCTCTGCGTGGCCGCCGTGATCCCGGGCAAGGGCCACGACGTGCTGCTCGACGCGCTCGCGGCGCTGGCGGGCCTGTCGTGGCAGTGCGTGTGCGTCGGCAGCCTCGATCGCGACCCGGCCTTCGCGGGCGATCTGCGGCGCCGCGCCCGGAGCGCCGGGCTGGACGAGCGGGTGCGCTTCACGGGCCCGCAGACGGGCGCCGACCTCGACGGCAGCTACGCCGCGGCGGACGTGCTGGTGCTCCCCTCGCGCGGCGAGACGTACGGGATGGTGGTGACCGAGGCGCTGGCCCGCGGCCTGCCGGTCGTCGCGACCGAGGTCGGCGGCGTTCCGGAGGCCCTCGGCCACGCCGCGGACGGAACACGCCCCGGGCTCCTGGTGCCGCCCGACGACTCCGCGGCGCTGGGCGCCGCGCTGCGGGCCTGGCTCGGCGACCCAGCGCTGCGCGGGCGCCTGCGCCGGGCCGCGCGCGAGCGGCGTGCGACGCTCGGCGGCTGGTCGACGACGGCGTCCGCGGTCGCGGACGTCCTGGCGGGGGCTGCGCGGTGACCGTCGAGGGCATCCGCGTCAGCGCCGCCTGGCTCGACCTCCGCGAGGCCGCCGACGCCGCCGCCCGCTCCCGGGAGCTCGTCGAGCAGCTCCGGGCGCACCTGCCGGCGAGCGGCGGCCTCGTCATCCACGACCTGGCGTGCGGCACCGGGTCGATGGGCCGCTGGCTCGCGCCGCAGCTCGCGGGGCCGCAGCGCTGGGTGCTGCACGACCGCGACGCCGACCTGCTGGAGGTCGCCGCCGCCGACGCCCCCGGCCCCGCGGCGGACGCGGCCGCGGTCGTCGTGGAGCCACGGCGGTCCGACATCACCCGGCTGCGCCCGGACGACCTCGCCGGCGCGACCCTGATCACCGCGTCCGCGCTGCTCGACCTGATGACGGCGGACGAGCTGGCGGGCCTGCTCGACCTCTGCGCCGGCGCGGGCTGCCCCGTGTTGCTGACCCTGTCGGTGGCGGGCCGCGTCGAGCTCGCCCCCGCCGACCCCCTCGACGCCCGCGGTCGGCGCGGCCTTCGACGCCCACCAGCGGCGCGAGACCGCGGGCGGCCGCCTGCTCGGCCCCGACGCCGTCGCGGCAGCCGTGGAGGGCCTCGGCGCGCGCGGCGCCGAGGTCCTGGTCCGGCCGAGCCCCTGGCGCCTCGGCGCCGCGGAGGCCGAGCTCGCCGCGGAGTGGCTCGCCGGCTGGGTCGGCGCGGCGTTCGAGCAGGAGCCCGGTCTCGCCGTCGAGGCCGCCGGCTACGCCCGCCGACGTCTGGCCGAGGCCCGGGCCGGGGACCTGGCAGCCATCGTCCACCACGCCGACCTGCTGGCGCTGCCGTGACGACCGGCAAACCCCTTGGGCCGCGTCGTGCGTACCGGGAGCAGGTTGGCGCGATCCCCAGGAGGACCGTCGAGCAGATCGGGAACAGCATGAGCTGGAGCCTGTGGGCCTTCGCGCGCCCCGCGGTCGCCGCTGCGGCGCTCGCCATCGTGGTCTGGCAGCTGGGAACCGGCCCGTTCCTCGACGGCGTCCGCTCCGTCGACGCCGCCGCGCTGGCGGCTGCCGCCGCCCTGGGGCTGCTGACGACCGTCTGCTGCGCCTGGCGCTGGACCGTCGTGGCGCGCGGCCTCGGCGTCCGCCTGTCGCTGCCCGCCGCCGTGGCGGCGTACTACCGCTCGCTGTTCCTCAACCTGACGCTTCCCGGCGGCGTCGTCGGCGACGTCCACCGCGGCGTCAGCCACGGTCGCGACGTGCGCGACGTCAACCGCGGCCTGCGGGCCGTGGCGTGGGAGCGGGGCGCCGGGCAGGTCGTGCAGGTCGTCCTCACCGTCGTCGTGCTGCTGGTGCTCCCGTCGCCCGTGCGCTCCTGGATGCCGCTGGTCGCGGTCGCGCTCGTCGCGGCGGTCGTCGCGGGCGTGCTCGTGCACCGGGCGCGACCGGCTGGCGGGCCGTCCCGCTGGGCGCGGCTCCGCAGCGCGGTCGCCCGCGACGTCCGCGACGGGCTGCTGGGCCGCCGGGTGTGGCCGGTCGTCGCGCTCGCCTCCGCCGTGGTCGTCCTCGGCCACGCGGCCACCTTCGTCATCGCCGCCCGCGCCGCCGGCATCGGCGCGCCGGTGTCGGAGCTGCTGCCGCTGGCGCTGCTCGTGCTCCTGGTCGCCTCGCTGCCCAGCGTCGCCGGCTGGGGGCCGCGCGAGGCGGCGACGGCGTGGGTCTTCGCAGCGGCCGGGCTCGGAGCGGACCAGGGCGTCACCGCTGCCGTCGTGTTCGGCGTGATCGTGCTCGCGGCCAGCCTCCCCGGCGCGTTCGTCCTCGTCGGCGCCTGGCTCCCCCGCCCCCGGGTCCTGCGGCCGGTGGAGACGCCGCTGCCGGGCCGGGTGCAGGTCGTCGTGCACCGGGACGGAGCCGCCGATGCGTGAGCGCCCGTACACCCTGCTGAGCTGCAGCGTCTCGATCGACGGCTACATCTCGAGCGCGGCGTCGCGCCTCCTCCTCTCCAACGACGCCGACTTCGACCGGGTCGACGCCGTCCGCGCCTCCTGCGACGCGATCCTGGTCGGCGCGACGACCGTGCGGACCGACAACCCGCGGCTGCTGGTGCGCTCGCAGACCCGGCGCGCGGAACGTGCTTCCCGCGGGCTCGCGCCGTCGCCGATGAAGGTCACCGTGACGCAGCGCGCCGACCTCGACGCGCGCGCCGACTTCTTCACGGCCGGCGACGCCGAGAAGCTCGTCTACTGCGCCAGCCAGCGCGTGCCCGACGCCCGCGCCCGGTTCGAGCCCGTCGCGACCGTCGTCGACGGCGGCCGGACCGTCCAGATGCGCAAGCTCAGCACCGACCTCGCGTCGCGCGGCGTCGAGCGGCTGATGGTCGAGGGCGGCGGCACGGTGCACACCCAGTTCCTGACCGACGACCTGGTCGACGAGCTCCAGCTCGTCGTCGCACCGGTGTTCGTCGGCGACTCGGAGGCGCCGCGGTTCGTGCGGGACGGCGTCTTCCCGTGGAACCCGGGCCGCCGGGCCACGCTCGCCGACGTGCGCCAGATCGGCGACGTGGTGCTGCTGCGCTACGCCCTCTCCACGCGGTTCCAGGACGACTGAGCGACGCGATGCCGCTGCGACTGCCCACCGCGACGATCCGCACGCAGGTCCCGGTTCCCCTGCAGTTCGCCGACGGGTTCGCCGCCGACGCCCGCGTCTACACCTTCGACGGCCTCGTCGACGGCCGGGAGCACCTCGCCTTCGGGCTCGGCGACCGCGCCGCCGCGCCTCCGGAGGACGGGCACGCGTCGCTGCCGCTGATCCGGCCGCACAGCGAGTGCCTGACCGGCGACGTCTTCGGCAGCCAGCGCTGCGACTGCGGGCCGCAGCTGCGGGAGGCCGTCGAGCGCATCGCCGACGCCGGCGGCTACCTGCTGTACCTGCGGCAGGAGGGGCGGGGCATCGGCCTGTACGCCAAGCTCGACGCCTACGGGCTCCAGGACACCGGGCTCGACACGTACGAGGCGAACGTCGCGCTGGGACACGGCGAGGACGAGCGCAGCTACCTGGTCGCCGCCCAGATGCTGCGCGCGCTCGGGGTGTCGCGGATCGCCCTGCTCAGCAACAACCCGGACAAGGCCCGGCAGCTGCGCCGCTGCGGGGTCACGGTCGTGCAGCAGCTGCCGACGGGCGTGCACCTGTCCGCCGCGAACGCCCGCTACCTGGCGACGAAGGCGCGGCGGGGCGCCCACACGCTCGACCTCGGGCTGCCCGAGGGGCGGATCGCTCCCGCCTGAGCCCTCAGGGGCCGAACGCGGAGAGGAAGCGGTTCCGGAACGAGCTCATCGGCCAGACCGGCGCCGTGCCGCCGGGGCGCAGGCCGTCGACCCAGCCCCAGTCGGCGATCTGGTCGAGCACCGCGGGGTCGCGCGCGATGATCGAGATCGGCACGTCGTGGCTGGGGTCGTGCCCGGTGACGGTGGTGTTGGGCTGGTGGTCGCCGAGCACCACCAGCACGGTGTCGTCGGTGCCGTAGCGCTCGACGAAGGACGTGATCGCGCTGAGGGTGTACTCGATCGACCGGCCGTACGCCTCCTTGCGGTCGGCGAGGCCGCTCTCGTCGACCGGCAGCCGGTGGAAGATCGAGCCGTCGCCCAGGTCGGCCCAGTCGATCAGCGGCGGGATCTTCGTCCACGGCGTGTGGCTCGACACGAGGTCCAGCTCCGCGAACAGGGGGCGCCGGTCGGGCCGCGACAGCTCGAGCCGCTGCAGGGCCTCGAGGACGTACTGGTCCGGCATGGAGGCATACGCGTACTTCGGGCCGCGGTAGCCGACGTTGTTCCGGTCGTAGACCCGGTCGTAGTGGTAGTACGACGTCCCCTCGGTCCAGGTCCGGTCGTTGGACGGCACGATGTCGACGGCCCGCCAGCCCGCGCGCTTGAACGCCTGGCTGAGCGTGAAGCGATCGGTCTGCACGAGCTCGTCGTAGCGCCCCTGGGTGTTCGCCCAGACCCCCGACTGCAGCGTCGAGTGCGCGAGCCAGCTGATGCCGCCGAAGGTCGGCGACGTGAGCCAGCCGCTGCGGGCCGCGAAGCCCGCCGCTGCGAGCTGCCGCGTCCCCGTGTCGAGGACCGCGTCGACGCCCGGCGAGAACGAGGACCCCTCGACCGCGACCCGCCCGTAGCTCTCCACGAACACCAGCAGGACGTCCTTGCCGCGCAGGTCCGTGAGCAGCCGGTCGCCGCTCGTGAGGCGGAAGGAGTCGCGCCGGATGTCGACGGCGAACTGCTCGCGGTCGCGGAGGCCCACCCGCACCGCGCGGACCTCGTCGACGGCCAGCGCGGCGGCGCTGGTGGAGGCCACGGGCGCGCCGGAGACGAGCTGCGCGCCCAGCGCCCAGCAGAGCGCCCAGGCCAGGGCGAGCACCGCGACGGCCTGGAGCGACGACCGGCGGTGGCCGGCGGCGACGCGGCTCAGGCGCAGCAGCGCCAGGGTGGGGAGCACGAGCACGGCCGCGAAGAGCAGCACCACGCCCGCGACGGCCACGTACGCGGTCGTCCGGCCGACCGCCTCGCGCAGCGTCTCGACGCCGATGTCGGCGTAGGTCAGGTCGTCGACGGGGCTGAACGGCCGGTCGAAGGCCGTGAAGAAGCCGATGTCGAGGACCTTCACCAGCAGCAGCACGCCGAGCACCGGTCCCACCACCCAGGCCAGGATGCGGCGCGGGGTGCGCGGCAGCAGCACGGCCAGCGCGACCAGCAGCAGGCCCTCCAGCGGGACCCGCGACGAACGCGCCCAGCTCGAGGTTCTCCGGCTCGTTCGGCAGGACCAGCGCGACCCACACCAGCAGGAGGGCGAGGATCGTCAGCACGGTCGCGACACCGGCGCGGACGCTGTCGTCCATGCCGGCGTCAGCGGCGCCGTCCGGCTCCTGCGCCGGCTCGAGGACGGCCTCGGCGGCGTGCCGGTGACGCCACAGCCACCAGACGTCGCGGCCGAACGACTCGGCCAGCATGGCCAGCGCCCCGGCGAGGACGACCTGGGTCAGGAGCAGCGGCAGGACGTCGGCGGCCGCGACCGTCAGCGTGATGCCCTGGGTCGCCGCGACGACCTTGCGCCAGTCGCGCCGGGGCAGCGGCGCGCGCATCCACGCGAGCAGCCAGCCGGCCGCGAGGAACACGTAGCGCGCGGCGCCGATCGCCAGCACCCACGCGCCGACCGAGGGGGCGACGTACACGCTGAGGGCGAGGATCAGGAAGGCGTCGACCTCGCCGTCGAAGCGCGCGCCCAGCCGCGTCGTCGTCCCGGTGCGGCGGGCGATCCGGCCGTCGACGAAGTCGAGCACCAGGGCGACCGACGCGAGCGCGACGAGCGCGCCGACGGCCGCGTCCCCGACCAGGGAGTCGGCCGTCAGCGCCGCCACGCCGACCGCGAGCGTGGCCCGGGCCAGCGTCACCCAGCTGGCCGGCCCCAGCCGCTCCGAGCGGTCGCGGAACAGGCCGAGCGCCAGCGCGACGTCGAGGGCCGCGCTGCCCGCGAGGCCGACGATCCAGCCCGCGGCGCCCAGGCCGACCGTCGCCGCGAGGGCGCCGAGGAGCAGCGCCTGGCCGATCAGCCCGACGACGGGGCCGGTCAGGACCGGCCGTAGCCTGCCTCCGAAGCGGAACACTCGCAGGAAGGTACTGTGGAAGCCGTGAACCGGTTTGGACGGCCGTGAGACAGGACGAGCGCGCGCCGTTCGTCGAGGCCCTGCAGCGGGCCCGGGAGTCGGCCTACGCGCCGGGCGAGCACGTCGAGCAGGAGAGCTTCATGCGCGCCGCGGAGATCCGCGCGCTCGCCGTGCGGGCCGGCATCGGTCCCGGCGTCTCCGTGCTCGACCTGTGCTGCGGCGTGGCCGGGCCGGGCCGCTTCATCACGCGCGAGCTGGGCTGCCGCTACCTCGGCGTCGACTACAGCGCGAGCGCCATCGACATCGCGCGCGGGCGCGCCGCGCGACCTCCCCTGCCGCTTCGAGGTGGCCCGGGTCCCGCCGCTCCCGGCCGGCACGTTCGACGTGGTGCTCCTGCTGGAGACCCTGCTCGCGTTCGAGGACAAGGCGCCGCTGCTGCGGGGGATCGCAGGCGGCGCTCGAGGCGGGCGGGCGGTTCGCGTGCACCCTGGAGGAGGGCCCGCCGCTGACCGAGGCGGAGCGCGCGCGCATGCCGGACGCCGACACGGTCTGGCTCACGCCGCTCGAGGAGCTGCGCGGCCTGCTCGACGGCGTCGGTGATCGGGGAACGCGGCCCGCAGGTCTTCCTGGAAGCACGAGTACGCCTCGTTGGGGTGGGCCACGAGGAGGCTGTCGCCGAGCCGCCACACCCACGTCAGAATCGGCTGGTACCCGTCGTCACTCAGGGATCGGACGATCTGGATCTTGCGGAACAGTCGCTCTCTCTGGGGTCGATCCTCGGTCGCGGCGAGATCGGCCTGGAGGCCTTGCAACCGACGGCATCGGCTTCAGCGGCATTGGCACCGTGATGCCCTCGCCGGCCAGTACCGCCGACGGCGTGAACGCGGCCGGCAGCCAGACGGCGAGTGGCGCGCCGGATTCGGCCACTCCCTCGTACCGCAGAGCCTCGCCGGGTGGCAGCATTCCCTCGATAGCAGCGAGCGCGGAGAAGCCAAGGCGGCGCCCGTGTCGGTCGGCCACCGCGGGGTCGCCGACGTACTGGTGGGCCGGCCGCCTGCCGGAGGCTCCGTCGAGGAGCACGCAGAGAGCGCCGGCCGTGTATTGCTCCACGAGGCTCGCGCATCGCCCCGATGTAGTCCGGTGAGATCAGCTTGTTGTCCCACGCGAGGGTCGTCGGATGGCAGGCGTAGTTGATAAGTGTTGCCATCGTGCTGCCGTCCTCGTCTCGCGTCACCCGCCCGACTACGAGGGTGTCGTCGGCATGACCAACGGGGTTGTAGCCGCAGATGACGCGATCCACGTCCGGGGCCGGGTCGGTGAGATCGCGGTTCGCCGGCGAGGTCGCAAGCCCCCGTTGCCCACGTCAACGTCGCGGGGGAGACGTTCGCCGCCGCCTCGATCCCGGCCTCGAGTAGCGCCTGCCCGAGCTGGTCGAGGTACGGCCCTATGAGGTGGCCGCCCGGCATGTTGCTCCGGCTCGTCGCCGCCCAGGGCGAGCTGTGGGTGTGGGAGCAGTTGACGAGTAGACGGCCGTCGGTTAGGCCGAGCGCTTCGCGGACGGGCGCCAGGATCCGCTCGGAGTCGGATCGGTCGCCGAGATCGCCGAGCATTGCAATGTCGACCGCGGCGATCAGGCGCACCGGGTCATCCGGCGAGGCCTGAAGCGCGAGCACCGTGATGGTGAGAGGTCGGTGGACGCCCTCCGCGAAATCGTGGGTGGCAGCGCCCCAGCGTACCGGCGTAGATGCCCGCCGGCGGCGTGGCGTCTCGTCTGGCAACACCGATCTGGCCTCGGTAGGCATTCGGGGCGACCTCGAGAGGAAGGATGTCGGGCATTGGACCTCCGGATTGGATTGTGAGCCGCGAGCGGCTGGGAGCGTGGAGCTTGCGATTGCATTGACGTTGACACCGAGAGGCGCCCACTCATTGGCGAGTGCCTTCGTGAGCTGTGCGACGCCTCTCGACGTCGCGTGCGCGGCGGCGAGGAGGCCGCCCTGGAAGCTGAGCATCGAGGCGATCGTGCCGTGGCTCGCGACGAGGATGTCGATGCCGCCGAGAGCGGCAACGGCTCGGAAAAGCCGCGTTCCAGATCTGCCCGCTCGGAGAGGTCGGCGCGAATCGCGATTCCGTCGATCCACGCTGCCGTCTGCTCGGCCGTCTCCGAGCGGCCCGAGGAGGGCCACGCGGGCGCCCGCCGCCGCGAGAGCCGCGGAATCGCCCCACCGATCGCCCCGCCGCCGCCGGTGACGAGGGCGCGACGCCCCGAGAGGTCGAAGGGGCCGCCGGCCATCATGACCGAATGTACTCCGCGCCAGGGTCGAGCTGCTCGAGGAGCCTCTCGGCTCCGTCGGCGCGCGTTCCCCGAGGCTCGCCGTCGCCGCCCCAATCCCGCCACGCGTCGGCCGAGAGGAGGTCTCGGGCTCGAACTCGAGGCTGTCGAGGCTGATCGGCGCGCCTTTGACGGCGAGCGTCTGCACGGCCGCGAACGAGTGGTGATCGGCCGGGACGTCGATCATCCATGCGAGCGGCGTCCCCTCTGCGAGAAGCGAGTTGCTGGAACCGGGCGGTCTCCTCGGGGTCGCGCCGATCTGCTCGAGCGAGCGCTTCCTCTCGAGTGACCACGCGGCGAGCGCCCCTGCGGCCTCGCCGATGTTCCACTCGACCGGATGGAGCCGGTCAGCACCCATTCGTGATGTGCGTCGTGCCGATGTTCTTCGCCGCAGCGAGGAGATTGGCGGTGCCGGCGGGGATCAGGGCGCCAAGCGGAATCTGAAAGGGTCGCGTGCGGGTGCTGACGCCGACGTCCTCCGGCCCCGATCGATGGATATCGATCGGATACCAGCCGATCCCGACCGAGTCGGCGAACGGTGCGGCGCGCACGCCATGCTGGTGCTCGACGCTGACCTCCTGCTCGACGACCGTCTTGAGAAGCCCGGATCCGGCGGGACTCGCGGATGTAGGGGTGCATCGAGAAGCCGTCCGTCGTTCCCATGACGTCCGGGCGAAGTCGTAGCTCGGGCGCACCGAGCCTGTCCCCCTCAACCGGAGCTGACGTCTGGAGCCAGTGGAGGAACCCGAGGCTCACGCGCTTGGCGTCCTGCAGCGCCGTGACGACGCGTGTTGCCGGCGCGTCGATGATCGAACGGTCGCGGTAGTCGTTTCCCGGCCAGTTGAACAGCGTCAGATCGTTCGCCGAGACCCTCGGCAGCGCCTCGGCATCGACGAGCCGGCGATACGTCCAGAGCGATCCCTTGGTGCCTGGCATTCGCTCGAACAGGCGGTACGACAGCCACCCGCTCTCGTCGCCGTAGATCTCGCCGCCGTGAACCTCGATCGTCAGGCTGTAGGGCTGCGTCTCGCGGTAGTGGTCGTAGCGGTCGGGAGGCGGAACCGGGGCTGCGCCACGATCGGTCGTTCGCTCCAGGACGAAGGGGTAGGTAAAGCTCTGCACGCACTGCGGCTTGGCCTCCTCGGGCTGAGCGTGGGGCTCGCCGGTCTCGGCTGCAGTCTCGGCTCCGACCCGGTAGTCGACGCCGGCGAGTGGGAGGAGGTCGCCGAGCTCGGTTGCGTCCACTACGACCTCGGGCCGGAACCGGATTAGGCGCAGTCGCTCGAGGTCGAGCACCGTGACCGCCTCGATCCGGCTGTGCGCGCGACCACGGCGACGGGCTTCGCTCGGCGGTAGAGACGGAGGGTGCCCGCCTCGACGTACGGAGCGAGCAGGGCCTCTATCGCCTTACGGCGACGACCGGCTGAAGGCCAGGTGGCTCACCCAGCGCCACGAGCCGGGATTGTCCCCGCGGGTGCGGGCGTCGCGCCCTTCCTCGCATAGTGACCACGGATTGCCTCACGGAGCCGATACCAGCTCGCAGTGCCGCCGAAGTCCTCGATCAGCTCGTGCTCGTCGAGGGCCGAGACGCCCTGCGAGGTCAGCTGCCCTCGACCCAACGGGTCTCCTCGACGAGGCAGACGCTTCGGCCACGCCGGGCTGCGGCGAGCGCGGCCGCGACTCCACCCGTCCCTCCCCGACGACCAGCACCTCGCAGTCGACGTCGAGCATCCCTTGGCGCGGGGACGCGAACGATCGCGACGCGAGGGTCGCCGACCGCGGGGACGCGGGCGACGTCGGTCGACGACCTCCCGAAGCGGGGCGGTCACGCGCAGAACGGGGCGTCGGCGTGCCAGCGGGTGAAGGCCGGCACCGCCCCCCGGCTCAACGCATCGCGCGCCTCGAACCACATCTCGGCCCACACCGCCGGGTCATGGAGCACCTGCTCCGGGTGAGCCTTGCTGCGGGCGAGGAAGCTCGGGAACTGCGGCCGTCCGCTCGGCTGGCCGGAGGGCTGGTACCGGAGATCCATGCTGATGCGGACACGGTCGTCGCTGACGTTGGCGAGCGAGCCGTGAAGAGGTTCTGTCCGAAGAAGAGGACGCTGCCGGCACGCATCGGCAATGACACAGCACCGTCGAGCGAGAGCAGGTGCTCCGGGATGCCGGTCTGGGGGTCGCCGGACAGTGGTCGTAGAGATCGCGACGATGGCTGCCCGGCACGACCTGCATGCAGCCGTTCTCCTCGTCCGTGTCGGTGACCGCGACCCAGCACGAGGATCGTCGAGCTGTCCGCCTCGGGAAGCAGCACGCCGAGGTCCTGGTGCCAGGGCACTCGCGCCGCGAGGTAGCTGCGTGCGCGCTCCGCGCCGAGCAGCCTCTCCGGAGGCTTCATCCGCACTGCTGCACCGGATTGCTGCGCGGCCCGGCCCGATGAGCTGCTCCACGACGTCGAGGAGCCGGTCGTGTGTCAGCAGCGCGAAGACCGCCGGGCCGACATGCAGCGGGGTGTCGGGCGTGATGTCCTTCTGCGGCAGGCTGATGTCAAACGGCTGGTGAAAGCTTCGGCCCGTCTCGTCGCACAGCGCCAGCAACCGCTCCCCGAACGGTAGCCCGACCGGCGGGAAGTCGACGGCACCCTCGGCGACGAAGCCTTGGCGATGCCGTCGAGGATCGCATCCCATTCGGCGTAGATCGCCGCGAAATCCGTTTCGGGCTGGAAGACGTCCTCCACAACGGCGTAACCCGCCTGGCGAAGCTCGGTGCGGCTGTCTGCGACGGCAAACGTCATCGGCGCATCCTTTCTGGCATCGGTTCCAGTGATCATACGACCCCTTCAGGCGCTGTGGTAGCGTCCTGGAATCGATCCTGGGAAGAATTCCCGATTCTCTCGACGCCGAGGCCGGTGACACTCCGATGACGACAACGCTGACGATGAGCGAGGCGATCAACAAGGCGCTCGGCGACGCGCTCGAGCGCCCCGAGCCAATGATGCTGATTGGGCAGGACATCGGCCCCTACGGCGGTGCGTTCGGGGTCACACGCGCGGTGACGAGAGATTGGTGACGAAAAGTCCGTGACGCACCGCTCTGCGAGTCCGGCACGGTCGGTTACGCCATCGGTCTCGCGATCACAGGCGTCCGCGCTGTCTGCGAGATCGAGTTCTTCGACTTCGTCGGGGTCGCGATGGATCAGATCTTCAACCAGGCTGCCAAGCTTGGCTACTTTACGGGCGGGAAGCTCTTCGTCCCGCTCGTGATTCGGACCCCGATCGTCGCCAAGATGGGTATGGGGCCGCAGCACTCGCAGAGCCTCGAGTCCTGGTTCATGCACGTTCCCGGGATCAAGATCGCGATGCCCTCGAATGCGGCTGACGCCTACGGCCTCCTGCGCTCCGCCCTGCTCGACAACAACCCGGTGCTCTTGGTCGAGAACGTCCGCCTCTACGGTCGGCGTGCCGAGGTCGACACCGACGCCGAGCCGATCCCGTTCGGTCGGGCGCGGATCGTGCGGGGAGGACAGGATGTCACCGTCGTGGCGCTCTCGGGGATGGTGGACGAGGCGGTCGTCGCGGCCGACCTGCTGGCCGAGAGAGGCATCTCGGTGGAGGTGATCGACCCGCGTACGATTGCGCCACTGGA